>DASXHZ010000044.1:0-47936 GCA_036488085.1 Thermoanaerobaculia bacterium
CGCGGGCGGCCCAGTAGCGGGAGCCGTTGTTGTCGCCGAGGGTGAGCATCATCTTGGCGATGGCGAGGAAGTTGTCGGCGGTTGGGGCGGCGTTGACGAGCTGATAGACGAGACGCGTGGCCTCCTCGCCTCGCCCCTCACTGATGAGGAGGACGATGAGGCTCTGATACGCGCGCGGGTCGCCGGGCGAGAGTGCGATCTCCTGTTTGAGGGCGCGCTCGGCGTCCTCGTTGCGGCCGAGGCGCGCGAGGAGATCGCCGCGAAGGAACGAGAGGCCGGCGAACGGCGGCTTCTTCTCGCTGTCGATGATGTGTTGCGCTTCATCGGCCGCGGCGAGCGCCTGGTCGAAATGATTGCCCTGTTTGAGGACGCGTGCGAGCGTCACGTAGGCCGCGGCGCGATCGCCGCCGCTCGTCGCGAGGCGCGCCTCTTTCTCGGCGTTCACCAGATCAGAACGTGCGAGGAACACGCGCGCCAGGACCTCGTGCGCGCGCGGCGCATCGCCGGACAACGCGAGTTGCGCGTGCTGTTGCGCATCGTCGAGACGGCCCGTGTCGAGCGCCAAGTTCGCGACCGTCAATGCCAGCAGCGGCGAACCGGGATTCGATTTCAGCCCCTCCTTTGCGGCGGCGATCGCCTCATCTTGGCGCCCGAGGCGCCAGTAGGCTTTCGCCGTCACATCCCAGACGTCGGTCATGCGCGGGTTGTCACGGAGGATGTTCTGGAACGCCGCGAGCGCCGCGGCGTTGTTGCCGGCGCGGAATTGCGAGAACGCGGCGCGGAGGTCGCGAAAGGTTCCGGTCTTGTCTTTCGGATCGGGGAGCACTTCGCCCGGCGCCGCGGCGCCGGCGCTGCCGATGTAGCCGAGGGCCGCGAGCTTCGCCATCTCTTCCTGCGGAACGGCCGCAGCGGCCGCGGCGCCCTTCAGCATCGGCGCGATAGCCTGCTTCATGGCGAAGTACGTGCGCCGGTCGGTGTCGACGAGGTTCGACGTTTCGCGCGGATCGGCGTGGAGGTCGTACAACTCGGGACGCGGCGCCTCGATGTAGTGCTTCGTCCCATCGGTGAGCGAGTGAAGGTCGCTCCATCCGAAGTGAAACCGCGGGTAAAACGTCTCGCTGTAGACATCCCGCGACGACGCTTTCCCGCCGAATAGCGGGCGGCTCGTCATCCCCGCCGGCAGCGCGATGTGCAGTACATCGAGAATCGCCGGCATCACGTCGCGCAGGCCGGCGGTCTCGCTCACGCGTGAGGCGCGCGGCGAGCCGGGAAGCTTCACGATCAGCGGGACCTGGATCGCCTCGCGGTAGAGAAAAATGCCGTGTTCATCCTCGCCGTGATCGCCGAGGCCTTCGCCGTGGTCGGATAAGAAAACGATCAGAGCACGGTCGTAGATGCCGGCGCGTCGCAAGGAGTCGAGAAAGCGTCCGACGATCGCGTCGGCCGTGGCGATCTCCGCATCGTACGGCTTGAAACGGGAGCGGAACGGTTCCGGCGCGTCGTACGGCGAGTGCGGCTCGTACAGGTGCAGCAGAAAGAAGAACGGCTGCGTCCTGTGCGCGCCGACCCACTGCTCGGCGATGCCCTCAGTCTCCACACCGCTGCGTTGAATTCCGCCGAGCGGCTGATCCGCACGCTCGACGATGTGATCGTCGAAGAATTGAAAGCCGCGCGCGATGCCGGTCTCTCGCCGCAACACGTACGCGGACACCGCGGCCCCCGTGGCGTAGCCATTCCTCCCGAGGAGCTCGGCGAGCGTCGGTTTTGCGGGATCGAGCTTGAATCCCATGTTGTCGCGGACGCCGGTATCGGCCGGAAGGAGCCCGGTGAGGATCGTCGCATGGGACGGAAGGGTCAGCGGACAGTGGCTGAAGGCGCGGTCGAACACCATGGCGTCGCGCGCGAAGGCGTCGATCGCCGGAGTCTGGACATCGCGATAGCCGTAGACCGGAAGGTGGTCCGAACGGAGCGTGTCGACAGAGATGATGATGACGGGCGGGCGGGCGTCGCTGGCTACCTTTCGTCCGCAAGCCGCGGCAAGCAGCGCGAAAAACAACGCGAAGGTCCGCCACGAATGGCGGACCTTCGATTGCCGTGAAGATTTCAGAACGAGATTCGCGCGCCGAAGCGGAGCACGCGCGGGCTCATGAGAACCGAGATGTGGTTGTACACCGGGTTGGTTGCGTTCGCTCCGGCGTCGAGAAGCGTATTGCGGTCGAGGACGGTGTGTTGATTGAGAACGTTGAACGCATCGATCGAAAGATTCACCGCGGCGCCGTGGACGATCTTGAACTCCTTGGCAACGCGGAGATCGAGGTTGGCGATGTTCGGCAACCGGTTGTCGTCGAAGTTCGACGACACGAGGAGGTGCTTGGTCGTCCCCTCTTTGCGGTCCTTGAAGCTGACGTAGTACGGGATGATGTAGCCCTCACGGCCATTGAACGCCGCGCCGACGCTGAAGTGCCACGGCAACTGGTACACCCCGGTGAGGCTGTAGGCCCATCGGGAATTGATGTAGTTGTTGCCGATGCCGCCGCCGGACGCCACCTCGGCGCCATTGCAGACCGAGCAACTGTTGAACGAGTTCGTGCTGTTGCTCAGCAGCGGCGACGGATCGATGATCGCTCCCGGCCCGACGTGCTGCGTCCAATTAGAGATCGTGACGTTCGCCCGCATCATCCAGTTGTTGGACATTCGCTTGACGGCCGACAGCTCGATGTCCTGATACGTCTGTGAATAGTCTTTCCGGTTCGTGAAGACATAGTTGACCGGGACAGCCACGCCGGGCCTGATCGTGTAGAACGGAACGCTGTAGGGCGTGCCGTTGGGCAGTATGCCCGACTTGTTTCCGGCGAGGACATAGTCGGCCGTCGTGTAGTAATCGCCCGCCCCGCGCGTCTTCTCGAACTGGTTCCATACGAAATCGGTCATGTAGCGGCGGGTGTAATTCGCAGTCACCGCGAAACCGGGCGTCAGCTCGTATTGCACGCCGGCGATGAGCTCGTCGGTCTTCGGGGGCTTCATGTGGTAGTCGACGCGGCCCGGCGAGAAGCCGGCGGCCGTGTTGTTGGGATCGATGTTCGCGAATGAATAGACGCCGTCCGCGAAATCGATCTCATTGCGCTGCACCGTGCGGTCGCCGTTCAGGTCGTCCCAGTAGTAATAGAGATATTGCACTCGATAGAACGGGTTCGACGAGCCGACGTCGCTCGACCCGAGTTGGTTGATGTAGTGGTTGTAACTCCCTCGAACCAGCGCCCGGTTGTCCTTGCCGAATGCGTAGGTCACGCCGACGCGCGGCGAGAATCCGTTCCACTCCAGCGAGCGCGAATCGCCCGCGTAGTTCACGGCCGGGAGAATGTCGGGCACGAGCGGGTTCGCCGGAACGGAGCTGGCGAAATTCTTGGCGCTTTGCATGTCATAACGCCCGCCGGCATTCACCGTGAGCTTGCCGACCAGGAATGTATCGCCGACGTAGATGTCCTTGTACTTCGATCCGAATTTCGGCACCGCATCGCGCGTCAGGGCGGCCAGCGCGGAGCCGTCATAGAAGTTTCCGAAGGTCTGATTGCCCGGCCACGACGTGACGGAGCTCGCCGGCGTGTTGCGATATTCGAATCCCCACTTCAGCTCGTGGTCGACCTTGCCGAGGGTGGCGAACTTCGAGCCGTCGAGACGGTAGTCCTTCTGAGGGACGTCCTGGTGGTAGTAGCTGTAGGTGCGATGCCATCCGGACGAAATGCCGGGGTTTGCTGACGCATAGCTCCCGCTCGTCCACCACGCGCTGACGTCGCGTCCGCCGATCGGATTGAGCGTATACCCGTTCTGAACGAGGCCGACGAGACCAGTCAGGTAGAAGTTGCTTCCGAACGTCTGCGTGTCCTCGAGCTTGAGGACGTGTCCCGGCCCGGTCTGGTCCGTGGCGGTCTCGATGGGGCGGGTGATGCTGAGCCCGCGGCCATGCACCGTCTTGTTGTTCCACATGTAATAGGCGGAACTGCTGTTCGCCGGCGTGAGCTGCAGGTTCAACTTGCCGTTCCAGCTCGTGATGTGCGTCAACTGCGGGATGGTCGGCCCGGCGATGAAGTTGTCGATGTTGTTCTTCGAATACGCGCCCCAGATCCAGAGGCGGTCCTTGAGAATCGGTCCGCCCAACTCGAGCCCGTAGTCGCCGATGTTGTTGATCGAGTTCGCCGACGTCAGATACGACTGCGCCTCGGTCGGGATGACGGCGTCGGACTGGAATTGCTTGTCGGTCCAGAAATAACGGCCCGATCCGGAGAACGCATTCGTGCCGCGCTTCGACACCATGTTGATCTGCACGCCCGGCGTCCGCAGACGCGGATCCGATCCGCCGGTGCTGATCTGCATGTCCTGGAAGGAGTCGAAGTCGTAGTAGAAGTCGGAGGTACCGGTCGCCTGCATTTCGGTGATGTTGACGCCGTCGAGGTTCCACTCCGTCTGGTTCCGCTCGATGCCTTTGCCGATGAAGTACGACTGCTGGCCGGACTGATTGCCGCCGACGTTCACCGTGCTCACGAGGACGCCGGGCACCGTCTGAAGGACGACCCACGGGTCACGCGCGGACGGTACCTCGCGCAATTCCGTTTGGTTGATGTCCGACCCGGTGCCGGTATTGCGCACGTCGATCAGCGGCGTCTCCGCCGAGACGGTGATGCTCTGCGAGACCGCCGGCGACATCTGGAAGTCGATCTCGGAATTCGCTCCGATGCTGACGTCGACGGGCCGGTGCGCGGTCCCGAAACCACTCAGCTCGGCGCTGACGTCATATCGTCCCGGCGCCTGATCGAGAAAACGATAGGCGCCGTTCGCACCGGTGACGAAGACCTGCGGCGCGCCGATGCCGGTGAGCGTCACCGTTACGCCGGGTAACGTGCTTCCCGAGGCGTCGAGAACCTTCCCGACGACGTTTCCTCCGGCAGTTTGAGCGACCGCCGGAGCGGCCAACCAAAGGACACCCGCTACGATTGCCGCGCCGATCGACACGTATCGGCGCAAAGCCTGGTATCGCTTCATGCTCCCCCCTTTTTTCCTCTCGTGATGCTTCGACCTGCGAAAAACCGACATGGAGCTGGACCGGAATAGTAGACTCCGGGTCGGGACGAGAGCAATCGAATCACTCGAAGAAGCAGCACTCGAACGCATCGTTGCTGACGCCGAGGCGACTCTCGTCCGGCTTTGCGCCATCTCTTCGGAGAGCGGAAACGCGGCCGGGATCCGGCGCGTCGCCAACGATCTGAAAGCGGGCTTGGAGCGCCGCGGGCTGCGTGTCGACGTCGCCGACGAGAACGACGCCGCCGGTAAGCCGCAACCCGTTCTCATCGCGCGCGGGCCGTCCGTCGCCGACTCTCACCTTCTTCTCCTCGGCCACATGGACACCGTCCTCCCCGCGGTCGAGCCGCGGATCGAAGGACGGCAACTCTCCGCAACGGGCTCGCTCGACATGAAGGGCGGTCTCGTCACGCTCCTCGGCGCGCTCGACGTCCTCGCCGCGCGCGGCGAGAAGTTTCCCGACGACATCCTCGCCGTCTTCGTCCCGGACGAGGAGTCGGAGAGTCTCATCTCCGGCAGCTCCGCGAATCGCTGGAGCAGGAACGCGCGCGCGGTGCTCGTCCTCGAGCCGGGACAGGCGCGCGGCGATGGAGAGACGCTCGTCGCCGGACGGCGCGGTATGGTCGAGTGGAAGCTCGAAGTAACCGGCCGCGCGGCGCATTCAGGACTCGCGTATTGGTCGGGAAGGTCAGCGCTCGCAGCCGGCGCGGAGTGGTGCGCGCGAGCGCAGGGGCTGTCGAAGAGCGGCGCTGCACCGACCGTGAACGTCGGCCGCATCGTCGGCGGCGGCGCCGAATTCGTACGCGATCTCGCGCGGCATCACGACCTCGTCGGAACGGCGCGGCAGCTCAACGTCGTCTCGGATGCCGCCATCGCCGAGGGGGAGTTCCGTTTCCTCACGAAGTCTGACGGCGATGTCATGCTCGCCGAGCTCACACGTCTCACCTCGGAGATCGCAGCGCGGCACGACGTGACGGCCACGTTCACTCCTAGCATGCCGGTCGGCCCGGTCGATCCGAATGGCCCCGGCGCTTCCCTCGTGCAACGAACAGTGGAGCTGGCGGCGAAACGCGGCCTGCATCTCGAAGTCGAGGATGATCGCGGCGGCGTCTCATTCGCGAACTTCATCGCCGAGCCGGCACGTGTCCCCGTCGTCGACGGTCTCGGACCGACCGGCGACGGGATGCACGTCCGCGGCGAGTTCCTGAATCTCGATTCGCTCCGTCCGCGCATCCTCCTGCTCGCCGACCTCCTCGCGACACTGTGACGACACCTCGCACCTACCGGATGCCCCACACGCTGGTGATCGTCGGCGCGTTGATCGTCATCGTCCTCGCGATGTCGTGGGTGATTCCTTCCGGCACGTATCAACGCGTCGATCGCAACGGACGCCAGGTTACGGTTCCGGGCACGTACCACCGCGTAGCGAAGATCTACCTCGGCGGTCAGTGGCTGATGATCGCGCCGATCAAAGGCTTCGTCGACGGCGCGCTGATCATCGCGTTCCTTCTCCTGATCGGCGGCTCATTCAACGTCATCCAGGAAACCGGAACGATCCACTTCGCGATCAAGAGAGTGACCGTCGCGCTGCGGAGCCGGCCGTTCCTCGAGAAGCTGCTCATCCCGGTGTTGATGATCATCTTCTCCCTCGGCGGCTCGATCTTCGGGATGGGCGAAGAGACGATCCCGTTCATCATGATCTTCGTTCCGCTCGCGCTCTCGCTCGGGTACGACTCGATCGTCGGCGCCTCGATCCCATTTCTCGGCGCGGCTGCCGGCTTCTCCGCTGCCTTCTTCAACCCGTTCACAGTCGGAATCGCGCAAGGGCTCGCCGGCCTCCCGCTCTACTCGGGATTCGGCTACCGCGTCGTGACGTGGTTCATCGGCACGGGAGTGACCATCGCGTGGGTGATGGCCTACGCCGCACGCGTGAAGCGGAACCCGCAGCTCAGTCCCGTGTACGACATCGATCGCGCCCGCGACCTCAGCGCATACGACGTCGATGCGGCGCCGGAGCCGTGGACGAAGCGCCGTGCGGCGGTGCTCGTCCTCTTCCTCATCAGTATGGCGACGCTGATTTGGGGCATCCTCGAAGCGCAGTGGTTCATCGAAGAGATCGGCGCGCTCTTCCTCGCGATGGGACTGCTGATGGGCATCGTGGCGGGACTCCGCGGCAACGACATCGCGAAGCACTTCGTCGCCGGCGCGAAGGACATGGTCACGGTCGCGCTCATCATCGCCTGCGGCCGGTCGCTGCTCATCATCGCGCGCGAGAGCTCCATCCTCGACACGATCCTGCAGGCCAGCTCCACCGCCATCGCCGGCCTCCCCGCCATCGTCGCGGTGTGGGTGATGTTCTTCATCCAGGCGGTCATCAACTTCTTCATCCACTCCGGCACGGCGCAGGCAGCGTTGACGATGCCGATCATGACGCCGCTCGCGGACCTGGTCGGGATCACGCGCCAGACGATGGTCTACGCCTACCAGCTCTGCGAGTTCATCAATCCGATCCTCCCGACCTCCGCCGTGACGATGGGCGTCCTCGGCATGGCCCGCATCCCGTGGGAAAAATGGGCGCGCTGGTTCCTTCCGCTGATGCTGGTCCTGATCGTCCTCGCCCTACTGCTTCTCATCCCGCCCGTGATGGTGAAGTGGGGGCCGTTCTGATCACGCACGAATAGCAAAAAGCCCGAGGCGCGATGCCTCGGGCTCTTGCACTTCGACTGCTACCGGATCGCTTACTGGATGCTGGTGATACCGGCGACGTTGAAGATTCCGTTGGAGAGCCACTGGCCGGTGAGCTCGACGAGCTCGCCGCGCTGCAGACTGTTCAACGCATAGCCACCGACGTCGGCGCGGAATTCGCGGCCTGAGGCATCGTCCTGCAGCCAGACGGTTCCGGTGCGGTAGTCGACGCTCTCGACGACGCCGCGGACGTAACCGTTGTCATATGCGTAGCCGGCGGGGTATCCGATGGTGTCGACGAAGATCGAGCCGCCACGGAAGATGCCGCCGATGTTGATCGAGAGGCCGGCGCGGAGACCACGCCCACGCGACTCAGGGATCCAATACGAACCGCCGCGATCGAGCTGGACGCGATACCCGTCGCGCTCGCGGGCGAACGAGGTGATCCTGCCCGATGCCGTGACGCGCTGGTTTTCACGGTAGCTGTTGTTGTCGGTGTAGCTGTTGTTGTTGTACTGCCCGCGCGAGCGCTGCGCCGTTTGCTGCCGCGCCTGCGTCTGCTGCCACGCCTGCGCCGGCTGCTGCTGTACCTGGTTCGTCCGATTGTTTGCCCGCACCTGGGCCGGCTGTGCCTGGCGCAATCCTTCGTACTCCTGCGCTTGGTTGGTCGTCCGCGTCTGGGTCCGCTGCGTGGCACGTACCTGAGTCCTCTGCGGAGCCCGGTTGTACTGCTGACCGCGGTTGTTGTCGGCGTGCGTCTGAGTCGCCTGCGCGCCGCGATTGGAAGTGTTGTTCCGACTCCAGTCACCGCGCGACTGCGCGAATGCCGGCGTCGCCAGAAGAAGGGCTACTGCACCCGCTCCCGCCGCTTTCGTTGCCCACATCGTCACTGTCGTTTTCATTGCTTTCTCCTTGTGTTACGCACATTTAGACAATGTGGGGACTGGCGTTCTTTCGCGAAAAAGCCCAACAGCACGCGGGTGTCATGAACTGCATTTTCGCGTCATGGACGGCGTGAACGCGGGCTGGCTCGACCGAACCTCCCGGCGCCCCACCGGTGCTATCGTTCCCTCCTCGCAAAAGGAGGGACTGCCCCATGGACGTGCGCAACTCCGCGCGTGATACGACCTCGGCCTCCGTTTCGACCGGCGAAAATCTCAATCCGTACGAGATCGCGCAGCATCAGTTCGACACGGCGGCACAGTACGTTGCCAACCTGCCGGACGGGTTGCGCAACTGGCTCCGCGGGACCACTCGGCTGCAGAAGTTCGAGTTCCCCGTGGAGATGGACGACGGCAGCGTCCGCACGTTCGCCGGCTACCGCGCGCTCCACTCGCGCGTCCGCGGTCCCGGCAAGGGCGGCATTCGCTATCACCCCGAAGTGAACGGCGACGAAGTGCGGGCGCTCGCGTCGTGGATGACGTGGAAGTGTGCGGTCGCCGACATCCCATTTGGCGGCGCGAAGGGCGGCATCGTCTGCGACCCGAAGCAGCTCTCGAAGAACGAGCTGCGGAAGATCACGCGCCGGTTCGTCGTGGAGCTCGGCGACACGATCGGCCCTCACAGCGACATCCCGGCGCCTGACGTCAACACCGACGCCGGCACGATGGCGTGGATCTACGACACGTACGACATGATGCACGCCGGCAAGAACAACCGGCCCGTGGTGACCGGAAAGCCGATCGCAATGGGCGGCTCCCTCGGGCGCAATGAAGCGACAGCCCGAGGGTGCCTATTCGCCACCGCACGTGCGATCGCCGAGGGCGCCGTGCCGGGTCTCAACTCGCTCGAGGGCGCTCGCGTCGTGATCCAGGGCTTCGGCAATGCCGGCTCGATCGCGGCGGGCCTGTTCACCGACGCGGGGGCGAAGGTGATCGCGGTGAGCGACTCGACCGGCGGCGTCCATTCCGAGGACGGCATCGACTACGACGCCGCGCTCGCGCACAAGAAGCAGACGAAGTCGGTGGTCGGCCTCGCCGGAACGATGAACATCACGAATGCCGAGCTGCTGCAGATCGAATGCGACGTCCTCATCCCCGCCGCGTTCGAGAACCAGATCCGTGCGGACAACGTCGCGAACGTGAAGACGAAGCTGATCGCGGAAGCGGCCAACGGCCCGACGACGCCGGCGGCGGACCGCGCGCTGTTCGAGCGCAACATCCCGATCATTCCCGACATCCTCGCGAACTCCGGCGGCGTGACGGTGAGCTACTTCGAGTGGGTACAGAACATCGAGAACGAGCACTGGAGCGAGGACGAAGTCAACGCGAAGCTACGAACGAAGATGGAAGCCGCGACCGACGCCGTGCTGCGGATGCAGATCGCGATCAAGGACCGCAGCGGCGCCGAGGTCGACCTCCGAACCGCCGCCTTCGCGCTGGCGATCCAGCGCGTGGCGAGCGTGGCGCTCGTGCGGGGGATCTGGCCGTGATGTCTTGGTTTTATCCCGAGCGAAGCGAGGGATCTCGGGTTACACCGCGTGAATGAAAACCATAGAAGCAACTTCGACGTTCATCGCCACTATTGAATGACCCTGCCGGTGTTACAGGAGATCCCTCGCTAACGCTCGGGATAAACTTCAATCGTCGGCACGATCTCCGGCTTCGACACTTTCATCAGCACCAGGTGCAGCGCGAAGGCGACGCCGAAGCCGACGAACCACGCGTAGTCGTAGAGCGTGTGGAGCGCCGGGACAGCGAGGCCGATCCAGGCGAAGAAGCAGCCGGCGAGCGTGGCGACGACGGCACGCCAGTTCCAGCCGCCCTTGTACCGATACGCGCCGTGTTCGCGATAGAGATCGCCGAGTCTCAGCTCCTTGTCGCGGACCAGCCAGTAGTCGGCGATCAGCACGCCGGCGATCGATCCGAGGCCGCCGCTATAGCCGAGAAGCCAGTCGAAGATGTAGCCGCTCGGATCGGCGAGCAGCTTCCACGGCATCATCAGAATGCCGACGATTCCGGTGATCAGGCCGCCGGTGCGAAACGAGATCGCCTTCGGGAACGCGTTCGCGAAGTCGTTCGCGGGCGAGACCACGTTCGCCGCGATGTTCACGCTGAGCGTCGCCACGACCACCGTGAACATCGAGATCGCCACGACCCACGTCTGCGAGAAGTGGCCGACCAGCTTGACCGGATCCCATAGCTCGCTCATCGGCGAGTTCGGATAGATCACTGCCGCGGCGCTCGTGATGATCACGCCCATCGCCGCAAAAATCGTCATCGTCGTCGGCAGCGCCACCGTCTGCCCGAGCGCCTGCTCGCGCTGGCTGCGGCCGAAGCGCGTGAAGTCGGGCATGTTCAACGACAGCGTGGCCCAGAAGCCGATCATCGCGGTCAGCGACGGGATGAAGACCGGCTTGAACTCCGCCCACGTGCGGAGCTTGCCGGGATGCGAGACGAGGTACCCGAGGCCGCCGGCGCGCCAGATTGCCCAGGCGAGGAGGCATGCCGTCATGACGAGGACGAACGGCGCGGCCCAGTTCTCGACCATCCGCAGAAGGTCCATGCCTCTATAGATGATGTAGATGTTCAGCCCCCAGAAGAGGAGGAAGCAGAGCCACTCGGTCGGCGTGTGCCCGCCGATCGCGGCGCTGCCGAGGAGCGACGGCCAGTTTGGGATCATCGAGTGGAGCAGCGTGAAGAGCGCCTGTCCACCGATCCACGCCTGGATGCCGAACCAGCCGCAGGCCACGAGCGCGCGCATGATCGCCGGCAGGTTCGAGCCGAAAGTCCCGTAGCTGGCGCGCGCGAAGACGGGGAACGGGATGCCGTACTTGGTTCCGGGGTGCGAGTTCAGAAGGATCGGGACGAGGACGATCGTGTTGCCGAGGAGGATCGTGATCAGCGCCTGCCACCAGTTCATGCCGGCGCCGATGAGGCCCGACGACAGCATGTACGTCGGGATGCAGTGCGCCATCGAGATCCAGAGGGCGGCGTAGTTGTAGGTCGTCCAGTTGCGCTTCGCGACCGGCACCGGCGCGAGGTCTTCGCTGTAGAGGCGGCTGTGTTCGATGGCTGCGTGGTCGCGCAGCTCGACGCGGCCGTCTTCATGGCGAATGACGTCATCGGGCATGGGGCTCTCTCTCCTCGGGACGATCGGTTTCGGAAGATTGTAAGCGAGTCCTCAGACTAGAATTCATGCATGCCCGTGCTCGCCTGTCCTGACTGCGGCCACGACGTTTCGACGCTCGCCCCGGTCTGCCCGCACTGCGGACGGCCGATGAACACACCGCAAGCGGCGCTGCAGGTGCCACCCGCGAACGCCGTTCCCGAGGAGACGCTGTGGAAGGGAACGCCGTCGCCGAAGGTGCTGGTGGGCCGGGTCGTCGGCTTGATCGTCATCATCGTGGCGATCCCGTGGGCGGCGCACTGGTTCGCCTCGCACACGAATGCGATCGATCAGCAGGCGACGATCATCAAGGTTGGCTGGTGGCTCACTGGGGTGGTCTTCCTCATTCAGCTCACTCGCCTCCTCATCTCGCTGCTACGCATCCGCAGCACGCTCTACACCCTCACGACACAGCGCATCCTGATCGAGAATGGCATCCTCTCGAAGAGCGTCAACGAGATCGACCTGCGGACGATCGACGACACGCAGTTCTTCCAGTCTTTCACCGCGCGGATGCTCGGCATCGGCAACGTCACGCTGATCTCGACCGACAAAGAGGAGCCGGTACTGGTCCTCCACAGCGTTCCGGATCCGCGCAACCTACGCGAGACGATTCGCACGAATGCGTATCGGATGAGCCAGCGGCAACTGTTCACGCGGCAGGCGTAAGGGAAGCGTGGCTACGGTTTGGCCTGTTGCGAGACCGACACATCGCAATTGGCACTCCAACGGTACTCGTACAGCGCCGTTTTCAGCGGACGACCATCCGATGCCAATGCGTGTGGCTCAAATGCGAACAGGGCGATGCGTCGATGAGCATCGGGGTCGCGGGGAATGCTGAACGCAAGGTCGTCGTGCCACCCCGTGTCCGGCGCGTAGTGTGTGGTGAATGTTCCGGCTGGCAAAGTCCGGCTGAACGACGATGGAGTCTTCATGATCTCGGAAGGATCAAATTGAGTGATGCCCGCGGTCGGCTCGGGAGGAGTCACCAGCCAGACACGAACCGTGGTCTGGTCGATGTCAAACGCGCGCTTGCCGATGTTCTTGACGGCCACTCCGAAAAATGCCGTACACCGCTGGTCGCCTTCCACCCACTCCAGCGTCGACTCCGTGCTGCCGCGCTCCTCAAGGCTGGGTGCCTCGCCCGCAAGAAAGCGCGTGTAGGCCCACCAGCCGGCAACGAGAATTGCGGCTATTTCCGCGAGAGTTTTTGCGAGCTCGGCCCATTTCACCGTTGATTCGGACGGCGGCCGAAGCGGAAGCAACCTACGCGTCCAGTTGGACATCTAGCAAGGAGAGGAAACAGAACACGAAAGCCCTACCCTCAGCGCGAGGCCCGCGGCATCGGATGTACACTTTCCGTTTCCATTAAAGGAGAGTCCATGGCCGATCTGTCGTCGATCTTCACCGGTGTTCGCTTCGAAAATCCCTTCATGCTCGCCTCGGCGCCCCCGACCGAATCCGACGCGAACATCATGCGGGCGTTCGAGGCGGGATGGGGCGGCGTGGTGACGAAGACGATCGGGCTGCATCCAGTCGTGAACGTGAAGGGGCCGAAGACGAAGTTCCTCCGCGCCGACAACAGCGGGACGCGCCTCTCCATGGCGAAGCGCAACGACTCGACGCTCGTGGCGTCTTGGAACTGGGAGCTGATCTCCGACAAGCCGCTCGACTGGTGGATCGGCAAGCTCGCGAACATCAAGAAGCAGTATCCGAAGAAGGTGCTGGTCGCCTCGATCATGGCTGGCAGCGGCAACGACAAGGAACTGCACAACTGGCAGACGCTCGCGAAGGCGTGTCAGGACGAAGGATGCGACGCGCTGGAGCTGAACTTCTCGTGTCCGCACATGGATCGCGTCGACATGGGATCGAACGTCGGCAAGGACAAGGTCCTCTGCTCGGTCGTCACGCAGGCCGTCAAAGCGGTCTCGCGGATTCCGGTGTGGGTGAAGCTGACTCCCGCCACGTCGAACATCGTCGAAGAGGCCACCGCCTGTTTCCTGGGCGGTGCTGACGCGGTCGTGTCGTCGAACACCTTCCCCTCTCTCCCGCCGATCGACCCCGTCTCGCTCGATTTCGAGATGAGCGTCGAAGGCTACGTGAGCCCCGGCGGCCTCGGCGGACCCGCCATCCTGCCACTCTCGATGGCGAAGATGTCGCAGATGACGAGGGCGTTCCCCGACCGCGAATTCTCCGGCATCGGCGGCGTCTCGACGTTCGAGCACGCCCTCAATTACTTCCTCCTCGGATGCGGCACCGTCCAGGTCTGCACCGCGGCGATGCTCGACCACGCCATCGGCCCCAACGTCATCAAGGAGCTGACGCACGGCATGAACGAGTTCATGACGCAGCGCAACTTCGCCTCCCTCTCCGACTTCCGCGGCCTCCGCCGCGACCGCGTCGTCGCCCACTCTCAAATCAAACGCCCCGACACCCGCGAATACCACGGCGGCTACGAAGAAGAAGTGGAAGGCTACGCGCAGCCGATGGCACCCGCAGCGTTATAGGATCAACACCATGACCGACGTTCTCAACGAAACCGACATCGACGTCATCGCCGACTACAAGCGCCACACTTGGCCGGCCGCTTCGACGTACTACCAGGACCCGCTGCTCATCGACCACGGCGAGGGGATGTATGTCTTTGACGACAAGGGGAACCGGTATCTCGACTGCTTCGGCGGCGTGCTGACGGTCTCGGTCGGGCATGCGAACAAGCAGGTGAACGCGGCGATCCACGAGCAGATCGACAAGGTGTCGCACACGTCGGCGCTCTACGTGAACAAGCCGGCGCAGGAGCTCGCGGCGAAGATGGCCGAGCTGACGCCCGGCAAGCTGAACCAGAGCTTCTTCACGAACAGCGGCACCGAGGCCGATGAGACGGCGATGCTGGCAGCGAGGCTTTACACCGGGCGACAGGAGATCATCGCGCTGCGGCACGCCTACCACGGCCGCACCATGCTCTCGATGTCGGCGGCCGGACACTCCACCTGGCGCCACGGCGGCACGCAGGTCGCCGGCATCAAGCATGCCTACGCGCCGTACTGCTATCGCTGCCCGTTCGGCCAGACGTATCCGGAGTGCGGCGTCCGCTGCGCGACCGACATCGAGGACCTCATCCTTACGACGACCGACGGCAAGATTGCCGGCATGATCGCGGAGCCGATCCTCGGCGTCGGCGGTTTCATCGTCCCACCGAAGGAGTACTTCCAGATCGTCTCCGACATCGTCCACCGCTACGGCGGGATCTTCATCTGCGACGAAGTGCAGACCGCTTGGGGACGCACCGGCGACAAGTGGTTCGGCATCGAGCATTGGGACGTCGAGCCCGACGTCATGACGTTCGCGAAGGGGATGGCGAACGGCTCGCCGGTCGGCTGCACCACGACGACCGACGAGATCGCAAGCGCGTTCCCCGGCCTCACCTTCTCGACGTTCGGCGGAAACCCGGTCACCTCGGCGGCCGCCGTCGCAACGATCCGCTACATCGATGAGAACGATCTGCCCCGCAACGCCGCGGTGGTCGGCGCGCACCTGCGCCAGCGCCTCACGGAGCTGCAGGAAAAGTACGAGAAGATCGGCGACGTCCGCGGCATGGGATTGATGCAGGCGATCGAGTGCGTCGAAGACCGCAAGACGAAGGTGCCCGCGCCCGGCATCGTGATGAAGGTGTTCGAGGAGACGAAGAAGCGCGGTGTCCTGATCGGCAAAGGCGGCCTGTTCGGCAACGTCATCCGTCTCGGCCCGCCGCTGATCGCGACCAAGAGCGACATCGACGTCCTCGTCGACGCGCTCGACGCCGCGTTCGCGATGGCGTGATCTCGAAGCCGCTCCTCTACTTCATCGTCATCGCGGTCGTCGTCATTCTGGGACTCGCGTGGTGGGCCGGGAGCTACCCGGCCCGCGTCACGGTCATCAACAATTCCGGCACCGACCTGCCGGACGTCAGCGTCGAGTCGAACAGCGGGCGCACCGACCTTGGCGCGATCATCAACGGCGGCGCGAAGAGCGCACAACTCGACCCCGGCGATCGCGTCACGATCCACTACGGCGACAGGAGCTGGACCTCGGACGCGAAGCTCACCCCCGCGCAGTCGATGATCGCGTACGTGACGCCAAGCGGACGTATCGAGCTTCGCTCGCGGCTCGGCACGCTGGCGCGGTGATCTATTGCGTGAAGTGGACCGTCAGGTTGTAGAGGACGTCGACCGGCCTTCCGTCGAGCGTGGCTGGATAGAACGTCCACTGAGACACGGCAAAGACCGCCGATGAATTGAGCTCAGCGAATGGACTCTGCGCCATGAGCCGAACGCTTCGAATGCAGCCGGTCTTCGTGATCACGGCCTCGACGATGACAAAGACATTTCCGGATGCCTTCCCGACACCACGGAGTCCGACGGGATACGTCGGCTCGACTTTGCGCCGCACCTTCGGCGCCACGACTTTCCCTCCGGAACGTGTCAGACCGGCGGAAGGGACAGCGAGCGGGGAATCTTCGTCGAGGCACGGCGTGGTTCGCGGACCATGGGAGACGATCAGATCGTTCGTGCGGCGTGGACTTGCGATACTGAGGTTCGTTGCGTAGGAGAGCCGGAGAATCGTCTCGAGCTCGCGCACGCATCTCGTCTGAACGTGCGAGAGATCGAGATCCAGCACACGTCCGGCGCCGTCGACCGTCACGTTCGCCAAGCCAAACCACAAATCGCCGCATCGCGACGAGATCGCGTCTGCGAGTCCGGCCGGGAGCTCTCCCGGGAGATTGACCTCGGGCTGACGAACCGGCTTTGGGCTCACGACGCGCCCCTTCAGCGTCATCGGCTTCGCCGCCGGCATCGTGCATTCGACCGGCAGCAAGCCGCAGTGGTTCTTTCGCAGCGCGAACTCGTGATCCGTCAGGAGCGCGAAGACATTGGGCTCGTTGTATGCGAGAAGGTCATCGGCCTCTTTCGTATCCAGCCAGGCGAGCCAACGGGGATCCTCCTTCTTGTCGCCTCCGGACATGCGGCGAACCAGCTCGCGGCCGAACGCTTCGCGGTCGCTCGGCGTCTCTTTCGGATCCGAAAACGCGGCGCGAACGACCTCGGGAAGACCGTCCGGGTTCTTCGCGTAAACGCGCACGCAGTACCACACCGTCGCGTTGCGCATCTCCTCGGATGGGCCGTTGAACACCGCGGCGGCGATGCCGGGCTGCAATGGCACATCCGAGTCGTGCAAGACACGGAGGAGCGCGCGCCAGGCTGAGGGGTCTCTGAGTCCGGCGAGGCGCGATGAAATCGCAACGGTCAGATCGGGACGACCCCAGAGTGCTTTCATGAAGAAGTCGTCCGCGTCCTGAACCCCTCCGGGATGCAGCTTCGCGAAGTAAATGTCGAAAGCGTCGGCTCGCCTCGCAATCATCGACTCGACGGCGTCCTCGATCGCCGGCGGCCATTTCTCGCTCGTTTTCCTCGCGAAATCGATATCCGAATCGGTGCCGAGGAGTGCGATCGAGCGAAGCTCCTCGCGGGCGGCCGTGGCATCCGTCTCCTGCTCCACCGCCTTCCGGAGATCGCCGACGAGCATCTTTTCGTCGCGGACGCCAGCGACACGCGCGGCGGTCGTGCGCACAAGCGGATCGCTGCCCGAAAGTGCCGCGCGCAACGGCTCGACGATCGCCGCGGCGTCCTTCTCGTTCGCGAGGTACGCCACGTCGATCGGTCTCGCGGTTGCGGCGGAGATGGCGAGCAGGATCAGAAGGGAGTTCATTTTCGGGGCTCGCGCGCATGATAATCCGCCCATGCGCACAGTCATCAAGAACGGGCGTGTCGTCACTGCCGTCGACGACTACAACGCCGACATCCTCATCGAGGACGGCACGATCGCGATGATCGCGAAAACGATCGAGGCCGACGCCGATCGCGTGATCGACGCGAAAGGCCGTCTCGTCATCCCGGGCGGCATCGACCCGCACACGCACATGGAGCTGCCGTTCGGCGGCACCTCAGCCTCCGATACGTTCGAGACCGGCACGCGCGCGGCGGCGTTCGGCGGCACGACCACGATCATCGACTTTGCCGTGCAGTCCAAAGGTCAGACACTGCAGGAAGCGATCGACGTGTGGCACGCCAAGGCCGACGGCAAGACCGCCATCGACTACGGTTTCCACCTCATCTGCACCGACCTCCCGGACCAACGGCTGGCCGAGATGGGGCGGATGATCGATCAGGGCGTCTCGAGCTTCAAACTCTTCATGGCCTATCCCGGCGTCTTCCTCGTCGACGACGGGACGATCTACAAGGCGATGCGCACCGCCGGCGAGAACGGTGGCCTCATCTGCATGCACGCGGAGAACGGCGTCGTCATCGACGTCATCGTCAAACAGGCGATCGCCGAGGGCAAGACGGCGCCGAAGTATCACGCGCTGACGCGGCCGACCAAGGCGGAAGCCGAGGGCGTGCATCGGGCGATCGCGCTCGCGGAGATCGCGAATACGGCCGTGTATATCGTCCACCTCTCGTGCGACGACTCGCTCCAGGAAGTGGTGCGCGCGCGCGACATGGGCGTTCCGGCGTTCGCCGAGACCTGCCCGCAGTACCTCTTTCTCGACTACAGCGTGTACGAGCAGCCGGGTTTCGAAGGGGCGAAGTATGTGATGACGCCGCCGATTCGCGAGAAGTGGAACCAGGAGAAGCTGTGGCGCGGGCTGCAGTTCAACGACCTGCAGGTGGTGTCGACCGACCACTGCCCGTTCTGTTTCAAGGAACAGAAGGAGCTCGGGAAGAACGACTTCTCGAAGATCCCGAACGGCGGACCGGGCGTCGAGAACCGGATGAGTCTCGTCTACAACGGCGGCGTGGCCGGGGGACGGATCAGCGTCAATCGCTTCGTCGAGATCGTGTCGACGAATCCCGCGAAGATCTTCGGGCTCTTTCCGAAGAAGGGAACGATCGCGGTCGGCAGCGACGCCGACATCGTCATCTTCGACCCGGACGAGGAGTTCACGATCAGCGCGAAGACGCATCACATGAACGTCGACTACTCGTGCTACGAAGGCTGGAAGGTGAAGGGGGCGACGAAGACGGTGCTCTCACGCGGTGAAGTGATCATCGACGAAGGAAAGTACGTTGGGCGCGTAGGACAGGGCAGCTTCCTGAAACGCGGCCTCGCGTTCTCGCCAAGATGAAAATGTAGGGTGCGGCTCTCAGCCGCACCAGGGCCGGCTGAGAGCCGGCCCCACACACATATGAATCGGGTCGAAACGCTTCTCGATGAACTGAACGACGCGTACGACGGTGAGCCGTGGTACGGCGACTCGCTGCGCCAGACGCTTGGTGGCATCGAGGAGTCGCGCGTCCGCGAGCGCCCGCGCATTGCGGAGCTGCTGGCGCACATCACCTCTTGGATCGAGGTCACGAATCGCCGGCTCGACGGCGAGGTGTTCGAGGTCACGCAAGACGTCAACTTCCGGACGCCCGCCGCATGGGCCGACGATCTGGCGCGGCTCGACGCCGCGCACAAGTCACTCCTCGCGCGCGTCGCGAAGCTGACCGACGCCGATCTCGACGGAAAAATGGCAGGCAAGGCGCACTCGATCGAGTTCGGCGTGCGCGGCGTCGTGCAGCACAACATCTACCATCAGGGTCAGATCGCGCTGCTCCGCAAGTAGGCATTACAATCCCCCTCCACCAAGTCCAGGAGCCAAACAAACATGTCCCGTATCGTCAAAGCCGGTTTGATTCAAACCTCACTCGCGGCATCGACCGACGAGTCCCTCGAAACGATCCGCAACGCGCAGGTCGAGCGGACGCTCAAGTACGTCGATCAGGCCGGCCAGGAAGGGGTGCAGATCCTCTGCATGCAGGAGATCTTCACCGGACCCTATTTCTGCGCCGAGCAAAACCCGCGCTGGTACGAGTCGGTCGAGAAGATCCCCGACGGGCCGACCACCAAGCTGATGCAGGAGTACGCCGCGAAGTACAACATGGTCATCGTCGTTCCTCTCTATGAGGAGGAGTCGACCGGCGTCTACTACAACACGGCCGCTGTCATCGACGCCGACGGCACGTACCTCGGCAAGTACCGCAAGAACCACATCCCGCACACCGCGCCCGGCTTCTGGGAGAAGTACTACTTCCGTCCCGGCAACCTCGGGTACCCGGTGTTCGACACGAAGTACGCGAAGGTCGGCGTCTACATCTGCTACGACCGGCACTTCCCGGAGGGGGCGCGCGAGCTCGGCTTGAACGGCGCGGAAATCGTGATGAATCCGTCGGCGACAGTGGCCGGTCTCTCCGAGTATCTCTGGAAGCTCGAGCAGCCTGCGCACGCGGTCGCGAACGGCTACTTTGTCGGCGCGATCAACCGCGTCGGCTTCGAAGGACCGTGGAACATCGGCGAGTTCTATGGCCAGAGCTACTTCTGCGACCCGCGCGGCCAGATGCTCGCGAACGCGAAGCGCGACGAGGACGCCCTCGTCACCGCGGAGCTCGACCTCGATAAAATTCGAGAAGTGCGCCACACGTGGCAGTTCTTCCGCGACCGGCGCCCTGACACGTACAACGGACTCGTCAAACCCTGAGTTGGAGGGGCGGACGCCCTCGTCCGCCGGCCGCGCGAAGCGCGGCTGAGCCGCGCGGGCGGACGAGGGCGTCCGCCCCCCTCACTACCGAACGATGCGAGACCACCTAAGGCTCCTCATCAACGGCCGCGAGCATGAAGTTCGCGGCCGTGACGTATTCGCAACTCTCGCGAACTGGCTTCGTGCGCGGGGTGCGACCGGCACGAAGGTCGTCTGCGAAGAGGGCGACTGCGGCGCGTGCACGGTCCTGATCCGGCGCGGCGAGGCGTTCATCCCGATCAACGCCTGCATCCAGTCGATGTTCCAGCTCGACGGCGCGTCGATCGTCACCGTCGAAGGCCTCGGCATGAACCCCGTGCAGCAGGCGATGGTCGCGCATCACGGCGCGCAGTGCGGCTACTGCACGCCGGGATTCGTCGTCGCGATGACCGGCATGTTCGAGACGCACGATCGTGTCGACGAGAGATGCGCCCGCGCGGAGCTCGTCGGAAACCTCTGCCGTTGCACCGGCTACGAGCCGATCATCAAGGCCGCGTGCGCGGTCGAGAACGGCTCGATGCGGCGAATGACCGAGACCTATCCGCAGACCATCGACGACAATGCGGCGGTCCTCGTCGAAGACGAAGGCCGCACCTTCTTCGCACCGGCGACGCTCGACGACGCCCTCGCGTTCAAGCGCAAGTTCCGGCCGTGCACGATCGTCCAGGGAGCGACCGACGTCGGCGTCTGGATCAACAAGCGAGCGTACTCCGCCGCTGCGATGCTGTCGTTGTCGAAGATCGGCGCGCTACGCGAGATTCGCGAAGATGACGGAGCGATCGTCGCCGGCGCGAACGTGTCGCTGACGGAGCTGGAACACTTCACGCGCGAGCGCATCCCCGAGCTCCACCGCATCCTCTCGATCTTCGGCTCGCCGCAGATCAAGAACGCCGGAACGCTGGTCGGCAACATCGCGAACGGCTCGCCGATCGGCGACACGCTGCCGTACCTGATGGTCGCCGGCGCGATGCTGGAGATCGAGAGCGTCGACGGCACACGCCTCGTCGACATCAACCAGTTCTACAAGGGCTACAAGCAGTTCGACCTCGCGCCGCACGAGATCATCACGCGCGTGCGCGTCCCGATCGTCCGCGATACGGTGAAGCTCTACAAAGTCTCGCGCCGCCGCGACCTCGACATCTCCGCCTTCACCGCCGCCATCCGTTTGAGCACCACGGACGGCCACATCAACGCCGCCGCGATCGCCTACGGCGGCGTCGGCCCGACGGTCCTGCGCCTCAAGAACACCGAGTCGTTCCTCGCCGGAAAGCCGATCACCGCCGATACCTTCGAGGCCGCCGGCCGCATCGCGCGCGACGAGATCGCGCCGATCAGCGACGTACGAGGGGGACGCGACTACCGCCTGCAGCTTGCCGAGAACATCATGTGCAAGTTCTATTACGACGTCGTGGCGTAGCGTCCGGAGCGTCCGACGGCCTGTCTGTACTGCGCGACGCGCTGTCACGCAGTGCATGACGCCGTGCGCTCAGCGCGTGACACCCGTCCCGCCGTGCGTGACACGCTGTCCCACAGTGCATGACGCCGGTCCCGCAGTGCATGACACCTGTCCCGCAGCGCGTGACGCGCTCTCCCCCAGTGCAGGACACCTGTCCCGCAGTGTTTGACACGGCGCCCGCAGTGCGTGACACGCTGTCACGAGAGGCAGGTTACGAGGTCCGGTAGACCTTCGCCGGCGTCATACCGGGATAGTTGAACCAACCCTCCGCCAGCGTGCCGTCCGGTGCGAGTTTGAGCTGCAGCGTCGCCCAGTCGAACGGCTCGAACCAGGTGTCGTCCGACATCCGGAGCATCGCCGACTGCCGGATCGGAGTCCAGGTGACGATCGGCCTGCCGTCGCGGATCGAGATCGTGAACGTCCAGGGATGGCCCTCCACGCGATAGCTTCCCTCGATACGGTGGTCGGGCACCGCGAACGGATCGGCGGCGAGCTTCACGCTTGGAACGCTGTACGGCTTGTCGAACATCATCGCCGCCACCGTCTGGGCAATCGTCGCCGCAACGGTCGCGTAGTTGTTCGACAGCACGACGACCGTGACGTCGTCATCGGGGAAATACACCAGATTGGCGCCGGCGCCCGGGAACGCGCCGTTCAAGATCGTGGCCTTCTTATCGAACATCGTGTCGAGCGTCCACGACGCGCGGGCGGCGTCGCGCGGCATGAGCGTGCCGCCATACAGCGCGCGGACGAAGCGATGCAGGTCGGCCGCGGTCGAATACGAGGAGCCGCCGCCCACCTTCCACGACGTGTCTTCCGGACCGCAGACCGCCACGCCACGCCCGTAGGGATCGGGCATGTAGCCGTGCGCCAGCCGCGGTACGACGGCCGTCGTGGTCAGCTCCCCGGAGTCCTTCATTCCGGCCGGCCCATACACGTATTGCCGGACGACGTCGGCATACGACTTTCCGGTGACGCGCTCGATGACGTGCGCCAGGATCGCGTAGTTCGCGGTGGTGTAGGAGTACTCCTCTCCCGGCTTGCTCCCAAGCGGCTCGCTCTTCAGGAGATCGACGACCTCGGCGGACGTATGGTTCACGCGGATGATGCCGCGCAACTTGTCCGGATCGCGGACGCCGGAATGGTGCGTCATCAGCATTTTCACCGTGATGGCGTTCGCGGATGGGAAGTCAGGAACCCACTTCGAGAGCGGGTCATCGGGCGAAAGCTTCTTCTCCCCGAACAGGTGCTCCAGGATCACGGAGGTGAATCGCTTCGTGATCGACGCGATGGCGAAGCGGGTGTCGACGGTGTTCGGCACGCCGAACTCGTAGTCGGCCATCCCGTACGCCTTCTGCACCACGACCTTGTCGCCCTTTGCCGCGAAGACGACCCCGCTGAACGCGTTGTATTGAACGAACGGCTTCACGACCTCGTCGACTCTAGCGGCGGTTGGCTGTGCGAATGCTCGCCCTCGAAACTTCGCGTACTCGAGCGCGACGGGCTTGCCATCCTTGCCGCGAACGACGGTGACATCGTTCCAGTAGTACCGGTCCTTGAACTTGTCCTTCGCTATCGGCAGCAGCGGCGCAACCCGGCCCGCGGGCCAGTACAGCGTGACCCCGTTTCCCTCCGACACCAGATGGAGGGTCGCGGACGGCCGGTAGAAATCGGGACCAAAGACGAAATCGCCGGAGGGATGGGTCTGGAGAGCTGGAGGCACCGGACGGTAGTCAAAGGCCTTATAGGGCTTTCCGGCGAGGAGGGCGGCAAGCTCGGGGATGACCAGCGGATTCATGTCGTGTTCGATGTTGGTCAACGCGATGATCGCGACGTCCTCGCGAGCCAGATACTCGATGATGGAGGAAAAACCGGCGACGCGGCCGTTGCTGAGATAGACCGCCTCGCCGAGGCGTTTGTTCGGGCCGCCGATGTCCCATCCGCAGCCGTCGCTTGAACCGAACAGCACCTTCCGGCTGTTCTCCGACAGCAACGGACCCCGCCTGACGCCGGCGAGCCACTTCGAAACGTCCGAGACGGTCGTGTAGGCGGACCCGTTGCCGGGCAACGCCGACCAGTGAATCGCGGGCGTCGCCGGCTTCAGCCCGAACGTCCCGGAGAGCTGAAGACCGAGCGCGACCCGGCCGCCGATCGGGCCGTCGTCATCGACGCCGCTGTCCCGCATGCCGAACGGGTCGAAGACCAACGTCTTCATCGCTTGTACGAACGGCAGTCCCGTCTTTCGCTCGATGATCAGCGCCAGGAGATTCTGGCCGGAATGCTCTTCGCGCGTGCTCTCCCCCCCCGGCTCCGCATGCGGCGGCAGTCCCTTGATGGCATCGACCATCGATTGAGGCGTCTGGTGAGACGTCAGGAGGCCGTCGTCATAGTTCGGAAGATCGTCGTTCGCATCGGGAAGGCCGGAATTCTGCGCCAGCAATTCGCGGATCGTGATCTTGTCCCCGTTCGGCACTCCCGGCACGATCTCGGACACACGCGTCTCGAACGACAGCTTGCCCTCGTCGATGAGGCGCAGGACCGCTGTCGACGTGAACAGAATCGACATCGAGGCGACGTGGAATCTCGTGTCCGTTCGATTCCTGATCCGTCTGCCGGGATCCGCAAAGCCGTAACTCTTCGAGAAAACGACCTTCCCCTCGCGTGTGACGAGGACCGATCCCGAGAAGTTGTCGGTCGCGATGAACGGCCGGAAATAAGCCTCAACTTCTTTTGCGCCGGGCAGTGCAGCCGTCGCCTGTGCGAATGCGGCCGGAACCGCGAGCAGCAACCAAACCACGAACACCTTCGTATTCATGAGCGGGATTGTGCGACCATCGATGCAGGCCGGGAAGCAACGCCTCATGAACTGCTCGCAAACGCAACGAACGTCTCGGATCGCGGCTGTCTGCGTCCTGATGCTCGCCGTCGCCTGCGCGAAGGGCCGCGATCCGGCACAGCGGTTCGGGAGCGGCGCGGAGCAGTCGGTGTACGACTATCGGGAAGTTCGCGCGGGACGATCGGTCATCCTCCAGCGAACGGTGCTCCTCCGCGGATCGACGGAGCGGACGCGCTGCGTCTATGTCTCGATGCTCGCCCCGTTCGAGTTGCTGTGGGACGGACACCGAATCGGAGCCACCGGCACGCCCGGACCGATGGACAACTTCTTTCCGATCCCGGCGGCGCTCGCCCAGGGCGGACCGCATCAGTTGGAGCTTCGTATCACCCTGCCGCGGATCGACAACCACAACTGGTACCAGGGAGTCGTCATCGGCGACTACGAGCGGATGATCCGCAGCCGCATCGTCGGACAGGTCATCCCGCTCTCCGGCTTCGGCGTCTTCGTCGTGATCGGCATTTACTACCTGACGCTGAGCTTTGCGACGCGGCGCCGAGGCGCGGCGATCACATTCGCGCTCCTCTGCTTCGCCGCGGCGCTGCTCGCCGTCGCGGAGACGTGGCGCTGGACGGTCGGGTACACGTACGACGTACAGGCAACGCGCCTCGCGGTCGTGACGGCGTTGACGTTCGCGATCTCGCTGCTGCTCCCGTCCTTCTTTGTCCTGGAGCTCGAGCTGCGGCGGCCGCGCATCTGGGCCGCCACGTTCGTGGCCGTCATCTCCGCGGCGGCGTTGGCCGGCAGCTCGCCTGATGGACGCTGTGTCTTGCTGTTCGGAGCGTCGCTGTTGCTGTCCGCATGCACGCTCGTCGCCGCCGCGCCCGTTCGCGGGCGGCGCACGATTCCCGGGGCGGCCGCGGTGATCGTGCTCGTACTGGCGTTCGTCCGTGGCGGCCTCGCCTTCAGCGACAACACCTTCTTCATCGCGTTCTGCATCGCGATCGCCTCTCTTCTCATCGGTATGGCAATGGATCTGCGGCGGCAGCGGCGCGAGCATGAGCGGCTCGAGGCGGCGTTGCTCCACAAGATGATCGAGCCGCACTTCGTGATGAACACGCTCACGGCACTCATGGAGTGGGTCGAGAACGATCCAGCCAGCGGCGTGCGCTTCCTCGAGGCGTTCGCCGAAGAGCTGCGCATCTTCTCTTCGATCGCGCGCGACACGAAGATTCCGATGGAACGCGAGATCGCTCTCTGCCGCTCGCACCTCGCCGTCATGGAATGCCGCAAGGGACAGCGATTCCGCCTCCGCGCCGAATCGGTCGACCCCGGCGGCGCGATTCCGCCGGCCGTCCTCCATACCCTCGTCGAAAACGCACTCACGCACAATCGCTACGACGGAGAAGACGTCGAGTTCACCTTGCGAGAGGAGCGGTCGCCGAGGACTCGCCGCTACATCTTCGACGCACCATTCGCGGCTACCGCGCACGGAGTCGCCACACACAATGACGGGACCGGCCTGCGCTACGTGAAGGCGAGGCTCGAAGAGAGCTATCCCGGCCGATGGGCTCTCGAAACGGGCGAGTGCAACGGGTACTGGAGAACGACCATCGAGGTGCCGTCGTGAGCTCGATCCACGTGCCGTTGATCCGGGTCATCGTCGCGGAAGACGAAGCGGTCATCGCCCGCCGTCTCGCGCGGCAGATCACCGACACCCTCGGCCCGAACACCGCCGTCACCATCGCGGGAACCGTGACGGACGCAGTGGCTGCCGTCTCGCAGCAGCCACCCGACATCCTCGTTCTAGACCTCAATCTCGAAGGACGCGACGGTTTCGAACTGCTGCGCGATCCGGTCATCGGTCGCTGCCCGACCATCGTCGTCTCGGCTCACACCGACCGCGCCCTCGAGGCGTACGAGCTCGGAATTCGCGACTTCGTACCGAAGCCGTTCGGACGCGATCGGCTCGCCCTGGCGCTCAACCGCGCCTTCGCCGGCGGTCCGCGCCGGATCGAGCGCTTCGCGGCACGCGACACCAATCAGACGCGTTACGTCGTCCTGGACGACATCGTCCACGTTCGCGCCGACGGCTCGCGCTCCGAGATCGTTCTCACCGGAAACAGAGTCATCCGCGACGATCGCATGCTCGACCGCCTTCAGAGCCTTCTCCCGTCGCACTTCGAGCGGGTACACCGGTCTTTCCTCGTCGATGTTCGGAAGGTGGAGAGCCTGGTGGCGCAGGCGGGATCGAGGTACGCCGTCACGCTGCGCGACGGCACGACGCTCCCGGTCGGCCGAACTCGCGTGGCGAGCCTTCGGGCGCGTTTGGGCTGATTTATACTCGTTGGTCCCGATGTCCCAGGCGGTCGGCCGCAACATCCCACACGATTCCGCACGCGGTCACGTCACCGGCGAGTCGATCTATGTCGACGACATGCCGCCGCTGCGCGGCGAAGTGCTCGTCGACTTCTACTGGTCGCCGGTCGCGCACGGCCGCATCCACTCCGTCGACACGACGGCCGCCTGTACGGTGCCGGGCGTCGTCGCGCTCTACACACATCACGACCTCGTGCACAACGTCTTCGGCCCGATCCTGGAGGACGAAGTCCTGCTCGCCGAGGATGTCGTCATGTTCATCGGACAACCGATCGTCGTCATCGCCGCGGAGTCGCGCGAAGCGATCAAAGCCGCGAAGGCTGCCATCAAAGTCGACATCGAACCGCTTGAGCCGGTCTTCACGATCGACGAGGCGAAGAAGCGGCACGACTTCATCGGTCCGGTGCGCCACATCCGTCGCGGCGATCTGGAACGCGGCTTCGCCGAGGCCGATCACGTCATTGAAGGCGTGTGGGTCAACGGCGGGCAGGACCACTTCTACCTCGAGTCGCAGGCGGCCATCGCGGTTCCCGGCGAACACGATCAGCTCACCGTCCACTCCTCCACGCAGAACCCATCCGAGGTCCAGCACGTCATCGCACACCTCCTCGGCGTGCCGATCAACAAGGTCACCGTCATCACGAAGCGGATGGGCGGCGGCTTCGGCGGCAAGGAGTGTCAGGCGACGCATCCCGCCGTGATCGCGTCGCTCGTCGCGCAGAAGCTGAAGCGCGCGGCGCGCATCGCGTACAACAAAGACGACGACATGTGCATCACCGGCGGCCGCCACCCGTTCCAGAACGACTACAAGATCGGATTCAAGTCGGACGGAACGATCACTGCCGCGAAGCTCGACTTCTACTCCGACGGTGGCGCGTTCAATGACCTCTCGACGTCCGTGATGGGCCGCGCGATGACGCACGCCGACAACGCGTACTACCTCCCGAACGTCGAGATCACCGGCACCGTCTGCCGTACGAACTACCCGCCGAATACGGCATTCCGCGGCTTCGGCGGACCGCAAGGGATCATCACGATGGAGAACGCGCTCGAGGAGATCGCGTACTTCCTCGGCAAGGACCCGATCGAGATCCGCAAACGCAATTGCTACGGCATCGACGACCGGAACGTGACGCCGTATGGCCAGACCGTCGAGCACAATCACCTGCCGCAACTCTTCGAGCAGTGCGAGACACAGTCGGATTACGCCAAGCGCGTCGGAGGGGTCAGCGCATTCAACGCCTCGTCGAAGACGCATCTGCGCGGCATCGCGGCCACGGCGGTGAAGTTCGGCATCTCGTTCAACACCAAGTTCCTCAACCAGGCGAATGCCCTCGTGAACGTCTATCTCGACGGCTCCGTTCAGGTCTCGACCGGCGCGACGGAGATGGGGCAGGGCGTCAACACGAAGATCCAACAGATCGTCGCCGACGAATTCGGCATCGATCCCGAGCTGGTGATCGTGATGGCGACTTCCACCGAGAAGAACAACAACACCTCGGCCACCGCGGCTTCGAGCGGCGCGGACCTCAACGGCAGCGCAGCGGCGGACGGTTGCCGGAAGATTCGCGAGCGGATCTCCGAATTCGCCGCCGAGTACTTCGCGCGGATCACCGGCGTCGAACCGTCACCCGGCCACATCGTCTTCGCACGCGGTCACGTCTTCGACGATCGCAAGCCCGACGAACGCGTCCCTTTCCACGCCATGATCAAGATGGCGTACCTCGAGCGCATCTCCCTCGGCGAGCGCGGTTTCTACGCGACCAAGCACCTCGACTGGGACGCCGACACCGGCGCCGGCACGCCGTTCCTCTACTTCACGCAAGGCGTCGCCGTGAGCGAAGTCGAGATCGACCGCTTCACCGGCGATATGCGCGTCCTGCGCAGCGATCTGCTGATGGACATCGGCAAGCCGATCAACCCCGGCATCGATCGCGGCCAGATTACTGGTGCGTTCATCCAAGGGATGGGGTGGCTGACGAACGAGGAGCTGCGCTACGACGCGCAGGGCAACCTCCTCACCCACTCGCCGACGACGTACAAGATCCCGAACATCAGCGACGTCCCCGACGTCTTCAACGTCGCCTGGATCGACGCCGAGAACGCGCTGAACATCCGCTCCAGCAAAGCAGTGGGTGAGCCGCCACTCTGCCTCGCCGTCTCCGTCTACATGGCGGTGAAGAACGCCCTCAGCCACGTCAGCGGCGACGAGATCCCAAAGATCGACGCCCCCGTCACCGGCGAGAACATCCTGATGCGGTTGACGCACTACACGCGAACCCTCGCGCGCAACGGCGCCGCGGTCGCATGATTCTTCGCAGCCGTAACGTGCTCGGCCACGGCGCCGCCTCGATCCATATCGAAGGCGAGAAGATCGCCGCCATTCGCGATCATGACGACGCGCCGGACGCGATCGATTACGGCGATCTCACGCTCATGCCCGGCATCGTCGACTCGCACGTCCATGTCAACGAGCCGGGGCGGACGGAGTGGGAGGGGTTCGACACGGCGACACGTGCGGCGGCGGCGGGCGGCGTGACGACCATCGTCGACATGCCGCTGAACTCCATCCCGCCAACGACGTCAGTCGAGGCGCTGCGGATCAAGGCCGACGCGATGCGCGATCAGATTCGCGTCGACGTCGGACTGTGGGGCGGCGCGGTTCCGGGGAACGCGAGCGAGCTGCGGCCGATGATCGAAACGGGAGCGCTCGGCTTCAAATGCTTCTTAGTCGACTCGGGCGTCGCGGAGTTCGGCTGGCTCGACGAGCATGGCCTCCGAGAGGCGCTGGAGGTCCTAGCGGGAACGAATCGTCCGCTGCTCGTGCACGCGGAGCTTGGAGAGCACCTGCACGACGAAAGCGGCGATCCGCGGTCGTACTCCCGCTATCTCGCATCGCGGCCGCGCACGGCGGAGAACGCGGCGATCGAGCGGGTTGCCAAGCTCGCGCATGAAACGGGCGCGCGCGCGCACATCGTCCACCTCTCGTCGGCCGACGCGCTGCCGTTCATCGGAGGCAATGTCACCGCCGAGACGACGCCGCATTACCTCTACTTCGCCGCCGAGGAGATTCCGGACGGCGCGCCGGAGTACAAATGCGCGCCGCCGATCCGCGAACGCGACAATCGCGAGAAGCTCTGGCGCGCGCTGCAGGAGCGGCGGCTCCTCGCCATCGTCAGCGACCACTCTCCCTGCACGCCGCATCTGAAACACTTGGCCGAGGGCGACGTCGAGCGGGCGTGGGGCGGCATCTCGTCGCTTCAGTTCTCGCTGCCGGTCGTCTGGACCGCCGCGCGCCATCGTGGCTTCACGCTGCGCGATATCACGACGCTCATGTCCGTGGGGCCGGCAAAGCTTGCGAACCTCGATCATCGCAAAGGCAAGCTCGCGCCAGGCTACGACGCCGACATCATTGCGTTCGATCCCGACGCGCGATTCGTCGTCGATGAATCGGTCATCCAGCACCGCCACAAGGTCACGCCGTACGCCGGCGACGAGCTGCAAGGCGTCGTCCGCGCGACGTACGTACGCGGCCATAAAGTGTGGGACGATGGCGCGCATATCGGGCTCCCGATAGGAACATGGCTGACTTCCGCGAGCTGATCGACCTCGCCTCCGAGCGCCTCGGCGGCGCCGTGCTCTACGCAACCGACGACTTCTTCGCGGAGAAGGAGAACCTCCTCAAACAGTCGAAGCCGGTGTGGAAGGAGCACGAGTACACCGACCGCGGGAAGTGGATGGACGGCTGGGAGTCACGCCGCAAGCGCACGCCGGGCCACGACCAAGCGATCATTCGCCTCGGCGTTCCGGGGGTCATTCGCGGCGTCGTCGTCGACACGAGTTTCTTTCGCGGCAATTTCCCATCGCACTGCTCGATCGAGGCGTGCTACGCGCGCTACGAGTCGCAGCCTGATGAGCTGACCGACTGGGTCGAGATCCTCCCGAAGTCGGAGCTCCGCGGCGACAGCGAGAACGAGTTCGCGATCGAGTCTCCGTTCGCCTTCACGCACCTTCGCTTTCACATCTACCCTGACGGCGGCGTGGCGCGGCTCCGCGTGCACGGCGAGGTCGTCCCGGAGTGGCGGCGCAGCGGCGGTCTGGCGAGTCCGATCGATCTCGCCGCCATCGAGCACGGCGGCGAAGTCCTCACCTGCAGCGACATGTTCTTCGGCCCGAAGCACAACCTGATCATGCCGGGGCGCGCGTTCAACATGAGCGACGGCTGGGAGACGCGGCGCCGCCGCGGGCCGGGTCACGACTGGGTCGTCGTGAAGCTGGCGGCCGAGGCGAATGTGCGGCGGATCGAGATCGACACGTCGCACTTCAAGGGGAACTATCCCGACACCTGCTCGATCGACGCATCTGCGGACAATAACGAGTGGAGCGAGATCCTTCCGCGCACGAAGCTCCTGCCCGACACGCGCCACATCTTCGTCGACGAGCTCGCGCCGCACGACGCGACCCACGTGCGGCTGAACGTCTATCCCGACGGCGGCGTGGCCCGCATGCGCGTGTACGGCATCGCCACGGAGCGGGGGCGTATCGACATGGTGACGCGACGGATCAACACGCGCATCGATGACGCAGAGTTGCGCGCCTGCTGCGGATCGACCGAATGGGTGCGGCAAATGATGGCCGCACGTCCGATGGCGAACGCGTTCGAGACCGCCGCGGAGGTCTGGTCGTCGCTCGGTGAGAAAGAGTGGCTCGAAGCGTTTGCCGCACATCCGCGCATCGGCGAGCGGAAAGCGAGCGGCTGGGCTTCACAGGAGCAGAGCGGCGCGGCATCGGCTGCAAACGAGACTTTCGCCGCCCTCACGGACACGAATCGCGAATACGAAGAGAAGTTCGGCTTCATCTACATCGTTTGCGCTACCGGCAAATCGGCTGACGAGATGCTGAATATCGCGCGCGAGCGGCTCGCGAATGAGCGGGAGCAGGAGCTGCGCATCGCCGCCGACGAGCAGTTGAAGATCACGAAACTGCGGCTGATGAAGCTGGTGAGCTAGAGAGAGTCGTAGAATCGGGCTTCGTGAACCGTAGCGACCTGCATCGGTTATCTCGGCTGCGTCTCGCCGAGGCGCGCACCTTGCTCCGCGATAGAAAGTTTGATGGTGCTTATTACCTCGCGGGATACGCAGTGGAGTGCGCGTTGAAGGCGTGTATCGCTAAGCAAATCAAAAAGTTCGACTTCCCCGACAAGAAACTGATCGTGGATAGCCACACGCACAATTTGGAACAACTACTAAACGCCTCAGGATTGAAGCAATTGCACCAGCACGAACTCGCTACGAACGGAGATTTCGCGGTCAACTGGGCAGTCGTGAGAGACTGGTCGGAGAAAGCTAGGTACACCTTTGGTCGTTCAAGCGCGGAAGCTCACGATCTTTACTTGGCGATCACGGCACGATGACACGGGATACTTCAATGGCTGAAGAGACACTGGTGAAGGAAGCACTCACCGACGAGATGATCGAGGCGGGAAAGACCGTTGTCGAGAATCTGGATCGCCGACGGTTCCTCATCGATGCCGCGCTGTGGTTCTATCTCACAGACCAGAACCAGTGGCGATTGCTGCTCGCAAGTCCTGAAGTTCACCTCGAAGGGCCGAGAAAGGCCTACAAGCGCCTCCTGGAAGCACTGCGAAATGCTGCCGTACACGGTGTTTCGCTGCAGGACGTAGCCGTCATCGACACTCGCGATCCGCTTATCCAGATGTTACGAGTTGCCTTGCGGACCGATCGCCCTGTGAATGGAATACGCTTCTCACGAAATACCGTGAATGGCCAATTCATCGAGGATGCCTACATCTACCGAATGGCGGCTTAAGCCAGCCATCAGCGGACGGGGTACCGCTGGTTTTGGCCCGCAGCTACCGCACTTCGTTGAACCCTAATTTTGAAAACCCGGGACTGATGGGGATCTCAACGCACATTCTCGACACATCGCGCGGCCGGCCGGCGGCGGGAGTCCCGGTCACGCTCGAAATCGAGCGCGGAGGATGGGATGTCGTCGCGATGGGCCGCACCGACAACGACGGCCGGCTGCGCCTCGTCAACGACGCGCCGGAACCCGGCACGTACCGCATCACCTTCGCCACCGGCGAATACTTCGGCGGCGAGACCTTCTTCCCGGAAGTCTCAATCGTCTTCAGCGTCAAGGACGCCGCGCAGCACCACCACGTGCCGCTGCTGGTCGCGCCGTACGGGTACTCGACGTACCGAGGCAGCTAGGCCCGCCGTCCCTTCATGATCTTCACGAAGCTCCGGCTCCGCAGCTCGTCGAGCGTGAGGCCGGTGGCGAGCGCCTCCTCCTGCGTGAGGGCGCCGCAGTTCAGGCCGCGCAGGAAGTAGTTGAGAAGGCCCTGGCCGGTGGCGGCGTCGTCGAAGACGTCGCCGACGAGGGTGGCCTGTCCCGCCTTCTGGATGAAGTTGCGGAGGCGCTCCGTGGCGGCACCGAGCGACTCGAGGAAGAACGAGTAGACCGCGGCGTAGCGGGTCGGGAGCTGGGAGGGGTTGAGGTCCCAGCCCTGGTAGTAGGCGTTGATCAGCGAGTGGCGGATGTGCTCGACGTGGAGGCGCCAGGCGGCGTGCACGGTCGCGCGGTCGCCGATCGGCATGATGTTGGTCGCGCCGTCGCTGAGCCAGATCCCGGTGCCGGCATAGGCGACCTGCATCATGTGGCGCGCGAAGTCGCACGCCGGGTGATCCATGCGCTGGTGCGCCGCGGTGATGTTGCAGCTCGCGGTGTAGTCGTACGTCCCGAAGTGCGCCGCGACGCAGCGTCCGCGCGCGGCGGCGAGGAAGAGCGGCAGGTTCGATACGCCGCTGCCATTCAGAATCGACTGCGTCGTCTCGATCATGAACTCGAACTTCAGCGTTCCGGCGGCGAGACCGAGGCGCGGCTCGAGCATGTCGTACAGATCGGCGAGGAGCGTCACCTGCTCCGGAAGCTGGATCTTCGGAAGCGTGGCGACGAACCACGGCGGGAGCTTGCCGCCGGTCGCTTCGAGCAGCGTCGTAAGGAAGATGTCGAGCGTCCGGACGCCGCGGCGCATGAGTTCCTGCGAGAACGGCTTGATACGGATTCCGATGAATGGCGGGAGCGTTTCGTTGTGCATCCCGGCCGCTACTTCGCGCGCGCAGCGGGCTGCGTCGTTGTCTTCCTCGTCGTCGGGACGGTTGCCGTAGCCATCCTCGAAGTCGATGCGGAAGTCCTCGACCGGCTCGCGTTTCAGCTTCTCGACGACGCGGGCGTAAACCGTCTCCTCGTCGCGCTCGAGTCCGATGGCGCGTGCGAACGTCATCGGATCGGGGCCATTCTTCTCGAGCGAACGCAGCGCGATCTCGCCGAGCTTCTTGGTCGTGTCGGACCTGAAGAGTTGCGCGCCGCCGTACACCGTGTGCACCGGCTGTCGCGCCGCCGACTCGCCGGGAAAGCGCACCGCGAAATCCGCCAGAGCAGCCTCGAGAGAGGTCGCAGCGCGAGCGACTTCGCGCTCGTCGAGACTCGTTTTGAAGGACATCAGTGACTCCGAATGAAGTGTGCGGCGATCCAGCCGGCGATCACGAGGCCCGACAGGATCAGCCAGTTGTAGGCGTGGCCGTAAGTCGCGACCGGGAAGTGGTTGCTGAGCATGATGAAGACCACCGGCACGACCATGAACGTGTTGTGTTTCGAGCGGAACTTGGCGCGCTCGGCGAGACGCATGTCGGGCTGCTGGCCGGACTTCGTCGCCGCGATGAGCTGCCGCTGCGCCGGGAGTATGCGGACCCAGACGTTCGCTGCCATCAGCGTCCCCATCATCGCGCCGGTCTGGAGATACGCGGCGCGGCCGGTGAAGACGGTGGTGTAGTAGTAGATCGCGCCGACGAGCATCAGATACGACGCGATGATGCCGAACCACTCGTAGCGCGCGAAGATCGAGATCCAGAGAAGGTCGTAGATGAGCCACGCGACGACGAGTGCGGCGAGCGAGAGAAGAATCGCTTTCGTGTTGTGGCTCGCCGAGTCGGTCATCAGACCGCCGTGGTAGTAGACGAGGCCGAAGAGGAGCATGCCGCTGATCCAGGTCAGCGCCGCTTCCCACTTGAACCAGTGCAGCGTCTGCCCGTCGCGGAGCTCAGGGCCTTTCTGTTTGTCGACGATGTAGAAACCGCCGCTGTGCACCATCCAGACGAGCTTCTCGTCGTGGAAGCGGCGATCGAGCCAAGTGAAAAAGTACGTCTGGCCGATCCACATGATCGCGGCGAAGACGTGGAACCATCGAAAGCCGAGGTTGAGCCACTCAGTGAGTTGGTAGGACAAGCGTGCGCGAGTGTAGCATCGCGGATCATGAGCGCTGATCCTCGCTATCCCGTCGGTCCTTTCGCGCCGAAGCCGAGCCTCACTCGGGTCGAACGGCATGCGCTTCTCGACGATATCGACGCCTGTCCCGCGAAGTTGCGCGCGGCGGTCGAAGCGCTCAGCGAGTCGCAGCTCGACACTCCGTATCGCGACGGCGGATGGACGTTACGCCAGGTCGTGCACCACGTCCCCGACTCTCACATGAACGCCTTCATTCGGCTGAAGCTGGCGTTGACGGAAGATACTCCGACCATCCGTCCGTACGACGAGGCAGAGTGGGCGAAGCTCAACGACGTCCGCGACACTCCGATCGAGACGTCGCTTACGCTTCTCCAGACCCTTCACCAACGCTGGATGACGCTCTGGCGCGCGATGTCGGACGACGACTTCAAACGCCGCCTCGTACATCCGGACCACGGCGAGAAGGACATCGACTGGCTACTCCAGATGTACGGCTGGCACTCGCGCCATCACGTCGCGCACATCACGTCGTTGCGCGAGCGGAACGGTTGGTGATTCTTACGACTCGATCTTCTTCGGCTCGTCGGGCAACGGCTCAGGCGCCGGCTTGAAAGCATCGCGGAATCCGCGAATGCCTTCGCCGAGTCCCTTGCCGAGCTCCGGCAGGCGTTTCGGCCCGAGAAAGATCATCGCGATGATGGCGACGAGAAGAAGATGCGTTGGCTGGAACAGCTCACCCATGGGTCTAACCTCGGTTTTTGGATTCGGGCCTGACGGAATAGTAACAGCTCACTTCCTCGCGTACCTTCCCACGAGCTTCGCCTCTGCAACCGCGTGCTTGGGGATCTCCTCCGAGCTCGCGATCTGCGGTGCGTCGAGCGCATAGAGCGTGAAGACGTAGTGGTGCTCGCCGGACGGCGGACAAGGCGCGCCCCATCCCGCCTTCCCGTATCCATTCTTCCCTTCGCTCGCACCCGCGGGCGTCAACCCCTCGGCTACGGTCGTCGTTGTGGGCGCGATGTTCCAGACGAGCCAGTGCGTGAACGTTCCGCCCGGCGCGTCGGGATCGTCGACCATCAACGCCAGCGACTTCGCGGACGCCGGCGCTCCGCTGATCCTCAGCGGCGGCGAGACCGCGTGGCCTCCTCCGCTGCAGCCGTACTTCGCCGGGATCTCGCCGTTGTTCGCAAACGCCGGACTCGCAAGCGTCATCCCCATCGACGGTTTGGCGGCAACGTCGCCCGAACGTTTACACGCCATCGCAAAAAGGATGACGGGCAGAACCGCGAAGAGGACTTTGGAGCGCATACCCGAAGCTACAATCGAGCCATGCCGACGTTCTTCGAGGCGTTGAACGAGTATCTCGCCGGCGGCACGCCGGTCGTCACGATCACCGTTGTCGAGACGCAGGGCAGCGCCCCGCAGGACCGCGGCGCGAAAGCGATCGTCACGGCGGACGGCCTCCGACATGGGACCGTCGGCGGCGGCAAAGTCGAGACGAAAGCGATCGCGGAGGCCCAGGCGATTCTGCGCGGCGAGACGAGCGAACAGACGAAGTTCGTCTCGTGGAACCTCAACAAGGACGTCGGGATGACCTGCGGCGGCATCGTGAAGCTCTACTTCGAGGCGCTGAACGTCGGACGCTGGAACATCGTCCTCTTCGGCGCAGGACACGTAGCGCAGGCGCTCGCGACGCTGCTCGTCCACCTCGATTGCCACCTCACCGTCATCGATCCGCGGCCGGAATGGCTGGAGCGACTGCCGTCACCCAGGCTGACCGCCGTTCAGTCGAGCGACATGCCGTCGCTCGTGAAGACACTTCCCGACGACGCGTACGTCGTGCTGATGACGATGGGCCACACGACCGACAAGCCGATCCTCATCGAGATCCTTCGCACCCGGAACTTCCCGTACGTCGGCGCGATCGGCAGCCACTCCAAAGCGATCATCCTGAGACGCGACATCGCGGAAGCGGGCCTCGCCGAGGAGAAGCAGCACGCCTTCCATTGCCCGATCGGACTCGACATCGGAACGAACCATCCATTCGAGATCGCGGTGAGCGTGGCGGCGCAGTTGATTCAGGAGAGAGACCGGTTGCGAGGTTACGTGGTTTCGAGGTCTACCCCCGCAACCTCGTAACCTCGTAACACCGTAACACCGCAACCCCGTAACCGAGAGAGACCGGTTGCGAGGTTACGTGGTTTCGAGGTCTACCCCCGTAACCTCGTAACCCCGTAACCTCGTAACCTCGTAACCGAGAGAGACCGGTTGCGAGGTTACGTGGTTTCGAGGTCTAACCCCGCAACCCCGCAACCCCGCAACCTCGTAACCTACCTACGCTTCTTCCCCTGCTTGACGCTCCGCGCCAGCGCATCCATGTTCATCGCCTCGGTGACCAGCGCGCGGACCGTTTCGGAAAGGTTCTTCTTGCCCTTCAGCCACGCGACCTGATCCGGCGTGAGCCACACCGCGACCCGCTCGGTTTTCGCGTCCTTTTTCGTCGCCATATGGCGAATTCTATGCAATGCCGACCGGCCACGTTCTCGTAGTCGAAGACGACGACACAATCCGGCGCCTCCTGATGGAATACCTGAAGCAGCAGGCGCTGCTGACGGTCGAAGGAGCGCGCGACGGCATCGAGGCGCTGCATCTCGTGTCGCAAAAACACTACGCCGTCGTCATCCTCGACCTCGTCATGCCGAAGATGAGCGGCGTCGACTTCCTCGACTCACTCACCGCCATGATGAAAGACCCGTCCATCCAGACGCTGGCCGAGGCGCCGGCGGTCATCGTGGTGACTGCGACTCCGGCGGGCGACATCCCGACGGACGCCCTCGAGCAGCGCTCGGCGCTGGTGAAGGTCGTGATGCGGAAGCCGGTCGATATCGAGCGGCTTGTCGAAATCATCGAATCCTTGTAGCAGGGGGTGGCACTTTTGCGTGTCGCGTCACTCTAACCACGGGGACGAGGTTTAGTCGCCTCCGTACGTTTCGGCACGTTCCGGCGGTGACGACCCCTGGCGTGGCGGGAGCAGCAGCTCTCGCCACGTCTTTTTGTCTTTGCGCTACGATGCCGCCCCCATGCCCGACGCGCGATTCATCGCGGTCCACGGCCACTTCTATCAGCCGCCCCGCGAAAACCCCTGGCTCGAAGCAATCGAGACGCAGGACTCCGCCGCCCCCTACCACGACTGGAACGAGCGCATCACCTCGGAGTGCTACGCCCCGAACGCCTCGGCGCGCATCCTCGACGAGCGCGATCGCATCCTCCGGATCGTCAACAACTACGCCACCATGAGCTTCAACTTCGGCCCGACGCTGCTGTCGTGGCTCGAAGTGCATGCGCCCGAAACGTATGCGGCCATCGTCGACGCCGACCGCGCCAGCCGCGCGCGCTTCTCCGGCCACGGCTCAGCGATCGCGCAGGCCTACAACCACATCATCATGCCGCTCGCGAATCAGCGCGACCGGCGGACGCAGATCTGCTGGGGCCTCCGCGATTTCGAGCACCGTTTCGGCCGCAAGCCGGAGGGGATGTGGCTGCCGGAAACAGCCGTCGACACCGACACGCTGGAAGCGATCGCCGCCGCCGGCATTCGCTTCACGATCCTCGAGCCGGGGCAGGCGCGCCGCTGGCGCTCGTTCGACGACTCCGACTGGCATGAGACAGGCCTCGATCCGACGATGGCGTATCGCTGCAACCTCCCGTCGGGCAAAACGATCGCAATCTTCTTCTACGACGGCCCGATCTCGCGCGCCGTCGCGTTCGAAAACCTCCTCGCGCGCGGGGAGTACCTGGCCAACCGGCTCGCGGGCGCGTTCGACGCGCACAGAACGCACGACCAGCTCGTGAACATCGCTACCGACGGCGAGACATACGGCCACCACCACCGCTACGGCGACATGGCGCTCGCCTACGCGCTGCATTACATCGAAGAGCGCGACCTCGCGAAGCTCACGAACTACGGCGAGTACCTCGAGAAGCACCCGCCGGCGCACGAGGTCGAGATCCGCGAGAACACCGCGTGGAGCTGCGCCCACGGCGTCGAACGGTGGCGCAGCGACTGCGGCTGCAGCACGGGCGGACAGGCAGGCTGGAACCAGCGGTGGCGCACGCCGCTGCGCGACGCGCTCGACTGGCTGCGCGACGAGACGGCGGCCATCTTCCAGCAGCACGCGTCCGACCTGCTCGAGCACCCATGGCCCGCGCGCGACGACTACATCGACGTCGTCCTCGACCGTTCGGACGAGTCGCTGCAGCGCTTCCTCACGAACCACGCGCATCCGGACGCCGGCGCGAACGACGTGCTGGAGCTCCTCGAGATGGAGCGGAACGCGATGCTGATGTACACGTCGTGCGGCTGGTTCTTCAACGACGTCGCCGGCATCGAAACGGTGCAGGTTCTGCATTACGCCGCCCGAGTGATACAGCTCGCCGAGAAAATCGCCGGCCGCCCGATCGAGACGGACTTCATGGACCGCCTTGCCCCGGCGATCAGCAACCTCCCCGACCGCGGCTCAGCGCGCGACATCTACGAGCGCGAGGTCATGCCGATGCGCCTCGATCTCGCGCGCGTGGCAGCACACTACGCCGTCGCTTCGCTCTTCGATAATTTCGACGACGACGCCGACGTCTACTGCTACCGCGTCCAGCGCCACGACTTCGACGTCTTCCGAGCCGGCCGCGCGCGCATGGCGGTTGCCTCCATCACCGTCACCTCTCACATCACGCGCGAGACGCAGTCGTACTCATTCGCCGTTCTGCACCTCGGCGAGACGGAGCTCACCGGCGGCGTACGCACGTCGCATGATCCAACCGACTACGAGAACGTGAAGAAGCAACTCGCCGAGGCCTTCCAGCCGGGCGGCATCCCCGCGACGATCCGGCTGCTCGACCACCACTTCTCGGAGCTCGCAGTCTCCGTCCGCTCCCTCTTCCGCGACGAGCAGCGCCGCATCCTCAACCTGATTTGCAACGCCACGCTGGAAGAGGCGGAGTCCGCGTTCCGCGCGCTCCACGAGCGCTACGACCCGCTCATGCGTTTCCACACGCGCCTCGGCATTCCGCTGCCGAAAGTTCTGCAGATCGCCGCCGAGTTCGATCTCAACATGCAGCTCCGCCGTCTGCTCGACTCCAACGACATCGCGCTCCCGGAGGTCGAAGCGCGCTTGCGCGAGGCGCAGGAAGAGCGCGCGTTACTCGATGACGTCACGATCATGGCGCTGCGCGGCGCCATCGAGCGCGCCGCGGCCCGATTCGTCGAGGATCCGGCCGACGTCGAGCGGCTCGAAACGTATGAATCAATCATCAGGCTCGTCCGCGCGATGGACATCCGCGTCAGCCTGCGGAAACCGCAGACGCAGTATTACCGGATGGCGGCGACGGTCCGTCCTGCGATTGCCGGCGGCAGCGCGAACGGGCAGACCGCGCGCTGGCTCGCGCTCTTCGACTCCCTCGGCGAACAACTCTCGATCGCACCGGAGGCACGGGCATAGTGGTTCATACCTCCGACGGGGGCGGGCGGGACGACAAACGCAGCGCCGGGGTCCTCCTCCATCCGACGTCACTGCCGGGCCGGTACGGCGTCGGCGACCTCGGCGACGAGCTGATCGCGTTCCTCGACTGGGCCGAGAGTGCCGGCATGCACGTCTGGCAGGTGCTCCCGCTCAATCCGCCCGGCTACGGCTACTCGCCGTACGGCTGCATCTCGTCGTTCGCCGGAAATCCGCTGCTCATTTCGCCGCAGCGGCTCGTCGAAGGCGGTCTGTTGCCATCGATCGGGAACGTCCCCGAGTTCCCCGGGGATCACGTCGACTTCGAACGCGTCACCGAGTTCAAGAACGAGATTCTTCGCGCCTCGTTCGCGCACTTCGAAGCGAACGGACGCAATGAGCAGCGGGCGGCGCTCAAGCGTTTCGAGCGCGACAACAAGTGGCTTCCGGAGTGGGCGCTCTACGCGGCGCTGAAAGAAAAGTACGAAGGGAAGCAGTGGTCGGCGTGGCCTCGTGAGATCGCGCGCCGCGAGAAAGAAGCCATCGCCGCCTCGAACGACGAGCTCGTGGACGCCGTTCGATTTCACAAGTACGTCCAGTGGCTCTTCTTCACGCAGTGGGCGGCGGTGCGCGAGGCGGCGTACGCGCGCAAGATCAAGATCATGGGCGACGTCCCGATCTACGTCGCCGGCGACAGCGCCGACGTTTGGGCAAATCGCAATCTCTTCCAACTCGACGAGAACGGGGAGCCGCGCCTCGTCGCCGGCGTGCCGCCCGACTACTTCAGCGAGACCGGCCAGCGTTGGGGTAACCCGCTCTACGACTGGGACAAGATGCGCTCGCAGAATTTCCGGTGGTGGGTGGCGCGCATCCGAGCGAACCTCCGCTTCGCCGACATGCTGCGCCTCGACCACTTCCGCGGCTTCGCGGCGTATTGGGAGATCCACGCCTCGGAACGGACGGCGATGAACGGCCGCTGGGTTCCCGGTCCCGGCCGCGCGCTCTTCGACGCGATCCGCAATGCGGTCGGCGACGTGCCGCTCGTCGCCGAGGACCTCGGGTTCATTACCGAGGAAGTGCATGAACTGAGGCGTGCGATCGACATTCCGGGGATGAAGATCCTGCAGTTCGGATTCAGCCACGTCGACAGCCCGCATCTGCCGCATCGATACGAGCCCGAGACCGTCGTCTACACCGGCACGCATGACAACGACACCGCGCGCGGCTGGTATGAGACCGCGCCGAAGGAAGAACGAGCGCTCGCCCACGAGTACCTCGGGTGCGACAGCGGCGAGTTCGCCGAGACGCTCATTCGTGCTGCCTACACCAGCGTCGCGGAAACCGCCATCGTCCCCGTGCAGGACGTCCTCAACCTCGGAAGCGAAGCGCGGATGAACCGCCCCGGCGCAAAGTCCGACAACTGGAGCTGGCGCATGGAACCGGGTGCGCTGACCGGCGCCAACGCGATCCGCATGCGCCGCGTGGCCGAGATCACCGGTCGCGCGTGAAGATGGCAACCGGGAAGGTGGCGAACGGATCGCCGCCCTCGAACACCTGGTCCGTGAACACGTTCCGCCAACGGCCGCTCAACTCCAGTGACGACTTGCCGGAGACAGTGAATCGCGGCACGGCGACCGCGACGTCGTCCCCGCGCTGGAACGCGCAAACGCGCTCCCCTCTCAGCGGCCGGTAGTCCTCGCGCGCAAACTGCTTGCGAAGGTGGAGCGCCTTCCACGTCACGTACAACTTGATCCGGCCATCCGGCCATCGCCGCAACAATTCCGCGGGATTCGCGTCGCGCACCTGCCGCAGGAGCTTCATGCGGGTCTCGTAATCGACCGGCCGCCGGTTGTCGGGATCGACCAGGCTGAAGTCCCACAGCTCGGTGCCCTGATAGAAGTCGGGGACGCCGGGCGACGCGATCTTCAGCACCACCTGCGCGAGCGCGTTGAGAAACCCGTGATACGCCACGCGCTTCTGCAGCCGGATGAAGCTGCGGCGGAACTCTTCGTTCGCCAGCAACGCGTCACCGAAGTCGTGCAGCGCACGCTCATATTCGACATTCGGCGCGATCCAGCTCGTGTGCGTCTTCGCCTCCCGCGACGCTTTCTCCAGAAACTGCCGGAAACGATCGCGGTCGATCGGCCAGACGCTGAGAAGGTTCTGGTAGACGAGCAGCTCGACATTCGGATCGGGAACGCCGTTCTGCCGCAGCGGCTCGTTCATGTCCGACCACCGCTGCACCGCCGCCGCCCACTGCTCCGGAATCTCCGAGAGAACCGCAATCCGCGCGCGCGCATCCTGGCTTCGCTTCGTGTCGTGAGTCGACGTCGCGTTCAGCGTATCCGGCCAATCGCGTGCGATCCGCTCGTTGCGAGCGTGGAGCTCCGCGAGTCCGTCTCGCTCCGGCTCCCGTCCCGGATCGCCTCCGACGTCGTTGAGCGACAGCAGCCGGTTGTAGTTGTAGAAGGCCGTGTCCTCGACGCCTTTCGCCATCACGCGCCCCGTGAACTGCTGCCAGCGCATGACGAATGCGAGCCACTGATCGCGTTGCGCGGCGGCGTACGACGGCGGATCGACGAGCAGCACGTGCTCGAGGAACGTGAACATCCGCGGGTCGAGCGACGCGCCGGCACGCGCCCGCGCACACGCCAGTGCGCGACGCAGAATGCCGCGATCCGCCTCGCTCACTTCCTCATCCCGGATGTACGTCCGGTACACCTCCAGACATGCAGTCACCTCAGTCAGCGCCAACGCGAGCTCAGTCGGCGCGAAGTCGCGAGCGTTCCGCTCCGCCATCGCGAGACCCGCGAGGTGCTTGCCGAGGCGGCGCATCTCGCCCGAGAAGAGCTCGTGGATCACCTGCTTCTTCCGCTCGTACGCGGTGTCTGCGAACGAGCGCGTAATACCGGTGAATGAGCGATAAAAATGATCCAGCTTCGCGAGCCCGGCGCCGTCGACGAAGAGGTTGTTCAGCGTCGAGAGGAAGTCGTAGCCCGTCGTCCCGCTGACTGGAAACTCCCGCGGCAATTGCTCGTCGTCGGACAGGATCTTTTCGACGACGATGTAGAAGCGCTCGCCGTCTCCAATGCGCGATTGCAGCTTCGTCATGTGCCCGATCGGATCGTAGAGGCCGTCGATGTGATCGATCCGGAGGCCTGTCACCTTTCCCTCCGCGATCAGCTCGAGCGTGCGGCGGTTCCGCGCCTCGAACACCTCCGGGTTCTCGACGCGCACGCCGACGAGGTCCGTCACGTCAAAGAAGCGGCGATAGTTGATCTTCTCGCTCGCGATGCGCCAGTACGCGAGGCGATACCACTGCGCGTCGAGCAGCGCGTCGAGCCGGTCGACGTCGCCGTCGATCTTCACGATCTCCGCATCGAGCGCGGCGTGGAAGCCGGCATCGTGCTCGTAGATCCGCGAGATCGTTTCCTTGAGAAACTTGCTGTTGGACGACGCCTCTTCGTTCTGCACGATCTCGTGCAGCTCGAGGTTCGGCGACGACTCCACGATCTCGCGGAGGATCAGGCGGTACGACTCCGGCGCGAGCGGCAGCCGATGCTCGTAATAGGTGAAGAAGAAGCCGTCGCGATAGAACCCGAGCTTGATCTCCTGCGCTTCCAGCACCTCGCCGTATGGACGCCCGAGGATCGGGAGGAGCACTTTCGGATTCGCGTCGACGTCGAAGTAGTGCACGAAGCGCGACCGCGGGCCGTTCTCGAGCACGCTCATCCACCAGGTGTTCTCGGACGAGGCCGCCATGTGGTTCGGGACGATGTCGAGAAGAAGACCGAGCTCGTTGCGCTGCAGCTCGGCATGAAGCGCGTTGAAATCGTCCTCGCTGCCGAGCTCGGGATTCAGCGCTGTGGCGTCGACGACGTCATATCCGTGCGGGCTCCCCTTCCGCGCCTTCAGGATGGGCGACGCGTAGACGTCGGAGATCCCTAGCTCCGCAAGATACGGAGCGATGCGCCGCGCGGAATCGAACGTAAAGCCGGAGTTGAACTGCAGCCTGTACGTGGCAAGCGGGACACGGTACATCCGCACTCTGCAGTTGCACGAGCGCTGCCGAGGACGCAAATTGAGCGGGCACCGGGCTTGCGAGAGAGAGCGGGCGTTACACGGAGGTCCTATGTCCCGCGTCGAGCCGACTCAATCGAGTGAACCAAAACGCTACGGCGACCCCCGCCGCACCCGCGACGAGCGCGTCGCCAAGAAACCGTCACAGGCCGAGGGGGATGAGCAGACGGTGGACGACGCGCTGCGGAATCAGGAGAGCGGGCGGGACCAGCAGTCGTGATTTGATGAAGAGCGGATGACCACGGTCGTCGCGATCAGCGGCAGTCTTCGCGAGGGTTCGTCGAACGCGGAGCTGCTGCGCGCCGCCGCGACGGTCGCTTCCCAAGGCGTGCAATTCGTCTTCTGCGACGCCGCAGGCGAGCTCCCGCACTTCAATCCCGATCTCGATGTGGAAGGATCCGCGCCTCCCGAACTGGTCAAGCGGCTGCGCGAGTTGCTGATCGGCGCGGATGCGATCCTGATCTCATGCCCTGAGTACGCGCATGGCGTCCCCGGCTCGTTCAAGAACATGCTCGATTGGCTCGTCTCGACCGGAGAGCTGGTCGGCAAGCCGGTGGCGATTCTCAATGCGGCGCCGGTTGGCGGCGGCTACGCGCAAAAGGCAATCGTCGAAACGCTGCGGACGATGAACTGGCGTGTCGTCGACGAGGCGTGCCGCATCGAGCCGTTCGTGAAACGCAAAGGGGCGCTGGACGACGAGGCGCTCGCGGAGCTGCGCGATGTGATGAACGCTCTCATCGCAGCCGCCGGTTAGACCCCCGCTCAGCAGCAGCCCGAGCCCGGGATATGCCGATGATCCGGACCCGCGATTGCCGGCTCGAACGTGATCCGCTCGCCGCGGACGGCGCGCAGCCACGCGCGGACGGAGGCGATGAGGATGATGAAGACGCAGAGCATCAGCACCGCCGTCAGCGCCGCGTCGAGGTAGCCGGTGAAGCGGCTCTTGGCGAGCGACTTGTCAGAGAGAAAATTGTCGAAGATCGAGAGCCAGCCGGCGTAGAGCGTCGTCGACGTCACGAACGCCAGCGGGAACATCGTCGTCCATGCGTACTTCGCCTTCCCGGCGTTCAGGATCACGCTCGTGCTGACGCAGAGCGCCACGGCGGCGAGGAGCTGGTTCGCGATCCCGAACATCGGCCAGATCTGCGAGATCGAGCCAGTGAGGATGAAGTAACTCCAGGCGCAGACGACGGCGCCCGTCGCGATGATCGTCCCCGGCACCCAGCTCGGATTCGCGAACGGCTTCGCGAACCCGCCGGCGAACTCCTGGACCATGAACCGCGCCACGCGCGTGCCGGTATCGATCGTGGTGAGGATGAATAGCGCCTCGAACATGATCGCGAAGTGGTACCAGTACGACATCAGGCCGGCCAGGAACGGAATCCCGGCGAAGATCTGCGCGAAACCGACCGCCAGGGACACCGCGCCGCCGGTGCGGCCGACCAGCGTCTCACTGACGAGCTGCTCGAAGTGGTGCAGGTTCACCGTCGATAGGCCGAGCTTCGCGAACACGGCGGGCGGAACGTTGATCGCGTAGTAGTCGCCCGGATGCAGCGCGCAGACGGCGATGAGCGCCACGCATCCGACGAGGCCTTCGCAGAGCATCGCTCCGTAGCCGATCATCCGCGCGTCGGTTTCCCTCGCGATCATCTTCGGCGTCGTGCCGGAGCCGACCAGCGCGTGGAATCCGCTGATCGCCCCGCAGGCAATCGTGATGAAGACGAACGGAAAGAGCTTGCCGGGGATGATCGGGCCGCCGCCGTTCACGAACTGCGACAGCGCCGGCGCCTGGATCTTTGGCGCCACGACGATCGTGCCGATCACCAGCGCCGCGATCGTCCCGAGCTTCATGTACGACGAGAGATAGTCGCGCGGGCAGAGGAGCATCCACACCGGGAGCACGCTCGCGATGAAGCCGTAGGCCGCGATCGCGATCGTGATCTGCGTCTTAGACAGCGTGAACAGCGCGCCGAGCGCGGTGCCTGGGACGAAGCGCCCGACGATCACCGCCGCGAGCACCGCCAGCGCGCCATAGATCGAGCCATTGCGAATCGCGAACGGCGCCTTCGACTTGTGCAGATACAAGCCGACCACCAGCGCGATCGGGATCGTCAGGAAGATCGTAAACGTCCCCCACGCCGAGTCGGCGAGCGCGTTCACGACCGCGATGCCGAGGCCCGCGAGCGCGATGATGACGATGAAGAGAATCGCAACCCCCGCCGTGACCCCGGCCACCGGCGAGATCTCGCTCCGTGCGATGTCGGCGAGCGAGCGGCCGTTGCGTCGCATCGACGCGACCAGCACCGTGAAGTCATGCACCGCGCCGCCGAGCACGACGCCGAATGCGAGCCACAAGAGGCCGGGCAGATACCCGAACTGCGCCGCCAGCACCGGCCCGATGAGCGGTCCCGCCCCGCTGATCGCCGCGAAGTGGTGCCCGAACAGGATCCACTTGTTGGTCGGCACATAGTTCTGCCCATCCTCGAAGCGATGCGCCGGCGTGACCCGCGCGTCGTCCAGCATCATCACCTTCGCGGCGAGGAACGCGGAGTAATAGCGGTAGCCAATCGCGATCACCGCCAGAAAGAAGAGGATCAGCGGGAGGGCGTTCATGGGGAAATTATGAGTGAGAGCGGGGAATCCGTCATCCGTGATGACGTTATCCGTGATCCGTTATCCGTTATCCGTGCTGGTGGCAGTCGCTGGTTGTCCGCATCCATCTCCTTCTCCCTTGGGAGAAGGTGGCGCGAAGCGCCGGATGAGGGGCGTGCATCTCGACGAGACCGTGTCGGTAGTGTCTGGAAAGTTCAGCAAAAGAAAGGGTCAAAGACCGCTCCTGTAAAGTTCAAGTGGCGAAACCAAACCGAACAGGAGAGAGTCAATGACCCCGAAGAAGCGTAACGCAAGTGGTGAGGATGTGAAGTCCGA
>DASXHZ010000047.1:0-3483 GCA_036488085.1 Thermoanaerobaculia bacterium
ATCGCGCCGGCGTCGAGACCCATGCGAATGCCGTCGCCGGTGTTGAAGCGCGTTCCCCGCACCTTGGCGAGGTCCCAGCCGGGGCCGAGGTACCGGGCGCGCCACTCAGCGTTCGCCTGGAACCCACCGGAAGCAAGGACAACGGCACTTGCCGGGATTACGGTCGTCGTTCCCTCGATCTTCGCGATGACGCCGTTCGGCCCGTCGTCGTCGCCGACGAGATCGAGAGCGCGCGCGTTGTAGAGGATCGTGACGCCGCGCTGCTCGGCAGACCGCGTCAGCGAGTCCACGAGACCGGGGCCCCCACCCGCGGCCTCGAGCGGCGCGCCGCCACCGAACTTGTAGCGCCCGTTGATCTCGAACGCGTATCGCTCGTAGCTCGGCAGGAACCGCACGCCCTTGTCGGCCATCCAGCGGAGCGTGTCGTAACTCTTCGTCACGAGGACCTCGGCCAGATCGGGGTCGGCGCGGTTCTCGGTGACGTTTGCGATGTCGGTGAAGAAGTCGAACTCGGTGTACGTGTCGAAGTCGATCTTGTCGAGCTCGGCCTGCGTCAGGTCGCGAACGATTTGAACGAGATCCTTCTCGTCGCGAAATGGGAAGCGAAGGCCGCCTCCGGTGAACGCGGAGTTGCCGCCGCGTTCGTCGTATGGGGCGCGCTCGAGCACCACCACCTTGGCGCCGGCGTCCGCTGCGGCGATTGCAGCACAGAGGCCGGCGTTTCCGGCTCCGACGATGACGACGTCGAAGCCGCCGAGCTCTTCACGCAGGTTGGTCGGTTCCTCTGTCCGAGTCGCCATCAGCGAGATCTGTCGCTTTCGGACTCTTCCGCAGCGGTCGCCGACGGACGATCGGACCAGTCCTTCATCTCGCTGTGCTTGCCTGCGACCTCGAACACCTTCGCCTCGAAGTCCTCGAGCAGCCCCTCGCACTTCTGCAGCCACTCGCGGGCTTCGGGTGCGTTGGGAGCGCCGAACCAGTCGCGCTCCGCGACCTTGTCGAGCCAGCCTGAGATCTTCTCGAAGTTCATCCGGATCTCTTCCGCCTCGGCGTAGCTGTAATTCTCGCGGAAGTGCTCGAACTGGATCTCCTTGACGAAATTGACTTCGCAGTCCTCGATGATCTCTTCGTAGTGCTTCTCCGACTGCTGGACGAAGAGGTGCACGAGCTTCGCCTCTTCTTCGGGCGGTAGCTGGACGAGCGGCAGAAGGTGATAGGTCCCGCCGCTGTCCTCGATCTTCGCGAGGATGCGGTCGAGCTCCGTACGCAGCCCTGGAAGATCCGGGACGACGCACGCGGAATCCTGCAGGTAGACGACGCCGAGTTTCTTGAGCGCGCGCCACACGGTCACGCGACCGGCGGTCGGCTTCGCCGGCATCCGGTAGACGAGTTCGAGAAATGCGCGGGTGTTCTTCGGCATAGGGATCTCTCAGTTCTTTCGGTGGGCGGCGTAGGCTCCGGCGATGATGCTCGTGCTCACCACGAGCACGATTCCGGCGCCCACGAGCAATGTCAGCGCGACATTGGAGAGATGCGTCTCCCCCGTCAAGGTGCCACCGACCACGAGCACGACCGCGACTCCCGCGGCGAGCTTCCAGTCGTCGCCAATGATGAAGTCCCACCAGAAGCGACCGAAACCGACGATGAAACGCATCACGCGGGCTCCTCTCCGGGCATCGGCTGCGGTGTCACGGTGAGCTCGCCCCTCGCGTAGCTCGACAGCAACCGGACCGCCAGCCAGGAGAGTGCGCACCACGCGGCGAGGACCGCGATCAGTGCGGCGTCTCCGCCCGGCCAGCGAAGGCTGTCCCGTCCGGCTCTGAACACTCCAAGACCCTCCACCGCCCAGAACGTGCCGAACGTGGAGAGCAGCAGGCCGACTGCGAACTTCATCGTGTTCTCGGGCACGCGCGACAGCGGCTTGTGGAAGATCAGGCCGGCAATGAGCACGATGACGCCGCCGATGGACGCTCCGGCGATCGCGGTCGGCATGGAGTGAGCGGTGAGGCCGAACGTGATGACGATGAAGATGACCTCGAGACCCTCCAGGAACACTCCCTTGAAGCTCCCGACGAAGCCGAACCAGTCGAGACCGGCGCGGACGTCGGCCGCCGCACGCTGGCCCGCCTCGGTCTCCTCGCGGAAGGTCTCATCCTCGTCGTGGAGCGCCTTGAGCCCCGACGCACGGAGGATCGACTTCCGAAGCCACTGAAGCCCGAAGACCAGCAGCAAGCTGCCGATTGCGATCTGGAGCACGCTCTTCGGGAACCAGGTGATGAGCGCGTATCCCGCGATGGCGGCGACGCCCGCGAGCAGAACGAGGGCGCTGATCGTGCCGGCCAGCGTCGACCGCCAGCCCCGTGTCAGACCCATGGCGAGGACAATTGTGAACGCTTCGACGAACTCGACCGCCGAGGCGAGCAGTGTCGATAGGGCTAAGCCAGCGGTGCTTCCGCTCACGTTACGCGCTCCTCAATGAAACGACGGTTACAGATGCGCTTGAGTTTAAAGCAAACACCGATACATGTCGAGAGGCAATGTCCAGCCGATCTCGGCACGCCGGCGGTGCTGTGAGCGGCGTTCGGGCTAGACGGTTACAGGAGCGCGATCGACGAGCCCGGCGGCGCTGCGAAGGGCGTCCGCCTTGTCGGTGCGCTCCCACGTGAAGTCGCGGTCCTCGCGCCCGAAATGCCCGTACGCCGCCGTCTTGGCGTAGATCGGCCTCCGTAGATCGAGATCGCGAAGGATGGCGGCCGGACGCAGGTCGAAGTGCTCTCGGACGAGGGCTTCGATCTTCGCGACCGGGACGTTTTCCGTCCCGAAGGTCTCGACCAGCACGGACATCGGATGCGCGACACCGATCGCGTACGCGACCTGGATCTGGCAGCGATCGGCCAGCCCCGCTGCGACGACGTTCTTCGCGACGTATCGCGCCGCGTATGCCGCCGAGCGGTCGACCTTCGTCGGGTCCTTGCCCGAGAACGCGCCGCCGCCGTGCGGCGCAGCGCCCCCGTAGGTGTCGACGATGATCTTGCGGCCCGTCACTCCGGCGTCGCCCATCGGGCCGCCGACCACGAACTTGCCCGTCGGATTGCAGTAGAAGAAGTCCTTCGCATCGAGCCGTCTCGGGTCGTACAGCTCCTTCGGCAGAATCGGCTCGAGCACGTAGGCGACGAGATCAGGCTTCATCAGCGTCTCGACGTCGATTCCGTCTCGGTGCTGCGTCGAGATGACGACGCGCTCGATCTCGACCGGCTTCCGCCGCCCGTGCTCGTCCTCCTCGTAGCGAACGGTGACCTGTGTCTTGCCGTCGGGACGGAGATACGGCAGCTCGTCCGCCTTGCGGACGGCGGCCAAACGCTTCGCGAGCCGGTGCGCGAGCATGATCGGCAGCGGCATCAGCTCGTCGGTCTCGTTCGACGCGTACCCGAACATCATCCCCTGGTCGCCGGCGCCGACCCGATCGAGCGGATCCTCGTCGCC
>DASXHZ010000006.1:0-26784 GCA_036488085.1 Thermoanaerobaculia bacterium
AGCCGGAGTGGGTGCAGATCCTTCCAGTACCCGAGGACGAGGGTGGCGGCGCCTAACTTTGGTGTGAAGCTGGCACGGCCCGGCAGCCGAGCTTCCTACGTTATCGCAAGCGCGATGGCGTCACGGCAGTTGCAGTTCGCCACTCGGTTCTTTAAACGTCATTGGCGGCAACCGCCGCGCCGCTCCGGCTTCGGTACGCGGAACCGGCCGCACAGCTTACACCAAGGACGCTAGGTGGACCTCGTGATCTGCGACCAGCGGTAGACTGCACGTCCCGTGAGCGACGAATTCGGGTATGACGAACCCGAGCCCGCGCGTGGACCGGATCCGCAGATTCCCGCGGCGCGTGCTGCTGTGCTGGAGCTTTTCGCGTCGAGTCCAACGCAGGTGTTCTTCTCGCGCCAAGTGGAAGTTCGGCTCGAGAAGGAATACTTTCACTGGATTACCAACCGAGCGATTCGCGAGCTTGTAGCCGACGGTGAAATCAAGGGCGAAACAGTCAAGCTCAACACAGGCGGCGAAATCCATCTTCTCTGGCCAAAGCAATTTCGCTACTTCCGACGTAGTGCGAAACGCGTCATCGAGCTTGTCGAAAGCTATTCTGTCAACTCTTTCTCGCGTCTCGTTGGCTACACGGGAGAAATGCTGGTCGGAGATGCCTTCGCGACAGCGCAGTTCACCCGCGTTGGTCGCGAGACTCGAAAGTTCGCCGAACGAGAGTGGACGACGAGTAGTCATGACTTGGACTTCGTTGTTGAGCGAGACGGATTCGCGTATGGCGTCGAAGTGAAGAACACGCTCGGCTACATGCGGGAGGAAGAGTTGAACATAAAGATAGCGATGTGCGAGGAGCTCGGAGTCACCCCACTCTTCGTCGTCCGGTACATGCCCGCCACATGGTTCAATCGTGTACGCGAAGTAGGTGGTTTCGTGTTGATGCTGAAGTACCAGTTATACCCGCTGTCTCACGTAGAGTTGGCGCGTGCCGTACGCGAGGAGTTGGGGATGCCGGTGCACGCCCCGGCGGCGCTTTTTGATAGCACACTGCGTCGATTCACCGCTTGGCACGACGATCGAGTGAATTCAGAATAGAATTCACAAAACGTGCTATGCAAGATGTCGAAGAATCAAAGAGTTACGAGTTACGTCTATGAATACGTTGTGTCTAGTGGCGGGACGCCACGAGGGGCAACGTATTCATAGCGGCTCTGGGTCTAAGTTGCACGCTATGAAGTGGTTACGCCCTGGTAGGTGCCCACCACCTAACTCGCTTAGTAACCGATGAGCGGCCGTTCGCTGGCCCGGCGGCCGAGCCGCCTCGTTCAGTGCAACTTGCACGGCGTCACGGCGGCTGCAGACCGCGTATTCGGAAACAGGCGTAGCCGCCGTGCCGCTCTGCCGTGGGCCGGTGGAGGCCGCTCGCAGCTGAACGCGTGCTACGTTAGCCACGCGAGAGTATCAACACGGCGGCCGCAGATCGCGTACTACGGTAGTTGGCCAGCCGTACCACTATGGCGCTGGCCCGTGGAGGTCAATCGCAGATGCGCGGGGCATACGGGAGCCGGACCAACCCGCAGTTCGGCGAGACCGTCGGCAGTTGAGCAAGAACCCTGACGAAATCGGAAGTGGGTCGTGCGAGAGTGCTCCGAAAAAACCCCTTGACATTCACCGGGCTCGGCCCTAACTTCTCCTCGGCGGCAAACAGAGGTACGAGATCCTGAAGAAGGGTCGGCGGTTCGTACCGAAGCGGGAGTTGAGCGTGCTCCTCCTGCCGTGCGCTCCCGAGGTGTACATCTCGGGCAATCACTAACCGGAAGTGTCGGCGTGTCCGTCATCTTCCAGCCGGTGGCAGCCGCGGCCTTGTCGACGAAGTCGTGGATGTCCTCCGGACAACCGTCCCATTTTTGAGCAAGGAGGATCTATGACAGTGTTCAATCAGACCCTGAATCCCCCCGCAGCAAACGCAGCCGATACGCCGCAGCCGCCCGTGACGAACCTCGATCCCGAGGTCGTCGTCGAGCAGCTTCGGGCGATCCGTTCGCAGTTGGCCGAGGTCAATCCGCTGACGCCGGTGCAGAAGCGCGTGCTTCGCGACCAGTCGCGGAAACAGTCCGACACCATCCTCGCGAGCTCGATCAACGTCATCGGCGCGCTCGACAACGTCGCGCAGGCGATCGGGCGTAAACCCGAGGACGTGCGCCAGTTGCAGACGGACTGGAACCGTTGGACGGCCGTCATCGATGAGCTGCGCGGTCTGCTGAACGGCGTCGAGGGTGCGAACCTCGTACGCCGCCAGCAGCTCGCACTCATCGGGCAACAGGCGTTCACAATCGGGGCGCAGCTCGCCCGCAATCCGGACAACTCGGTCCTGGTACCGCACATTCAGGAGTTGAAGCGCCTGAAGAAGCTCTCGAACCGGAAGAAGAAGCCGGCCGAGGACCCGCAGACGCCCACGCCGAATGGCGCACCGGCGCCGACGCCGAATGGCGCACCAGCGCCGACGCCGGCGATGCCGCACGTCGTACAGTAAGGAGGTTGTGAGCCCGGGCGCGGCAGGCGCGCCCGGGCTCCATACGGTCATGAGAAACAAACACGTATTCGATCGAGTGGTGGCGCTCCTCAACGAGCTCGTCGACGTCTATCTTCGTGCGGACAAGATTCCCCATCGGCCGTCGTCGGAGAAGCTCACGACGAGAAAGGACCGGCGTCTCTACCGGCGCGCCGCCGGACGTCTGCGCCGTGGCGAGCAGGAGCCTGTCTTCAAGGGATCCTATTCGCCCGAACAGCTTGCTGAGTTCCTGGATCTCACCGCGCTTCACGACGACCTGCGGGAGCAGTCGAGCGAGACGTTCTTCCGGACGGGCCCGGAGATCGGCGCTCTGATGCGCGAACACCCGGAGGCCGCTCGGGAGGCGTTCGAGGCGGTGTTTGCCGACGCGCTGCGGCTCGCGAAGGAGCACGGTCCCGGGAGTGAGGCGGAGGCGCGATGGGACGTCCTGAAGAGGATGGCGCGCACCGCGAAGACGGCCATGTCGGACAGACAGCGTCAAAGAGACAAGTCGGAGCCTGATCCCATGCGACGCATTCCGCTGGTTCCGGCCGAGATTCTCGATGACGTGCCGGAAGGGGCGGAGGTGATTCCAATTCCGGCCGAGGAAGACGACCCGGAACGCGCACGGATGCTCGTGCGGATCGGTTTGGGTGCGTCGTCGTGGATCGGCAGCTTCGCTTGCGGCGAGAAGCCGGTGTCCACCATGTTCATCATGCCGGACGGCAAGCACTTCTTCGTTTCAGCGTGCGGCGCCGGCTACATCGTCGATCTCGAGTCGCGAACGCTCGTGGAGCGCGCCGGCACCGAGGTCGCCGGAGTGCATCGCGACGAACTGATGACGATTTTTCTCATCGATCACAACGGCATGAGCCTCGAGGCGTTCGGAGTGGTCAGCCGCCTCTGGAAAACGCCTCCACTCGGCTCCGGCGGATTGCGCAACATCGCGCTCATGGAGGACTGCGTGGTCGGCGAGGCGTGGCAGGCGTCGGGGGAATGGCTCCCATTCGCCGTGAACGTCGCGACCGGCGCGGTCAGAACCTAGCGCACCTGCCGCCTCACTTCTGCTCCGCAATCCAGCGGTTGACGTTCGTCTCCAGCACATCCAGCGGCACGGCGCCGGAGCCGAGGACCGTGTCGTGGAAGGCGCGAAGGTCGAAGCGGTGGCCGAGCTCCGACTCGGCGCGGCGGCGTAGCTCCTTGATCTTCAGCTCGCCGAGCTTGTACGACAGCGCTTGCGCGGGCCAGGAGATGTAGCGGTCGACCTCGGTCTCGACCTCGTGCAGCGGGAGCGACGTGCGCGCGGCCATGTAGTCGATCGCCTGCTGGCGCGTCCATCCCTTCGCGTGGATCCCGGTGTCGACGACGAGCCGGCAGGCGCGCCACATCTCGTAGCCGAGACGGCCGAAATTCGAGTACGGAGTGTCGTGGCGCGCACCTCTTTGGAACGCGCGGACAGGACATCGCTTCACGGAGGCTGGCGAGTTGTTCGCATCATCACAGCGCGCTCAACCGACACTCGCGAGCGACGAAACCATGAAGAAAACAGGTAAGAGATCAAAGGTGTCATCAGCCACGGTTCGGGTACCTCGCGAATCCGCAACCAAGGCAGAACGGTCCGAGCTGCGCGACCACTACGATTTCGATTACTCGAAGTCGCGACCCAACCGACTTGCGCATCGAGCGAAACAGGATGTGACGGTCGTCGTGTTGGAGCCGGACGTTGCGTGGGTCTTTCAGTCAGGCGAGAGCGTGAATGCTTTTCTTCGCTCCGCGATTACAGCGATGCCCGACACTTCACGGAAGAAGCGCGCGTCATAGGGCGGCCCCCAACTCGCGACATGACTCTCAAGCGGATGGACAACGTCGGCATCGTCGTAGAGTCTCTCGACAGCGCCATCTCGTTCTTCACGGAGCTTGGTCTGCGGCTCGAGGGGCGAGCGACGATCGAAGGGGAGTGGGCCGGACGCGTTACCGGCCTGGGGAACCAGCGCGTCGAGATCGCCATGATGGTGACCCCGGACGGCCATAGCCGCCTCGAGCTGTCGCGATTCCTCACCCCGCCCGTCGTCGCCGATCACCGGAACGCTCCCGTGAACGCTCTCGGCTACCTGCGCGTCATGTTCACTGTAGACGACATCGACGAGACGCTCGCCCGGCTCCGCAAGCGTGGCGCGCAGCTCGTCGGGGAAGTGGTCCAGTACGAGGAGGCCTATCGGCTCTGCTACATCCGCGGCCCCGAAGGACTTCTCATCGGCCTTGCCGAGGAGCTTCAGCCCCGCATGCCCGCGTAGGCAGCTGATGCCGCGCCCACCTCAGGCCACGTCCAGAAAGTCCGGCAGCGCGACGAGGTTGCGTTTCAGGAGTGACACTGGGCCGTGCTCCTTGGCGTAGGCGAACGAGCGGCGCATTGTTTCCAGGCCCGGATCAAGTACCAGCAAGGCATCCAGGGCTCCAACGTCGTTGGTCCACGGCGGCGGACTTCCTCCCGCACGGGCAGCAAGAAGCTCTAGCAGAGCGGCGGTGACGGCGAGCGACTTCTGGTCCATCTCCTCCGGAAACGCGATCGACTGCCAGTTGACGTTGTGCCTCCTGGCATCAGCGACCCACTGCCGGGCGCGCAACAAGTCGCCGGAAAGCACCGACTCGGCAAGTTCATGAAGATCCATTGAGGGCCTCCCAGAGGTCGTCGAAAGCGTACGAGGCTTTCTGCAGGTCATGAGGGGGGACGTAGCGGCGTACGGTCTCCCAGATCTGTTCACGCGCACCTTCAATGGACGCCAGCAGTAACTTCGCATCAGCGCGGTCTACGGCGTCACGCCACGCGGCCAACTTCATGGCCAGAAGTTGTGCCGTCGTGACAGCCCGAACGGTTAGGCTGGGAGAGTCATACAGCGGCGACCCCAAGCTCACCCCAACAAAATAACCCTTAGCGGCGTCATTTAGCCAATCTGGCGGCAGCTCCAGAGTCGTTGCGACTCTGGCCACAGCGTCCCGCACGACGGATCCTGCCGGCGAAGCGTTGCAAGCGTCGGGGGAATGGCTCGCCTTCGCTGTGAACGTAGCGACCGGCGAGGTTACTTCTGCTCCGCGATCCACCGATTGACATTCGTCTCCAGCACATCCAGTGGCACGGCGCCGGAGCCGAGGACCGTGTCGTGGAAGGCGCGAAGGTCGAAGCGGGGGCCGAGGGCTTGTTCGGCGCGGCGGCGTAGCTCCTTGATCTTCAGCTCGCCGAGCTTGTACGACAGCGCTTGCGCGGGCCAGGAGATGTAGCGATCGACCTCCGTTTCGACCTCGTGCAGCGGGAGCGACGTGCGCGCGGCCATGTAGTCGATCGCCTGCTGGCGGGTCCATCCCTTCGCGTGGATGCCGGTGTCGACGACCAGGCGGCAGGCGCGCCACATCTCGTAGCCGAGACGGCCGAAATTCGAGTACGGAGTGTCGTAGATGCCGGCTTCGAGGCCGAGGTATTCGCAGTAGAGGCCCCAACCCTCGCCGAACGCCGAGATGTAGGTGAATCGGCGGAAGTTCGGGACGTCCTGGATCTCGCGGCTGAGTGAGATCTGGAGGTGGTGGCCGGGCACCGCCTCATGGAGCGTGAGCGCCTCGAGGTTGTAGAGCGGGCGGCTGTCGAGCGCGTACGTGTTCACCCAATAGATACCCGGCTTCGTGCTCCCTTCCGGCGCACCGACGTAACGACCGCTCGTGTACTTCGGCGCGATGTCGGCGGGCACCGGCTCGACGGTGTAAGGGAGGCGCGGCAGTTTCCCGAAAAGCGACGGGAGCTTGCCGTCGATCTTCTTCGCGATGAACGACGCGCGCGCCAGCAGCTCGTACGGCGTCTTCGCGTAGAACTGCGGATCGGTGCGGAGGAAGTGGAGGAACGCCGGCATGTCGCCCTTGAAGCCGGTCGACTTCATCACCTCGTTCATCTCGGCGGAGATGCGCTCGACCTCCTTGAGCCCGATCTCGTGGATTTGATCGGGTGTCAGGTTGGTGGTCGTGTACTCGCCGATCTTGAACTGGTAATAGCGACGGCCGTTCGGCAGGTCGTACGCGCCGAGCGTCGTGCGGGTGTTCGGGAGGTACTCATTGTCGAAGTAATTGAGGAGATCGCGGTAGCCGGTGACCGCTCCCTCCATGATCGCCTTCCGGCCCTCTTCGCGTAGGCGTTCGCGCGCGTCCTCCGGAATCGTCGACGGGAACTTCTCGAACGGCTTCCAGAAGACGCTCTTCGTCGGCTCGTCCACCACATGCGCCGACATCGTCTTGTCGTAGCCGGTGAGTGTCGCGCGCGGCACCGTGAAGCCGCGCTTGACCCCCATCCGCATCAGCTCGATCTCTTCGTGGACGTAGCGCGGCCATTGGCGGAGCCGGCTGATGTAGTTCTCGTAGTCCTTCACCGTCGCGAGCGGCATCTCCTGCGCGAGCCGCGAGAAGCCGCTGTGGAATCCCGAATCGGCGTTGATCGGCATCTGGTAATCGCCGAGCTCGTACCCTTCGATCGACTCGTCGAGCTGCCGCTGGAACATGTCGTAGTTGACCACCTCGTTTGGCGGCAGCTTGCTGCGATCGATCAGCTTCAGCTCCGCGAGCTCGTCCTTCCGCTGCTGATTCCGCCGCGCGAGGTCTGCCGGCGTGACCGAGGAAAGGCGGTCGTCGTACTCGTGCCGCCCGACCGACGTCGCGAACATCGGACTCTCCCGAAGCGAGGTCTCCCACGCGCGGTCGAACAGTGCATGCAGCTTCGCCACCTCGGCGTCCTGGGCATACAGCGGAAAGGCAAGGAGAAGAGCGATCAACAGTCGGCGCATGAGGCGCGATTATCGTCCTGTTCCCTGGACAACTTGACACCAGAAATGGAAATTTGGCGACCCCACTGAATGGTTATTCAGTGTACCGCTTGGAGATCCCATACCCTATCGAAGAAATCGGTGAAGACACGCTCGCTCGGCGTCGTCGCGCATCGGAGAACCAGTCGAGCACGCCATGCCGGATCGTGGTCATCGATGACGATCCGGCCATCGTCCGGCTGCTGAAGAAGATTCTCAGCGATCAGGAGATGGAGGTCGTCACCTGCTCGACAGCCGGCGAGGGATTCGTGGCCCTACAGGAGCAGGATTGGCATATCTGCCTCCTCGACCGCGGCTTGCCCGATTCCGACGGCATCGAGATCTGCCGGCTTGTGAAGGCTGACGCGCGCTTCGACGCCAGACGCGTGATCATGCTGAGCGGCTACGACTCTCTCGATGCTCGCGTCGAGGCGCTGAACCTCGGCGCGGACGACTACATCACCAAGCCGTTCCATCCCGCCGAGGTGCTGGCGCGGGTCAAGGCGAGCTGGCGGGCGGTCGAGATGCAGCAGCAACTCGTCGAGATGGCGCAGCAGCTCGAGGAACTGTCCGGCCACGACGACCTGACCGGCGTCTTCAATCGCCGTCATTTCCGCAAGACCATCGCGCGAGCGTTCGATCACTCGCGCCGTTACAAGCGGCCGCTCTCCGTCGCGATCATCGACGTCGATCACTTCAAGAAAGTGAACGACTGTTTCGGCCACCAAGCGGGCGACACCGTGCTGGCCGAGGTCGCGAAGCGGTTCCTGCGCTCCGTGCGTTCGTCCGATTACCTCGCGCGGTACGGCGGCGAAGAGTTTGTCGTCCTTCTGCCGGAGACGCAGCTCGGCGACGCCCTCACGTTCGGCGAGAAGGTGCGCGCGGCGATCGCTTCATCACCCGTGCCGATTGCCGGCGGAGAGGCTCTGCCAGTGACGGTGAGCGTCGGCGCCGCGAGCCTGGCCCACACGCAGTTCAACTCGGCCGCGGAGATGATCCGCGCCGCCGACCAGGCGCTCTATCGCGCCAAACGCAACGGCCGCAACCGCGTGGAGGCCGAGCGCCGGCGCACGACACGGCCGGCCGCCGCTCCCGTGGCCCAGCCGATGGCGTAGAAGATGATCGGCGCGGTACTCGCGGCACATCTGACCTATGGCCTCGTGAGCGGCTCGTATCGCGGAACGTACGAGGAGTGGGACACCGCCGCCGGCCTGCATCGCGAGATCACCGACATTCCGGGCGTCTACCACGAGGACGCCGCGTACGACGGCGCGCATGCGTGGACGGTCGACCTCTCCGGCGTGCCCCATTCGCTGAGCGGCGCCGCGCGGGCCCGCCTCATCACCAAGGGTTATCAGGGATCGCTGCTCTTCTCGCATCCAGCAGCTGGGACGGTCACACCGCCCGGCGGCGTCGCACTGACGATCGAGCTCGATGCCTCAGGGCATGCGGTTCGAGAGGAACGCCGCCCGGCGTGCGGAGCGGCGGAAGTCGAGAAACTCTCCGACTGGAGCGACGCATCAGGCATTGTCGTGCCGCACCGGATCGAACGGGCGGAAGACGTCCTCACGTTGCAGTCAGGATCGATGGAGCGCGTCGATCTCGAGCCGCGGCGCCTCCGCACACCGGTGCCGCGCACCTCGGTCGTAATACCGTTCGAGACGCAGGCGTTCCACATCTTCGTGCCGGTGCGAGTCAATCGCGGCGAGCGGCAGTGGTTCGTGCTCGACACCGGCGCCGATCTCTCGTTCGTGACGCACGGTCTCAGCGCCGCGAAATCGATCGAGACTTCCGGCTCGGGCGGTAGCGTGCAAGCCGGCATGGCGGCGGACGTCGACCTACAACTCGGCGGCGTGACGGTGCCGTTGAAAGTCATCGGCATCACTCCCGAATCGGGATTCTCTGCGCTGTGGGGACGTTCATTCGACGGGGTCGCCGGGTACGACGTCATTAGCCGTTTCGCCATGCGGATTGACTGGACGCATCGCCGCCTCACGCTCTTCGACCCGGAACACTTTCGGTATCGAGGAAAAGGGGCGGTCGTGCCGCTTCGCTTTCAAGGCAACAACATCGTCATTCCGGTGAAGGCCACGCTTCCAGACGGTACGAGCAAGGAGATCGAGGCCGTCATCGACACCGGTTCCAGCGGCACGCTCGCCTTCCGCTCCGGCTTCTCACCGGATGTCGGAAAGACAATCGCTGCGCAAGGCCACGGCGTCGGCGGCGCGACGGAGACTTCAATCGCTCGCATCCGCGCGCTGGCGATCGGGCCGTACGTTTTGCGCGAGCCGATCGTCGAGCTTTCGCACGCGAAACGGGGCACGGAGTCGGGATGCGCCGTTCCGGCGAGCATCGGCGAACGAATACTCAGCCGCTTCACCGTGTATCTCGACTACGCACACGAGCGGCTCATCCTCGAGCCAAACGCGCACTTGGGTGATCGATTCGACTACGACATGAGCGGCCTCGATCTTCGCGTTGCCGATGGGCGCGTGAAAATCGTGAGCGTCCGCGACGGCAGCGCCGGAGCGAACGCAGGTTTGAAGCCGGGCGACGTGATCGCGGCCGCCGGGGGCACGAAGATCGCGGCGGCGGCGCTCCCGACGCTTCAGGAGCGCTTTCGCCGTCCGTCCGATCTCGCGATGACGATCGATCGCGACGGGAAGACGCTTCGCGTCGTCGTACACCTTCGCCGCGAAGTGTGATGGGATCACGTCCGTGAATTTGGTTCCACGTCACGATCGCGGCGTCATCCGTCATCCCTCCCAGACTTACGGCTCCTCGGTCGACGGCATCCCGCTCACCGTCCACATGCCTGATTCTGGGAGCGCCGAGGTGCTGATCCTCGCGTCGATCCACGGCGATGAGGCGGAGACGACGGTCGTCGTTTCCGAGGCGTTGCGAACGCTGCCGGCCGGCGAGTTGAAAGCGGCGGTCATCCTCTGCGGCAATCCGGACGGCATGCTGCGCGGGACGCGCGGCAACGCGCGCGGCGTCGACCTGAACCGCAACTTTCCGACGTCGAACTGGAAGGCCGACCCGGTCTTCTACAAGAGCCGCGCGAACGATGCGCGCGACATCGCGCTTTCGCCTGGCTCTGAGCCGGCGTCGGAGCCGGAGACGCAGGCGCTGATCACGCTCATCGAGAAGCTGAATCCGCGCGCGATCGTGACGCTCCACTCCGCGCTCGCCTGCGTCGACGACGCCGGCGCCTCGCACCTCGGCCGCCAACTCGCCGACCGCTGCAAGCTCCCATTCCTCACCGAGATCGGCTACCCGACGCCCGGCTCGATGGGGACGTGGGCATCGGAACGCGGATTGAACCTCGTCACGCTGGAGCTGGAAGATGCATCGCTCTACACCCTCAAAGACCACCACGTCCCGATCATGCTCGATCTGATGACCGGCCGCTTCCAACTCGATGCACATCCTCATCACTGATTCCGGCGTCGGAGGGGTCTCGGTCGTCGCCTACGCCGAGCGCTTCGTGCGGATGCAGGGATTCACGGAACCGGTGCGGCTGACGTTCGCGAATGCGGCTCCGGCGAATGACTACGGCTACAACTCCATGCCGTCACGCGAGGCGAAGCTCGAGACGTTCGACCGGTTCCTGCGCAACGTCACCGGCCGTTACTCGCCCGACATGATCTACGTCGCCTGCAACACGCTTTCGGTGCTGCTACCGGATACGCCGTATGTCGCAAATGCGAAGATTCCGGTGAAGGGGATCGTCGACACCGGCGTCGCGCTCGTCGTCGACGAGCTGCAGCGCGACCCGCGCAGCGTCGCGATCATCTTCGGCACCCAGACGACGATCGACTCCGGCGTCTACCCGCGCCGCCTGCTGGAGCGCGGCATCCATGCTTCGCGCATCGTTGCCCAGGCCTGCCCCGGTCTCGCCGACGTCATCTCCGAGGATCGCGAGGGGACGAAAGCGCGCGCGGAGATCGAGCGCTGGGTCGCGGAAGCGATCGCGAAGATGCCCGACCGAAATGCGCCGATCGTCGCCTGCCTTGCGTGCACCCACTACGGTTATCGCAAAGACCTCTTCGCCTCCGCTCTCGGCGACGCGACCGTGATCAACCCGAATGAAAGCGCCGTCGGCGGCCTCTTCGACCGCACCGGCCCGTCGCACGAGGTCGAGGTGGAATTCGTCACCCGCTACGCGCTTCCCGCGGCGACGGTCGAAACCCTCGCGTGGCTCCTGAACCCCATCTCGCCGAGGACCGTCGACGCCATGCAGCACTACGCGCACGTGCCGCATCTCTTTTAACGCCGACTCCCAACTCCCGACTCCCGACTCACGGCAATATCGCAAACGCGCGCGCCGGGAACCCGAACCCGTGCTCCACCTTCGGCCACGTCACCACGATCACCGCGCCGGCGGGCGGCAACTGGTCGAGGTTCGCCATCGCCTGGATCTGGAAGTGATTGTGTTTGAGTATCCACGTTTCGGAATCGAATGAGTCGGTCGTGTCGGTATCGAGCGACTCGTGCGAGCGTGACCTCGGCCGCATGCATCGTCATCGGCGACAGGCAAAGCGCTATCCCCAGCGCGCGGATGAGTCGTGTCGTCATCGGTCGTCCTCCATCGAGCAATGCCGTGATAGCTGACGGCACTGCTACTTCGCGATATTCGCTCAATGAAGATCGTTCGGCTAGCTCTGTTGCTTCTCACCGTTTTCTGGCTCTCCGCCGCGAAAACTCATGCGTCCGATCGCTACCCGTGCGAAAACGTGCACACCTTCGACTTCTGGGTCGGCGACTTCGAGGCGACGCCGTGGAATGAGCCGGGGACGCCGTCGCGGGGACGGCTCCACAACACGCGCGAATATCACGGATGCGTGATCCTCGAACGCTGGATGGGGAAAGACTCGAGCGGCATGAGCACCGGCTTCTACGACATCAGCCGGAGGGCCTGGCGCATGATGTGGGTCGGCGACGACGGCCGATCGACCGATCTCGAAGGGTCGTTTCACGACGGCGCGATGCGCTTCACCGGGACGACTCTCGACCCATCCGGCAAAACCGTCCGCGTCACGAACGTTCTCCAGCCGGTGTCAGCCGACACGATTCGCCACACCTTCTCGGTCTCTTACGACGGCGGAAAAACCTGGAGCGTGAAGAGCGACGGGCGCTTCGTTCGAGTGAAGCATTGAAGGTGGCGCGCATGAAACGATGCTTCATTCTCATCGCGCTGATCGCTACGACACTGCTGGCGGCCGACGATCCGACCGATGCCCTCGGCTGGTTCCGACACGGCATCGCGCTGCACGACTCCGGCGACTTTGTGGGAGCGCTCGCAGCGTACGAGAAGGCGGAGGCGATGCACTTCTCGCAGACGTTCCCGCTCCGGCTCCGGGAGGCGCGGGCGTTCGCGAAGACGGGGCAGGCCGACCGCGCCTTCGCGGTGCTCAAGCAGCTGACCGACAACGGCTTGGCGAACCCTGAAATCCTCGACGCCGAGAACGACTTCCTCGCGATCCGGCTCGACCCGCGGTACGCGGAGACGATCGCGGCGGCGAAACGGAACGCGCATCCGTGCACCACGCCGGAGCACCGCGCGTTCGACTTCTGGATCGGAGAGTGGGACGTCTTCGTCAACGACCGGAAGATCGCCTACAGCAGCATCCAGCTCATCCTCGACGAATGCGTCGTCTTCGAGAACTACTCCGCCATGGGCGGCTACTCCGGAAAGAGCTTCAGCGTCTTCGACGGCGCGTCGAAGAAGTGGCAGCAGCGCTACTTCGACACGACCGGCGCCGTGCACGACTGGATCGGCGAGCCGGCGGACGGCGCGCTTCGATTCGTCTGGAATCACGACGCGCAGATCGACCGGATGACGTACACGAAGGAAGGCGCCGACCAGGTTCGGCAACTCATCGAGACTTCAACGGATGCCGGGAAGAGCTGGACCATCACGTTCGATGGCAAGTACGTCAGACGGAAGTGACGACGCGGTAACGACGTGGAGACGGCGCAACCTACCGCGGCCGAGGGCGTAGACAATGAGGCGATGCCCCTCCAGCCCGTGGTCACCGAGGTCGAGCGGCTTCTGTTCCGCAGCGACGTTGCGGCGGCGGGGGCGTTCCGTTGTTCGTCGACGCATACGCTATTCAACGACTCCGGGCCGGCGTCGGGGCACCTGCTCGTTTTCCCGCGCACGAGCACGAAGCTGCTCTTCGCCGGAGGGCGCACTGTGACGGCGACGCCCGCGCTCGCGATCTTCTACAACGAGGGACAGGAGTACCGGCGGGAGAAGATCGACCGCACCGACTCCTCCGACTGGTTCATGGTCGCGCCGGACGTAGTTCGCGACGTGGTCGCGCGCTACGACGCCTCGGCCGCGGATCGCGAAGACATCTTCCCGTTTGCGAGCGGACGCGCCGGCGGACGGGTCTACCTGAGGCAGCGCGGCATCCATCAGTGGCTCGCGTCCGGCGCGGTCGTCGATCCGGCCGTCGATCCGGTCGTCGATCGGCTCGATGGCGACGAAGCGATCGTGAACCTGCTCGATGAGACCGTCCGCGAGGCCTATGGCGTGAAGCGCGGGAAACCGCTGACGACCCGCGGCGAGCGTCACGAGATCGCGGAGCAAGTCAAGGGGATCATCGCGGCGCGGCCCGCTGCCAACCCGAGTCTCCGTTCGCTGGCAGCCGCCGCGAACTGCTCGCCCTATTCGCTCTGCCGCATCTTTCGCAGCGAGACGGGCTACACGGTCACGGAGTTCAAACACGCGCTCCGCCTCCGCATCGCTCTGAGCGCGCTCCGCCACACCCGGGACCTCACCGAAGTCGCCCTTGCCCTCGGGTACACCAGTCACAGCCACTTCACGTTGTACTTTCGCCGCCATTTCGGCATCACACCGTCTGAATACCGGAACGCGGCATAGCACGCATCGACCGTCGCGTGATCTTCATTTCGCCTCGGTGATCGCGAACCGGACGCAGTCTCGGCGTTCGGAGGCGACCAGCGCTATCACGGCTTTGCTGGCAACATCGTGACAGCGCAGGCCGAGGCGATGGGCGAACATCGCTGAATGATCCTCTCGCTTCTTCTCGCTACCGCGTTGCAGACCGCGCCATGTCAGGCGGCGGAGTACCACCAGTTCGACTTCTGGGTCGGCAACTGGAACGTCGTCGCGGCCGACGGCCGCACGTTGGGAAAGAACAGCATCACCGCCGTTCACGACGGCTGCGTGCTGCAGGAGCAGTGGACGGGCGCGAAGGGGAAGACCGGGAGCAGCGTCAGTTTCTACGACCCGCGGACGAAGAAGTGGCACCAGTTCTGGGTCGACAGCTCCGGCATGGCGTGGCTGTCGTACGACAAAGAGGGCAACCCCTCCACGATCCGCGGTACCTTCCACGACGGCATCATGGAGATGACATCGGTCGAGGGGACGAACCCGATGATCCGCGGCAGCTGGAAACTGCTTCCCGACGGCCGGGTGCGACAGGCGTTCGACCAGTGGGACGACGCAACGAAGGGCTGGAAGACGACGTTCGAAGGCTTCTACGTGCGAGTAAAGGGGAAATGAATCTCAGTCCTTGTCGTCCCACGGCGTCGCGCGGAGCTCCTGTACCCGTCCGTCGACGAAGATGATGGTCGTGTCCAGCCTGCGCGCGTAGTCGGTGACGTAGCTCCACATCTCGACCGTCTTGCCGTCGAATCGGGCGCGCGCTTCGCGGCGTTCGGGGTCTTTTCCCATGATGGTGCGGACCTGTTCGAGCGTCTGTCCGACCTGGACCTGGTTGATGTGCCGCTCGTTTTCCTCAGCCCGGCGCCACATCACGCGCGGGACCGCGACGCAGCCCGCGAGCAGGGTCAATGCGAGCAAATGGGTCAGCATTCGCGCAGTGCGCGGGTCAACTCTTGTCAAGTGATCGATCTTGCTCCCAGGCGGTTGGATGGTCATTTTCGGCTAACCGCAGTGGCATCAACGCTTAACGCAAAAGCTCAACATTGGCAGCGCCCTTGCCTTTGGTCCACTCCTCGTAGAGCCCACACTCTACTTCCCATCCGAGTCGAACAGCGGCAGTTTGGAGGACGAGGTCATGCGTCTGGCGCCCCGTTGGCTGTTGCCCCTGGTCTGTTTTGTCTCTCTGTTCGCCGCCCAATCGATTCTCGCACAGTGCGGAGTGGAGCGCTGGTCGGTCAAGACCGGCACTGACGCCGACGTCGGCCTCGTGAACATCTCGACGTCGACGGCCACGACGATCCAGTCGCTGCGCGGCCTCACAGCGCCGGGGACGCTGCCGGCGAGCAATCGCGTGCAGCCGACGGAGACGACGGTCTTCACCCTCAGCGCCACGCTGACGCAGTACAAGCTGGAGACCGACTCCGACTATCACCTCGTGCTGAGCGATGCCTCGGGCAATACGATGATCGCCGAGATTCCATCGCCGAACTGCGTCGGCGCCGGCAGCCCGTTCGGCCCCGGCATCCAGAACGCCCGCTCGGAGTTCGACGCGAAGTACACCGCCACGTCGTCGTTCCAGACGGCGAACGTTCCGGTCGCCGTGAAGGGCGTCGGCTTCTTCGACTTCCTCCACGGACAGACGGGCGTCGCACCGAACGGGATCGAGTTGCATGCGGTCCTCGACATCGTCTTCAATCCGTCGTCTTCCGACTTCACCATCGCCGACTCGCCGGCCTCGCTCTCGTTGACGCAAGGGACCTCCGGAAACAGCACGATCACCACGAGCGTCTCGGGCAGCTTCAATTCCGCTGTCTCGCTCAGCGCCACAGGACTTCCGACCGGCGCCAGCGCGACGTTCTCGCCGTCGTCGATCGCGGCGCCGGGGTCGGGATCATCGACGATGACGATCAACACCGCCTCGACCACGCCCGCCGGCAGTTACACCATCACCATCACCGGATCGGGCGGAGGAAAGACGCACACCACCACGCTCTCGCTGACCGTCAACCCGACGGGCGGCGGGGGAGGAAACGAGGCGCTGACCGACGGTGGGTTCGAGTCGGCGACAGCATCGTCAAACTCCGCGCCCGGTTGGACCGGCACCTCGACCGTCTCCGGCCACAACACGATCGTCGTCGGTACCGGCAACGCGCACGCGGGGAACGCCAACGGCTACTTCGGCAGCGCGAACAGCGAGACCGACACGCTGACGCAGACGTTCAGCATTCCGTCGACGGCGACCGCCGCGTCGCTCACGTTCTGGACGAACATCGTGACGCAGGAGACGACGACCAGCACCGCGTACGACACGCTCAAAGTGGAGATCCACAACTCGTCCGGCACGCTGCTCGCCACTCCGCTGACGCTCAGCAATCTCAACGCGACATCCGACAGCAACACCACCGGGACGTACTTCAAGCCGGCCGCAATCAGCCTCTTGACCTACAAGGGTCAGACGATTCAACTCGTCTTCCGCGCCGCGAACGACACATCGCTTCCGACGACGTTCCGTATCGACGACGTCTCCGTCGCCCTCACCACCGGCACCGGCGACACCACGCCGCCGACTACCTCGATCACGGCGCCCACGAGCGGCGCGACCGTCAGCGGCACGACGACCGTCTCCGCGAGCGCATCCGACAACGTCGGCGTGACGAAGGTCGAGTTCTATCTCGACGGCGCGCTGCAGTCGACCGACACGACCTCGCCCTACTCCTGGAGCTGGAACACCACCACCGCCGCGAACGGCTCGCACTCCCTGCAGTCGAAGGCGTACGACGCGGCCGGCAACGTCGGCTCCTCCACGTCGATCAGCGTCACCGTCTCCAACTCGACCGGCTCTCAACAGCTCCTCGGTAATCCCGGATTCGAGAACGGGTCGTCGAACACCTCGCCCTGGACGACGTCCTCGGGCGTCGTGAGCAACTCGACGAGCGAGGCGACACACTCCGGAACGTGGGACGCCTGGATGGACGGCTACGGCACCGCCCACACCGATTCGATCCTGCAGACGGTGACCATCCCGTCGACTGCCACGAGCGCCACGCTCTCCTTCTGGCTGCACGTCGACACCGCCGAGACGACGACCACGACGCAGTACGACAAGCTGCAGGTGCAGATCCGCAACTCGTCGGGCACGGTCCTGGCGACACTCGCGACCTACTCGAACCTCGACCACAACACCGGCTACGCGCAGAAATCGTTCAGCGTCCTCTCGTACAAGGGGCAGACGATCCAGGTTTACGTCGTCGGCACCGAAGACGCGCAACTCCAGACTTCGTTCGTCGTCGACGATTTCGCGCTGAACGTTCAATAGGAGAAACACGATGAAAACGATGACAACACTGGCCATCGCCTCGCTGCTCGTCGCCTCCGCCCTTGCTGCGGACGAGCCGCGCGCGCCGAAGATCCTCGTCGAGAAGCCGGGCCTCGTCACGACTCTCGACAACGACGGCGGCCGCGTCGAGCTCTACGCGCGCGAGCATCCCGCCCGTACGCTCGAGTATCACGGCGGCGCCGTCGTCCGCGAGCCAATGGTGGAACTGCTGTTTGTCGGAACTTCCGAAAAGGCATGGGATAAGTCGCGGGCCGAGCTGGTTCGGCAGGCAGTCGACCACGTCAGCGCCACTGAGGCGTTTCAGTCGACTCACGAGCGCGGCGTGAAGACAACCGCGCTGCCGATCACCACGCGCTCACTCGCCGGCCGCGACACGATGAACGATCTCGACGTGCAGTCGATGATCGATCGCGCCATCGAGAACGGAACGCTCCCCTCCCGCAGCGACGACACGATCTACGTTCTCTACCTCTCGCCCGGCATCGCCTCCACCCTCGGCGAGAAGAGCGCGGGCAGCGGCTACGCGTCGTATCACTCCCACTTCCATTCGCACGACGTCAACGTCCGCTACGTCGTGGTGCCGTTCCATCAGGACGCGACGACCATGAACGACGCCGCCGCGGCGAGCCTGATTCGTGCCATCGTCAATCCGGACGGGGATGGGTGGTATTGACGTCTACGACATCCAGTTCACACCGGCTTCTTTGTTCCACTTGGTCGTCATCTTCTTGGACTTCGTCCAGAACTCGATTGAGCCGCGGCCGGTGATGTCGCCGACGCCGAACTTCGAGTCGTTCCAGCCGCCGAAGCCGAACGGCTCGCGCGGCACCGGGACGCCGACGTTCACGCCGACCATCCCCGCGCTCGCGTTCTCCATCACGTAACGCGCGACGCCGCCGCTCTCCGTGAAGACGCTGGCGGCGTTGCCGTAGTGCGAGCGCTTCTGCACCTCGAGCGCTTCGTTGACGTCCTTCGCGCGGATGATGACCATCACCGGCCCGAACACCTCCTCCTGCGCGATGCGCATGTCGGGCGTGACGAAGTCGATCAGCGTCGGGCCGACGTAGTAGCCATTCTCTTTGCCGTTCACGACGTACGCACGGCCGTCGACCAGGACCTTCGCCCCCATCTTCTCGGCCTCGGTGATGTAGCTCTCGATGCGCGCCTTCGCGGCCGCGGAGATGACCGGCCCGACGTGGACGCCGGGGACCATTCCGCGCATCACGCCGACCATCCGGTCGATGATGTGCTGCGAGTTGCCGACCGCCATCATCACCGACGCCGCCATGCAGCGCTGTCCCGCGCAGCCCGCCATCGAGGCGACGACGTTGTTCGACGTCATGTCCGGCTCGGCGTCCGGCATCACGATCAGGTGGTTCTTCGCGCCGCCGAGGGCGAGAACGCGCTTCAGGTTCACGGAGGCGGAGCCGCGTCGGTAGACGATCTTCGCGACATGCGTCGATCCGACGAATGAGATCGCGTCGATGCCCGGGTGGTCGGAGATCGCCTCGACCGTCGTCTGTCCGCCGTGGACGACATTCAGCACGCCGTCGGGCAGGCCGGCTTCGCGCAGGAGCTCGGCGATGCGGCCGGCGCTGATCGGCACCTGCTCGCTCGGCTTGAGGATCATGCAGTTGCCGAGGGCGATCGCGTTGGGGATCGTCCAGTTGGGGACCATGTTCGGAAAGTTGAAGGGAGTGATCGAGGCGACGACGCCGACCGGGAAGCGCTCCACGCGGCACTCGACGCCGCGCGATACTTCCAGCACCTCGCCGGCGGTGATCTGCGGCAGCGAGCAGGCAAATTCCGTCAGCTCGGCCGACTTGAGCACCTCCGCGCGCGCCTCGCTATCGATCTTCCCGTTCTCCTCGGTCACGAGCTGCGCGAGCGAATCGATGTTCTTCTCGAGCAGCGTCTTGTAGCGAAAGAACACCTGCACCCGTTCCTTGATCGGCATGGCCGACCAGGCCGGGAACGCCCGCTGCGCCGCCGCGACCGCGCGATCGACGTCGCCGGAAGCCGACAATGGCACGCGCGCGATGACGCTGCCGTCCGCCGGATTCGTGACGTCGAGCTCCTCGCGGGCGCTCCCGGAGACGAACTCGCCTCCGATGTAGTTCTGGACGGGAGGGTACTTTGTTTCGAGCGGGGTCTGGATTGCGGACATGGCTGCCTCCTGGGTTGGGGGAGGGATTGTAGCGGTTATCATTCGCCCACTCATGCGCATCCGCGAACTGTTTCGCACGAAGTCGCTCGACGACATGCTCGCCGAGACGCAGGAAGAGGGGCACCAGCTCAAGAAGGTGCTCGGGCCGTGGAACCTGATCGCGCTCGGGATCGGCGCGATCATTGGCGCCGGCATCTTCGCGACGATCGGCACCGCCGCGGCGGGCGATGCGCACCGGCCCGGCGCCGGTCCGGCGCTGATGCTGTCGTTCGTGCTCACGGCCGTCGTCTGCGGCTTTTCGGCGCTCTGCTATGCCGAGTTCGCCTCGATGGTTCCGGTGGCCGGCTCCGCGTACACGTACTCGTACGCCACGCTCGGTGAGCTGGTGGCGTGGATCATCGGCTGGGATCTGATGCTCGAGTACGCGATCGGGAACGTCGCGGTCGCGATCTCATGGGCCAACTACATGAACACCCTCCTGGAGGGCTTCGGGATCTCGCTGCCCCCCTGGATGAAGATCGACTACACGACGGCTGCCGCGAAGATGCCCGACCTCGTGGCGCATGCGCCGCATCTCTTCGGCTTCCCGATCGTCTTCAACCTTCTGGCGTTCGTCATCGTCGCCGCGATCACGATCGTGCTCGTCTGGGGCATACGCGAGTCGGCGAGCTTCAACTTCTGGATGGTCGCGATCAAGCTGGTGGTCCTCGGCTTCTTCGTCTTCGTCAGCTTCAAGTTCGTGAAACCGGCGCACTGGCACCCGTTCGCGCCGAACGGCTTCCACGGCGTGGTCACCGGTGCTGCGATCGTCTTCTTCGCCTACATCGGATTCGACGCCGTATCGACGACCGCGGAAGAGGCGCGCAATCCGAAGCGGGACATGCCGATCGGCATCATCGGATCGCTGATCGTCTGCACGCTCATCTACGCGGCGATCGCGGCGGTCTTCACCGGCATGGTCCCGTACAGCGCGCTCGTGAAGACGATGTCGAGCGAGCAGGCCGAGCCGCTCACGATGGCGATGAAGTTCGTCTCGATGCCGAACTGGATGGTCGGCGTCGTCGCCCTCGGATCGGTCATCGCGCACACGGCGGTCTTGCTCGTGTTTCAGCTCGGGCAGCCGCGCATCTTCTTCGCGATGTCTCGCGACGGGCTGCTGCCGAAGTTTTTCTCCCGAGTGCATCCCCGTTTTGGGACTCCGCACATCTCGACGATCCTCACCGGCGTGCTGGTCGGCGTGACCGCGATGTTCACGTCGCTCGACGCGATGGTCGACCTGACGAACATCGGAACGCTGTTCGCCTTCATCCTCGTCTGCATGGGCATCATGATCCTGCGCATCAAGGACCCGAATCGCGAGCGCCCGTTCAGAGTCCCGGGCGGTACGTATTTGCTCCCGATCCTCGGCGCTCTCTCGTGCGTCGGCCTCGCGATCTATCTCCCGCCGAGCTCCTGGTGGCGTTTCGTCTACTGGCTGGCGGCGGGTATGGTCGTCTACGTCGGCTACGGCTACCGCCACTCGCGGTTGCGAAGCGTTCAGGCGCCAGCCGGCGGCCCGCGTCCGCCCGACTACAACCCCGAGCAGCAGTGGCCCGATCGGGACGTGAACGACCACAAGTAAGTGCGATGAGAAATGCGTATCTAACCTTGCACGGATCGAATCGTCGAAGAAAGATATGAAGTGGGGGGCGATCGCGATCGCATCCGTCATGTTGACGAATGCCGCCTTGGCGCAGAGTGAGCCGTCGGTCTGGTCGCAGATAACGTTACTCGACCTTCGCGGCGTCCACGATGCTCTGCGCGACAATCATCCCGGTCCCGTCGATCCTGAGAACGCACGTTACGGAAAGTGGCTCGAAGAGGGCCTCGTGCGCGCGTCGAAAATGGCGGCGAGCGTGCGATCGTACAGCGACTACACCCGGGTCCTTCGCTACTACACGAACGCCTTTCAGGACGGGCATCTCGGTGTCGTTTTTGACGTCGTTCCGAAGAACGTGGCGTGGCCCGGGTTTGTGGCGGGAGCGGATGCTGACGGCGGCGCGAAGGTGCTTTTTGCCACCGGCGATGCGGGGGTTCACGCTGGCGACAGGATTACGTCGTGCGATGGACGAACGATCGACGATCTGATGAAAGAGCGCGTGGATCCGTACTCCTGGAACTCGGCGATCCCGCAAGAGAGGCCGAACCGCGTTCATTGGCTGTTTCACCTTGATCCCGAGGATCGCCAGATGCGTCTCGCGGCATGCCGGGTCGGAGCGTCGGACGTCAAGCTCCAGTGGAGGAACACCGAACGTGCCGAGTTCGCGAAGATCCTCGACAACGCCCGCGGGCACAATGCGTCGGAGCCGCATCTCAGCCGCGTCGGAACCATCTGGTACGTCACGCTGCCGACGCTCGCGTTCGTTGGTCCGGCGAACGTGGAGAAGGGTCACGCGCTTCTCTCGTCCATCGAGTCGAACGCGGCGGAGATGCGCCGCTCGACCGTCGTTTTCGACGTTCGCGGAAACCACGGCGGCGATAGCGCCTGGGCGCGCGAGATTGCCGTGCGCCTATGGGGTAAGGAGTGGGTCGCTCACGTGCTCGATGGTTTTGATCAGACGATCGACTGGCGCGCCTCCCCCAAGAATATCGCCTGGCTCGAACGCATGGTCGATCGCGAAAAGCGCGCGGGCCTCGACGCGGAAGCGCAGGAGATCGCGCGAGCGGTGGCGGCGATGAAAGTCGCTGCTGCTGAGAATCGGCCCTTGGCGCGCATCGAACATCGCCCTCATCCCTCGCCGGCTCCCGCAAGCACCCCGATCACCGGACGCGTGTTTCTCTTGACCGACAACGAATGTGCCAGCGCTTGCCTCGACCTCGCGGACCTGCTTCGCCGCCTGCCCGGCGTGACGCATATCGGTCTTCCAACTTCGGCCGACGCTGTTTACATCGACAACACGAACGCCGATCTTCCGAGCGGACTCGGCATCCTTGGTTACTCACTCAAGGTCTACCGCAACCGCGTCCGCGGCAACAACGAGTGGTATGAGCCGGCGATCCGGTGGCCCGGAGGAGAGATGACGGACGAAAGCGTCGCGAAGTGGATCGCGACGCTTCCCTGAATCTTCGTTACCCTCCCGCGAACTTGATCGAGCTCTCTTGCGTGCGGTTGTCGGGCGTCATTATGAATAATGGGCGGCCAGTGTCTATGCGAACTGGACGCGGCAACTTGGCTGATTCTCACTGCCTCCAATAAACGATCTTCGTTCTTCGCGAGTAGAACTCGCCTGAGAAGGGACGATCCGGAGATGAATGCCGTCACATTCTTCGAGAAGGAGTTGGCACTTTGGAAAAACAATTGGCGAGGGACGTTCGTTTCCTGAAGGTCTATGCAGTGGTGTCTACCGCGCTTCTTTCTGCGATGGCATTGCTTTCAGCATCGCCCAGGCACAACAAAGGGCCGCACTTTGAAGAGATCGACGTCGAACGGATCAATATCGTGGAAAAGGACGGCCGCCTTCGGATGGTTATCTCCGACCAGGACCGCCAGCACCCTGGGATCGTGAACGGGAAGATCATCAAGCGAGACGGACCGCGCCCGCCTGGAATCATTTTCTTCGATCAATCGGGCGATGAAATGGGCGGATTGGTTTTCGGCGAAAACGGCAGCAAAGGGCATTTTGGTTCGCTGACCTTCGACAAAGTCAGAAACGATCAGACGATCGGATTCAGGCACCTGGAAGGCGACAACGGAGCCTATTCCGCAGGCCTCTCCGTGTGGCAGCAGCCCAACCTTCCCAGTGACATGCTCACCACCAAATATGAGAACGCCAACAAAATCGCCGATGAGCCGGCCAGGAAAGCTGCGATTCAGGAAATGATCGATCACAATGAGCTCACCACCCAGCGGCTTTTTCTCGGCAAGGGCCGCGACAACACCACACTGTTCGAGATGTCTGATATCAAAGGGAAGCCGCGGATCAAAATGCAGGTGACGGCTGAGGGAATGGCCAGACTGGACTTCCTGGACGAAACGGGCAAGGTGACCTACAGTCTGCCGGAGGCACACAAGTAATCGCCTGATGTGTGGCGCTCAATCCGGCGTTCTGAGGAGCGGATACGCACCGGCTGCCGGAACGACGGCCGCGAGATACTCGGCCGCGCTCTTGCCGAGCGCCCCCATCGTGAGGCCGGTCTCGAAGGTGCCGGTGTTGAAGTCTCCGGTTGCGCCGAGGTCGCCGTTCTGGGCCCACATGCGCTGGGAAGGATCCGAGCTCGTGAACGTCACCGTTCCGCAAGTGTCCAGTGCCCCGAGGACCGTCACGCCGATGTAGTCGCCGGCGAACACGTTGACGGGCGGCGAGATCTGCACCGTCACGTTACCCAGCGTGGCGCTGAACGGACCTCTCTCCGTGACGGAGAAACCGGTGCCGCTGGCGTTCGGGTGGATGAACTTCACCTTGAACGCGGTCGCGCACGTGCCGCCGCCGCCGGCGTACCACCGCACCGTGGCCGTGTTGATCGCCCCGCTCGCAGTTGCCGGATGAGTGAGATCGATGAACGTTGCCGGCGTCACCGTGAACTGGATGGCGCCCGTCTGCGGCAGCGTACCGACGGTAACTGTCTGTGCGAAGAGAGACGAGCAGGAAACGAGAGCGAGAACGACGATGACTTTACGCATGGAAGGAACGGATAGTGAATGCCACGCCACTGAGCGCGGGCCGCTGACTGTTCGGAATCGGACACTACCGTTCGAAAGCGAACGGCAGTAAGCGCGTAAGTTGCTGAAAATACATGTACAACACGTGGCACCGCGTTCGCCTTAGGGACGCCCCATGGATCGTCCGATCGAACCGGAAGTGCGGCGGAACAGGAACCTGCGACGCGTCGCGATTGCCGTTCTTTCGCTCGCCGCGGTGACCTTTCTCGTCCACGCGACGGTGAAATGGCTGCGGCCTTCGATCGCGCGCCGCGACGTGGAGCTGGCGCGCGTCGAGATCGGATCGGTCGATGCGTCGCTCCAGGCGAGCGGCACGATCGTGCCGGCGTTCGAGCAGGTCGTCTCCTCGCCGGTCGATGCGCGCGTCCTCCGCATCCTGCACCGCGCCGGAGATCACGTGCACGCCGGCGACGAGCTCGTGGCGCTCGACACCTCGGCCGCGAAGCTCGACACCGACCGTCTCGCGGACAGCGTCGCCGCCAAGTTGGGCGAGCAGGCGGAGCTGAAGCTCAGGATCGAAGAGAACCTGGCGACTCTCCGTGCACAGGCCGAGACGAAGAAACTCGACCGCGACATCCTGCAGTTCAAGGCGCAGGAGAACGCCACGCTGGCGCGCGAGGGACTCGTCTCGTCGCAGGACAACCTCGCGGCCGCGGCGTCGCTGAAGAAAAGCGAGATCGAGCTCCAACAGCTCGGCGAGGCGCTGGCGCGCGCGCGACGGACGGGCGACGCGCAGCTCGCGTCGATCACGGCGGCCATCGCGACGCTGCAGCGCGAGCGGCAGGAGTCGCAGCGCCAGCTCTCGCTCGCCATGATGGGCGCCGATCGCGGCGGCGTGATCACGTCGATCGTGGAGGATGCCGGCGCCGCGCTCCGCAAGGGCGACGTCGTGGCGCGCATCGCCGACCTCTCGTCGTACCGGGTCGCCGCGACGATCTCGGACCTCCACGCCAGCGAGCTCGCGCCGGGCATGCGCGTCCGCGTGAAGCTCGACGACACGACCAGCATCGGCGGCGCGATCACTTCGATCGATCCGCGCGTCGAGAACGGGAGCGTCCGCTTCTGGATCGCGCTCGACGAGCGGTCGCATCCGAAGCTGCGCAACAACGTCCGCGCCGACGTCTTCGTTCTCACCTCGCAGCGCAGCAACGCGCTCCGCGTCAAGCGCGGCTCGCTCGGCAACAGCGCCGTCGAAGACGTCTTCGTCCTCCGCGGCGGTGACCTGGTCCGGACGCAGGTGCGGTGGGGCGTCGAGGGGGAGAGCGCGCTCGAAGTGGCGAGCGGCCTCCGCGCCGGCGATCAGATCGCCATCAACAACATGAGTGACTACAGCGGGGTCGACCGGCTCCGCATCGACTGAGGAGCACGCACATGATTCGTTTAGAGAACGTCGACAAGATTTACCTCACCGAGCGCGTCGAGACGCTCGCGCTGCACAACATCAATCTCGATGTCACGCAGGGGGAGTTCGTCTCGATCATGGGGCCGTCTGGCTGCGGGAAGAGCACGCTCCTGAACCTGATCGGGCTCCTCGACCGGCCGACCACCGGCTCGCTCTCGCTCGACGGCGGCAAGATCAACGGTGCCGGCGACAAGGCGCTTGCGAAGCTGCGCAACGAGAAGCTCGGATTCGTCTTCCAGAGCTTCCACCTCGTCCCCGACCTGACGGTCGTGGACAACGTCGAGATCCCGCTGCTCTACCGGAAGATGACAGCGAAGGACCGCCGGAAGATGGCGCTCGCGGCGCTCGACCGCGTCGGCCTCGCCTCCCGCGTGCACCACTTTCCGACGCAGCTCTCCGGCGGACAGCAGCAGCGCGTCGCGATCGCCCGCGCCATCGTCGGCAAGCCGCGCATCCTCCTGGCGGACGAGCCGACCGGCAACCTCGACTCGCAGATGGGCGAAGAGATCATGGAGATCCTCCACGGACTCAATCGCGAGCAGAAGACGACCGTTGTCATGGTCACGCATGACGAGCGTTTCGCGAAGCAAACCGATCGCATCGTGCGCCTGTTCGACGGGAGGCAAGTCGCCTAGAGGCCGTGATCCGTCATCCGTGATCCGTGATGAAAAGCGGAGCGGATCACGGATCACGGATCACGGATAACGCCATGAAAACCTACTTCAAACTCGCCCTCAAGGTATTGGCCCGACGAAAGTTCTTCACCTTCATCTCCCTCTTCGGCATCTCGATGACACTTGTCGTGCTGATGGTGGCGACGGCGGTGCTCGACAACTTCTATGCGCCGCGTGCGCCGGAGTCGCGGTTCGACCGGGTG
>DASXHZ010000022.1:0-8859 GCA_036488085.1 Thermoanaerobaculia bacterium
GCCGCGGCCGCATGAATCGGAGATGAAGTTCACGAATGCATCGAACGCCGCGGCAGCTTCTTTCTTCGAGATGCCGGCCTGATCGGACATCGCGTTGATGACGTCGGCCTTGCCTGCCATGGAGCCCCCTTTTTTCCGCTACCAGAATAGATCATTTTGCGCGCGCGGCGAGGTAGCCACGTACGACTGAAACGAGCTGTGCATGACTCCACGTCAGCGGCGCGACACTCAGCGGCGAGCCATCGTACGGGTCGACCTGCTCCGGCAGGATGAGGGACGGAAGCGCCTTCGAACGGACCCACGAGAGGATGTCGATCGCGGTCTGCAGTTCTTCGACGCGTGAGGCGGTCGCGATCGCGTACTCCGCCAGCCAGAGCGAGCAGAGGATCCACGGATTCCCCGGCACCCGTCCGGTTTCTTCGCTGATCCGGTGGTACGCGTCGCCGGCGTATCGCGCGAAGCCGCCGACCTCGGTCTGCACCGCGAGCTTCTCGCGGACCGCGCGCATCGTCGACTCCACCGCCGCGCTCCCGGCCGAGAACGCGCCAAGGTAGAAGACGCCGAAGACCGAGATATCGAGCGATGGGTCGAGCTCGAGGCCGTTCTCCTTCGAGATGAGGCCGCGCGCGAAGTGCTTGTCGTCCGGAACGAAGAGGTGCTGCAGCGTCGCGTCGCGCACTTCCTGCGCCGCGGCGGCGTAGCGATCCCTCCGCTCCGCGTCGTTGAAGAGATTCGCGATCGTCGACGCGGCTTCGAGTCCGGCGATCACCGCGGCGCAGGTGAAGGTGAAGACGCCGTGGCGCTCCTCCCAGATGTCGAAGCTCGGCTTCGGCAGGTGTGTCTCCGGGTCACGGAACGAAGCGAGAAATTCAGCCGGCTGCACGACGAGCCGCCGGTAAACGCTGCGAAGCAGGTCGAGGTCACGCGTCCGCTCGTAATGCCGCGCAACGAGCCAGATCACCAGCGCGGTCTCGTCTTCCTGGATCGGCAGTTGCGGCTTTCCGTCGCGCACCCACGGATGCCACAGCGACGCGAGCGTTCCGTCGGGGTTGTACTTGTGGAGGAACCAGCCGTTCTCGTGGATCAGCTTCTCCGCGAAGACCAGGAAGCGGCGCGTCTGCTCGGTGTATCCGGCGCGGTCCATTGCATCGCAGACGAAGACCGCGTCGCGCGGCCACATGTACGAGTAGTGATCGTTGTGGCCCCACTGGATGTCGGAGTCGTTCGCGGCGATCACGGCGCCGTTGCGGTCGCACTGCGTGGCGATCACGAGCAGCGACCTGCGATACAGCTCCACGAGCTCGTCCGGCAGGTCGCCGAACGAGTCTTCGTTCTTGTTCACCCAGGTGTACCAGTACGACGCGGTCCGCGCCATCACGCGCGCCGGCGTTTCCTCGCGTAGGCGCCGGTCCAGCTCGCGCACCTCGCCGTAGCGTTTGCCCGCGCAGATCCAGTAGTTGATGGTGTGCGAGCCATGCGGCTCCAGAGTGACCGGAATCGCGATCGTGGAGTCGACCGCGCCCTGCGCGATCGCTTCCATCGACAGCACGCCGTCCTCCGCATCCCGCCACGTCCCCTCGGCTCCCGCGATACCGCTGCGCCCGCATGCGTACTCCGGCACGCCAGCGTCGCTGTTGATCAGGAGATAGCGCTTCGCCTTGTAGTGCACGATCGCGCCGCTCTGCGGATCGAAGTACGCGGTATCGGCGATGGCGTTGCCGTAAAGGTTGAAGTCGTGGTGGAAGAAGAGCTTGATCGTCCGCTGTGCCTCGCCGAGGTTCCGGACGACGATCTTGCGGAGATAGACGTTCGCGTCGGTGTCGACCGCGTCGTAACAGCGGAGGCGAAGTTGCAGGTCCGCGTGCTCACACGTGACGTCGCCGACGAGCGTGTCGCGGAGGTACGTGATCTCCTTCCGCCACGGCGCATCCTCGACCCACGAGATCGCGTCGTTCGCCCAGACGCCGAAGCGGAACGGCGACGCGGAGTGGTTCTCCATCCCGACGTGCGGGAAGTAGAAGTCGGCGAGCCGGTACTGCGCGTCGAAGCCGACGAGCAGGCAGCCGTTCCCGATGACCAGGTCGCGCGGCATGAACCGCGCACTTTATCAATGTGTGATCACGTGCGCGGTGAATCCGTCGGCGCCGGATTCGGGAGTGAGACGAAGCACGCCGTCGTCGATCCAAGAGCCGTTCTCGATCGGAACGATGCGCGCTCCGGATGACGCGACCACGTCGTCGTTCTCTTCACGCTCCAGTGAACATGTCGAATAAAGGACATACTTTTTTGCGAGCGATAAGGCGGAGGCAATCATGTCGCGCTGGAGCGTGACGAACGCAGCGAGGTCGCTTTCGCGGAGCCGCCACTTGAGCTCCGGATTCTTTCGGATCGTCCCGGTCGCGCTGCACGGAGCGTCGAGAAGGACGACGTCGAACTTCGTTCGAAAAGCAGGTTTGCGCGCGTCGGAGACGACGATCGTCGCGTCGCGTTTGAACAGCGGCATCAAACGCGTGATCGAAATGTCGTTGCTGATCACCCGGCGCCCCGCTCGACGCATGTACAACGTCTTGCCACCCGGCGCCGCGGCGAGATCGAGGACCTCGTCGCCGAGGCTCGAGGCGATCGAGGCGATGACCGCGCTTCCTTCGTCCATTGGCCAGAACTTCGCGCGATCCAGCTCAGCGCTCGATCCGCGAAGCTTCCAGATGCGTTCGGCGAGCGTTGAAGGCGTTGCGTCCGGCGGCGCCTCGCCGGTCAGCGCTAGCACGTCGGGATACGACATCTCCTGGTTCGCCTCGGCGATCCTTGCCGCGCGGTCGGCGCCATAGAAGCGTGTCCAGCGCTCGATCAGCCAGGGCGGATGCGCCGTACGTGTCGCCAGGTCGCGCGGCTCTGGGACGTCCCCCCGCGTGATACGCCGCAGGATCGCGTTCACGAACCCGCGAGCGCGTTTCGGCGCGAGCTCCACCGCCTCGCCGACCGCTGCGTATTGCGCGACGTCCATGTAGAGAAGCTGGTACGCGCCGAGGCGCAGGACATCGAGAATCTCGGGCTCGATGGCGCGCTTCGCGAGCGTCTCGATCACGAAGTCGAGGCGCGAGCGCCAGCGGAGGACGCCGAGGACTAGGGTGCGAACGAAACCCGTCTCGCCGGCGAGCACGAACGACGCGAACAGCGACTCCCGTTCGATCCGGCGCAGCAGCGCCAGCGCCCGCGCGCGGTCGTTCACGACAGGCGCGTCCCGACCCGCCACCGCAGTCCGCGCGCGACGTCGCCCGCGGCCGCGCGAGGCTTGCCGGGGCGCTGCATCGTGATGATCCGAATCGCGCCGTCGCCGCACGCGATTGTGACGCCGTCGTCGATGGCCACGATAGTGGCCGGTGGCTGGTGGCCGGTAGCCGGTTGGATGTCGATGAGTTTCAGGCCCTCTTTCGTGAAGACGCCGGGCCACGGATCGAACGCCCGGAACTTGTCGTAAATCGACTTCGCGCTCGCGTTCCAGTCGATCTCTCCCTCGGACTTTTCGATTTTCGGCGCAAAGGTAGCGAGGGCGTGGTCCTGCGCCGTCTCCTCGATCGAGTCGAGCCGCGCGAGCACGTCGAGCAGTGCCTCGGCGCCGATCGTCGAGAGGCGTGCGGCGAGTGATGGCGCGTGTTCGTCCGCCCCGATCGGCGTCTTCGCGATCGCGAGCATCGGCCCGTGGTCGAGTTCCTCGTCGACGCGCATGATCGTCACGCCCGTCTCCGGGTCGCCGTGCTCGATCGCGCGCTGGATCGGCGCCGCCCCACGCCATCGCGGCAGGATCGAGCCGTGAATGTTCAGGAACCCACGTCGCGGGATCTCGAGCAGCGCCGCAGGAAGGATCTTTCCGTACGCGACGACGATTGCGATGTCCGGGCTCGCGCGCCGGACGTCCTCGATCGCCTCGCGAACCTTCGCCGGCTGAATCAGCGGCACGCCGAGCTCGCGCGCCCGCACGGCGACCGCTGGCGCTTTCACCTCCATCCCGCGTCCCGCCGGCTTGTCCGCCTGCGCGACGACGAGCACCACCTCATGCTCCCGCGCCAACGCATCGAGAGCCGGAACCGCAAACTGAGGCGTTCCGAAGAAGGCAATCCGCAAGGGAACGCATGCTACCGCGCAGACAAGAATGTCTGCGCTCCATCCTGCTCCGGATCGTGGAGCGCAGACATTCGTGTCTGCGCGCCTACGTATGCGTCGTCGTCCCCGCCGGCTGGCCGGGAGGGGTCATCGTGGTCACGGCGTTCGGCGGCAATCCCGGCGCGGTGTCGGGCACCTTCGTCTTCGGCGCGAGGGGCGAGGGGGTTACGGGTTTGACCGTCTTCCCATCGACGCCTTGCGACGGCTCGGGCGCCGCGGCAGGCATCCCGTGAGCGGTCGGGGTCTGCGTGCTCGAATTCACCGGATGAGTCATGGCGGGCGGCTCGTTCTGGTAGTCGCGCGGCACCTTCTCGCCGCGGCAGGCGGCGAGCACCAGCGCGAGGGCTCCGATCAACATCGTGTTGCGCACGCCCGAAGCGAGTTCAAGCTGCGTTCCAGCTCAGCGGTACAATCCGCGCCATGCGAAAGATGACGATGGCTCTCGTTGTCGTTTCCCTCCTTGCCGCGGCGTCCGCCCTCGCGCAGATCGCCGACGGAGACCAGCACTGGGCGTTGCGCGCCGAGGGGCAGGTTGCCGGCCACGCCAAAGCGGCGCACGCCGACGCCGCGATCGCCGCCTACCTGAGAGCGATCGCCGCCAACCCGAACGACCTCGAAGCGCGGTGGAAGCTGCTGCGCTCGATCCGTTTCAAAGGACAGTACGTCGTCGCGTCCAACGACGAGAGGAAGAAGGTCTACGACGAGGCGAAGAAGGCGGGAGAGGACGCGCTCGCCGTTGTTGACCGCGCCCTGCACGCGAAGGGCGTCACGTCGATCACGAAAGCGCCCGAGAAGCAGGTAGCGGACGCGGCCCGGACCATTCCCGGCGCCTCCGAGGTCTTTCTCTGGGACTCCATCAACTGGGGCGAGTGGGCGCTGGCTTACGGCAAGATGGCGGCCGCGCGCGAAGGGGCGGCCGATCGCATCAAGCGCGAGGCAACCATCGCGGAGCTCGCCGACCCGCGGCTCGAAGGCGGCTCCCCAAGCCGCGTTCTCGGGCGATTGCACGACCAGACGCCGCACATCCCGTTCATCACCGGCTGGGCGTCGAGCAAGGAAGCGGTTCGCTATCTGAACGAGTCGTTCAAGATCGACCCGACGAACAAGATCACGCGCGTCTTTCTCGCCGAGGCGATGGTCGACAACAACAGCGACACCAAGCCGCAGGCCATCCAGATGCTGCGCGAGACCGTCACCGCGCCGAACGATCCGAACTACGAGGTCGAACAGGCGGCGGCCACCGAGGACGCGAAGGCGCTGCTCAAGAAATGGTCGTAACCGCCACGACGATGTCGCCGGTCGCATAGGTCGCAGCTGAATCGAAGAGGAGACCCGTCGCGGTCTCCTCTTTCAGTTTGAGCGGGATTTGTTTCAATGTCGGGATCGCGCCGCCGCGCGCCTTCCAGGCCGCTTCCTTGGCGCAGAAGAAGTGGATGATGCGATGCGCGATGACGCAGCGCTCCATGTCAGCTTGCTCTTCGTCGCTCAGGAAGAGGTGGGCGGCGCGCTCCGCGAGCGGTCGTACGACTTGTACATCGACGCCGACCGGCGAGCCGCCAATCGCCGCGGCGGCGTAATCGCCGGAGTGCGACAGCGACGAGTACGGCGCATTGCCGAGGAGCTTCAGCGCTGTCCGCGAGAGAACCCACTCGTGGCGGCGCTTCTCGCTGGCAAACGTCTCTAGATTCCCCGGAGGGGCGTCCGCCCTCGTCCGCCCACGCGGCGTAGCCGCGCTGACGCGCGGCAGGCGGACGAGGGCGTCCGCCTCTCCAAGAACCTGCGCGTCGGCCGGTCCTTGAAGCACCAGCACATTCGGCCACGGAGTCTCGATCCGGTTCATTTCTGCGACGGAACGGCCGGAAGGAACTGCGTGTCGCCGTTCGCGTCGACGACCGTTACGAACGCGACTCCGGTCCCCGACCGCGGCTCGATGCGGAGCGTCGTGGTCGGCGTGATCGCCATGCCGAGCCGCTTCTCCGGTTCCGGCACCAGCCGCAAATCATCCTCGGGGGCCTCGATCTCGAACGGCTTCCCGCCGTCCGCCGACACACGGAAGATCGCCGGCGCGATGCCGATGTTCACGACGCCGATCGAAACGCGCCGCTGCGACGTCGACGGGACGCCGACGATGGTCAGCTCCGGCGTGTCGCCACCGAACGTCGCTGAATCGCGTACCGTCAGCGGCTTCTCGATCGAGCTGCGGCCGCCGTGCGCGACGTCGCTCGTCTCGAGGAGCGCGACCGGCGCGTGGTTCGCGCGGTATTCGATCCACAGCGTCCCGAGGCCCGTCGTGTTGAAGAGCGACCTCGCAACTGCCGGGAGGAAGAGCGTCTGGCGCGGCGCGAGCCTGATGCGACGATCGACACGCGCCTGTGCCGTCGCAAACCGCAGCGTCGCGAACAGCGGCTCGCGCGTCGGGTTGTGCAGGGTGAGATTCGAGACCCAGAACGCGCCGCTCACGCCGCCCGTGATGCCGGCGAGTGGGAACACCATCCGCTCGCGGAACGACGTCGCGACCTCCTCCTGCTTCGGCATGTGCACGAGCCGGAGGTAGCTCGCAGTGCGCTGCGGAGCGGCGCGCAGCTTCCGCGTCCAGACCTCCACACCGCGAATCGCACGGTAGAAGGCATAGCAGTCGTCAAGGTACGCCGCGACCGCCTGCGCGCGCATCGTATTCGGCACGCCGTCGAACTCGTCGTACGTCTCGGGCGAGGTCCGGATGACGACGTACGGCTTCGCGCGCTCCAGCCGGTTGATGATGTCCGCCTGAAAGACCGCCGGCGACGCGATCGGCACCTGGTAGAACGGCGTCGGATTCGGCCGGTCGCAGAAAAAGTAGAACGCCGGCTGATTGGAAAAGTCATAGATCGGACCGCGCGTCAGCCGTTTCACCTCGGCGCTCACGGCGTCGATACGGTCGCGCACCTCGTCCGCGTGCGGGTCGTATAGAACATGGATCACGCGCCGCTGGTAGTTGATGACGTCGTCGAGCCGCGCGTTGACCAGGTCGGGGATCCAGAAGAGGACGGCCGCGATCGGAGCGGCGATCAGCATCACCGCGATGACGAACGCGCGCGTCCCTTCGTCGCCGCCGCTCCACACCTCGCGAATCTTTCGTGCCGCGAAGATGCCGAGGATCACGATCATCGGACCGATCAGGAACGCGGCAAAGTACTGGTGCCGGAACTCCGCGCGCCCGAACGCCGTGCGCTGCGTGACGGCAGCGAAAACGGTGAGGACGAGGAGCGCGAGATCGAGCGTCTCGGCGCGGCGGCGGATGAGCCGCTGGATGACGTAGATCGTCGCGACCGCGATGACGAGCGGGCTGAGGATGAGGTGAAACTTCTCCAGCAGCACGAAGTCGGCGAGCGTGTGGAGGTTGAGGTTGTTGCCGCGGAACGGCGTGACGAGGTCGGGGAACGGCAGCGACCAGACGGCGTCGATGATCCTCGGGATGGTGACGAACGAGGTCGTGAAGAACGCGCCGAGCGCGCCACGCGACGTGAGATAGACCACGAATGGCGCGGCGCCGAGAGCAAACCCGAGCGCGAAGAAGAGGAACGCGCGAATCGGTTTCAATTCACGAATGACTGCCAGCACCGCGCACGCAGCCACCGCGCTCGCGATCGTGTACATCCCGATGTCGTAGCTGAAAAAGAGCGCGACGGCGGCGAAGACGCCGCTGCCGATCGCGGCCAGGTTGCTTCTCCGCCGCAACGCGATCCACAACAGCGCGACCGCGGCGATTTGAAAGAACGTCCGGTCGTTCTCCGCCGTCGTCCACGCTCCCATCACGACGCACAGCCCCGCCAGCGGAATCGAGTCGAAGATCGCGAGACCGAGGAACCAGATCGAGACACCGAGGAACGCGCCGATGATCGCGGTGCGGGCGACGGTGACGTCGAACGAGCGGCCGAAGAGCTCCATGAGCCAGGCGTCCGCCAGGCCGTCTTCCAGCATCCCGTGCAGAGGAAAGACGTCGATGTAGGGAGTCTTGCCGCGTAGGTAATCGGACGCCGGTCCGATCGACTCGCCGCGGTGGAAGAGGTCGACCGCCTCCGTGATGTGCGCGCTCGACGCGTAGCTGACCGCGAAGACGAGGAAGGGAATCAGCAGGTAGGCCGCGACTCCCCACGCCGTGCGAGGCGCGAGCGGTTTCACGAAGGTCGCGAGAATGAGGACGAACAGCGCGACGACGGCGACCGCCAAGCCCGCGAGCGGCGTTGGCGACTGGACCAGGCCGAGGAGCGGCAACGCCACGAAGGGAATGGCCGCGGTGGTGACGCGCGCGAACGCGGCGCGGCGCGGCACGCCGAAGCCGATCTCCAACAGGCGGACGGCGAGGAACGCGACGCACCAGAAGAGAGCGAGGAACAGCGCAACGAAAGGGATCTCGAGGAAGAGCGTGACGACGTGCGCGATCCGCCTTCCCGTCGCGATGTAGCGGAAGATCACCCATCCCGCCGCCTCCGCGAACAGCAACGCGTGATACGGCGCGAGGTCGCGTGTGAACAGGTCGCGAAGCCAGCGACTCGATCGGCCGAGGGCGTAGACGCGCGTCGCGACGAATGCCAAGGCAGGCGGAAGGATCAGCACCCATCCCGCCTTGCCGGTCGTCAGGTAGAAGAAGGGCGCGAGAAAGAAGGGAACGGTGAGAAAGACGGTACTGAGTGGGGCGGCGGCGGCCTCGCCAGATCG
>DASXHZ010000027.1:0-96182 GCA_036488085.1 Thermoanaerobaculia bacterium
CCATCGGGGAAGCCTACCGACGGTGGCGGCGAAGGTCTTGTTCGACATGCTTGCGGCCGATATACGCGAATCAGGGTTTCCCTTCGCTCTCAAGAAAATTGATGTCGCCGCCCTTCAAACATCCGTCTTCGCCAACGAAGAAATTAAAAAGACCGCATATGCGCCATCGTCGTTTAGGAAAGTGCCTGAAGATGTCGGCGCAAATCTGAAGAATTTCGAGCCTTACGATGGTTTTGCGGGCGGCGAATGGTGGCAGCTTAAATTTGGCGGCCCGACGGCGAAATACAGAAATGGTATCGAGCCAGGACTTCTTTATCTGAGCCTATCGCTCAAGAAGATTCCCGCGCCCCATCTGGAAGCGAAGACACTCCTGCCTTCGTTGCCGATCGTAACGACGGGAGCGATTGCTTTTCCCGATCTAGAGAGTCACTGTTTCTGCTGCCCGACATCAGTTCCCGTTTTCGATCCTAATGACCGTCGCTGTCCCAATCCAGAATGCTATTCAAATCGAGAAGCCGATCTGGACGGCCGCTTCGTGAGCCTTCTGCCGGAACCCTCTCCAACAAGACCCAAGCCATCTGAACATGATGTGAGGTGCCTTTTCGCAACACTTGCGCCCAGTGTTGAAGAAATATCGGCGCCACGAGGACCTTCTCCGGACTACGCTCGATTGCTGCCCTACCGAAGAGATTACCTCGCTGAAGATTACGGGTTTCACTTGGCGGCTCCTCTAGTGCACCGCTCCCCGCGGCTACAGGTATGGACTAGCCTACCTGAGGTATTTGTACTCGACATGGCAACGTATCCCTTCACAAATACTCTGAAGGATGCGAAGTCGTGGGCGGTCGTCAACTTGGCCATTGAGCGAGGTATCTCGAACATCGTGACTTATACGGCGGGTAACGCGGGGTTGAGCCTCGCGAAACTAATCTACGAACTGAATCTCCGAACTAGCGGCAACCGCGTCGTGTATTCGCTAGTCGACGACTCGATCGCTTCGAATATTCGGATGGCTCTCCGTTCGTGGGGCTCGGAAACCCAAAAGCTGTCGCGCCATGAAGGGGCGCGCGTCGTGGTCCCGAAGGAAGTTTGGCGAACGCTAAACGCCCGCCTCAACAAGAGCCTCTCATCCGACGAGCCGACGCCCGGCACGTGGCATGTTTCGGACGGTTGGGACGGGGTAGGTACACTCATGTACCGAATCCTCATCGGCGAACTCCTACATCGAATCTCCTTTGATTTCATCGTGGCGCCACTCGGTACGGGTAATTTGGTGCTTGGAGCCTACCTGGGTATACAGGACGCGGAGTCGCCGGCTCGTCTCATCGCGGCCGTACCCGCCGGCGATAACCTTTTGACGACGTCGGAGTCGACGACCAACGGGCGGCGGAAAACATCTGACGACGCGATAGCTCCAAAGCTCGCCGGTGCCTACACGCCACTCGCTCGCTGCATTCGATTTCTTCAGGAGAGAAACGAAATCACCGTGCTGCAAGTGTCGCGTCAAATGCAACGAGAGGCGTTCGAGTATCTCCGGTACAGCATCGCGAGCGAGCCATCCGCGCTCGTCGCGTTCGGCGCGCTTCTTGGGATCGCCCCCCACCCGGGTCTGGCCCAAATGATCGCTCACGGAGAAGAGGATCAACGCGGCACCCGCACCCTTGTTATCAACTCTGGTTCGGGCGTATTCGATGAGGACGAAGTGGATTTACTGATGACAAATCGAAGGAAGTCGAGGAGGTAAGTCCCTACTTTGAAGTCACCGGTTACGCTAGGCATCGAAGCTCTGGTAGCACAGCCAGCGACAATCGCCGGTTGCCGGGTCGCCGTCCTATCGCACCACGCGGCCGTCACCCACGATTTGCGGAGGAGCGTGGATGCAGTCGCGGGGGTTGCGGAGATCGCGCGTGTTTTCGCGCCGGAACACGGCTTCTGGGCTTTGCGATCGGCTTTTCCCGAACCAGAACCAGAAATCGATGCGGTGCTCGGCAAGGAAGTCATATCGCTGTACGCAGAATACCCCGTGCAACCTCGTGAACTTACACCGGAAGGTATTCAGGCGTGGAAGAAGGAGCTCAGGCGCACTAAGGATGCGCTGCGACCTAAACCACATCTATTAACCGATGTTGAATGTTTGATAGTGGATCTTCAGGACATCGGCTCGCGGTATTACACGTTCGCCACGACGATGGCGTATTGCATGGAGGTATGCAATCAGACTGGCACACGAGTGATTGTTTGCGATCGGCCGAATCCAGTTAATGGCATAACTGTTGAGGGGAATCTCCCGGATGGACCTGAATGGCTAAGTTTTGTGGGTCAATTTTCGATTCCGCCGAGACATGGACTAACGATTGGAGAACTTGCGCTGTTCTTCAGGACGGTAGATGACCGGTATGCTTGCGACCTTGAGGTGATACCTATGCAAGGGTGGCGACGCGCGATGTGGTGGGATGATACAGACCTGCCCTGGATTCCGCCTTCGCCAAACATTCCTTCGATTACCACCGCAACAGCTTATCCTGGCATGTGCCTAATCGAATCCACACGTGCGAGCGAAGGAAGGGGTACGGCACTACCGTTCGTGATGTTTGGTGCGCCGGGTATCGATCCCTATCGGCTGGCTGGTGAACTGAATGAGCTCCGATTGCCGGGAGTCGAGTTTGCGCCTAACTACTTCATGCCTATGTTTCAGAAGCAGGCGCATCGCGTCTGCGGCGGTGTACAGCTGATAATAACCGACCGCAATATCTTCGAACCGTATTGGACCGGATTATGCTGTCTGAAAGTGCTGCATGAAACGTGGTCGGAGTTTGAGTGGCGACGGGAAGCCTACGAGTTCGAAGCGCCGGACGAACGATCCGCACTCGACCAACTGGCCGGTTCACCTCTGCCACGCACGATCATTGAGGAAGGCGGAAGCCTCGACAAGTGGCGAAGAGACTGGGACCTTCGCTCGTACATGCGGCGTCGCGACGAGATCCGAATTTACGAATGATCGACCGCCAGCGCTAACATCGAGTGGAGGTCTTCCGGCGGCCTCGAGCCGGGGCTCCTCCAAATCTTCGGGCCACTCCCTTCCGGCCATCGAAAACGAGGAGGCTTCTCTCGCGCCTCTTTAGCACGATCGCTAGCTTCAACGAGGACATCGTTGAAGAGCGTGGCGCGAGCGCGGAGGCGCAGGTCACTGTGCCACTTCCCTTGACAGATCGCGCCGGAGGTAAGGAGCGCGATCCTCGGAAACGCGGGCACGCTCATCGTTTTCTAGGTGGGAGCAAGCGAAAACGCCGAGAGCCGCGTGAAAGAGCTCTTGCCAGACCTCGAGCCGGTCGACCTGACGCTTTTACCAAACCGTCTTTTGGATACGGCCCCTTGTCAATGGAGAGTCGATGGAGGCGTTCACGAGAAGAACAATAACTTTGCCGTCACGTTAGACATCCTCAGGACTGGTGAGGCGAAGCTTGAAACCGCTTCCTCCGGGGACGGCGCTTATGGTAGCATCGCCATACTTCCCGCTGCATGCTGTACGCGATATATATTTGGATTCTCGCTCACGTGCTCTATGTGTTGCGCAGGCGGAGGGTTATGACGACCATTGCGATAGCCGGTCACAGCAATTTAGGCAAAACGACCCTTCTTCGCACTATGACGAAGGCCGCTTGCGGCGTGATAGCGGACAGCGAAGGCACCACGCGTGAGGCGGAGCCGATCGAATATCCACTCTTACACGCGACGTTTATTGATTGTCCCGGCTTCACTCGCGCTAGCGCGGTTTGGCCACAGTTGGAACGAAGCGACGTTTCAATCGAAAACATCGAACCCAAGTATGACGCAGAGAAGGTGGCCCTTCGTGCTATCGCGTCAGCAGATGTCGTCATTTATGTTGGCTCATTGGAGACGGTGCCCGGCGATACGCACCGCGATGAACTCCACCTCATAGCCAAAGTTAATCCGCGAATTATAGGATTGCTTAACAAACGCATTCAGCAGAGCAAAGCTCTGAAGAGGAACCAACTCAGTGCCCGCGAAGCAGCCTGGACGCATGCGCTGTCGGAAGAAGGCGTTACAAGCGTGTTCGACTTTGATGCACATTGGGATCGATACTCGCGGCTCGCGGACATCTATTCCGCGATAGCGAGTATACTGGTGGGCGAAAAGCGCGTCATTTTCCAAAAACGGCTGGCCGAATTTGTCGAATCCCTGAACCGAACACGCGTCAAAGCAAGCAAGTTGGCGGCTGGCACACTACTGGCGTGCCGAGCTCTACTGGCGACCGACGAATCTGAGCGCGAGAACCACAACGTTTCCTCTGTCAAAGCACGGTTGCGACAGCAGGTCGCCGACGAGGTCTCACTTTACCTTCAGCAGTTTGCCGAGGAATCACGCAAGCTTTATGAAATTGCTGTCGCTACTTCAGAGCACACACTACGGCTGAAGGAGACGGAGTTCAAGCGCAAAAGTGAACGCATGACGGCGATGGCCACACACAGTGGAATCGCCACCGGCATCGGCACGCTGCTGGGACTCGCCATCGGCGCCGTCTTAGGAGGGCCGGTAGGGGCAATTGTTGGCGCTAAAATCGGAGCGGGAATAGGTGCTGGCGGAGGTCTGATTTCCGGATCTGTCGTCGAAACAAATACTCACATCGAAGTTAGGCTGTCTCCGCAGGATCTCAGGGATACTGCCTTATTTTGTCTTGCCATATTGTGGTGTCTGACACATCAAGGTTTCGGAAACGATCCAACGGTTCTGACTGAGGATTTCGAGCGTGCGCTTGACTTTGTCAAGGGCGAGATCAAAGCGATCAAACATCCAGAGTGGGAGCGTTGCTCAGAGGTTACGATGGCCGGATGGTTTACGGAGAGTCTCCAATCGCTGGAAGTCTGATTGCTCCTTTTGCCGCCTAACAACCGCCCCCTCACCGGCCGGACCGCCGGTTAGTTTCTCTTAGGCCCGCCTGAAGGAACAGGCTGGGCTACGCAGCGTGGTGAGCAACGTGTGGTTGGCCGCCCTAGGTCACTGGATCGATATCGCCGGCGCCGATGAACGAAAAGGGCTGCTTGAGATCGTTAGCGGTTCTGACACCGAGCGAGATGTTGTAGCCGACGCATCTGTTTTGGTTGTGAACTCGGGGCAAGGTGTTTTCGGTGACGACGAGTTGCCACTTCTGAAGAAGCAGCGTAAAGTCGACTGATCTTCTCGGCGTGCTCAGCCTGAAGCATTCGCATTTTGGCGTACCTTCACCTGGCCTTCGTGAAAGCGGCTCAGATGTGCTTCGCTTGAACGCTCGATATTGCGCGCGCAATTATTCAACGTATCAGCGCTGCTGAAATGGCCGTCATTGACACAGCGACGCTTTTATCGATATTCTAGGCGACATCAGAAAGTTACTTTCTGGCTCGCGATTATTTAGGATGGTGTCAGGTATCGCGAAAACGCTCGTTAGAAAAAGTGGCTCAGTCAGAGCGAGGCGTGGTTGAGGCTGGCATTCGGAGCCGCGGCGCCGGATGCCCGGTCTTGCAGGGTATAACCCGGCTGGAGTTACGCTCCAGTTGTCCTGAAGCTTCACACCGCACCCTGACAGGCTCTGACTGAGCCGCTTTGCTTTTACCACACGGCGGACCCCCGCACAAGAAAATTTCCCCGCTCGGAACGTGTAAGTTCCATTTCCGGGCACGGTGGTAACGGATACGTTCCCTTTCGTGTCCGTAATGCCGGAACTCCGGCGTATCCCCCTTCCCTTTTGGCTCCGTTCAGGTTCGTTGCTCGCAGAGCTACTAGCGTCCCAAGAGCAGCGTGACGACATCGGTCCGGCTAAACCTGGCCGTTTCAGATGGGCGACAACCCAGCACGCCGACGCCACACGTTGAAGGTGTTCAACGCGTCGTCCGTCATCGTTGCACGCCGCTTCTCCCAGGCCCTCGGATCTCTTTCGGGAAGATTGAGAGAGTAACTTTCGCGCGCGACAACGTTCAAGAGGCGCGCAATATCCGTCTCATTCTGCGAGTTGGCGGCACGGATTTCGGGGTCGTACGGGATGGGCAGAAAAGAGGCCGACGCTCCGAAGAGAAGCGGCTTATACAGCTTCTCGAGTTCGTCGGCAAGGCTCTCCAGTTCTTGGGCGGCGACGAGACGTGTCGACCCTTCCAGGATCTTCTGGAGCGAGAGATGTGCGTGCCGCGCGTTGCGGAGATCTTTCACGCGTTGGGCGACATCTCTCAGGCCGGCGTCAAACTTCGTGTTCTTGAGCTTGTCTCGAAAAGACTCGACCAAGTCAGGTCGGAGCATCTGGAGGACGTTGTTGCGAAACGGTTGACCGTCAGGACATCTCCTTCGTCGGTCGTTAGTTTCGTGATGGCGAGCACGGCAGTTTCATAGAGCGCCCGCCCCGCGACGGTGAAGAAAATTCGATCGTCTGGAGCGACGAACTCGTCGAACGGGAAACTGGCAACTTCGCGGAGCAGGTAAAGGGCGGTCCGAAGATATGCGAGCTGATCGAAGACGACGCGCCGCTGTTTCTGAAAGTCGTCCCACACTTCCTCGCGTATCGGCAACGAAGCGTTCCACTGCTCAGTTTGCTGCATGTGTTCCTCCATCCGCCGTTTATCATGATGGGTGGTTCGCCGTCACGCACGTATCCGGGCGGGTACTAACGCGGGAGAAAATCGATGGGCTACTGGAAGCAGAAGCAGGCGGAGTTTGAAGAACAAGAACGCATGGCGACCCGGATCGCGATCGACGCCGGCGTGATCCGCGTGTGCGAGTTTCACGGAAGCACGTTTGAAGGAATGGAGGAGCCGGTGTCGGCCTACAAGTTGGGCAACAGCCGACTATCCGCGGGCAAGCTCGGAGACACATTTGCTTCCTCACGTGAAATGACGGATTTGATCAAGCAGGTCATCGAAGAACAGCCGGAGCGATGCCCGGAGTGCGTTCGCTTCGAGTACGAGTGATGGCATCGGAATGGTGATGGGCGATTTCTTCGGAGTCTCTCCGGCCGACGACACCCTTTACCACCACATGCGGGCGTGGCGCGACGCTGCGGCATACGTCGAGCGCCTGTGGGAGTTGTCGGAACCCTATCTTGACGAGGGCCGGCCGGAAGCTGCGGCTCGTGCCCTGCAGCCGGTTGTTTGGGAGATGTACTTGGCCGCGTCATTCGTCGATCAGGGCCACGACGTGAAGCCGCGTGAAGGGAAGCGAAAACGCAACGGCGGTCCTGACATTCAAATTGGCGACGTGACCGCTTGGATCGAAGCTGTGATCGCGACCGCCGGTGTTGGCCGCGACGCGGTGCCGCCACTCGACACCGATCCGAATTCACCGATGCGCAAGGTTCCCGATCGGGAGCTCATGTTGCGCATCACGAACGCGATCGATGAGAAGTGGCGCAAGTATCGGAAGTATCGCGAAGCCGGCCTCGTTCGCGAAGACGAGCCGTTCGTGATCGCGATTAACGGCGCGGAGTTGCCGACCGGATTTGTCGAAAGCAGCCCGCCGCGTATTGCGCGAGCCGTCTTCGGCATCGGCTCGCTCGTCGTTTCTTTCGATCGAGAGACGCTGAAAGCGGTGGACGAACACTACGCGCCGATGCCGGACGTCGAGAAGATGAGCGGCTGCACGGTGCCGACGAAACACTTCCGAGACGATCAGTACAAAGGGATCAGTGCGGTAATCTGGGGCATGGCAAGTCCGTGGAGACGGCCCGACTTCTTCGGAAGGGATCTCATGGTAGTCCACAACCCATTTGCGGCGAATCCGCTGCCCCGAGGGTGGTTTCGAGAGGGCGTCGAGTTCTGGGCGGAAAACGACGTTCGGGAGCTGCACTGGAAGGAACATTGGCGTGAACGACCAGCGGAGACGGCGGCAGGAAACGGCTAAGTGGATGATTCCGATGGGCGGGAGAGGCACGTATGGCGAGCAAGTTCTACGAGAAAATTGCGGCGAATTACCAAGGCTTTGCACAGCCGGGCGTCGTCGTCCACGTAGTCGAGAACGACGGTGGCATCGGCCTCGAGATGGCGGCTGAGAACGATTGGCCACAGCCCAAGAATGGACTCTCGGCGTTCTTCAATGTAGATGAGGCGCGGGAGCTCGTGAGCGCCATCGAGAGTGCGATCAGGCGTGCGGAACCTAAAAGTGCGGCCCATCCCCGCCGAGTGAAAGACGTGAACTAATCGCTGACCGGCGGAAGCCGGAGGCCCGATAGTAAACGTCAGGCGGCGCAGGTGATCCGCGCGCGAAGTTCCATGAGGATGGACATTCGCGGATCATCGACAGCCACGAACCTGCCGAAGGTGCACGCGCGGGGCGTGACGAGCTGCGGCTTCTCATAGTCGATGACGAGCAGGGACGCGTAACTAATGTAACCGATCGTGCCGCGAGAGAGTGCGAGACGAGTAGCGTTGTCCTGCATATCGATTGCGAATCCATGGACTGCGGCGTTCAGAAGAGGGACGGCCCCTGCTGCAGCAGGTAAGTGGAGGTCCTTCGGCATGATCAGGAACGAAATGTCGACCGCGATCAAACCTAGCTTGCCCGAGCGATCGATTTGGTCGTCAGCGTCTTGGAAGAGCCGTCCAAGGTTGTCCTTCGAGCGAGGGCGTTTCGCGGCAATGGCCATCTCTCCGAAAGCGCCACTCACGACGATGTCCGGTTCTTCGAACGATACATCGTAGCCGCCGCGCTTGAACATCGCACCCATGAACAGCTCGAACTGAAAGTCGCGCGCCGATGACTGATTCTTCTCGTCTTCGAGCAGCTTTCCTCCCTTCATCGCACGGCTCGCCGCATATCTGAAGCCCTTCACTGGTGTAACGGTCCCAAACTGCTCGGCGATGAGAGACAACTCGCCTACATCGAGAAGAGCGCGATGCAGATATTCGATACTGAGACGGTCCGCGTCACCCGTTTCAATTACTCGAACGGCGTGGTCGAACTGTTTTGCGTACTCACGAAGTCGACCGTGCACCGGCACGCGAACACCAGCCGTCTCGAAGAGCTCGATGGTCCTCGCGGCCCAGGACCGGGCTTCAGCGTAAGTTCCGCCCGTCTCAGTAATACGTGGCGCAGGATCGCGGATCAGCGTGACTCCGCCAGAAACTCCTCGAATGTCGAGTAGTTCCGCCCACCCTTCTTCTTCTGCACCTTGCCGAGGATGGTCCCATCAATTCTGCGTTGCAGATATGCCGCGAGTTCGTCAAAACGAGTCAAGGGAACGAAGTCCCACTTGCACTTGAACTCGCGCGTGATCGCCCGATAGATGACTCTGAAGTCCATCTCCTCGCCCATTTCAGAACGTTTGAAATCGTTATAGCGATCGACCAGCCGTTTGATGTAGCTGCGCCGAGCTGCATCCGAGCCGAGGACGCCTTCGGGCGGATGCAGTTTCACGGCACGCGCCGTGGTGATCTTGACTTCATTCGCCACGACGCCGGAGTTGCGGCCGCGGAAGCTGAGAACGTTGTTCTTCCGGGATGCCGCGCCGCCGGAGCGGTCCGTCGATGTCGCACCGAGAAGCGTTCGCTTCGTCGCGAGGACATGCGCGATGGAGATCTGACCGCTATCGATCTTTCGGTGGCATGTCGCGCACGCAAGGATCAGGTTCTCAGGCGCAACCGAGCCGCCATTCGCCCGCGAATCGATGTGGCAGATCTCGAGAACATCGACATCGCTTTCGCCGCAAAATGGACAATGACTGTGCGCTTCTTGGAAGATGAGTTTCCTCGTTCGCGCACTGATTCGAGTATCGTCACGCACGTTGAAATTATAGATGGTCGATCAGAAGACGGACCGTCCGAATTCTGACGCGCTCTCGCCTGGCGCAAGGCTTTCTCGAATCTCACCAATCAGTTCGACGGTCGCAGAACGATTCAGGATCGCTTCGCGCAGATGGGCGTAGGCCTGCGCGTGATGAACCGGAGATCCCGCAGCCGCGAATAGGTCCGTGAGTCGCCGCGCCAACGTCTCGGCTTCGGCCCAGTCCTGGCGCGCCACATGAATCTCAAGAACGTCCAACGACACTTCGCCAACGGCCGAGGTCATCCCACGCCGCTCGAATTCATGCGCTGCGCCCTGAAGCTCCTCGAGCCCCGCATCGAGGGCGCCCCGGCGTATCAATAGATGGCCGAGCGACCAACGGACCCGCGCCGCCTCCGAAGGCCGGTCGAACTCGGTGAATAGCCGCGTGGCTTCGGCGGCGAGAGATCGAGCGCGCTGTACATCATCGCGCCGCACCGCGACGTCAGCGAGATTAGCAAGGAGGCGTGCCTCCATCTCCGGGTCGCTTTCAGCCTTAAAGAACTCCAACGACTCTTCGTACACCCTCTCCGCCCGCGTGAGGTCTCCTTGCTCGCAAACTATGCTTGCTTCGAGGACTCGGGCTCGCCTCGCGTGGTGGATGTCCTGGAAGACGAGGAAGGTCTCGGCCGCATCGCGCACGAGCGGCAGGGCTTCGTCGAATCTCGTCATCGAGAAGAGGATGGTCGCCTTCGCCCAGGTGGCGAACGCCAGATCGTAGGCAGGCATCGGGAGGTGTGCCAGGAATCCGTAGGCAGCATCGGTGGCGGCAAGCGCTTCATGGTAGCGGCCGAGATGGCGAAGGGCATTGGCGCGCTGAAGTTCGGTGTTTCCCTGAGCCTCGGCGCGATCAAACACGTTTGGAAGTGAGGCTGCGATCACTTCCGCGGTGGCGATAATCTTCAGCGCGACAGCCGGTGTGTCATTGAAGTAGCGGCGGCTTTCGGCGAGAAGCGCCTGCACAAGACCGGGAGTCCATTCTGTCGTACGTCGCGAGAGCCACGGTGTCCAGGCACCGATCGGCATGTCGCGCAATTCCGCAATCGTGCGCTCCGCCTCGACTTGCTCTCGCACTCGGACCTCGGTCCGCAGACGCAGTTCCTCCATTTCCGGCGTAGCCCCGCGAAGCCGCCTCGCATGACGATGCACATTCTTGTCTGCGAGAAGCGCCTCGAACGCTCGTATCGAATCTAGCCGTTTGCTGCACTCCTCGCATTCGGCGATATGCCGGTCAGCGGCGGCAAGATCGAAGAAAGCAGAGTCGCGATCCTCGTACGCGAGAAGCTCGTAATCTTCAAAGTGGTCGCCGATCATCGCCGCACTCTCGCCATGCGGGTGAAGAGCTCCCGCGCGCTCAGGACGCAGCGGTGGACCATCTTCCGGGCGTAGCCGACCGTGGTCGCAAAATGGCGTGCGATTTCCTCGGACGAATACTCCTCAAAGAACCGGAGGTGAAGCACCTCGCGGCATTGCCGCGGAAGGCGCCGCAAGACGGTGCCGAGGTCGACCCGCGCGGCGACGTCGTCGGCCGCCGCAGCGACGTCGCACGTTTCGCTGCTCCCGTGGCACATTTCATCTTCCCGACCGCGTTCCCGCCAATACAGCCGGCAGGAATTGAAGGCAGCGCCCACGAGCCACGCGCGCGGCTTCTGGATGCGAGCGCGGTTCCGCATATAGGCCACGAAGATGTCGTGAATGAGCGGGCGAACGTCCGCGTCGGGAACGTGGAACTTCTGGACGGCGATGTATTCCAGGAGCTCGTAATGCGCCTCGTACGCATCATGGGTCGCTTCGCCGGCGGCAGGGAGCGGGGAAGGCTGTGTCGGATCGGGCATCGGTCGCCTGATGGAGCGGACGTGCGTAGCGGCTGATCTCCTGAAGTATAGCGAAGCGGGAGCGGCACTCCTTCCGTCGTCCACATTCGAGGTAACGCTTTCCCCCAAACCGCAACTGCTAGGTGCGGAGAGGGCCGGCCCTCCACGACTTCGATACCCGCGAGGAGTGCCTCGCGCAAGGGAGGGTTTGTCCGTGGATGCCATCACACTCGCCATTCTCGCCGCGCTCGTTGTCCTCGACAGTCGCTTGAGCGTCCCCGATCCATAGTCCCATTTCATTTGTCGGCGGGCCGCGCGTGCGGCCCGCTACTGCGTTTCGGCCGCTGGCGTCGCATAGGTGAAGCCGCGATCCGCGACCGCCTGCTTTACGTCTCCCCGCACGCGGCGCACGAGCGCCGATGACATTCGGTTTGCCCTCGCTGCTTCCGCGAGATACGCGAGTGCCCGCAGGGCCTCCCGACCCGCTCCCGCCTCGCGAAAGAGCGGCACCAGCTTCTTGCAGAGCGCCTTTGCCTCCCGAGGACGCGCAGGCGGCAGCAGGAACGTCTCGGCGATATCCAGATAGACCATGGCGGCGTCGAGGCTGAGGCCAAGTTCAGAAAGCTCATCCTGCGCCTTTTTGAGGCGAGCGACCCCACCAGACCGTTCGCCGCACCGAGCTTCGTAGAGCGCGAGGCCCCAGCGAGTCCGCGCAAGCTCGCCCTTCGCTGCGACGCCTTGAAACCGATCTCGTGCCTTCTCGAGCCACTCTTTGGCTTCCGCCGCGTGATCCATGTCGAGCGCGCACCACCCCAGGTTCAGCCAGACAACGGCTTCGTTTTTGCGATCGCGTGCCGCAAGGAAAACCGCAAGCGTCGACCGCCAGAGCGCGCACGCCTCATCGACCCGGCGCTGTTCGTAGAGTACGTTCGCTTCGACCACTCTGACGCGCGCTACGCGTCGCTCGTCATCTACCGCCGTGAAGAGGCTGACGGCCCGCCGAAGCCACCGGAGCGCATCCGAAAGCTCGCCCATCTTGAAAAGCACGGTCCCTCGCACGAACCACGAACGCGCGAGCTCGTGCGTGCAGAGCGGTTTCCCTTCGAGATCGCTGTCGGCGCGATCAAGACACGAAAGCGCGTCGTTCAGGCGGCCGCGATGGCGAAGCGTGTTCGCTTGCTCCACGCGCGCCGTTCCGAGCAGGAACGCCCGATAATCGGGTGGAAGGTTACCCGTCGCTTCGAGGAGCGCGATCGAGGTCTTGAAAAGGCGTTCCGCGCGTTCGGCGTTGCCATCGCGAACTCGGCGGCCTTCAAGAATGAGCGCGCGAGCGAAGACGTCCGGATCGATTCCTGACTCGCCGCGTAGGCGCGCGAGCCACGAGTCCGGAGTCCCGGCGAGGGTGCGAACCAGATGCACCGCGCGCTGCCGGACTTCACGCGACAGCTCTGCGGTTCTTGCTACCTGCGACAGACGTTCGTCATCGCGTTCACGCCATGCGCCGGATTCTTCGACGGTCAGCTCGTAGAGATCATCGGCGCGAACGTCTTCCAGCGACAGCCTGCGCATGGCGGAGACCGTCGCGGCGATGAAATCCCGGCTCGGTTCGTGGCGGCCGAGCCGGACCCGCAGGATGTGTTGCCGGCTGTAGCTGCACTCCGCGTTCAACGCCTCGGGAGAGATACCTCTCGTAAGCCGGAAGATTTCGAGACGGGTGAGCACCGATGCGCCTTCCCCGCGTGCCTAGCTCGCTTGAGCGAGCGCCAGGCGTGCGGCGAATCCCTCCTTCTCGCGGTTCCAGCATTCAAACGCGGCGTAACCGGCACGAAACTCGTCGAAGTCGACGGGCCCGATCACCGGGTCGGCAGACATGTGAACCCAGTCCTCGACGATGCACAGCTCGATCGGCGTTTCCGCGCGACCCAGCGATTCGATGAAGGCCGCTCGCATCTACACCTAGGAGTTGTCTCAGGAGATGAAACCCTACCCGTGTCATGAATGACGCACATATGTGTCACCCTTAGCGCGAGCGACGTTCGGCTCGCCGGATGACACATATCTGCACCATCTTGACCCGGGCCGCCGGCGCGACTACCGTGCCGCGATCTTGCCCATCCTTCCACCCAAGCTGAATGACGGCGCATCCAGATGGGGACGCTCGTCCGCACTCAGCGCGAATAGGTCTTTCATGGTGGCTGGCGACCGGGTGACCCCTGTCGCCGATATTCGTGACACTTCTACAGTCGCGACGAGGTTTTTCGACCGGGCCTCGAGGAACGCCTGCAACTCTCTCCCAGAGCGACAGTCCCTCGCCAGCCGCCACCAATTTCCCAGCAAAGGTTCCTTCCATTTTTTGCGGATTGACGCACCGATGGGGGGCAGCTAGGATGCCGCGCCCCGAGAGGCATCCAAAGAACAACGGTCCTTCGAGTTTCTCCGAAGCAACAGCAATTGTCTAAGAATAGGATCGCCGTCTCGGGCGGCATCCTAAGGTAGCAATCAGCACATCGTCCGAAAGGCTCCATATGCGATCTTCCGCCATGCGTCTGCTCTTCGTCTGCCTCGTCGCCGCCATCACGTTCGGCGCCGCGGCACAATCGTCCGATCCGTTTGCGCTCACTCCGCCGCTCGTCTCGCAGGCGATCACCTCCTGCGGTGACGTCGCGATGTCGAACGGATTGATCGATTCGTCGGCGACCACGGGCCGCGGAAACGTCCTCGCGAACGGAACCATCAAACTGACCGGCGGTCGGATCGACGGTGACGCCATCGCGGGACCCGGAAATACCGTGAAGATTTCCGGCAACGGGACGATCAGCGGGGCCACCGGGAGCGCAACGACGGCATTTCCCTGTTCGATCATTGATCTCGGCGCGCTTTCAACGACGCTCGCGTCGGCAAACAACAACGCATCGATTCCGCTCACCGCGCAGCAAAAAGTCGCCGTGGCGAATAACGGCGACTTCAAACTGAGTGGTGGCGATTCGCTCACGCTCCAGGCGGGAACCTACTACTTTCGCAAGTTCACCATGTCGGGCGGATCGACACTCACGCTCGCCGGACCGGTCCGAATCCTCACCACGTCCGATGTGAGCGTGAGCGGCGGAAGCGTCGTCGGCGCAAGCCCGTGGCAGCTTCACTTCTGGTCTACGGCCACCAAATTCGACCTTGGGAGTTCCACGTTCGCCGGATTCATCTACGCGCCTTTTGCGCCGGTCGCGATCTCAGGCGAGATCGTTTCCGGTGGCGTCTACGGCGGTACGGTGACCATCACCGGCAACTCGCACATCACGCGGAGCATCGATGACACGCCTCCAGTGGTCACGATCATTTCGCCGATCGATCACGAGGCCGTGATCGATCTCGCCCATGTGACCGTCCGAGGCACCGTGACCGATCCCGAGACCGCGATTGCCTCGTTCCAGTTGAATGGCGCCGACGTTCCTATTGCGAGCGATGGCACGTTCACCGCGACCGTGAATCTCAGCACCGCGACTCCGCCCACGATCACCGCGACGGCGACCAACGCCGCCGGCCTCTCGAGCACAGCGATGGTCACCGTCCAATCGTCGATCACGCAGCTTGCGGTCACTCCGACGACACTTTCGATCGATCAGAACACCACTGGGCAACTCGCCGCGATCGGCACGTACGCCGATGGCTCGACCGCTAATGTCACAGCGAGTGCAACCTGGACCTCGGTGGCGCCATCGATCGCAACCGTGAGCGCAGGCACCGTGTCGGGCGTGAGCTTCGGCACGACCACGATCACGGCGTCGCTCGGTTCGTTCTCCGCCTCCGCGACGGTCACGGTGAACCCGCTCCTTCAATCGATCGCCGTCGCCCCCGCGACCGCGACGATCGCCATCGGCGCAAAGCAGTCCTTCACCGCGACCGGAACCTACTCTGACGGCAGCACGAAAGATCTCACGGGCCGCGTCACTTGGACTACGAGCGATACCGGGCTCGCGAGCATCGATGCTACGGGCCTCGCGACAGCGCTCAGCCCGGGAACGGTGACCGTCCGCGCATCGCTCGGATCGCTCAGCAGCTCGGCGATGCTCACCATTCTCGCGACTCCGACCATCACGGCTTTGCAGCCGGCGAAAGGCCGCACAAGTGGCGGACAGACGGTCACGATCACCGGCACGAACTTTGGGACGACGAGCAATACGAGCGTTACCTTCGGCGGTAACCCGGCTGTCGTGACCGCCGCAACGGCGACGACGCTCACCGTGACCACGCCATCCCATGCGGCGGGAGCCGTCGACGTCACGGTGACTGCGCCGACGGGAACGGTCACGAAGATGGGCGCCTTCACGTATCTCGCGCCTCCCACGGTTAGTTCCGTCACACCCAACCGAGGAAAGGCGAGCGGCGGCGACAGCGTCACCGTGACGGGTTCGAATTTCGACGCCGGCGCGACAACGCTCACGATCGGGGGAGCCGCTGCAACGAACGTCGTCGTCGTGTCGGCCACATCGCTCACCGCGACGACTCCAGCCGGAAACCCGGGAGCGGCGAGCGTGACCGTGACGACCGCGGGCGGTTCAGGAACGTTCGCGTCCGGATTCACGTACGTCGCGGCACCGACGATCACCTCGTTCACTCCGACGCAGGGCCAGCCCGGAACGAGCGTTGCGATCAACGGCACGAACTTCGACGCAGTTGCCGCGAACAACGTCGTCCTGATCGGCGGAGCTCCGGCGGCCGTGACGAGCGCCACCACGACCCGTCTCACGGCGACCGTCGGCGCGAACGCCGTCACCGGCCCGATTTCGGTGAGCACGATCGGAGGCACGGCAACGACGGCAACGAACTTTGTCGTGAGCATCTACCGGAGCATGTCGTTCACCGCGTCGGCGACAGCCATTCAGCTTGGACATCAACTGCAGTTCTCGGCGTCAGTGACAAAGTTCGACAACACGAGCTTCGACGTGACCTCGACTGCAGTCTGGACATCCTCGGATTCGACGGTGGCCACCGTTTCGTCGGCTGGCCTCGTAAACGCGGTGTCAGCGGGCGCCGCGGATATCACTGCGGCGTTCTCTGGACTCACCGCCACCGTGCACCTCGCGATCACGACGCCGGTGTCCCTGCCGCCGGCGACCATCCAGGGTCCGCCGCTCGATTCGACGATCGTGACGCCGATCGCCGACAGCATCCGCTTCCTTTATAGCGGCCCGAACGCGATCCAGACGGGCGTTGCACCCAATGCCATCGTCGATAACCGCGCCGCGGTCGTGTCGGGCCGCGTGCTCGACGCCACCGGCGCGCCGCTCCCAGGGGTCAGTGTGACGACCGCGCAGCATCCAGAGTTCGGCCAGACCGTGACGCGCGCCGACGGCCGTTACGACTTCGTCTGGAACGGTGGCGGTCCGCTCCACCTCACCTTTACGAAAGCCGGCTACATCTCCTCCGACCGTATGGTGACCACGCGCTGGAACCAGCAGAAGCCGGTCGACGATGTGGTGCTAGTTGCCTACGACGGCGCGGTCACAACAATCACGGCGGGCGCTGGCGCCATGCAGGTCGCTCAGGGCTCGTCGGTGACGGATAGCAGCGGCACTCGCCGCGCCACGATCCTCTTCCCATCAGGCACTACCGCCACGCTCGCGAACGCTGACGGCACAACAACTCCTGCATCGACACTCCACGTCCGCGCCACGGAGTTCACAGTCGGCGTGAACGGCCCCAAGGCGATGCCGGCACTCCTGCCGTCGAACAGCGGCTACACCTACTGCGTCGAGCTTTCGGTCGACGAAGCGCCTGGCGTAACGTTCTCGACTCCGCTGCCGGTCTACATCGAGAATTTCCTCCATTTTCCGGTGGGCTCCACGGTGCCCCTCGGGTACTTCGATCGCAAGCAACTGAAATGGCTGCCGGCTGCGAATGGCGTCGTCCTCAAAATACTCACCGTCGCGAACGGCACGGCCACCATCGACAGCGACGGCGATGGCGTCGCTGACAATGCACCAGGCCTCAGTGGCGACGAACTTGCGCAGCTCGCGGCACTCTATACCGCGGGCCAGACGCTGTGGCGTATTCAGGTGGATCACTTCACGCCTTTTGATCCCAATCATCCGTTCTCGCCGCCGGCCGACGCGATCGCGCCGAACCTGCCACAGCCGGATGCGCAGCCGACGGTATTCGCACCTTCCAGCGAATGCGGCTCGATTATCGATTGCGAGAACCAAAGGATCGGCGAGTCAATCCCGGTCTCCGGCACACCCTACACCCTCAATTACAACAGCGGTCGCACGGATCGTGTGCAGTATCAGGTGAATGTACCGGTCACGGGCGCAAGCGTTCCTGCATCGCTGCAGTCGGTTACGGTCCAGATTTCAATCGCCGGACGAACGTTCACGCAGCAAATGGCTCCCGCGCCGAACCAGACGTTGAATTTCACGTGGGACGGCAACGACGCCTACGGCCGCCCGGTTGAAGGTGCGCGCTCAGCCGACGTGAGCGTTGCCTACACCTATCCTGCTCGATACGTCCAGTCCCGACCAACCATCCCTGCCTTTGACATGCCGCCGGCAGGGACGACGATCATCGGCGATAGCGGGCGCGTGACCTACACCTTTCAACAGGCGACGCAGGTTACGCTTGGCCGGGTATCCACGGTCGGGACAGGCTTTGGCGGTTGGAGTTTCAACGCGCAACGCATGTACGACACGATCGGCCGCGTTCTGTATGACGGTACGGCACAGCGGGGCAGCGACGGCTCTCGCAATGGCGAGGCCAGTATTTATCGTGCTGCAGGAAGCGGCGTATTCGCGAGGACGCTCGTTCCCGGCACCGCGACGCAGGTAGGGCTCAGCTTTCCGACCTCTCTCGCGCCGACACCGGATGGAGGTTTCTACTTCGTAGACAACGGCTTCAGCATGATTGGGCACGTCGATCCCAATGGGGCGCTTTCGCTCGTCGGCGGTTCGGGCCAAAGCTCCTTCACGCCAGACGGTGCTCCCGCATTCGGCAGCGACATGAATCCGTTCATGATGGCAGTCGCACCGGACGGCACCGTTTATTTCAGCGAAGAGCAATCCGGCGTTTCGGACCGCCTCCGCAAGATCGTGAACGGGACTCTGCAGACGGTTGGCGGAGGCACTTCCTTAACCGCGCCGCTCGGCGATGGCGGGCCAGTTGGGGCAGCGAATTTGGGCAGTATTTGTGGGCTTGCTTTCGCACCTGATGGGGTGCTCTATCTCTCTGATTGCAGTCACTCTCGAGTCCGGCGTGTGAGCTTGAACGGCATCATCACGACGGTTGCCGGCGGCGGATCTTCCGCCAGCGACAACATCCCGGCTGTTCAAGCAAACATCGGCCCGCGCGGCATCGCCGTCGGTCCTGATGGCAGCGTCTACGTTGCGGAAGATCTGACGATTGCTCACGTCACTCCCGACGGATTCATCCATTACCTGGGCGATTCGAACGGTCCGGCGATGGTGGACGGTCAACCGGCAGCCGGTCACAGCACGTATGATTTCGCCTGGGGCGTTGCAGTGGCCGGCGACGGTACGGTCCTTTTCTCTGAGCGCAGCACAGGTCACGACCGCGTCTGGACGATTAGCGGCGGCATTGCGCACGTCCTCGCCGGCGCTCCAGCGGGAAATTTCGGTCTGACCGCAAGCGGCTCATTGGCGCGAGCCGGCCAACTCTCGTACGTGTATGACGTGAAGGTGATGCCGGACGGCAGTGCTCTCATCGCCGATTCGGATCAGAATGTCATCGAGAGGACGGGGCTAACCTTCCCACCGCTCGCGACAGGCAGCGCGGCAACCATCATTCCATCCGACGACGGGACGATCGGCTATGTCTTCGAGAGTGGCCGCCATACGCGAACTGTGAGCACGATCACCGGAACAACGCTTCAGACGCTTGCTTACGATCCGAACGGCTACCTCACTTCAGTAACCGACGTTGACGGCCAGGTGACGACGGTACAGCGCGACGCCTCAGAGAACGCAACCGCAATCGTCGCGCCAGGCGGCCAGCGGACGACGCTCTCAGTCGGCACGAAGGGGCTCGCGAGCATCACGAATCCAGCTAGCGAAGCCTACCAGTTCGACTACAACAGCCTCGGGCTTCTCTCGCAGCTAACCGATCCGCGAGGTGGCATCCATCATTTCACCTATGACGACTCTGGCAGGCTCACGAAGGATGAGGATGCGGCGGGAGGCTTTCTGGCATTGGGCCGTAGCGGAAGCTCGTCGAACTTCGGCATTCTTCGCCAGACATCAGAAGGACGGACGAGCACGGTGGCTTGGCAACAGACCTCGAGCCTCCTGACGTCACGACCGCTGACCGGAAGTGATGGCCTCGTGACAATCGCTGCCGAGAATGGAGACGGATCTTCGTCAGCTACGAAACCGACGGGCGCTCAGCTCAGCAACACTATCGCCGCCGACACGCGATTCGGCATGAGCGCAGCCTTTGCCGCCACGAGTTCGATTCAAATGCCGTCTGGCCTCAGGGCTTCCGTGAGCACTTCTCGGCTCATTAGTCTCGCGAATCCCAACGATCCGTTATCTGTCACTTCGTATTCCAATGCCACAACGGTCAATGGGCGGGTTTTCACGTCCACGTTCACGAAAGCGAACCGCACGACCACGTTTGGAACGCCGCTCGGCCGTATCACCACAAACGTTCTTGACGACCACGATCGGATCGTCTCGACGCAAGTACCAGGAACGACAGCGGTGACGTTCGCTTACAACGCGCAGGGCCTTCTGGCGTCTGCAACCGCCGGTGTTCGGCATGCGCTCTTCACCTATGACGACCGCCATCGGGTGAAGACTCTCACCGATCCCCTCAACAGAACCTTCACCTACGATTACGACGATGCCGATCGCGTACGCGTTGAGACCCTCCCGGACGGTCGTCAAATTAGCTATTCGTATGACGCCAACGGCAACGTTACGTCGATAACCCCACCGTCCCGTCCGGGTCATTCGTTCTCGTTCACTTCGGCAGACCTTCTCGATACCTATACGCCGCCTACCGTCCCGAATACAAACGGCACATCGACCACGTATCGATATAACGGGGATCGTCAAGTTACGCAGATCACTCGACCAGACGGACAGCTCATCAACTTCCAATATGATATGGCGGGGAGAGTCGCCACGGTAGCAGATGCCTTCGCGACTCGGACGTTTGGCTACGACGCCTCAAAGGGTTCCCTGTCGTCAATCTCTTCGACCGACGGGAACACGCTGTCGTTTGCCTACGACGGAGACCTTGTTAAGACTGTCGCCTGGGCCGGCAACGTTTCGGGCAACGTGAGCTTTGCGTACGACAGCAACTTCCGCATAATCTCTGAGAACGTCAACGGCGCAAACACCATCTCGTTCGGATACGACAACGATGACCTTCTCACGTCAGCTGGCGCGCTCACCATACGTCGCGACGCAGCAACCGGCTTTGTGACCGGGACGACCGTCGCGAACCTCACCGACAGTTATACCTACAATCCATTCGGCGAGGCGACGACGTACGACCTGAAGTTCTCCGGCTCTTCGATAGTGACACTGAACTATACGCGCGACAACGGCGGCCGAATCCTTCAGAAGTCGGAAACCGTTAACGGTCAGACGTCATCGACGACCTACGGCTACGATAACTCTGGCCGACTTTCCGATGTGACAACTAGTAGCGGTATGACTCACTACGGCTACGACGACAACGGCAACCGAACGGCTGTCCAGACGGCTTCCGGCTCGATCACGGCCACCTACGATAACCAGGATCGCCTCACGACCTACAACGGCAATAGCTACCTTTACGGCGACAACGGCGAGTTGCAGAAGAAGATGGATTCCTCGGGAACGACGCTGTACTCGTATGACCCGCAGGGAAACCTGCGAAGTGTCACGCTACCGAACGGGACGTTGATCGAATACGTCATCGATGCGTCGAATCGACGCGTCGGAAAGAAGGTCAACGGAACGCTCGTCGCCGGCTGGCTTTACAGCGGCGCTCAGCGAATCGTTGCGGAAACCGACGGTGCGGGAACCGTGACGAAGCGGTTCGTGTATGGGACGCACTCGAACGTTCCCGAGTACATGATCTGGCAGGGTGGCACCTACAAAGTTGTTACCGATCAGCTCGGCAGCCCGAGATTTGTCTTAGAGGCGTCGGCCGGCACGTTGGCTGAGGCGGTGACTTACGACGAATTTGGTGTCATTACCTCGGACACGCGTCCAGGATTCCAACCGTTCGGATTTGCAGGCGGCCTATACGACGCGGACACCGGACTCACGCGCTTCGGTGCGCGAGACTATGACGCGGTAACCGGACGCTGGACAACAAGAGATCCCGTCGGATTTAGCGGCAGTGAAACTGACCTCTACGTTTATGCCGAGGGAGACCCCGTCAATCTCGTCGACCCGGACGGGCTGAAGGTCTATCCTTCTAATTTCGTTGGGCCTCTTCAGCCAGGCGACAGCTACTACTACAAGGCATCGCCCGATGATCCGCGCTTCACCTCGATCTACAATGGTACGCCGGCCACGAAGTTCTACTATCCGCCAGGAACTCCGGCCGGGTTGCAGCATGAGTGCGTCTCGCTCACCAAATCGTTCACGGGTGCTCCCTGCACCGCCTGCTGGCGTATGGGTCCCGCAGTACGCAATAATGGCTCGATTCCGCTCGGCGCGGCGATCGCGGCCGGCTGGACGGACAACGGGCGATATCCGAATTCGAAGGACAACCCTGGCGAGCACGGCAATTCAGGTATTTACGTCGGCCAGGACGGGAACGCGATCTACATCATCGACCAGTTCCCGCACGATCAGACCGGCAAACCGCATCCGGGAGCCATTCGTCCGCTGCCGTTCGACGACAGTAAGGACGACGTGAACAACGGCAACGCATATCACTTGATCATCGTGCCAAAATCGTGTCCGCTATGTTGAGGACGACAATGCCCAGAGCCTGCATACTCCCGCTCGTATTCATCATGATGTGCGACGCCGCCCCGCACGGCAGCCGGATACCGGCTGCCTCCGACGTGGTGACCTACGGGAAGGCGATCGACGTAGCGGTACTCGACAGTGCGTTGAGATCGCAGAAGCTACAGGACTGGATCGCGTCGGCTCGCCTTCATCTTCAGCGCGTCCAATGGTCGCTTGGCGACTGCGACATCCAGCCGAACGATGCGCATCCTGACGCGGATTACCCCATTTGCACGAGGATCGACTTCCGGCGAGGGACGGTCTGGGGTTGGATCTCGGTCAAGATCGGCAGCATTCACGAGGGCATCCACGGCCGCCCCGAAGTGTTAACTTGCGTTGTGAAGAGCGGTGGTTTACCGCCTGCGGGCGTTTTCCGCTCCACGAAAAGACTATCCGAATTACCGGCGTTGCTGGACAAGGCGACCGCAAACCATTGACGGAGATGTAGCGCCCGTCTCGTCGTGAATGCTCCGGGCAGCCCCGCCTCAACTTGTCGGGATTATCGCCTTATCTCTCCTTAACCGACTTTTCGCAAGACCCTCCGGGCGGCGATCATTCAAGGGGACTGGAGTTTATGCAAGCTGCTCTTGCGATGCAATGAGGACCACGGTCCGCGGTAGGAAGCGCCGGTGCGCCATCTCGGCAAGCATGGTTCGTGCGGCAGCGAGCTTGCGACTCCTCCTTCACTGCAGCAACGGATGCGAACCCCGATGGGTCACCGTTCCGTGCGTCGCACAGTTCGGACAGATGGTGCCGGTCATACCACCTTGCGCGTGTGGATCGGCGATCCGCCTCATCCAATCCGTCGCGGTCTCGTCCGACTACGAGCCGGTGCGATTTCCACGCCTCCTATCACCGCGCGAGTTTGTCCTATTTCTGGAAGAGTTATTCGAGCTCGCGGCCGGAGAAGCGTAGAGAAGCCCCGCGCTGTGAACGCGCGAGGCTTCTTAGGTTTTGCGCGCTTAGGGGCATGTTCCCTTTGAACACGCTTGCGCCTGAAACGTCCTGCTATTTCACGTACCAGGAGATGGTGCCTGGTACCGAGGCCCACGCGTTGATGATGTTCCGACGCGTACCGGTCGTGTTGTATCCGAAGCTGCAGAACGCGTATCCCGCTGTCCAGCAGAGCGGGTCATTCCGGTATCCGAGCTGCGCCTGGAGCTTCATACCGTCTCTCGTGTCGTTGCCGGCCGTGGTGACGAAATACGTGAAGTAGTCGATGTTCGCCTTCACTTGGTTCGCGTAGGCCATGCCGATCGTGAACGCGAGCTCGTCGATCTCGCAGCTCCATCCGTTGAAGCGGGTGTCGATGTATGGTCCCGCGCTCGACGGGAAACTCGTGGCGGCGTACGTCACGGTGGGCCAGCAGCCCGGATACCCGGTCGTCGCGCCGTTCAGGTAGGTCTTCCGATCGTAGTTGTAGAGAAAGAAGTCGTGCTCGTACGTTTGGTTGCTCGCGAAAGTCGGGTTGTACCAGCGCATCACCTGGTAGGTGTACCGGGAGGAAGAATCGCCGCCCACGAGCGAGTAGCCGCTGTTCGGATACCATGTCGCTGGTGCGACCGTCGTCATCGTCGTAGCGTTGCTGCGTACGTGGGGCGCCGGTTGCGCTTCGGTCGCCCCACCGAACTCACGCGCAAATCTTTCGATGCGAACTGGATCGCCGTTCAGGATCATGCCGCTCACGAGAACCGGCTGCGATTTCACGTCCGCTGCGCTTGTCGAATCGACCTCGGCGCCGCCTGTCCTAGTGGCGAGATGCTCTCGCTCGTTCCGGAATCCTGCCTCGACTCCTTCCGCTCCGAGTGCCGGCAGAACGGTGTAGAAGTCGTGGATGGATCGCTCGCCGAGCGTGAAATCGCTCTCAAGGACGCGTGCTTGAAGTCCTGATTCAGCGGCGTGGCGAAGCGCCGCTTCTACTGCCATTGGAGACGCGAGCTTGACGCTGGCATCCGACGCATCTCCGGTGAATCGCTGCTCACGGATCGGACGATCATCGCGATCCGCAGCCGAGGCACACATCGGGAAGACCGACAACGCAAGTACGACGGCGACTGTTTTCATGAGGTTCCCTTTCTGGAGGTGATGAAAAGGGAACCAAACCGCAAATAACACTATTTCTGGCGGAAGAAAAATCGCGCCACGGCACTGGCGACCTCAACTAGAAAGTACCAAAACACGAAGTCGCCAAACGCTCTCGCGACATCGATATGAGTGGCTGATTCCGCCGCCCAGCCGAGATGCGCTTCGTACGGGAGCGGCGGGCTTCTCCAGGATTGATCCTGCGCCACGTACCACAAAGGCTTCCCAAAGCGGAGTCGCGAAAGTTCTCCGATATCGCTAACGGCGACGGGCGTCGCGGTCGTCAGGACGAGGACGCCCAACGCGAAAAGCGCCGAGTACATGTAGCTCCTTGTCGAACGCCTTCGCATGACTTCAGTGTGCCACGCCGGCCGATTCGCGCAAGTTCGAATGTGTCGGAAAACGCGCCGTCCATGACGTTTGCTCGCGTCGTATCGTCCGCTGCGAGATCGGCCGCCCGTCTACCGTGCGCTCTATTTCCCCGTGCCTCAATCGGTTGTCGAGTTGAAAGTTCTCTCTCTGATCACGAACCGGTCGTTTCCTCGTCTCTTGTCCTTCGCTGTTGGCTCTCTTTTGGAGGAGCTGTTCGAGGTCGCCACCGGAAGCAAGCGAAGCCGCAGATTTCTGACTCGCATCCGTTCCATATTGCCTTCAGAAGCGTCCTGCCTTACCTTGATGGGGTGCACGCGATCGAAGAGATCGTTCACCTCATCGAACAGGTAGCGGCAACGCTCATTGCGGCGGGTCTCGTTGCGCTATCAAAAAAAACGCTCGTTTAAGCCGGAAATAACCATAGACGCACGATCACGAAAAAAAGACCCCGCGCGAAGGCGCGGGGCCGGAACTGATGGGATTCAGGTTTTCAATGTTCGGAGGGCAGAAGGATCACACCTCCTTCGACGTAGAGACGCACGCCGTCGAGGGGAAAATCGGTGAAGGGAATGGGTTGCCGGAAGGCGACGTCATTCGTGTCTCGTGAGCAGGCGACGGTCGCGCTCCCGTTTTCATGCACGATGAGCTCCCAGAGCTGGAACTCGCGAAGCCAGGAGTCACGGAGGGCTTGCGGTTGCCACGAAGCGATCACGTCAAGCAACCAGTACGCTTCGACTTCGTCAGCGAGGAACTTCACCCCGTCCGTGTAGCGCATGCCGCTCGAATGGACGTAGTAGTTCTCGGTGCCGGTGAAGCTCCGGAGCTTTGCGTAGAAGTCGTTCGCGGCGAGGAATGAGGACTCGCTACGCGCTTCCATGCGCCGCTCCGAGAAGCCCGATCCCCGGCATCTTGGAGAGGAAGGGCGCGAGCTGGCCGGTGTACCGGAGCCGCGAGACGGGCTCAAGCTCCTTCAACGCTGAGGTGAAGGCGTTCTCGAGGGACCAGAGCGTGCGCGGCTCGAACTCCGGATACTTCGGTTCGAAGTAGTGCTCGTGGACGACGGGGCCGAGGTGTTTCGGGAGATCCGCTTCGCCGCCGAGGAACGCGTCGTAGATGATGTGCTTCGCGCGGCTGTCCGAAAGATCGCAGCCGCGGAAGAACGCGATCTGCCGGCGCATGGGGTCGAACTTGCGCTGCATGGCGTCGATCGCGACGGCCAGGACCGCCTCGATCTCCACCTTCTTCGTGTGCTTCCTCATGACCGGCGCGTAGTCGCCGAAGAGGGCCAGGTTGTCGCAGACGAAGACCCGGTGCCCGACCGTGAGCCCCAGGGAGAAGCTCTTGTCGTGCGAGTTCCGGAGACCGAGGGCGATGCGGACGCCGGAGTCCTCGACGTTCAGGGTGAGAGCCCCGAAAAATCGCTGGCCGTCCGGGGAGACCGCGAACTCTTCGCCCACGATCTCGAGATGGCGGAAGTAGAGGGATTCGGCGAGGGTCTCGACGAACCTTGAGTGCGGGATGGGAAAGTGCGTTGCGGTGGGCTCCGGGGTCGGCAGGTCTTTCAGGTCCTGGCGGCCGATGAGCACACTTTTGGCGTGGGAAAGCGTTGCTTCCAAGAGAAGCCTCCTTCAGTTGTTTGGATGGTTGAGGGTTAGAGGGCGCGAAGCGCGTTGGTGCGGGTCAGGTCGCGCGCCACTGCGGAAGAGGGGGCGTTCGGCGCTTCAAGACGCCTGCGGAGGGAGACTGCACCTCTCTTGTAGACGGTGACGCGAATAAGATTGCCGTTCTCGTAGAGCGCCCAGTGTCGGGTGAGCTTCCACCGCTCGATCGTGAACATGAGTGCTGTCCTTTCTCGGGCGGGGTCAGACGGCCCGCAGACGCCGGGGTGAGACGCAGGTCTCGACCGCCTCGATCTCGGACATGAAGCGAGCGATGAGGCGATTGCGCGGGCCTTCGTCGATGCGCCGCAGGCTTTCGATGAGACGGGTCTCCTCGGCGCTCAGGCGCTCGAGCTCGGCGAGGATCTTCCGCTCCACGGCGCCGCCGAAGAATTCGGCGGGAGTGACGTCGTAGGCGGTGAGGAGCGAGACGAACTGCGAGAGCTTCATCGAGCCGATGCGTTCTCCGGTCTCGAATGTGCTCAGGGTTTTCTCGCCGATACCCGCTTTCTCGGCGGCCTCAACTTGGGTGAGCTGGCGCATTCGCCGGAGCTCGCGGAGCTTCAAGACGACGTCCATAGATCACCTCCGGCCCTTCTTCACCCAGCGTGAGATACGCACTTTCTTCGCGGCGATCGGCGGCTTCGGCGTTTTCTTCGCCTCGGCTGCTTTCTCCTTCGCGGCGTCAATCGCGGCGTTCGCGACGCGGGCGTAGTCGACGCCGGCGAGCTTCAGCACCTCCTTGTAGAGTTCGCGCTCTGCCTTGTCAGCGGTCGTGATCCAGCCGCCGACCAGAAGGTCGACGAGGAACGCCCGCTTCTCGATGTCGGTCATAGCCGCGATCCGGTCTTTCACGATCCGCTCGCGGTTGTGGGCGAACTCTTCGCGCGAGCCGTCGTAGCCGTGCCGGCGGAGCACGCCTTCGAGCCTCCAGCCTTCGGCGAGAACCTGGGCGCGCACGATGAGATCAAGCCAGCCGCTCGGCGTGAGCTTCACCTTGCGGAGTTTCATCGCCAGGTCGCGGCTCACGGCTTCTTCACCGATCCGCTCGAGCTGGGCGTGGGAACGGGACGCCTCCTTCGCCGCCTTGCGCTTCTGCTTCTCCTTCCCGAACGCGTGACCGTGAGCGACGAGTGTCGCCTTCAGGTCCTTCGTCGGACAGAGCTTCCGCACGCGACCGTTCTTAAGGACATAGGTGATCTTCAGCTTCACGTCGCGGCCGAGGAGTTCCTCGTAGCGGCGCCGCTTCGGATCATCGGGGCAGATCGACTCGAGATCGACAAAGTCTTTCCCGAGCTGGTCGCTGTCCGCGTATGGGTAGGCACGCTTCAGGTCCTTCGGCGTGAGGAGAACGATGTAGCCCGTCTCCCGGAGGCGCTTCAGGTGGTTTTCGGTTTTGAGCCTGAAGTCCTTCGGGTTCGTGCACACCGCCTTCTTCACGTCGCCGAAGAGATCGGGGTTGTTGCCGGCGAGGTGCGGACACTTGGAGCAGGCACCGAGCGGCGAGAGCGCGGGATCTTCGGGATCGAAGACGGCGAGGGAGAGCGCGGACATGAACTCCTCCTCGATGAGCCGCTTCGCAACCGGGTATGGCAGCGCACGCACGACCGCGCCTTCTTTCGCATCACCTCCGCTGCCGTAGAACTGCGTGGTCACGATCCGCTTTAGCGCCTCGTCGTGGAGCTTCGCGTCGGGGATGCGCGCGATGAGCTCCGCGTACTCGACCCCGATCGCGCCGGAGGCAAGAGCGTCCTTGACGCGTTTCGTGAGTCCGGCGAGCGGAATGCGTTTGGCGATGACCGACGCCTCGCGGTTCACCTGTTTTGCGATCGCGCGCGGCGTCATGCCCTTCGCGGCAAGCGCGGCGTAGGTCTCCGCTTCTTCGAGCGGCGAGAGATCCTCGCGCTGCCCGTTCTCGACGAGCTGCACGATCTCGACCTCCTCGTCGGTGAAGTCGCGGAAGACGACCGGCACTTCGCTGAGGCCGGCCATTTTCGCGGCGCGGTACCGCCGCTCGCCGCAGACGATCTCGGTGGGAGCGGGGCTCCCATCGGGTTTGTCGCGGACGAGGAGCGGTTCGAGGATCGTGTGCTCCTTCACGCTCTCCGAGAGCTCCTTCAGCTTCTTCGGATCGAAATACTTCCTGGGATTCGTAGGAGAGGCGCGGAGGGTCGCGAGCGGAACGAACGTGGAAACCGAGGACTTCGCAGGGACAGAGCTAGCGCTGGACATTGGTTGTTCTCCTTTCTTATGTGGCCGTGATTGGCCTTGGGAAACTTCTGCCCATCACCCTATCGGGCGCTCCTCTCCCTGCCCAGGTAGCGAAAATCCCACCCTGCGGGATTTATGAGTCGGAAAAATCACCGGCTCGTGGCGTTTGGAAACAATGCCTCACGCAGCCACGCGGCGCTCTTCTACGCCGAACGCATGAACGGCGAGCGAGGCGGCATCGAAGAGATGTATCCGTGAGGGCTCGGCGTCGTAATGCTTCCGGGTCTTCGGTACGAGCGGTTCCAATTCCTCGAAATAGGTTCCGATTTCCCGCGCGATCGCGTACTTGTGTGGCGCGGCCTTCATCCGCCACGCCTCTGCCACCGCCTCGCGCGGGACGAGGATCACTTCGACTCCGCAACGGTGGGCGTGAGCCGCGAGCTGCAAAAGCAGCACGCGCATTCGGGCGCGACGGATAGATCCCGGCGCCTGCGGATCTTCCAGCACGAGAACGTCCGTGCCGCAGAGGTCGAGAAGCACATCGAGGTCGGGCGTCGCATCGTCGGGGTCGTGGAAGAGTCGGGTGCCCCAGTCCCGTACCTCGCCCTCCTCGAAGGAGACGAAGGCAAGGCCGCGCGGAGTGGGGTCAACGCCGAGGATCGAGCGTTTGTCGCGAAGGGCCATCATGCGGCGATGTGTTCGAGAGACCTCTTTCGCCGCAACTCGATTTCGCTTCCAGAGTCCGGCAAGTCCTTCAGAAGATGGCGCGCTCGAGCGCGCACCGCAGTACGGATCGTCGCATCCCTACCGACGAAGATTTCGCTTATCGGTTTTCCATAGATCTGCTGATAGGCCAAGCCGAGATCGAGGGACGGCTGCGCCTCGCCGCGCTCGTACTTCGAGACGCGCGTTTTCCACTGCATGCCGAGGAGCGCCGCAATATCCGCCTGAGTGAGCCCGAGGCGTTTGCGTTCGTTCCTGAGATAGTGGATGAGTTTGCGGGGCATTGGCCGTCAGCGTACCCGCTCCTCCGGCGCTCGCCCAGGTGCCATAAATCCCCTGCGGCGGTACTTTCTTTCGCGCGGAGTTCACGGACGCTTAGTAGGAAATCCGAAAGGATCATCGGATTGATTGAGTTGGGAACGGCTTTAAATAACCATGCTTAGGCGTTTCTGTCAAGTTGTGGGTTCGCTCCTACCAGAGCGACCAAGGTGCTACCGGGTGAACGGTTCGGACGACCGGTCGTCTGTTGCTACGGCCACATTGAAGTCGCTGGCTTTGCCGGTGTCTTCCGTCACTGAGACAATACCGGGTATGCGGGACGGAGACGCGGCCCCCCGGCGTCAGACCTGGCACGACGCTCTCCGCGTACGGGTTTGCGAAACCTGCTCCTCCCGGTCGACAAACAACTCCGCCGGTGGGGAAAGATGCTCCCTGGAAGGCGGCTATTCGAAAGGCTACTCACAAGATTTTACACGTAGATCGATGGGCTGACGCTCAAAGGGCTTCTGTGGTCCGAGGTTGAATGTGGCGATGTCACCAGGCTTCACCTGACCTGCGGTTTGCTGTTCTTGCCCATAAAGATCCTGCCAGCCGATGGCTACTATTCGCGTAACCGACGACCCATTGCGCACTTTGGCTTGATACACGATCAGCGGCGAAGCCGGACGCATATCCACCTTGTAGAGTCCCATCATCTCGACTCCGGCGCACGGCTCTGCGGGAGCAGGTGGCGGTGGCGGCGCTGTTTGCTCCGGCGTTGGACGATTGTTCGAGACGAGCGGCCGGTGTGCGATCGGTTTCTCGTACTCGTTGTCCGCGCCGAGCGTTACCCATTCCCCATCCACCTTCCTGTATCTCGTCGTACCCTGCGCCTCGTAAAAATCGAACCAGCTCCCTCCGTTCAGCATCGAGAGCGTCACGGTTGCGGTTACTGAAACCACATCTCCTGACGTGTGTGAGCTCACCTTTGAGAAACGCTCTCGGACTTGGCCAGCGGGCTCGGGTTGCTCCATGACTTGCGCCAGCATCATGCGCTTCGTGAGCTGTTTTCCCATGCTCTTGAACACGGCGTCGGGCGCGATGTGCTTATCGAGATACCCCATGTCCTTGTGCATCATCGCCTGCAACGTGAGCTTGTCCTGCGCGAGGATATCTTGTGTCGTGAGGTCGAGTTCCTGATCTTGGTTCTCGGGCGCCGACGCCGCACTCGCTGGCCCAGCGACCGCGGCTACCAGCGTCTTCCCCTCCGCGCGAATGACACCGGAGACCGGTATCCGAAACTCCGGTTCCTCGGCAATCCCTGTGCGGATGGTGACCGAACCTGCGAGCGGCCCAATAGGAGCGCTTGAGTCGAGCGTCACGATGAGTTTCCAGCGATTGGAGCCTTGGTCCGGCGACAAGGTGGCGCGCAGGTACTTTTCCGAGGTGGTGACGTTCGAGGGTTTGAAATCGGGATTCGAGGAAGCGAGCACGAGGTCACCCGCTCCGGCGTGTCCCGCGGCGGTTTCGATTCGAATGGACTCAGCGGGCGAGGCGGTCACGTATCCACGAACGTTCGCGGTGACGATTAACGTCGTCTGAGGCGTGACTGGGTCATTCGTGGACACAACCGCTGATTTTGAGATTGCCCCGTGGAAGCTCTTCGTGTCGACGGTGAGCGTGATCATCCCTTCGCTTCCGGGATGAATGGTTTTGTCGAAGTCGACGGTCGTGCATCCGCAACCCGGTTTGACATCCAGAATGCGCAGGTCAGCTTTCCCGGTGTTTTTCACCATAAAGCTCTGTTGGACTCGTGCACCTCGAGCAACCGTGCCGATGTTCGCGGTCGTCGTTTCAATCGAAATCGTCTGTGCGCGGGAGCCAAGAGCTATCACCGTCAAAACCACTGACCACGTGAGACACCTAGCAAAGGCCCAAGGAGTTGGGAAGAGATGCCGCGATGACATTGGAAGCTACCTCCGGACCGGCCAATCTTAACACCGGACCTCCGGCGCAATTTGCGATTTATGGAATTAGTCACCAAGCTCCTCCGGCCTGAATCCACCGATCTCCTTTGGGGCGAGTCTAGGACGTGAAGGCCTGCGCTCTTTTGTTTCACCCGGTTTCGTGAGCGTGATCGTCTGGCCTGTGAATGCCTCCTTTGATTCCCCGCGTACGAGCGGCCGTATCCAGAACATCCGGTTCGGCAGGAGCGTCAGCTCGTAGAAGTCGAGATCCGGGAAGATCTCCTTCACGAGCTTCTGCGCGTCCACAGCGCCCACCCGGAAGACGATAAGCGTTCCGATGTTCCCGAGGATTGCGCTCCGCACCTCCGCGTCGATCTGGTCGAGGAACTGGTTCGCAAGGACAAGCCCCACCCCGTATTTGCGGAGCTCGGCCAGCATGTTCACGAGCGCTAGAGTCGTGAAGGTCTGGAACTCGTCGAGGTAGATGAAGAAGTCGCGCCGCTTCTCGTCGGGTGAGTCGGCGCGTGCAAGTCCGGAGAGCCCCAGCATGGTGACCATAAGGCCGCCGAAGAGCATCGCCGGCGCCTCGCCTATCTTGCCCTTCGCGATATTGACCAAGATCACCTTGCCGTTATCCATCGCCTCGCGGGGATTGAAGGTGCTTTTCGGGATCGTGAGGATGCGGGAAACAAACGGGTCGACGAGGAGGCTCCCGAGCTTGTTCTCGATCGGGGTCACGGCTTCGGACTTGTGCTTGCCGTAGTGTTCGAATTCAGTCTGCCAGAAGCGCTTCACCTCGTCGTTCGTGACCCGCTCCGCGGCTTCCTTCCGGAAGTCTTTGTCGTGGAAGAGCCGGGTCACGTCGGACAGCGTTGCCTCCGGCTGTTCCAGCAAGAGAAGGAGAGCGTTCCGAAGGATGTATTCGAGGCGGATGCCCCAGGCATCGTCGAAGAGCTTCTTTAGGGTCTCGGTAATGCCGCTCGCTGCGAGCGAGCGCCGCAGCGGCGGCACGGCCTCCAGGGGATTGAATCCAAAGGGCTGCGTAGGGTCCGGGACGTTCAGGTAGATCACGTCCTTGCGGCGGTCCTCCGGCACCCACTTGTTGATCCGTTCGACGAGGTCGCCGTGCGGATCGAAGAGCGCGAGACCATTCCCTGCGAGGATGTCCTGCCGGACCATCGCTTCGAGGAGCGAGGACTTGCCTGTGCCGGTCTTCCCGATCGCATACATATGTGCGCGCCGGTCCTCCGGCCAGAGCCCGAACGGCTTGTCGAGGTCGCGCCACTTCGTCCGGCCGATGAAGATGAGACGGTCCTCCGTCATCTGGCGGGAGCTATGTCCTCCTCGACCGTTTCCACCGGCTCAAGGCCGAAGCGTTTATAGAGCGATGCGAGTCGGGCCACCTCTTCAGGCCCGAGCGTGAAGACGCCGGTATTGCGCGAGGGCTTGAGGCCGAGCCTCCGGCGCACCAAGGAGCCGACCCAGCGCGGCGTCACCCTACGTTCGTACTCGTCGCCGTGACGGCGGATGAACTCCGTCGTGATGTCCTGGATCGCGAGCCTTGAATTCGGCCGCGCCACGAGGTCGCGGATCACCTGGAGAATCTGCGCTTCGGCGGCCTCCGAGCGCTCGTCCACGAGGTCTTCGTTGTACTTCCCGATGAGCGTGATCACTTTCTCCCGCGCAGACACATCGCTGATCACCGAGACGAGAGGCCCGAAAATTTGTTGAAGCCTCGGCTCGAGATCGCGAGCGCCCGCGCGGGTTTCCCCCCGCGCGTTCTTGAAGGTTCTCAAGCGATAGAGCAGCAGTTGATTCCTGATCTCTCGGGCCTCCTCGTGAAAGCGCTCGTCCAAGTTGAGCGGGATCTCGCTCCGTAGCTGGCCGCCGCGCATGTCCTCGGTGACGCAGCGGCTCTCCAAGGCGCGGTCCTGGAAGAAGCCGCGGGTCGCGACGATCTTCGGTCCGAAGACGTGGTAGGCCCGCGGGTCGAACTCCTTTTTCGGGGAGACTTCCGTGCGGAGCACCGGGAAGCCCTTCGCGTTGCCGTTGTTCAAGACCTTAATAATTTCGCTCTTCTCATCCGACGCTCGGAAGTCTCCCTCGTCCAGGATCAAGGTCCCGCGGAAGGCGTCCAAGAGCCGAAAGATCGGCGAGACCGTGCTCGCGGCGCTCGCGAATATCGGGAGGCGGCAAAGAGAACCCACGGTTAGTAAGAACCGTGTTTTGCCGCTCCCGTATCCGCCGCGAACACGGACATAGGGGACTTCGTGGAAGGCGTCGTAGACCCAGGTGAAGAGGATGTAGTAGGTAGTAATCAGTTCAAAGTCTTCCTCCACCTCCACGTACCTTCGCACGAAGTCACGGATGCGGGAGACGAGGGCGGCTTCGTCGCCGTACTCGGCCGGCTCGGACGGAAAGAGCACCACGTGGTGCTTCACGAGGTTGTTCGAGGCGCTGTACGGCACGAGGCGCTCGGAGGGCGTCGCGAGGATCGAGTCCTGGTACCGCCACTCCTCGCCTCGACCGACGACGAGCCGCGTAGTGCGGACGGCAGGGTCGTAGACCATCTCCACGAGCTCTCCGGACGGGAGGACCGCAGCGGCGGTCGGTAGGGCGGTCGGCTTCTTCACCTCCGATTGCGTGGTCGGTTCAGAGTTCATGGGTGAAGCGGTAGCGCTCGAGAGCGCCGAGCGCCTGGCTGAAGGTCATCGACTCTTTGTTCATGAGAAAGGCGACAACGTCGCCCGTGGCGCCGCAGACGGAGCAGGCGTAGGTATCCGTCTCCGGATACACGCTAAAGGAGCGGGTGCTGTCGTCGTGGAAGGGACAGTGGCCGACGAGGCGTCCGCCGCTCGCCTGCAGGTCCGTGAATTCGAAGACAAGGTCATGCAGGCGGACGCGTTTCCGGAGCTTCTCAGCCCAGCGCTCGTGGGCGCTGTTCGCGGAGCGGAAGCGGGTGACGGTCGGCGCTTGAGCGGAAGCGTCGAGTGCACCCGCTCCGCCAGCGAGGACGATCTCGAAGTCGCGCGTCGAGTAGACGTGCCGGAGGAAGTAGTCGGAGATGGAACCACCCTCTGCAAGATCGGCAGGGAGATGCGCGATCCGCGCGCGAAGAATGACTTTCTGGATATGGCGGGCAGCTTTCTCGTTTGCTCCTCCGCGCTTCAAGCACACGAATACGTCGTCGATGCCCTCGAAAAGCGGTGCCCACTCCGCCAAGAAAACGCCGGCGCCGCCGGTCGAGGTTACGGCCGGGAATCCCCGGGACTCCAGCACGAGGCGATCGAATTCGCCCTCGCAGATGAGGACGCGGTGCGGCTTTCTCGCGAGCGTTTCTTGCCCGTAAAGGAGCGGCTCGGTGTCGGCGTCAGAGGTGACCTGCGGTTCGTCCCAGGGATCCTTCGGGATCGTGGCGTAGCGGAAACCGACGACGTCACGCGTCGTCTCCCCGAATACCGGGATCACGATCCGTTTGCCGTCCCAGCCGAGGAGCTGGCGGTCGATGACCGTCGCCGCGATGCCGCGGTCTTTGAGGAACTGCCGGACCTCATCCGGCATGAAGCGGTTGTACCGCTCCGCGATGTCTCGCGGGGTGACTATGGGTTTAAGCATGCGCGTAACGCTACGCGCGCGTCCTGAACGCGCCCAGATACCCTAAATCCCCCACGGCGGCACTTCTGGTATCTCGTGCGATTCTGAGCGCTGCGCTAGAACGGAAGGCATGAAGCTCACGGACGAAGACGTGGCGGAGTTTTGCCGCGTCTACAAGGAAGCCTACGGCGAGGAGATGCCGCCCGGGGAAGCCCGCATGTGGGCTATTCGTCTCGCGCGTCTCTATCGCATTCTTCTTACGCCTACGCCGAGCGAGACGGCGGAGCGCCTTGCAAAATCCAGGGAGCGAGCTACGCTCATAACGCCTGCCGCGGCGCCCGTCGAGCGCCGCACATCACGAGAGCATTCCCCATGAAGTACTTCATCTATTGCCGGAAATCCTCGGAAGAGGACGACCGGCAGATCCAATCCATCGAATCGCAGACCCGCGAACTCATCCGGCTCTTTGGCGGCCAGGGTGAACTCGAGATCGTCGAAACGCTTGAAGAGGCGCAGAGCGCCATGACGCCCGGACGCCCGGTCTTCTCCTCGGCCCTTGACCGCATCGAACGCGGCGAAGCGGAAGGGCTCATCGCCTGGGCCCCCGACCGCCTGGCGCGGAATGCCGTGGACGGCGGCCGGGTGATCCACCTCCTCGACACGGGGAAGATCAAAGACCTCAAGTTCGCGACCTTCACCTTCGAGAACACGCCCTCCGGCAAGTTCATGCTCTCGATCCTCTTCGGCCAGTCCAAGTACTACAGCGACGCCCTGAGCGAGAACGTCCGCCGCGGCATTCGCACCAAGATCGAGAACGGCTGGCTGCCGAACATGGCAAAGATCGGCTACCTGAACGACTCCGCGACCGGGACGATCGTCGCCGATCCGGAGCGGTTCCCGCTCGTTCGGGAACTCTGGGAACTCATGCTCACCGGCTCGTACTCACCGCGCCGTATCCGCGAGATCATGGAGGAGCGAGGCCTCCGGACGCTGCGGCGAAAACGCGAAGGTGGCCGGCCGCTCGCGCTTTCCTCGATCTACAACCTTCTCACGAACCCCTTCTACGCCGGGGTTATCCCGTGGAAGGGACGCCTCTATCCGGGCAAGCATCCGGCCTTGGTCACCATGGACGAGTTCGAGCGGGTGCAGGAGATCCTCGGACGCCCGACGAAGCGCCGGGCGAAAAAGCGGGAGTTCGCCTTTACGGGTATGTTCACGTGCGGCGAGTGCGGCTTTGCGGTCACCGCCGAGGAAAAGACGAACCGCTTCGGCTCCCACTACACCTACTACCACTGCAGCAAGCGCCGGCTCGACTACCGCTGCGAGCAACGCTCCGTCGAGCGCGAGGAGTTCCAAGACCAGATTGAAGAGTTCATCCTTCGCCTCCAGATCCATCCGAAGCTTCACGCCTACGCTCTGAAGCTCGTTAAGCGCGATCAGGCGGAGATGACGCAGCTTGCGGAAGCCGAGGCCCGGGCCCTCGCGGAAGCCGCATCCCGGAACGAAATCGCCCGAAGGAATCTCACCCGGCTCCGCATCGCCGACCAGATCACCGAAGCCGAGTTCGAGAAGGAGCGCCAGGAGCTCGATCGGGAACGCTTCCGGCTCGAGGGTCGGCGAAATGAACTCGGCAAGCCCGATCGGTTCGAACCCGGTGCGCTCGCCGTTTTCTTCAGTATTCGCGCGGCCCAATGGTTCCGCGAAGGCGACGACCAGACGAAACGGACAATTCTCGAAATCTGTGGTTCGAACCCTCTCCTTCTCGACCAGGAAGCTAGGGTTTCCGCCTCGAAACTCTTTCGCAAATGGGAAAACATCGACTCAATTCCTGCTCTGCGGGGCGGCGTAGACGATGTTCGAACCCTTTGCGCTACGGACAAGGAGGCGCAGAAGAGTTTGGCCTTGATCGTGAAGCTTCTCGAGGAACTGGCACCCGAACGACTGCGGGCGGCATGACTCTTCGCAATGTCCACTACATCCCCGATGTCATCGTTCGTGTGGTAGCAAGAATCCCGCGGCTCGGGACTTCTGCCACTTCCCCGCACAGTGGCCTGAAAGATGGTGCTGGTTCCGCGGTGCGCCATTGCCTCACGAGACAGTCGTGGCGGTTGACATCCGCTACCTGTAACGCTCTCATTCTCGGATGCTACTTACTTCCAGGCCCGCCGAAAATGTGGCCGTTTGGCTGAAGGGAACCGTGCCCGGCATTATTTTGCTCGGCGCGCTAGGCAGCATCGTCGCATACTTCCTTCTCCAGATTGCGAGTTGGCTCGGGCGTCGGCTTGCGCTTTGGATTGTCGGACGTGCGCGCGCTGCTGGCAAGCAGGTCCTACTCTTCAACCTTCGCCCATTCGCGCGAACCTTGGCCATCATGTTGAAGTACGCAGGCGAGAAAAATCAGCCAAAACTCGTCGTTTGGGCAATGAGCATTCTGGTCGCATTCTGGTCGGAGTGGACGCTCTTCGCCGGCTCGCTCATCGCGACGGTCGTCATCGGCATGTACTTCGGCGCCAGTCGTCCGGTTCTGCTCGCAACGATCGCGGGAACAACCATACTGCTCGGCGTTTTTCTTCTCCGATCCGTCGCGGAGCTCCTCGCAGTCTATATGGTCATGTTTCGACGCGATGTCGACCAGCTCAACGAGGCTCTGAAGAGTGACTCGAGTGTCATTTTCTTTTCCACCTTCGCGGTCATCCTTGACGAGGCGATTGCACAACTGTCCAAGAAGGCCTCCTCCGCAGAATCCGCGGCTGCTTCTGCAAAACAAGAAGGTGACTAACAATCGTCGCCGCAGTTTGATGTGCCGGTCCGATGGTTTCAGGGGATGTCTCGGGTGTCTCCTATTTAACGCGCGCGCTGAAACCAGCGCACGGATCCAGAGTCTCTAAGTCGTAGCACGTGCGACATTCCCGTGCACCCAACGACCAGTGCTCCGTTTCCATGTGGCCGCACTTGCATTGTCGAGGAGCCTCGCGGCGCTGCCGTGCGCGGGCAAGTGCGGCGTTTCGTGCGATCGCCGATCGCTTTTCGCGACTCAGTCGTTCCCGGGAAGGGATATAGGTATAGACCTTTGCTCCCATCAGTCCTTGACGGAAGTATCCTATCCGGAACGGGCTGATTCTCAAAGTGAGAGCACGTTTGACATGCTGCGGCGGCGCTCTAAGATTAAGGTGTATCTCCTCTCAATCGATGCCTTCTCCCAAAACCACGCCGGAACATCTGACCGCCGAAGACATCCTCGCGCTTGTGCGTGATCACTTGCCTGCATGGATGCGGGCATGCGAAGCGTCGGATTCGGACGCGATCGCGTTACATGAATCGGAGTTCGGGACTACGACAATGGAGCTCCTGCTCTTTGCCTGCGCGATCAAGTTCGCCGCCACGAACGGCAAGAATGTCTACGTCGCATGTGGTCGGATAGGCAATGAAGGGTCCGGGGAGCTGGTTGAAGGTGGTCGCTTCGTTGCCGTCTATCGCGAGGAACCTCACACCAAGCCCCAGAAAGCTGTCTCGAAACCCAAACGAAAGTCCCGGATGCGCGATCAGGCCGCTTGATCAATCTCCGCCTTGGTCGCCGTCCGTTCCCACTTCTGGCAATACGCATCGCGAAGCCAACGCATGGTTTGCGAATAGCTCTGCGGATCGGTCTCCTTGAGCAGCAGCAAACGGGCGAGCTGCGCTGATGACTCGATCATGAGTTTCCGCATCTCCCTGTCCGTTATCCGGCTGAGACTCGAGTCAGCAAGAAGGTCCGAGTATTTGCCCGCGTGAAGATCTTCCAGAAACCCGTTTCGGAACGCCGCTACCGTGAGCGCGTTCGCTTCGTCCCGAATGGTCCATGTCTCGTCGTCCGCACTTATCTCTGCCGAAGCGGCCCGTACGAGCGCCGCAACAGCGTCGAGTGCGGTCTCATCGAGATTCGCGGCTTCAAGTTCGGCGATCAGGGCTCGCTTGCTGGCGCGTGTTTCGGACATTCCATAAGCGTACGCTGTGAACAGATTCCGTCAACATCGACGTCGCTCCTCGGCCGACCGAGCCGCTTCGTCCCCCCCGCTCATGATCGCGCCCCTACTCGTGGCTGGGGCGATCGTTTGGGCGCCTTCCGATGGGAGGGTGCTAGAATCACTGCGTCCTGCGCATCCCGTAACGGAGAGGGTTTGGCGCAGCCGGAAGCGATACTACAGCTTCTTTTGCTTTTTCGGGACCTTGCGCCGGCCGGTATCTTCCGCGCATGGCTTCATCGATCCGTCGAGAACGAGCGGAACGAATTTCGCGAGCTCGCCCGCACTCAAGACACGCATCGCGTCCTCACCTCGTTCAGCCATGAGCTGCATTCGGATCATCGGTTTCTTCGCCGCGGCCGACGTCTCCGCACGCTGTACGCCGACGACGCGAAACGTGGGGACGGTGATTAGCTTCGTCTCCTTTCCGATCTGGATGAGCGATACCTTCGCGTTCGTCGCGATGCATCCCGCCAAGTCCGCCTCTACCGATATAAAGAAAGTTACCGGCTGGTTGCGGACGGATATCGGTTCAAGCGCCGCCTCTGTAATCATATCTCCATGCTCGATCGGTTGCGAGAGCTGGCGTCCGATGAGTTGCTTGGTATCCTTGAAATACTCATCAGCGCCGCTAGGACGCACGCGCACGACAACATCGCCGTCTTTCACGACCTCTCTCTTTCCGAGACGGCGGGCAGCGACTACGCAAATCCGCAACCGCTGTCGGCCGGACATCATAGCCGCGTACGAAGCGTTCCAGTACACAACCGCAATAATGACCGCGAGAATCACAATCGCGAAACAGACATCTCTGGCGAGACGAAATCTCACGCTTCGGCCTCGGGCGTTGTCACCGGGACGGTCAGCTCGAAATCCGCTGGGTCCGCGTACATCACGAGACGGCTCATTTCCAACCATTTCGCGCGGGCCAGCGACGAAGTCGCTGGAGCGGACCGATGCAAGGCGATCAGGAGATTCAGTCCGAACATGTCGAAGCTCGCACGGAACAGCGCTCCGAACTGCTCCGCTGCGACAGTCGCGAGCCGGTAGGCTTCTGCGGCGATGAGAACTGCGACGGCGCAGGGGACAACCCATAACCACGTTGCATACGCCCAGGGGCCGGCAAACGCCGCTATCAAGAAATAGACGACCGAAAGCGTGGCGAGCGTCAGGGCAAAATCCATCGTCGTTCCGGCATTTGAGAGCATCTTTCCGACTCTCTCCGGTATTTGGGTCTGGAGATGCGGCCAAAACGTCTCCGGCTCGATTCCGTACCGTGTGTAGCTGTACGAGTTGTAGGCCTCGATGATATTCCCGAGACGCGTCGGCTGTATGTTGTCCTGGCGCCCGAAATCATGCGTCAATTTCCACCGCAGCGTATTCAGCCGCCCTTCTTCCGCCTCGACCCAATCATTGAAAAGCTCCAGCAGCTCGGCATAAACCGGCTCTAACGATTTCCCCGTGTAGTGCTTCAGGCGACCCAAGAACTCATTCGTGACGACTGTCTTCACGGCCTCGACACTCTGAGCCGGATGGAGATGACGGATTGCGTTCAGAGCAGCCGCGATTTCAGCCTTCGGCGCGGTTGCAGCCCCATTTCCCCAGAGCTGCAGCGCCTCGGTACGCAGCCAGGCGGAGAGGCCATTCCAACGGTTTTCTGCTTTCGCTTCCGAACGGCGTGTGACGAAGTTCCGCCGCTGCAGCGCACGCAGCACGTTTTGAAACGGCCTCAGCAGCAAGACGTCAGCCTCTCCGCTCCAGATTCGGATCAGAAGCGGGCGCGCTCCGCTTAATACATAGGCGAATACCACTACCGCAACGGCCGCTCCGAACGAGAACATGGTTCGATCGAGCGGCGTCCGCTGCGCGACCCACGACAATGTGGCCTCGGCACCGATTACCCACGTGCCAGTGACGACAAGCGCCATCGCAAAGACGAGCGACGGCAGAAAAGAGCCGAAAAGGAACTCCGCCTCGAGTAGTGTGCCGATTTTGTCGAGTAGGGTCTTGATCATGGCTATTTTTCAAGCGGCCAAGGACAATGTCCGCAGAATCCATGGTCCGGCTCCTGGTTCTCATGTTTGCCGTCCGGGTTTGTGCAATAATATTTATGGGCAGGAACGGTCGCCGACGCTTTGAAACTCTCATTCGAGAAAAGCGCGCCAATAGTGACACCGAGTAGCTGGACGGGGTAGATCGCGTACTCCGGCGCCTCGTCGCCGAGTGGAATACTGCCGACCGACTCCGCGGGATCGACGTTTGCCACTACTGCCGAAAAGTCCATCGGTTCGATCGACTCGGCATGAGTGGCAATCGCATCCGCCAACGGTGTCATGAAAAAGGATTGATCTTCAGAGCCGACCGTCAGCGCAACCTTTGATAGCTTATTGCCGTCGAGATACCAACGTGGCTTGTCTTTGTCGTAGACAATCACGCCACTGATCCCTTTCGCGGCGGTAGCCTTCAGCACATCGACGATGGCCGTGTTTCGATCTGCAACGGTCAACTCGCCAAGAGGGCTGAAATGCGCGGTGTCGGTTCGGTAGTCGGGCATCGCTACCTCCTCATCTAGGTGTGTCGCGACGGGTCGTTTTCCCTACCTCGGCGTAGCCGAAACCGAGAAAGAAAGTTATCTGGCATGCACGCGGGCAGATGGCCAGCCTGATCGAGCGTCATCGCGACCGAACCGCTGGCGTGCTCTCCTCGTGCGACCCGGACCATCCGACCACGCGGCGGGAGCCCTCACAAAGGTGTCTACCTGCCGGTGATGCGATGTATCCAATCAGAACTTGAACGTTAGCCCGAGGGACGTGGAGTGTGTCGACGAGAATGCCGGTGGCTGACGACCGTTCAAGTGTGTGAGTGTGAGCCCGACGACACCGAGGTCGTACGACAAATCGACTCGACCGTACGTCTTCGACGAATCGGAAATCGTACTCACGCTGCCGTCTTGAAGAACAAGTTCTCTGTCGAAGAGGTAGCGGTGTTGGACCGATGTGCTAAGGTTCCATTTCCCAAACTCAAGCGCGCCACTTAGCCCGACGCGAAGCCGGCTGAACTTCGTGTTGTCTACCTCCGCCGAGCTGCTCTTTATGTGCTTCCCAAGCTCAAAGCCTACCGAAGGACGTAGCTTCCAGCCCCACACGATGGCGAGCGGCGGCCCCTTGAGTCGCTTCTCCTCTTTGCGGCGCTCGTCAAGGGAGCGCTCCAGTTTGGGAATCACAGCTTCGAGCACGATGTCGCTTCCTAGATCCTCGTTGTCACGAGAACGGTCCGTTCTAAGGATCGGCGAGACGGTGATGTTTGTCCGAAACGTCGGCGTACCGGGGATGAAGTAGCGAAGGTCTACTGAGAGAGCGCCGCTATTCGGTGCCTTCGCGGTCTTGTTCCCAAACGTTGCGTCAAGCGTAGGTCCGATGTTCCACCGCGATCCGGTCCGCCATACATCGTGGACTCGCGTGTCGATCGTATATTTCCGCTCGCGCTTCACGTCGTTCGCCTCGGCGCTCAGCTGAAGGTAGAGCGTCGCATCCGCTCGCCCCTTCGGAATAGCTATGGTCTGGATCGTCGTGGTGGCCTGCTGCGCCTGCCCGTTGAACGTCTCGAGCCCTCCGAGCTGAAGATTGAGCTTCTTTCCGCGAGGAGCACCGCTGATTCGGAGTTCAAACACCTCTGCCGGCTGACCGACAGGCGCAATACTCTCGACGTACCCCGGGTAAGGTCGATCGAAGTCCGCAGCGTCGGTTATCGCGAGCGCACTTGAGATTGCGGCACGCGTGCGCCTCTCGTCATTCGGTTTGATCGTGAGTGGCGTAAGCGCCTGATATTGAACGATCACGGGGCTTCGCAGCCCCTCGAAGGCCTCGGTTTCATCGACGTCGAGCTGAAGGAGCTGAGGCGAAACCGGCATTTCCAGGTATCCGATTTTCGGCGTTGCTTTCAGGTTGAAAGCGACGAACGTCAGCTTCTTCGTGCTCGTGGGTACTTCGGCGAGATCGGCCGTGAGCGTCGTGCCGGCGATCCGCACGGACTCGATATCGTATGTGCGGTAGGTGTCGCCTCGATCTTCGAGACGGTACATTTTCGTGCACGTGGCGATGTCCGGGCAGGCGTTCGACGGATCGAGCGTGTTGTCCTCGCGCACGATCACGAGTTCTTTAGGCTTGTTCGGGTCCGGGAAGGAAGCCGTGTTCAGGAACGCCGAATTGACGCGTGGCTGAGACCAGGCTTGCGCGGTGCTCAGAAGAGCAAGGACGATCACGGTTGCCGTACGGGTATGCATGGGAATCCTCAGCCGCAGACAGCGTGGATCACCTGGATGATTGACATGCTGCAGGTGAGGTTCAAATCGCCACTCGCTCCGCACTTCTGCCGCAAAGCGTCGGCAAGATCTGCCATCGCACCCGTGTCGCACGGCGAGCAGACGTCCTTCAGTTTGTCGCCTAAGCTGCCGACTGTCGTGTTGCACTGCGCCTCGATCGTATGAATCACACAGGTGCGACAATCAACGTCGTCCGCCACCGAAAGCAACGCCAGATGGGTAGCTTTTGATGGACCGCTCTTTTTTGTACCAGTTTCTTTCTTAGGAGCTTTCTTCGTTGCCATAGCGCCTCCCGCGGGAACACGATAGGGTTCCCGATGTAGGGAGTGACGCGTGGCACTCTTTTCCCACCCCGAGGCAGCGGAATTCAAAAAAAGTCATGCGCCGAACTGAATCTCCTTTGCCGTCCAAGAGGCGCGCGCTGCCAAGCGGGCCAGTTCACGTCGTGTTTCGCCGTCCACCGCCGCGCCCGCGCGCCGCGGATCGAAGCCGCGGGGCCACACCGTCGAGGCGTCGAAAATCGCTCCATCGAGCTTCGCCCGATCGAGCACGGCGTTCCGTGTGGTCCCGGCTGCGCGGATCATCCCTTCCTCGAATCGAAGGCAAGATGCAGCGCTTTTTGTCAGCGAGACCTGCGAAGGCTTACCGGAGACGTCACGGCCGGAACAAACGGGGGTGTGGTTTCTTTCCTTCCGGTCACTCCTCTGGTAAGGTCCTCGTAGTCGCCGTCCAGCTACTCAAAATAATTACTGATGTATTCGCACCTAGGTGCCATATGGAGGTTTCATGCGCCTACTCTCAATGCGATCGCTCAACGTGCCGACGATGAGGAGCCCCCGTGTTTTCCGGCGTTGCATCGTCATCCTAACTTCTGTCGCTCTTCTCGCCTGTCGCAGAGAGACCATCCCTCAGAACATCCCTCGCAAGCACCCAGGCCGACCCGTCGCTAGAATCGGCTACGTTCCGATTGCAGTCGCCCTACCTCTTTTCGTTGCGGTGGATAACGGATACTTCCGGGACGAAGGAGTAGATGTCCAACTCATCCGTATCAACACAAGCAACGACCTGGGCACCGCCGGCACACTAGGCCGAGTGGATTTCATGATGCCCTGCGCCTTAAACGTAATTTTTGACATTGCGCATACAACAGGCATCAAACACAAATTATTTGGCGTCAATGTTTATAGCGATAGAGCTCCCCATATCGCCGACTACTTGGTCGTTAAACACGGCAGCGAAATCAAGAAACTCACCGACCTTAAAGGCAAGCGGATCGCCGGACATCCTGGTACGGCAACCCTCGCGGTCCTAAAGCTTGCTTTCCAAAAAGTGAACATCGGTCCGAACGACTTCACGTTCGTCCCACTCCAGCCTGGAGAATGGGGTCCGGCATTGACATCCGGAGCGGTAGACGCGGTCGCGGCCGTTGATCCTCAAGCAACCCAGCTTATCGTCGACGGAGTTGCAGATGTGCTCGTACCGGGATTTTACGCTAAGGCAATTCCCGAAATGCCACTCTCGGGTTGGTGGGTCGCGGATGCGGCGAATCGCCGGCCGGATCGCAGCACTTTTGTAGTCCCCGTTGTGAACGCATATGCGCGGGCCGTTCGCTATATCAGCGAACATCCGGAGGAGGCCAAGCGCCACTTTAAGAATTACGTCGCGATCAGCGACAACGCTCTGCCGCGCATGCAGTTGAATAAGTGGCTTAGTCCGAACGAGATCGACGTTAGCGCGATTCAGCAGATGGCTGATGCCTTTGCCACGAACAACGTGATTCAGGCGAAGGTTGACGCCAAAGACTTCCTGTATAAATAGCGCTATGCCGTTCCTTTCAGCTAATTCGGTTGCGATGTCCTTCACCCACGGGACAACGACCGTTCCCATCCTTTCAGACATCACGTTTGTTGCCGATGTTGGCGAGGTGCTCGCGATACGCGGGGCCAACGGCTGTGGCAAGACCACACTGTTGAATCTGCTGGCAGCAATCGATGCCCCAACCGGCGGTTCAATTCGGCGTGCCGATGGCGACAACGGACGAACATCTACCGGGTACGTGTTTCAGAATTTTAGTGCGTCGCTTCTCCCATGGCTTACTTTGCGCGAAAACCTCTTGCTCCCGCTGCGTTTTGCGGACGTGAGTGGCGCGAACAGAAGTGAACGTCTGCTTGAGCTAAAGGCGCGTTACGACCTCACGATGGTGCCTCTCGACAACCTGCCGGCGCAAAGTAGCGGAGGCCAAAAGCAACGCACCTGTATCGCTCGGGCCGTTCTTACACACTCGCCACTCGTCCTCATGGACGAGCCGTTCTCTGCACTTGATGACGAAGGCCGGGATGACCTTATTCGGCTAGTCGCAATCCTGCGAAGCGAGGGGTGCTTGGTCGTGGTTGTAGTTCACGACCTCGACGATGCTCTGCTCGTAGCAGACCGCATTCTTCTCCTTCGCGGCCGACCCGCCACATTGCGAGCCGATATCAAGACACCATGGCCGTGGCCACGCTCAACGTCGGTGAAGACCACTACGTCATTCAATGATTTGAGAACAGCTGTGTTGCGGGAGAACGACCTGTGACACGCGGCCTTAAGCTGTTGACACTTCCAGTGATCGGCGCCATGGTTGCCATTGCTGCTTGGCAGCTTCTCGCAACCTCGAAAAGTGCGCTCTATCTACCTACGCTTCGCGCTACGCTTTCCGCAGCTCAGGCGACACTCGTTGAACCGCAGTATTGGCGGGACCTGCTGGCAACATGCCGGCGCTCGGCGTTGGGCTTCCTGTTAGCGGCGATAACCGGTGTCCCGCTCGGTCTGTTACTCGGCGTCTGGGACGCTGGTTATCGATTTGTTAGTCTCCCGGTCGACTTCGTCCGGTCGATCCCGACGGCAGCGTTGCTGCCAGTCTTTCTCGTCGTGTTCGGTTTGGGCGATCTCTCAAAGATTGCTGTTGTTTACTTCGGATGCGTTTTCGTCTTCTTTATCGGCTCGTTATACGGCGCGAGAGGCGGTCCGGATACGCTCGCACGCAAGCAGGCGATTCGCGTCATGGGCGGCGGTCGCGTAGACCAATTCGTGTACGTAGTAATTCCCGAAGCGGTTCTATCGGTTGCGACAAGTCTGCGCCTAGCCGCTTCGCTCGCACTCGTCCTTGCGGTCTTCACGGAAATGTTCCTCGGCTCCGACGATGGTGTCGGACGACGGCTCATCGATGCCTACCTCTCTTTCCGCATTCCGCTCATGTATGTCTACATCGCTACTTTAGGTCTCGTCGGCGTAACGGTTAACGGATTGCTTGAGAGTGTGGAGCGCCGCTATGTCGCTTCACGAATGTAAGGAGTCCTGCCATGATCGAGAAGACCGGTGTCAAGGCGATTAGACTCAACGAGGTGATTGCGTTCACACCAGCTGCCGCTACTTTAGCAGTGATCGAGAAGCGGATCGACAGTCCGCCTAACGGCAACTGGCACTCGCTCTCGACCGGTGAACGGCTATATCGCATTCCTAGCGAGGGCTGGGTCTCGATTCTAACTTTGCCGAGCCGACGACGTTCCAAGGCGCTTTGGACACACGACGAAACGCGAGCGCTTCGTGTCCTTACCGATGCCACAGCAACCGTAACTCGCACTCGGCTCGAAGCGACCGAAGACGATCTCATTGCCTCACCAAGCGAATCCATGAGCGACGTCGCCACTTTCATAAAGGGAGCTATGCGGGAGCTCGACGGAGAGGGCAGCGTGCGCGGTGCCGGACTCATGGATGAAGACACTACGCTCTGTTTACCTTTGGAATACCAAACGCCCTACCCGGTCACGGAACTGGAGCTTGAAAACGATGATGTCCTTCGCCGCCTTGTAGAGGATGGCGGAGCAAAGGCGCCCGCGTCATTGCACCAACTTCTGGCCTACCTCGTCACGCGCAATTATCGCGTCGGTAGCGAGACGCCCACGTTTGCGCAAATGTGCGAAGAAGTTCTCCTTGATGTTCTCGACGACGGATTCCTCCTTCACTCCGAAACTCCCGGGCCGGCGTGGCGTTTGCGCAACCTCTCGCAAGGAAAACGCGCTTTCATCTCTTTTGGTCGACGCGGCACAGTGATCGCATATGCGACTAAAGACAGCCGCGCGATACGGGGCTCCGTCCTCACGATGATCGAGACGTTGCGGAGCCGGTTTCACAACCTGTTGGTCGCAAGCACTCTCATGGACGCGCTTCTGGTACGGCTCGCTCGCCTCATGGAGGATGGGCAGTCGAAACCCGCCGACAAAGAGATAGCCGACGTCACCGATCTTCTCCGTCGGTTGGGGACCGCCACATACATTTACGGGTTGGCGGTGACCGATCCCGGCGCGCAACTCTTGGATGGATCGGTAGTGAGCGTTGTCGCAGACCGCGCGGAGAGCTACTTTGAAATCCAAAGCCTACGGCATGCCTGTCACCGGAAAATGGAAGCGCTGCGGACTATCTGGGCGTCATACCAGGATAGGCGCCGCCAAACCTTACTGCAAGCCCTTCGGTCCCCCGCAGCGCCGCTTGAAGCACGGGCCTGAGATATGTCTGAGCTGCTTTGGAAGTCTCGTCTCGTCATCGACTATCTTGCTGAGCGGGTTGAGGCCGACGATGCGCTGATGTCTCTTTACGTCAACGCTGCCCACGACGAAGCGTTCATCGAATTCGTAGCTCTGCTCTATAGCATGGGATTTACTCTTTCGGTCGCCGACGCGCTTTGGAGTATTGGTGCCGGTACGGCACATCGTTTCGTCGGCGCCGCGCTTGATATCGGACTGCTCGGACGAGGTCTCATACGAGACTCCGTGGACCTGGCGATTCTTCTCGGCCTCGTGGATAGCGAACAGCATATTCTCGAGATAGACTCCCTGCTTGATTCGCGCAAGCTTTTACGCCGTCCTATCGCCGTGGCCTATCTAGACTACCTCGGCGTGTCGGAGGGCGAGGCAGCTTCCGGCATCGCCGAGACATTCGCGGCAATCGGTCGTACGCTGGCGGCCCGTACCGGCCGCACGTGCTATTACTGGACGGCGTCTGATACATATTGCCTATGCGTAACCCTGGATAGCGAGCAATCACCACGCGACAAGCAAGTGACCCAGTTCATCTTGGAGCTCCTTGAGATTCAGGAGCGCGCTTGGATAGCCGGGAAGTCCTGGATGTGGCAGATTGGAGCCAGTGTAGGTATGGCATCAGTCGTCGGCGATATGGTGTTGCCGTCGCCTGCGACTACCAGGGCTGCTTCCCTCATGAAGCGAGCCTATCTACCCAACCACGGTGGAGGCCTGATTCTCTGCGATGGCGATGTTGGTACGACCGGCGTCATAGAACTTCTGCGCGCCGAGCTCGCACTCATGAGGCGGAAACCGCGTATGTCAGTGCGTGGTCGCACCGGCGATCTCGATACCGTTAACTTGCACGAGCTAGAGTTCGCTCACGGAGTCGAGGAGACAAGTCCGCCGACCGACAACGTCAACTTGATGCAACCGGTGAGCACGCATGAGGCCAGTCAGGCCCCTAAACATGCGACACTGCGCTTCGCATCTCGAACGGTAACTGACGATGTCTGATGGGAATTTGCGCCTTGAGGCTATTGCCGCGGTGCTCGCGGTTGCTGCTGCTAATATTGGCCTGAACTTCTTCGTACGGCGAGCCGCCGCTGGAACACGAACGTATTCGGAAGCGCTCTTCTCGGGTCGCTTTGCAACCGCGCTCTGCATCGGATCAGCATCGATTCTCCTGCTACTCCTCGTGTATCGTTTTGACGTTAACCTCGCACAAGGCATTCTTCTGATGGGCGCGGCCTCAATTGTCGGCGGAAGTCTAATTAGCGTATGGCTCTTCGGTAATAAGTTGCGATCCGAGGAGTGGGTGCTCTTGTTGGCGATCGGAGCCCTTTTCGCGTTCCGGTGGGTTCAGGCGTCCGTCCGCTGATATTCAGACAGAATGTTGCTGAAGAGACGGCGCGTCGGACGGGTCATCAATGCGCGACGAGGAGTTTCTTCCCGGAATGTAGCTGGCTAGGTCTGATACTGCAAGCCTGATGGATTCAACGCCAAGTGTGTGAACTTCAACCGGTTCGCCGATACCTTTGAGCTGGGTAAGTACGAGCGTGCCACCGAGGTGCTGACGAAACTCTTCGATTCCCTGAGCCAGCCGGGAGATGTCTTCGAGAAGCATGTGATAAATGGGAAGACCCAGGTCAACGAGACATTGGAGGATGCGGTGCGCCTCCAATCGAGATAGGTGACCTAGGTTTACCGACAAGATCGTGTCGAGAGCTACGCCTATTGCGACGGCCTCGCCGTGTGGGAGCCGAAATCCCGACGCCTCTTCGAGCTTGTGTGCCGTCCAATGTCCGAAATCCAGCGGTCTCGCGCTGCGCCGTTCGAAAGCGTCGCCGCCCTGCGCGATGTGCTGGAGGTGCAATTCTGCCGAACGTCTGAGAATAGGGACGAGCGCGGACTCGTCGCGAGTCCGAAGTCGCGGAGCTGCGATTTCGATCTCACCGAAGAACGTGGCATCCTTCAGCAGAGATACTTTAACGGCCTCTGCGATACCGGATCGCCAATCGCGATCGGTCAAACTGCATAGAAGCGAGGTGTCATTGATAACTGCCCAAGGCGGAGCAAATGACCCGACGAAGTTCTTCTTGCCGAAGGCGTCGATTCCGTTCTTCACACCTACTCCGGCGTCGCATTGCGACAAAGTCGTCGTCGGTATTCTAATCAGGCGTATTCCTCGGTGACTAATCGCTGCGCCGAAGCCGACGGCGTCGAGCACTGCTCCACCGCCGATGGCGATGACGAAGGAGTGCCGGCAAAGGTGATGCTCATTCACGGCTGAAACCACGGAATCGACGACCGCTCTGTCCTGCTTCGCGCGCTCGCCCCCCGGAACGAGAACAACATTTCCCGCCATGCGAATGACGTCCTGATGAGCCCGACCGTAGGCTGAGACGGACTCCTTCAGATCGGGCCAAGCGCCAGCAACGCCGTCATCAAGGAACACCAGGCAGAGGACTGGCTCGCTTTGTCCTCCCCGAAGGACCGCGTCGCGCAGCACCGGGTTCCCACGCTCAAAGATTCCACTCGTAAAGTGCACAGAATACTCATACGGCACGGAGAAACGGGCCAAAAGGGTGGCGGTTTCCCAACCTCGAAACTGGGAGTCGTCGTTGGTAATCATGATCGTCGGTTGATCGTCGCTCTACGGACGGCGCGGGGACGAAGAGCTGAATTGGAATACCTTAAGGATACTCATGCGTCCATGCCTGTCAACCAATCCTACCTCTCTGTTGGGTACCGTGATCGCCCACTCCTTGTCGAAGCGAGAGACTCAACCTTGACCATTTTGAAACGCGAAACAGGGTGATACGAAACTAATCTGAAGCCGGCCCGGGTCGGTCAGGCCAACTACCTAGCAGATCAATGATTTGCGTCACATCGACCGTTAACTCGACTTAACGCTGCGTTCTAATGCTCTCCCGACGAGTTCATGAACCGTTTTCAGACCAGACGCTCCTGCGACCTCGGGCAGCGCCACGGCGTCGAGGGATATCCGCTCGGAACCGGCGATCGCCTTGATCGTCGCGGCCCTGCGAGCACTCGAAGTAAGAACAAGCAATGTCGCGGCGTCACCCTCACTCCATTCCAGCACGAGTCGAGACAGTTTTCGAAGTTTCGGCAGAAACCTGCCGACGAGCCCTTCCCCTCCCAGGTCTATCTCGGCTACGAACACATGCCTTGTCAATTGGTTGCTGCACCTCCGCACCCCTAGCACGTCCGGAATCGCAACGGGAGACGGAGTCATTCGTCTCTGTAACTGCCATGCAGCAAGAACCACGTCAAATTGAGCTCCGCTGTTTCGGAGAGCAATCCGAACATCGTTGATCCAGAGTGTGTGGGCGACGTCCTTCGTTGCCACCGGCCGCATCGGGACGAAAAGCGAAATCGGATCGACGCCCCGGCGCACCGCAACTTCTCGTCCTCTCGCGGTGAGTCGCAGCCGGTTGATCCCGACCCGGTTCCAGCGCTCGACGGCGATCCAGCTATTCCTTACCGCCCGCGTGACGAAATGGGACACCACGACCGCGGAGACGTTCGGGAAGATCGCCGCGTGAAGCTGATACTGCGCGACCTCATACCCCTCGCCGATGAAGGTTAGCGCTGCGATGTCGCGTTCGGATATTCGCGCGCCTTTTCGTGGATCGTGCATCAGAGCACCCGGATCAAGGCCCCGCAGCCGTCGCACGCGAAGCCGCGGTTCGTCTGGCCGCAGTTCGAGCAGCGCAGGCGCGACCCGAATTCGGTCGCGCCGCAACGGCGACACGTGGCGAGAAGATCGAGCGGGTTCTCCCTTCCGCAGTGCGGACATTCGACGCCGCCGCTTCTCACCTGCCGGAAGCGGACGAGCGTCAGAATGGTGCGCACGAGGAAGCGGATCACGTAGACCGGCGCGGCAAAGAGGTAGAGCGCCACGAGACAGCCGAGCCGTGCGGTGCGGTAATTTGCGACGGAACCCTGGTTCGAGCTCATTTCCCGAGCCCCAGATCCCGGAGCAGTTGATCGATGCCGCGCGGCGACTGGCGCGTTGTCGCAGCTGGCGCCGGCGGAATTGCGTCTCCGTCCACGATCTCGGCCTCCCACTTTGCGATCGATTCCGCCGCGACCTTGGCCGGGACCATCGACCGCGCGGCGATCTCGCGCTGGAAAACGGTGCGGAGTTCCTCCTGCGCCTCGCCTTCACCGGAACCGGGAACTTCCGGCGCCCGAAGATCGACCGCCGCGTGTTCCTTCACGTACAGGTAGTAACGCTGGCGCTGGAGGTTCTGGACGGTACGGATGAACTCCCGGTGGCTCTCAGCCTCCGAGACATCCGCCCGCTTCCGTGCGATATGCGGATAGATCCATTCCGCTTCCTCCCGCGACCGGAAAATCGCCCACCATCTCGTGTTCAAGGCGAGCGTTCGCGCGACCTGGGAGGGCAGCGCGTTCGCGAAGTCCTGCGCCGCGAAGAGAATGCCCATTCCGGCCGAGCGGAGCGTCCGCGCGCCTTCCATAAGCGCGGCGGTGAGCTCGTTTTCTTCGCTCATGAGCATCGGCGCTTCGTCAATCACGAGAAGGCCGCGCCGCCGCGGATCACGCCGGGGCGCGGAGAGCAGCACGTCGATGAGGCGGTAGCTCGCGCGTTCTTTGCCCTTCGCCAAGGGGAGCGTCATCGAGCAGCCGTAGTTGCCGATCACGATCGGCGTCGGACGGCGCGGTAGGAACCGATCGAGATCAACCGGCGGAATGCCGACCGAGAGCCGCACTTCCGGGAAAGACATGTCGGACTGGATGCGTCGGAGAAGCGCATCGCGGGTCTGCTTCGGCAGCGTGTGTTTCGCCTCCGTGAAGAACGCCCGTACGTCTCCGTCTGAGACGCCCTCCAAGATGCGTCGCCGGTAGGGTTCGTCGTCCAGGAAGCGCGCCGCGAACCGGTAGTTCGGCGGGAACCGCCGTTCGACGAGAACGCAGGCGAGCATGAAGAACGCTTGCCGGAGGGCGCCCGAATACGAATGTTCGCCGGCCTGGATCGCGACGTCGGTCCTGAGGTAGCTCAAGTACGCGTTCGAGACCTCGCCTGCCGTGTTGTCGAAGGGCGCGAAGGGCGTGACCGCGTCCTTCGACCAGTCGACTACCCGGACTGAGTTCGCGATCCGGTCGCGGGTCGCCGCGTCCGACCGAAGCCAGAGCGAGGCGAGGTACTCCGAAAGCAGCGTGAACGTCTCCGACTTCGGATCGACAATCTCCAGGTCAACCGAAAGCGGGTCGTGAGACGCGAGCGACCGCTCGACCGCGCTTTGGAGCAGATTCAGGATGAAGCGGGTCTTCCCGGAGCCGCTCGCGCCGATCACGAGCGCGCTTCCGAGCGCCACGTCATCCGCGAGCCGGACCGCCTCGCGCTCTTCGCCGAAGGTGCCGAAGGTGAAGCCGCCCCGCTCTGGGGCAAGTTCGCGCGCGACTCGCCGATGCGCCTCGAAGTCGTCGTCCGTGACGCGCTGCGCGCGAGTGTTTTGGACCGCCCGCGCATATGCGGTGCGGCGATTTGCTGCGAAAAGGACATCCAGGAGATTCATTCGTGCTCCTCCTCATCCGCGAACGGATGCGCATCCTCGAGATCGACCGCGGTCTTGCCGGTAACGCGGAGGTTGAGAAATGGAGTCGGAGCAGGACGCCGATGCGCACGCTCCCGGTGCTCACGCCGGACCTGGAGGACACCGTAGGCGGCAAGCGAGGCGGAAAAGAGCAGCAAGGTCGCGGCAACCGGATGCGCGCGGATTTCAACGACCACGGCGGCCAGGAGAAAGACGAACGAGACGCCGGCCACCGAGAACCGCCAGAGTCGCCACCGGAGCGGAGGCGGCGCGACGAACCCGATGAAGTAGGCGAAGACTGCGAAGACGAGGACGGCTTGGAGAAACGAGTTCAGGGCATTCATGGGTAAGGTGTCCAAAGGAAACGCCGCCCGAGGGCGGCGTTTCCGTACGTCTACGTGTTCTCGCGTCAGTCGGTGGTGAAGATCGGCCGCGTGCGCGTGAGGGTCTGCCGCTCTGCGCGCGCGACGGCCTCCGCGAGCTGGCGTCGGATCGCCTCCCGCCGCTCGGCATCCGCGGCACGATAGGCATCGGGCGAGACGATCGCCGAGGCGTTGATCGCGGGTTTGCCGTCGAGCGCGCGGACGCGGAGAACGTGGACCCGCACGCCGTCCGGACCGATCTCGCCGACCGCGAAGTCGCGGCCGCGCGCGATCGGCATCAACGGATGCTCCACGATCGCACGGGCAAGTTCGGAGGGATCGCTCCACCCCGAGAGGCTCTCGCGAAGCATGAGAGAAAGCGTCTTCCGGCCGTCCATCGTGACTTCGAAGGGGTCGGATTCCGGCTGAGTCTTCGCGACGATCTTCGTCATGTTCGACTGCATGTGCTCCGCGAACCAGGCCCGGTACGCGGGTTCGAGCGCGAGATGCTCGGGCCGGCCCTGACCGCCGACGACAGTGGAAGCTCCCGAGCGAGCAGTCACCTCGCCGAGGCTCTGGAAGAAACGCGCGCCGAGCCGCTGATGCTCGGCGTCTCCGTCTTTGAGGACCGCGCGGATGCCGAGGAGCTCTTCGTTCGGCATCCGGACGAGGAAGTAGATGAGGACGGGCCGCTCGTCGATCCTGATCGCTTCGAGCGCGCTCGCGATCGCCTGAGCGTTATCGACACTCACGATGAGCGGGGCCGCGGAGCGGTCTTCGGCGAGAACCTCCTCGATGCGCGCTTCGATGGCGCGGCTCTGAAGACCGACCCGGGCTCCTTCGCGGGCGAGAGCGGCAGCGCGATCCGGCACGGGATCGACGTAGACAGGGCTCAAGGCGAAGCGCGTGGAGGCGCTGTTGAAGGAGCGAATCGCCGGCTGCATGAGGCGGGCGCCACGATGGGCGCCGCTCGTTATAACTTCGACCCGCGCGCGGCGCGCTGGGGACGGCATGAGTGCTGTGGTTGTTTCCATGGGATCGGATTTCCTTTCTATTGGGTTAGGGTTTTTTGCGGAAACTGAGGCTCGCCGAGTTCGGCGAGGGCGGCGCGGTGCGCGATCTCGTAGGCGGCGCGCATCCGCGCGGCGGTGCGCTGCCACTTCTCTTGGCGCGCGGCGACGCGGTTCACGAACCAGGTCGCGCCGCGCTGCCCGAATTTGGCTCCCGCGAGGCGACGGCCGAAGCGGTGCTTGCGGCGGACGACCGGCAGGACGGGCGCGAGGAGCCTGAGGACGTACTCGGCCATCACCGCCGGGCCGACGGTCACGGCCATCATGATGAAGGCCGTCGCCCAGTCGATGGCGTGCGAGGTAGCCTCTCCCGCGTTCTCGGCGACGCGAATCATGGTAAGCGAGGCGACGAGTAGCCCGAGGGCGAGGAGCGCGCCGATCGAAACGGCGCGGTTCTTGGCCCGGGAGCAGAGCCACGTCATAAAGAAGATACAGACGGCGAGAGCGGAGCCGAAGACCACGCGCTCCGGAAGCTCGATCCCGAGCGTCCGCATGACGTACGTCGAGCCAGCGCACTCCATGAAGAGAAGGATCATCAGAAACGCGAAGAGCAGGTGCGACGAGGGATGCTGCGCGAGCTCGTCTTCCTCGCGGCGCATGTCCGCCTCCGTTTCCTCGATCGTAGGGTTCTGGAGGCGCGAGCCTACGTTCGCGTGACGGAGGTTTCCGACCGGGTCGAAGGACGGCTCGGGTCCGAGCACCGCGACGATGTAGGCGTCCGGCTCGTTGATGCCGAGGCGCGCGTCCTCGCGCGCCCGGCGTTGAAGTTCTTCCTGGCTGAACGGTCTAAACATGAGTGTCCTTTCTGAGATTGGTGATTGAGAGAGTTTCAAGGCCGCCTTCGCGGATCTCGACGGACTTCGCGCCGGCGGCGGTGAAGGCCGCCTTCCAGAGCGCGCGGATCTGGTCGTCGCGAAGAAGAGAGAGCGGACAACGGCCGCGGTCGATGCGGCCGAGATCCACGTGGCAGAACGTGACGGCCACGCCTTTGAGCGACCGCTCGGGAAGAACGCGATTCTTGGCGAGAAGCCGTGTGAAGCGTTCCGGTTTGGGGAGGGGGCCGCACTCAAAGTCGCCGAAGTCGGAGACCTCCATCGCGTCGGTGATGGCGACGATCTCCCGCGTGCTTCCGGGTACGGCGGGCGCGAGCGCGATCAGGCCGATCGACTCGGCGATCGGCGAGCGGCGGGCTGACTTCCGCAACGCGGCGGTCGTTCGCGTGTCGATGGACGCAGACGCTTCACGCACCCACCGGGCTTCATAGTCGGCGCGCGCGCGGCGTCCGGTGCCATGCGGAGCGCCGCTCCTTACCTCCGCGGCGATGCGGGTCGTCTCGATGTCGCGACCTTGCACCCAGATGCGGACAATGCTTTCCGGGCGCTCGGCTGCTTTCCGGAGCGCGATGTCCACCGTCTCGCGGAGCGTCTCCGTGTTGCACGACGAGCCGGAGCTCGCGTCGCAGAGAATGTCCTCCGTGACCGGCGCCGCCGGAGGACGGTCCGCCGCTCCGAACCACTCGGCGATTGACGCCTGCGAGTCGCTGCAACCAGCGACTACACAAAACACGAGCGCGATGACGAGGAGGGCGAGTACTCTCTTCATGCACCACCGCCCTTCTCCGCATCATTACGCGCGGGACGACCGCGTTTCCGGCCTTGAGGTTTCGCGATCGGCCGGGCACGGTCGAGAACCGCGCTCACGATCTGGAGCGTCTCGTCGTCCGCTTCCGTGATCTGTTGAATACATCGAAGCCGCCGGGCGGCGGCTCGATCGTCTAGTTCGTCAAACTCCTGCATGCTCGGTCTCCTTTTCTTTGCGCGCGCGAATAGCTCGCGCGAAAACGAGGCTACGGCGGCGAACGGAAACGGAACTCGAGTGGTTCGAAATGAACCTCGTTTTTGCCGACCGCGGCAGTTGATCGGCGTCGAGCGCATCGGCGATGACGCGCATCGCTTCCTTCGAAGGCCGCGCGTAGCGCTCCGCCATCTGCGTCGTCGTGTGGCCGAGCGATTTCGCGATGAGCTGCAGGCTGACGCCCCGGCTCGCGAGGCGACAGCCGAACGTGTGTCGAAGATCGTGCGGTCGGAAACGGCGCGTTAGGCCGGCGAGCTGCTTCGCGAGAAGGAAGGAACGCCGGATGCGGCTTTCTGAGAATCGATCGCCCGTCTCGTCGTGAAAGACCCACTCACATTCCGGCAGTCGGTTGGCGTACCGCCGAAGCGCCGCTTGGCAGTCGGTGGACATCGCGATCACGGCCTCATGTCCGGTTTTCCTCGTTTTCACGCGGATGAGGCCATCTGAGAGATCGACGTCGCGCCAGCGGAGGTTCCGGAGGTCGCTCCAGATTCGAAGTCCCGTCTCCAGTGCCACAAGGAAGAAATCCCGCAGCTCGTGAAAGCGCGCGAAGTACGCGGACGTCGCCGCGCTCTCCGGCCGTAGACCACCGCCGAATCGACGCGGTGACGCGCATCCTGCGCCGATCTTCAGAGGACCGAGGCGTCGCTTTGTTGCGATCAAGTCCCGGAAGCGGCGCTCGTCCTCGAAGGCGGCGAGGAACGCCACGCGCTCGCGAAGTTCGAGTTCCAGCTTGGGCAATTCCTCCGGTTCTTTTGGGACACGCTTTTTGATCGGATATTCGGTGATCACGTCGCGCTCGACTGCCTGACGGAGGAGGGTCTTCAGCAGCCGCACTGCATCATTGATATATGCGCCCGAGAGGCTGCGCCGGCGCATGTCCGTCTTGAAGTCGAGCACGCGGATCGTCGTGATGTCCGAAAGGAACGTTTCTCCGAAGAACCGCAGGAGATGGTTCCGGATGACGTGGCGCTGCGTCTGGATCGTGCTCGGCCGGAGCGAGGCGGAAATCGTCAGGTAGTACGTGCTCACGAAAGATCGCAGTGTGTGCGGCGCCGACACCGGTTCTGGCTGTGTGCTCGACGCACGGAACTCACGCCATGCGGCGAGCGCTTGATCGCGCGTCACGTTCTTGAGCGTCTTTCGGCGCCGCTTCTCGCCCTTGCTCCCCGGCACATAGATGTCGAAGTGGGCGCGGCGGCGCCTGGCGTCGTACTCGAATCCTGGTACGCGCATCACCGCACCTCCTGCGTTACCGCGGATCGCTCGGCCGCAGAGCGAGGAAGCGCTCGACCTCGTGCTTGGGATACGTGACGAGCGTCGCCGATACGCGCACCCACCCGCGCGGGCCTTTGCCGCAGCAGCGCCACTTTGCCAGCGTTTGGGTCTTCACGCCGATCAGCCGCGCCGCAGCGGCTGCTGGGATGCGGTCGTTCATGTCGTTTCTCATGACGTGAACTGTCACCCCGGCAGGATCGATCTGACTTGAGTGGTTCGAAATGAAAGGAACTGCAGCTGCCTACTTCGGAACTGGACGTGGGCATAGACACTCTCCGACTGTCGAAGTCGTGCCTTGCTCTCCTCCTGCAGGCCGTAAGGTGGTACGTGGCGAGTAAGTTAGCTGCGGTAAGATTCGCCGAGCGGCCTGGGAACCCTTAGAACTTCCCAAGCTCTTGGTCGCGGGTTCGAATCCCGTCGCCCGCTCCAATTCAAACGCCAGAATCGACACTCGTTACGGCTCGACGATAAATTCCTTCCCTTAATCAATCGCAGATGGGGTGTCCGCGTGGGTGTCCACGCTGACGCTCTGCTGCCGGGGAACGTCTTGCCAACCCGAGCGTTCATCTTGGCGTGCCTCTGAACGCGACTGAGCAGTTCGTGTACGACATCTGCCAAGGGTCATTCCTGTCGTTGTGGAGCTACGCGAATCCGCAAGGCGAGTCCGCGGGCAAGGACTCTGCGACGTACTCATCTGTGATCCTGACGTGATCATCTTCAGCGTGAAGGAATCAATGTCGATAGGAACGCGAACACTGAAGTGCAATTCGAACGTTGGACACGAAAGGCCATCGAAGCCTCGGCCCCACAGCTCTACGGTGCGGAGCGGTGGATCAACAGCAGCGGTCAGGCAAACGTCGTCCGCAGCGATGGCAACCTCGGCGTGCCTTTTCCGCCTCGCGATCGGCGACGTATTCACCGAGTCGCAATTGCGCTTGGTGGCGAGGAGCGTTTCCCGCTGACTTCGGCGATTTGGGAAAGGGCTTCGTGCACGTGTTCAACGAACGAGGTTGGGGGACCATCTATCGGTCGGCCGGAAATGGCGGATTCACGGACAAACTCGCTCCGGCGTGGCAACACAGGTCGGCCTCAGCTTCCCAACCTTACTGAGCCCAACGGCCGACGGTGGTTATTACTTCGTCGACAACGGCCACGGCGCGATTTACTACGTCAACAGCGGTGGTTTCTTGTCGCTCGTCGTCGGTGCTCCGGACCAGAGCAACTTCACGACTCCGGACGGTGCGCCCGCCGTTGGCAGCTGCATCGATCCCTTCATGATGGCTGTCGCACCCGACGGTACCGTCTATTTCAGCGACACTCAATCCGGCGGCAAGGGTGACCTGTTTCGGAAGATCGTCAACGGAGCTCTCCAGACGGTCGGCGGCGGCACCGCCTCGAGCGCGCCGCTCGGCGATGGCGGTCCGGTCTCCGTCGCAAACCTTGGTACCATCTGCGGTCTCGCCTTTGCGCCCGATGGCGTTCTCTATATCTCCGACTGCGGTCACGCCCTTGTCCGGCGCGTGAACTTGAACAGCATCATCACCAGCATCGCGGGCGGCGGTTCTTCCTCGGCCGATAACATCCCGCCTGGAGCGGCTCCGTGAGCGTTCCACGGAAGCGCGGTGTGCGGCCGAGTAATGGTGGATGACTCCCAGCTCGCCGCACCTCTCTCGAGCCTCGTTCCGCGGACGCTCCGGAGCCCTTCCATTCGGTCCGTTCGCGAGGGAGATGTAGGCGTCAGGCTTCTCGGCACTCCTGAGATGGACGCAATCCTTTGCTTCTACTGCAATCCGATCCGCCTTCGCGATTTCCCGCGGACGCACGCCGAATTCGAAATGCCTCTTTCTGCAGGCGACGCGGCACGCTTGGCAGGGCTACGGCGCCGCGCCCACAGTGTGGACCAGTGCGGACGACGCTGAGACGCAATGCAGAAGCGGACGCCCAGTCGATCGGTCGATCACGTCACTCTCCGAACTTCGCGCTCAGGAGTGCGACCGTTCCATCCGCCCATCGCTGGAACTGACGTTCCGGCTCGACGCTCCTCAAGTGCAGCGTGTTCTCGGGCGTTTCCACCCACAGATCGTAGATCCGCGCATCGAGGACGAGGTCCGCCTCGAGGTCGGCTGATATCCTCAGTCGCCGGAAATCCCGGTCGATCGTTCGCAGCTCCGGCAGGTCGCGATCGGTCATCATCGTTCGGCGCATGCGCACGTGCTTGATGCGCTCATCTTCCGAGGACGCCGGATTGTGAACAAAGAGCGTGTGCAACTGATCATTGATCGAGCAGTGCACCGGCGCGAGGAATTCGCCGCGGAGCGTTCCGTCCGGCATCTCGAAGATCGTGAGCTGCACCTCGGGCTCTGAGTAGGGGCCGATGCTGCGGAGCGTCACGATCCGATACGGAGCGTTGGTCCCAAGCTCGGAAAGATCGTGCCGTGGGAGAAGTCTTTCCTCGACATCTCGGGGACTCTGATATCCCACTCCCACCGGGAGTGTCTCGGCAAAGCACGCGGTGTCGTACGGCTTCGCCGCGGGCCGGCTTGAACATGCCGCCACCAGCCACAAGAGGATGAGGAGGGTGGCACGTCTCTGAAACATGGTCCGATTCGCAACCATCTTAGCAGGCGCGTCGTGAAGTTTTGGTACGCGCAATTTCTGCTTTCTCCCTAAGAAATGACGCTACGCGAAAACGTGGGTCTTGGGTTGTGTGGAACAAGTTGTCCATGTTCGGATGGGAGAAGAAGCACCCCTCCTTTCGACGTAGAGACGGACGACGTCGAGCGGGAAGTCGGTAAGGGGAATCGGCTGCCGGAAGGCGACATCATCCGTGCCCGTGAACAGACGGCCGTTGCACTCCCGTCGTCGTGCACGCCCATCTTCTTTGCGAAGGCGATGCGGTTGTCGTCGTCGATGGCGATCGGCGCACCCGTCAGCTTCGCGCCGAGCGCGGCGCAGAGTCCGATCGAGCCTATGCGAAAACGACCACCGCGTCGAACGAGCTCGTGGAGGTCGAGAACGAGGACAATCCGCTCCCCCAGACGGAGCCGATGGCCTCGTCGGTCAGCTTCCGTTCCAACATCACCTGATCCGCATTGCGGCCACCGAGGCGATCGTCATCGCCAATCCCATCAACAACCATCCCGAGAGCGTGGGGACGTTTGGGACCGCGTTGAGAGTGGCGGAAGCGGGACCGCCCGGTGGGACGCCGGTTCCGGTGACCTGCGAGGTCGTGTTCGTGATCGGGCCGCCGGTCGTGGCGTGCATTTGAATGGGAACGCTGCACGATGCGCCGGCGCCGAGGGTGACGTTGCCCAACGACCAGCCGCTGCCGGTGAAGGCGGCGGTGCCGGCGCTGCAGGTGTAAACGCCCACCGCGTCCGGAACCAGGCCTGCCGGGTAGGTGTCGCTGAAGCTGATTCCGCTGACCGAGGACGCATTCGGGTTGGTGATCGTTACCGTCATGGTCGTCGTTGACGTCCCGCCGGTGAGCACCGTCGAAGGGTTGAACGTCTTCGACATCGTGATGGCCGACTGAGCAAGAAGCGGCGGTACGCAGGCCACGACGACGAGGGTCAGAAACACGAGGCGGCGACGTGTAGGCATGGGACGAAGTATAGGCGGATCGTGACCGCCATCACCGCCCCAACCCATTCGCGCTACGATATTTGGTGGTCAGACAAGCGAGGACTCCATGACATCTCCGGCGCAGGGGAGCGGTCTCCCTGAAAAGATTGGGCACTACACCATCGTCTCCGAGTTGGGGCGGGGAGGGATGGGCGTCGTCTACAAGGCGCACGAAGAGTCGCTGAATCGGTTCGTAGCGATCAAGGTTCTCAGCGATCAGCTCGCGTCGGATGAGCAGTTCCTTTCGCGCTTCCTTCGGGAGGCTCGCGCCGCCGGTGCGCTGTCGCATCCGAACGTCATCCCGATTTACTTCATCGGCGAAGACAACGGGCGGCACTACTTCGCAATGGAGTACGTCTCGGGCCGCTCAGTCCTCCAGATGATCCGGCAGGAGGGGAAGATCAACAACCCTCGTGCCGCGCAGATCGTCCTGCAGGCGGCGCACGGACTCTCGGCGGCACATGAGAAAGGGATCATTCACCGCGACATCAAGCCGGCGAACTTGATGGTCGACGACCGCGGGGTCGTGAAGATCGCGGACTTCGGAATCGCGCTCGCAGCCGAGGCGAAGGCGCGGCTGACGGCGACCGGGACGCTGATGGGGACGCCGGGCTATCTCTCGCCCGAACAATGCCTCAACGAAGTGGTCGACCATCGCGCCGACATCTACGCGTTGGGCGTCACATACTTCGAGATGCTCACCGGAAAGCTCCCGTTCAACGCGGAGAGTCCTCTCGCGCTGTTGCGGCAGATTCTGCAGGAGACGCCGCCGGATGTGACGCAGCTCAACCCCGAGGTCGATCAGGAGTCGCGCCGGATCCTGATGAAGATGATCGCGCGGAATCGCGACGAGCGATACCAAACGGCGAATGAGCTCATCGCCGATCTCGAGGAGTACCTCGCGCAGCACAACGTTCGCAGCCTCACCTCCAATCTCGGCGCACGGAGTCAGGCAGTGCCGGGGGCGGCGGGGGTTGCGACGGTGCAGGTCACTCCTGGCGGTGTCGCGACCGACTTGATGACCCCCGCTCCCCTTGCTGCCGCCGCGCAAACTCCAGCGGCGACCTTCCATGCCGCCGTCACCGTGCCGGATATCCCGATTGCTGGCGCCGCGAATACGGCGCCGAATGCGGTTCCGTATGCGCCGCCGGTTGCCGCGCCGCAGGCCGCGTCGTATACCGCGCCGCCGCCGCGTTCTTCAAACAAGAGCACCTTCGCGGTGCTCGCCATCGTCATCGCGCTTCTGGTCGTCGCCGGCGGCGCCGCGGGCCTCGGGTTGTTCGGTTATCGATACCTGAAGGGCCACGGCATGTTGGGCGGCGCTGCAACGCAAGAAGCAGCGATGGTCCAGACGAAGCAGTCGGCGAAGCCGGCGCCTGATGCGACGCATCCTGTCGACCCGGCGAACGTTGATTTGTCGAGTCCGAAAGTCGTGTCGCCTATCAGCTTGAACGGACAGGATTCGTCGCAACAGACATCGTCTTCTCCCGCTCCTGTCGCTGCGAAGCCCTCGGCGCCGCAGCCCGCCGCGCAGATGACCGTCAACGGCTCGCGAACGCAGCCCGTCTCGGCCCCCGTGAAAGTGGCTCGCGTCGAGCGTCTCCAGCAAGTCGAGTCGTCGCCGGCGAGCGCAGCGGCTCGCCACTCTTCGCGCGTCGTGATTTCCGTGCAGGGCGAGGCAGGTCTCAACGCCTCGGTTGCCCGCGTCGTGACGGGAGAGTTCGACGCCGCAGGACTCGACGTCGTCGTTGCGAACGACTTACCGTCGCTGGAAGGGTTGGGCTCACATCCCTCGACCAGCGCCTTGATCGATCGTCTTCGCGGACAGGCGGGAGTGCTCGTCGTCGCGCGCATCGAGGCCACGGGCGAGCGTGAGCTCCACTTCTACGGCCGCACCGACACGGCGTACGGATCGCGCGTGACGCTGACCGCATACGACGTCGCGAGCGCGCAGCCGATCGGCACGCGCGCGAGCGCCAGTCTCGAATACACGCACCTCAACGCCGACGGCAAAGCGGAAGAGGCGGTCACTCCTCTCGCGACGCAGATCGCTCGGGCGATTCGATCGCGGTGACGCGTCCGCGCGGCGCGCGATCAGATGCGCGCCGCGTGGTAGCGAAGCCGGTATTGCGACGGAGTGAAGCCGGTGACGCGCCGGAAGTGGCGCGTCAGATGGGCCTGATCGAAGAAGCCGCAGTCGAGCGCGATCTCCTTGACCGGCTTGTTCGTCCGCGACAACGCGTTGGCGGCCGCGCGAATGCGGACCGCGCGCACCATCTCACCGACGGACGTCTGGCGGAAACGCCGGAACCCCACCGCCAGCGTGGCGCGATTGACGCCGACCGAGTCGGCCACGATCTGCAGCGACAGGGGAAGGCTGTAGTGCCCCTCGATGGCGGCGATCGCGGCGCGCAGCCAGACCGGCTCTTCGAACCGATTGGGTGCCGTCCTCCGCAGCTTCAACGCGACGAGCGTCAGGAGCGCCTCGAGACACGGCGCGGCGAGATCGTCGGCTTGCGCCAGTTCCGAACGGATCTCGGCCGCGAGCACTTCGAAGAGGGTCGCCGCCGGCGAAATGACGCCGCTCGTCAGCGCCGGCCATCGATCGCGGTCGACCGAGACTCGCAGGGCGATCACTTCGGCGTCCGGATGCACTTCCGTCGCATGCGGCGAGCGCGGCTCGTGGATATGAACGCTTCCCGGCCCCACATGCGTCGTGATGCCATGCTCGATGTTCGAATACGCACCGTCGAGGACGAACGTGATCTCGCCCGCGTCGTGCGCGTGCTCCGGGGCACTGATACCGGCCCGCGTCACGATCTCCGTCACCTCGCCGGAAGCGATGCGAACGGCTCGAATCGTGCGGCCGAATTGAGATTCCGAGGCTGTCGCAGTCATCTCGCCGCACGAAGCGTACGCGTGTTCATGACCGACGGTATTGTACGAACGGGCAAACAAATAGGATGAACGTATCGCGGGGGACGCGTGACGTACTCGCAGTGCCTACCGCAGCAAGCCTGAATTCCGGCGCATAATGCCCGGCACATGGACATCCCGAGGAGATCCGCGGCGCGGTTCACGCTGGCTGCGATTTGCGTTTTCGCCACCATCAGCGGCGCCGCGCAGCAGGTCACCCCGAAGCAGGCGCCAAAGAAGGTGAACGTGAAGCCGATCCTGACGCACTATGTCGGGACCGTGACGCAGACGATCGCGCCGCCGGCGCCGAAGATGCCGGACGTACGGTGGCTCGGGCTGCAGAAGGCGGAGGTCACGATTCGCGAGATGGTTCACGGCGTCGCGAAACCGGATGGCGATCGTAACGGCTTGGTGATTGCGCAGACGCCGGACCCTGGTGCGGATGTGCCGCCGAACACCTCTCTGACGATCACGCTCGGTGTGCCGACGCTAACCCTGACCGCTCCGACCGCCGCGAAGACGAATGAGCCGGTCGAAGTGAGTTTCACGCTCGCTCCGCCGCCGCCACCATCGACACCTCCGGTCGAGTATCACGTCGCATGGGGCGATGGTCCCGAGGAGACGGTGACGACGCCGTCCGCGAAACACGTCTTCGCAAGAGAGCAGACGTACACCGTCAGTGCATACGCGGTGATCGCAGGCCGCTGGAAGGCCGGCGCGGCGCCGGTCGCGATCGGTGTAACGGCGCCTCCGATCGCCGTCACCGAGACCACTCAGACGACGCAGACCACACAAACGACCCAGACCACGCAGACGACGCAGACGCTTCCGACGACGACGACGGAGCCGACGCCGGCTCCTGTTCCACCTCCGATCGAGGAGCCTCAGCCCCAGCCTCTCCCATGGCGCCTCATGCTGCTGGCCGCCGCCGCCATCGTCGTCATCGCGCTGATCGCCTCGGCCTTCAAGTCGCCGAAGCCCACCATCCAACCCGTCGACCCGCCAGCCGCGATCTCGATCCGTCACGGCCTCGGCGACAGCAAGAACACTATCGAGCACGCGGAGCAACGCCGCGCCGAATTGACGGTCCGGCTACGGAGCGGTGTCCGTTCCGTCGTCATCGTCGAAGGAGGCGCCGATGTCTGAGCCGCGCCTTTCGGTAAGGCAGCTCCTCGACATGCCGAAAGGGACCGACGTTCTCGCCGGCCTCCCGGAGGACGACCTGAAGTCCGTCCGGAACGCGGTGAAGGGGATGGAGTGGAGCACCGTCGAGTCGGCGGTCGGCGACAGCCTCGCCGAGGCACTCGATATCGATCCGATAACGCTCTTTGCGGCCGCGTGGGAGAAATACGCGCTTCTCTCGGACGCGGCGAAAGAGAGCCGTGACGGCGCCAAAGTCCTCGTCCCGCTCGCCGAGCACGCCGTGAAGTCGGAGTTGCACCCGTACGTCGAGATTCAGGTCGGCCCAATCACGCGCCGCATCGAGTTCGACGTCACGCTCTCGCTGAAACTGAAAGGCGTCGTCGTGAACGTCCAGTCCGAGGAGATTCGAGGGATCGAAGCCGGCACGTGCGAAGGCACCGCCGAGATCGGCCTCGCCTCCCACTCCATCTGGAAGCACGACATCAAACCGATCGCGTTGCCGGGGAAGGTGACGTTGAAGGACAGCATCCCGATTCGGTGAGGTCGCAAGCGGCCTCGTCAAATCGCACGCGCCGCGCGTTTCACATCCTTCACACCTCCGTCACCATTTCCCGCGCCGTCCGCACTTATATCTAGAATCCTCAGCACAACCCAGGGAGGTCAGGTATGCGGCGAGTGGGATCGGCTGCCGTTGCTGTCGTCTTTGCTGTGAGCGCGTTTGGGCAGACGTTGGCGCCGAACGATGACGCGTTGCTGCGAAAGGCTGCCGGCCGGGTGATCGTGGCGTTCGATGCCGTTCCGGCGGCACGCGGCGGCGCGCACGCGGCGGCCGCGGCGCGCGGGCTGATCGAGCGCTTCCACTCCGATCTCGCACGGATCAACCGCGGGCCGGCCATTCTTTCGGGCGGATCGAAGGACGCCGGATCGAAGGCGCAGGCGGTGATCCGCCACGAGTACTCGGTCACCTTCGTCGGCGCGGCCGTGGAAGCGAACGGTGACACGGTCGAAGCCATGTCGCGTCTACCGTACGTCAGCCATGTCTATCGCGACTCGATCGTCCATGCGCTTGCTACTGCCGCCCCAAGCGACACGGTGCTCGTCAACGCGCGGAATCGCGTCGACGCCGGCTCGCTCGCAACGCTGGGCGATGGCGTACGCGTAGCGGTGATCGACACCGGCATCGACTACACGCACTTCGCGCTCGGCGGCGGGTTCGGTCCGGGATTCAAGGTCGCCGGCGGATACGACTTCGTCAACGATGATCCCGATCCGCGCGACGACAACGGCCACGGGACACACGTGTCCGGAACGATCGCCGGCGACTCCGATTCCATCATCGGCGTCGCGCCGCACGCCACGCTGTACGGGTTCAAGGTGCTCGACGCGAACGGCGGAGGGACGACCTCGGACGTCATCGCCGGAATCGAGCGGGCCGCCGATCCGAATGGCGACGGCGATCCCTCCGACCACGTCGACGTTGCGAACATGTCGCTCGGCGGCAGCGGCGGCGCCGACGATCCGCAGAGCATCGCGGTCGACAACGCGGTCGCCGCTGGCGTGGTCATGTGCGTCGCGGCCGGAAACGCGGGCGGTTTCGCCTCCATCGGGACCCCGGGCGCTGCGCGCGACGCGGTGACGGTCGGCGCCATCATGGACGACGGAACGATGACGAGCTTCAGCTCGCGCGGCCCCGCTCCCCACTCGCTCGCCTTCAAGCCGGACATCGTGGCGCCCGGCTACCAGGTGCTCTCGTCATGGCCCGGCAACTCCTCGCGCGCGCTGAACGGCACGTCGATGGCGACGCCGCATGTCGCCGGCGTCGCGGCGCTCATCAAGTCGGTCCATCCCGACTGGAGCGCCGGCAAGATCAAGCAGGCCCTGATGGCCTCGGCCACCTCGCTCCCCGGCATCGCCAACGAGCGTGGCGCCGGCCGTGTCGATGCCGCTCTCGCCAGCCGTCAGACGGTCTTCGAGGATGCCGCCGGTGTCTCGTTCGGCCTCGACGCGACCGCGGACGGCACGTACTCGTCCGACCGCACGTACTCGATCACCAACGGCTCGGCGGCCGCGGTCCATATGACCGGCGCTGCCACGAAGTCCGCTAACGGAGTCACAGTCACGGTGACACCGTCGTCCTTCACGATCGATCCGGGTCAGACGCAGGCGGTGACGTTCCACGCGCAGGCGTCGAACGCCACCCTCGGATTTCCTGACGGTCGCGTGTTCGCGGGGGAGTTCACCTTCACGGGCGACGGCGGGAGCACTCCGCTGCACGTTCCGTGGCTGCTGGTCCGCGCCGCGCGGCTATCGGTCACGTACGACTCCTTCGGCACCATTCCGACGGCCACCGCGCCCGATAAAAGCACGGCGTCATTCAGCGCCTACGCCGACAACGGTGTGGAGACGTATGTGACGCCGGGGAAGACGTGGGACATCTTTTTTGCGGGATACGATCCCGAGCCTGGTCCGCTCAACGGCGTGACGCGCATTCTGCTGGCTCAGAACCAGCCGATCTCCGGCGATGCGACGCTGGCGCTGATTCATGACGACGCGCCGTATCCCATAGCGCTGAACGCGCGAGACGAGGCCGGCACGCCGCTCGCCTCACTCCCGAACGTCCCGCCGTTATCGCGGCACATCGTGCTTCTCCGCTTCGACCGGGATGGGACGCCATCCTACATATACATCACCCAGCGCGACCTCTTTTACGCCTCGAAGCTGCCAGGCTACACCATCACGGTGTATCAGAAGTACTACGACGCGGCCGCCATGCGCTTCTTCGACGTCCGCCATGACCCGCTCGACGGCGCGTCCATCCAGGGTCCGGTCGCAGTCGAGAAAGGGATCGCTGACTACCATCACGCGAAGCTCGCCTGGCGCCGGTCGGCCGCCGATGAGACCACCGTGAACGTGTGCGACTGGCTGATGATGCGCTCCGGCAACTTCATGCTCCCCTTCACCGGCTACTGCGCCGACCGGCCGCTGGCGGACAGTGTCACCGGCGACTTTTTCGCCACGCCCGGTGCGGATAACGAGCAGTTCGGCGTCGTTCTCTCTTCCGGCTCCAAGACCGCGCCGCCCCTTCGCTCTCTCGCCTCAGGCATGGTCCTCGGCGCGGATGCCACGCCGGGGCCGATTTCGTTTCCGGTCGTGGACGACAACGTCGTCACCATCGGCGTTGGCCCCTATCATCCCGTGGCGCTGATCCGCGCCATCATCGGCGGAAAGGTCACCGGCTTCATTGCCGGGGCGCTGGACGACGGCGAGCCGGGGCTGACGAACGGCATGAATTGGGAGGTGTACGACGATCAAGGCGCGCTCCTCGCCAACGGCACGTTGCCAACCCCGCTCGATCGCAGCATCGAGATTCCGCTGAGCGGAGGGGTGCACGCGTCCCGCGAGGGCTTCTACGTCGACGGCCACTCCGCTCGTTTCGACGCCGACATGCTGATCGGAAACACGTTTGTCGACACGCTGCCTCCGAACATGGGGTCGCTGCGCCTGCTCGATCACCTCGGCAATGCGGTCGAGCACGTGGCCAACGGAGAGGCGGCGACGCTGCGCTTCACCGTTGCCGACGCGTCGGGCACCGACGTCTTGGCGCCGAAGTCGGACGCCACGACGGTGTCGTATCGCATCCACGGCACCTCCGCGTGGGTGCCGCTGCAGAACGTCGTGGAGTCGACGCAGGCGGGGACCTCGGCCCAGTTCGACCACGAGCTGCCGGGCGACGTGAATCGCGTCGATCTCTCGCCGGCGACGGCGCACTCGAACGCGCTCATCGACGTCCAGATCACCGCCGCCGATAAAATCGGCAATAGCCTCGTCTGGACCCAATCGCCGGCGTTCGTTGTGGGCGACGTTCCGATCCCGCCGAAACGGCGCGCGGTGCGGTAACGCATGATCGACTGCGTTTAGGAAACGTCTGGGCAGGTCCGGCGTGGCGCTCGCGAAGACGTTGTTTCCTAGAGCGTGGCGCTCGCGAACACGTTGCCTACAGCGTCGGACTTCGACGCTTCCAGAACGGTTCTTCCCTCCAGCGTCGCTCCATCGTGTAGTAATCGCGCCGCGCGGACAGGTAAGCAGCGTACGTGGCCGCCTCGGCATCCGCGTATGCCTCAAATGCGCGCGTCTCTCCCTGCAGCCATTCGCGGATCGCTTTCGCAGCACGGATGCCGGAGCGAAGCGCCTTCGAGATTCCGTGAAACGACAAGGGGTCGAATGCCGTTGCGGCATCGCCGACCGCGAGCCAGCCATCACCGGCAATGTGATCGAGTCGATCGGAGGACGATGACGCGACGGCCGGACCTTCAACGAGCGTCGCGCCCGCTATCCGCTCGCGTATTCGCGGCAGCGATTCGATCCACGCGCGCCACGGATCCGCTTCGTGAAGACGCTCCGCGTGTGCGAGGTCGGAATCGGTCATCGCCACGACTGCGATGCGGCCGTCGGGGAGAACGGCGGAGTATCCCCAGCCGTCGCGGCGGGCCTCGATCAGAGCCCAGCGCTCTTCGACTCTTGCATTTGTGCTTTTGAAGACGCCGGCAATTCCGACGAGGGAGTCGGCGACGACTCTTTTCGCGCCGAGGCGCCGCGCGATGGGCGACTGCCGTCCGGCAGCGTCGGCAATCACGCGCGCGGAGGTTGTCACCTCGCCGATGGTCGCCTGCCACTCATCGTTCTGACGCACCACCGATCCGATCCGCCCTTCGATCCGGATTGCTCCGCGGCGCCGCGCCTCCGCGGCAAGGGTGGCGTCGAAGCGCTCCCGATCGAGACGCCAGCCGTGGCCGGTGGGGTGGTAGAGAAAGTCGTTGTAGTGCGTGTCATCGCTTCCCCATACGGCGATCACTCCCTGACACGGCGCGTGATCGCCCGCTGCAAAGGCGTCGACGCCGAGGTGCGCGAGCATTGGCCTGGCGTCGGGAGAGAGCGTTTCGCCGAGGCGCATCCGCGGCGGACGAGCCGAATCGACGATGGCGACGGAGAGGGTCGGCGCGCGACAAAGTTCCAGCGCCAGCGCCAGTCCAGCCGGACCGGCGCCGGCGACGATGACGTCCCGGCGCTCGGTCATCGGATCACTTGCCGGACGGAATCTGCCTCGCCCGCCGGACTGCTCGCGGTGCAATGCGGCCGGTGGGACGGGTCAGCGTCACCGCCGCGGCCGCGCTCATTGGCGGCAACAGGGGCGGCTGGTAGTTCGTGATGGCTGGGGTGTTCCGCTCGACCTCGAGGTACTGCGGCCCGGTGGGGGTCTGCTGGAGAACGATGAATCCCATGTCCTTCCAGTTCATCACCATCTGCATGTCACCGACGTTCGGCATCGAGTACGTCGGGGTGCCATTCGGGTCGTCGAGGAACCCGCGCGTCCACGGAAGCTGAGTACCCGAGGGGTTGTCGACGCTCGGATAGACAAAGTACGGCCGTTGCGCCGGCCACCACCAGAAGGTCACCGCGGTGACGGCATTGGATGTGTCGTTGGTCGTGAGATCGGGGTTGATGGGCTGGTTGGAGCACTCGTTGAAGTCGGCCTGCCACGGCTGGGCCATGTACTTGATGATGTCGCCCGGTTCGACGCCGTGCGGGTAGAGGTTGTCGTCGCCATTGGTCTGGCTCAACTTGCCCTGCTGCGGGTTGGTCGCATGCTGGATGCGGAACGGCTGCGAATAGATCGAGGTGTTACGGCAAATCCACGTCATCTCGATGCCGGGACAGAATGCGCCGCCGACGCAGTTCTCGAGTGCGGCGCGATCGATCGCGGCCGCGGGCGGAAGCGTTGGGCGGGTCGTCCCCGCCGGTAGGACGTTACCGCTTACCCACTGCTGGACGAGGAAGTACTGCGTCTGCGTGAGCGTGAGGTACTTGGAGCGGGTGAATTGCGAGATCGGATTGTCGCCGGCCAGCTTCGGCATCAGGTTGACGTCGAGGTTCGTTCCATTCGTGTCGTTCTGCACGGCGGGCGGCATGATGGGCGCGCGGAGGATGTAAAACGGGAACGCGGCGGCGGAATCCTGGGTGATGCCGATATGGGCGGTCACCCCTGCGGGCGGGATCTCAGCGACCCATTGATAGAGGTTCGCGCGGTCGAGAATGGGAGCGACCTCGTTCGGGAAATCGACGAGATATCCGGGGTTGAACGCTCCCCCGGAATACAGCTCCGGGTTGTAGTTCTGCATCCGCACGGCGACGTCATAGATGGTGTCGAAGAGGGTGACCTGGTTCATGATCTGCGGCGCGTATTTCGGCGGCACGCCGAGGCACCAGGCGGGAACGTCGACGGGGACGGAAGCTCCGGTGGTCAGGACGATCGTCGCGCTCACCGGCCCGTCGGAGACATCGTCAAACCAGCCGTCGTTGTTGGCGTACGCCGTCAGCGCGTACTCGTATACCGGCGGCAAATTTGGGTCCGCCGGTTTGAGATTCGTCGTTCCCGAGGAACCGTTTCCGGCGAGCACGAGGAGGTTCCCATTCGCGTCTAGTTGGATCGATCCGAGTGTCGTGATCGGATATGGCTGGGTCTGGGCAGGATCGCTGAAAGCACCCGAGACGTTGAAGTCGGCCGACGTCGGATTGCCGTTTCCGCCGATGGTTCGCGGGCCGGGATCGATGATCAGAGCCTGACGGGCCGCGGGATCGGTGATCCCCATGTTGCGGAGCGGGTTCATTCCCGGTCCCGTTCCTTGTCCGTTGCCGAGGTAGCCCTCGTCGCCCTCCATGCCGGAGCCGGTGAGCTGCTCGAACTGATACCAGCAGGCCTTCTTGTTGGCGAGATACACCGTCCACTCGATCGCCGCGACTCCGCCGCTGCCCGCGGTGACTTCGGTGCCGGGATCGTTTGGATTCGTGTCGTCGTAGGAGAAGACGCGAAAGCGTTGCGCCTGTTTGAGAAGGTCGCCCGTCGAGTCGCGGAAGCTCGTCACCGGCTGCCCGGTCACGGGATCGGTCGGAAGGCCGCCGCCAGTGTCCGGAGCGATGTAGAACTGCGAGCTCGTGCCGATGCGCGCGACGCCGATCGCGGGGTGAATCTTGTAGATGGTGGCCATGTCGTCTCCTTAGGTTCCGCAGCGCCTTCGTCCAGCCGCTGGCTTAGTGCGACTGCAGTCCTTTGAGATACCGGGTGGTGCGGGTGGCATCGAGCACCGGCTCCGGATACTCCGGAAAGAAGACGCCGCCGATGTTGAGAATGAAGCTGAAGTCGGCGCCGGCGACCTGGGCGTTTCCATGGCAGCCCATGCAGCCACCCATGTTGAAGGCGTTGTATTGCGTTCCCGCGACGACGTGGATGTTGTTGAACGTTCCGCCGGCGTTGTTGTACGACGTCTTTACGCCGGTGTCCGGACCGTTTGCGATCAACGCTCCCTGAAAGGCCTGCAAGGTACTGTTCGTCTCGACGACGATATTGGCGAGCGAGAAGGTCGCGACATTATCCGGCGAGTTTGGATCGGGGTTGATGTCCCCCGGGTTGAACGGCCTCCACTGCACGTTGACCAGTTTGTAGTACTGCCACGGCCCGCCGGCGCCGGCCGCGGCCAGCATCTGGTGCGCCTGGCTATTGGCGGTGATGACGTCGGATGGGATCGAAAAGTAGCGCGCGTTGATGCAAACGGCATCGTCCGGAGCTTTTCCCCTCGGCAGACCGGGAGCGAGGTTCTTGTAGAAGATCTGGCTCCCGTGGTTGTCGCAGAACGGCTGGCTGCCGATCGTGACGCTCGGGTCTTGCTGGTGAGCTCCGGCATTGTAGCCATCCGTGTACGTCGGGTAAGGGGAGGTTGGCTGTGTGCCGGCTGGCGGCGGATGGGTAATGTTGCCGTTCGCATCCTCGACCGGTGTTCCATTCGCGGCACGGATGTTGTCGGCCTGCTCGAACGTGGCGAAAATGAACGTGGGAGCGGTCGGCGTCTTGTGAATGATGTGCAGCGCCACCAGCCCCCAGATAGCGTCGCGGTAGCAGGGTGTGGGGCTCGTTCCGCCGGTGCCGGCTTTCTCGTAGTAGCGAACGGTCTGCGTGTGAAAGTGGGTCGGGTCTTCTGAGGGCGCGAGCATCCTCCAGCCTGCCTTGACCTCGACGGTTCCGGCTGGGAAGAAGATGGTGGTGTTGGCCGGCGCGACCTGATTGGTCTTGATCGCATTCGTGAACGCGTTGACGGCCGCATAGTAGTTGCCGCCATGGTTCCAGTAGCCGTTGGCGGCGACGTAAGCGTATTGATCGCGGTTCGCCTTCGCCAGAAAGCGGATCCGCTGCGGATCGCTGTTCGTGGCTGTCGGCGCAGGCGGGACGATTCCGGCGTACATCGTGTCGAGTCCGATCTGGGTGACCTCGTCAAGGTTGACGAAGGGAGGAGCCTCGGCCTTCTGGCCGCTGCACGGAGGGACGGACCGAAGGTAGTTGTAGGCCGGGGCGGCGTCGAAGCCATACGCGTTCGCCGCGTTCTGCACATAGCCCGGCGGCTCGCCGTTACCGGGGAAGATCTCGACCTTGGAGCGATACGTCTCCCACACCAACGGGCCGGTATACGTAGGATCGCCAAACGGACGCCCCCCGTCGGCCACGCCGCGCGTTCCGACCTGCCCGGTCTGCGCGACGGCGGGCCAGTTCAGCGCGAAGAACTCTTGCCACGCGAACGCGGCGGCATCGGCCAGCGTCGCCGTTGGCGCTCCGCCCGGTATGTCGGGCGGCAGCGTCGGGGAGAGCGCGGTCGCGCGGGTTGACTTCAGAGCAAGCGTCCGCGGTTTGACGCTCGCTTGGACCGCTTCGGCCGTCCCCGTCGTCGCTTTCTCCCGGCAGGCGAGAGCGAAGAGTGCGACCGAAAGCGCAGCGACGAGTGCTACCCGCGGCGAAAGAGAACCAGCGAAACCATTCGGACGCATTTGTGGACCTCCGTTGGTCGGACTGGTCCCAGTATCCTCGCGACGGAAGTCAATGACTAGCGGAAAATGGCGAGGGCCGCTCAGTGCGCGCCGCACGCGGATGAATCGCGCAGCCACTTGGTGGCGGCATCGACCACGGTGGCATCATCCGCGGCTTGGTCCGGGTCGACTTTCCCGCCGTAGACGCGGCCTGTGCGATCGGCGTCGACCGACAGGGTCAGGACAATGTTGGAGCCGTCCGACAACTTGAAGCCTCTGTTGGCGGTCGAGAGGCCGGCCGTGGGTTGCCCGAACGAGCGGGTGTTCGGCCGGTCGCGGAACGCGATCGCGACGATCTCGCCGGAGCTGGCGGTGTGCGGTCCGGTGATGACGGCGACCCACGCCGATCGAAGGGGCATCAGGATCGGCGCAGGCGATACGGTGGTGGGCGCTCGCCACGGGACTTTTCTCGACGCGTCGACGAAGAAGCCGAGCGTGCCGTCGCCGAGGAATGGCTCGAGACCGTTCAGCATCGGATACATGTTTCCGCCGCTGTTGGTGCGGAGGTCGATGATCCAGCCGCAGCGCGCCGACGATGCTGTCTCCTGGAGTGCTTTGAACATGTACAGCGCATAAGCGCGAGCGGCGGTCGGGTCCGTTCCCCCGTAGCCCGGTATCGCGATGTAGGCGACGCCGTCCCGCGCGCGAAACTCCGGCTTCGGATTGTCGGCACCCCCTGTGGCATACGCCTTCGCCTGCGCCGGCGGCTGGAAGAAGCTGTGCCCGTCCCCGAGGAGCCCAAGAAGATAGCGGATGGCGGGGTAGACGTCGGACGTCTGTTCCGCGCCGGCCGCGACGGCGTGAATCTCGGGTTCGCGCGCCGCCCAGTCGACGTCCTTCGCGTGGAGCGCGTTCTTGCGGACGACGGAGATCGCCTCGTCCAGTAGTTTCTGTGCCGCGGGCGCGATCGGCGCAGTGGAGAGCGGCGCCACCGTGAGCCGCAGGTGCCGCACTTCAACCGAGCCTCCGCCCGGCTGGAGCAGCACGCCGAAAACGACCGTGGTGGCATCCGACGGTACCGGCAGCGTGATGGAGCGCGCCGTCCAGTCGGCGTCGCCACGAATCGCGTTCTGTGTCCCGTTGTCGAGGATGAGCATCTTCTTTTCATGGTCAATCCGTAGCCAGAGCGATGCACCGCCTAAGGCGCCGGTCGTGCGCAACTCGCCCGAAAGCACGACCCGCTGCATGAGTGCCGGCGTGGCGTCGGCATGGGCGATGGCGGTGCCGAACTGCTTCGTCTTGTCCTTTGCCGAGAGGGTGAGCGACGCACCCTCCGCGTCGACGACGCTTCCGGCCGTCGTGATCGCGTAGTCGGGAGAGTGCGTCTCCAACGGTGTCGGCTGGAGGGGTATGTCTGCGCGGAGGGTTGCGGCGAGGAGGAGGAGGCATCCGAGGCGCATGACGTTGAAGGTTACCTTTTCGAGGCCGCGGATCGCCTTCGTCTGACTGGGTCAAACAGCACCGAAGTCTACCCGGAAGGAAGGTAGAATTCACCCGGCAAGCAGTCGGTTACGAGCGACGGTCCCATGCGTCCCAGAACGGTCCTCTTTCTCGCGTTGATGCTCTCGGTGCCTCTTCCGGCGTTCGCGCGCCCGAAGATGATTCCGATTGCGAGCTCGTTCATCGGAGCCGCCGCGAGCTCGAGCCCTTCCTCGTTCGTTCGAGTCGGCGGGAAGGTTTTTTTCACGGCGAACGACGGCGTCCACGGAGTCGAGCCTTGGGTCACCGACGGAACATCGGGCGGCGCGACGATGCTCCCGAGCTCCGGGGCGACGCAGTCGTTCATCGGCACACTCGGATCGGCCGCCATCTTTTGGACCTACGACGAGAGCCGGTCAATGTGGCGCACGGACGGAACAGCCGCCGGCCATTCAAGCTGATCACCATACCCGAGTACGAAGAGCCGCGAGTCAGCCAGCACCGGCATCAGGTAATAGCCGGAGGACATGGGATTCGGCGCGCGCCGTCAGCAGTGAGATAGGCGAGCGGTGCCGTCGCCGACCACGCGAAAACGCCAGGATTCGCAATGGAGGCGATGGCCTGCATGCTCGTGCCGCCGTCGCCGATCGCCCAGAGGGAGTCGGCGGTGACGAACATCGCCTTCGATCCGATCCGGAAGAACGTCCGCGGAGAAGGCCCGCACGACGACGACCCCGGACACTCGACGCTCCGCCGCACCATGTGCGTTCCGATCGTCGTGCCGTCGCTCACCCAGACCTCCGGTCCCACGCTCTCGTCCTGGACGACGCAATAGAGAAGGCCGTTCACACCGATCGGCACTGGCGACAAATTGATCGCAAACGAGCCGAGGTCTTTGGAACCGGCGACCGTTTCATCGCTGGTGTCGATCCACGCCATCGACGTCAACGAGATCCGCGCCGCCCTCCGCTAGCCTGGGTCAAACAGCAGCGCGTGGGCTCAACCCTCGACCCGCCTTCCCACCGCCGCCGGGTCAACAAAGCTGCCAATTCGCGCTAAACCATACGAAAACAGGCACTTTTCGCGTGGCATTGATATTGATCTAAAGCTCGCCGCCCCGGAACCCTACAACTGAATAAGCAGCAGAAGGGATGTGTGTGAAGAGATCATCGATCCTCCTTACGGTAGTACTGTTCCTATCCGCCGTCGCCGCGAGTGCGACGCCGCCTCCGCAGGCGAATGCGAAGTTCCCGGCACTGGTGGACCAGCTCAAAGCGGCGCATGCGAAGCCGGGCAGCGCGCTCGAGAAGCTGATCAAGGACAACCAGGACTTCAGCCACCTCAAGCTTCGCGACGCGTCGGACCAGATCGTTCCGCCGTGGCTGAAAGCGTATTGGCGGAAGGGCCACCCCGAGGTCAACTACGACAACGATAACGACCCGACTGGGGGGTATCCGTTCGTCCTCAAAGAGGTCTACGAGTGGATGGTGACCCACCAGGAACTCAAGCCCGGCCAAGCTGACGCGGAGATGGAGCCGGGGATGGAATTCGACGGCAGCGACGATGGCGACGCCGTCATGTCGATGTCGCGCCACTTTTTCGCGCAGACCCTCGCTGCGATCGCAGGAACGAACGTCCGGACCTCCGGTTCGCAGACGGCCGCACGCAGCGAGTCGGACATCCGCATCAACTTCTGGAACTCGAGCAAGATCATCGCGGCCTCGAACAACATCAGTAGCTCGGGAACGCAGGGCGTCTACTACTCGAGCGACGGCGGCACGACGTGGGGACAGACGTCCCTCCCGCTCGCCAGCGGCGACGCGTTCCACTCCGATCCGACGGTCGAATGGACCTCGGACGGCACGGCGTGGTCGAGCACCATGGGCATCAACTCCGCCCAGACCTCGCTAAAAGTGCAGTCCTACAAGTCGACCAACAGCGGCGTGACGTGGACGTTTGACGGCACGATCTCCGGCAGCCAGACGAACACCGACAAAGAGATGATCTGGGCCGACCACAGCGGGTCGTCGCCGTATGCAAATCAGCTCTACGCCATCTGGCACAACGGCAATCCGGCGTACATGAACCACCGCACCTCCTCCGGATGGGGTACGCCGATCCAGGTGAGCGACTCGCAGGCGACCGGCACGTGCATCGGCGCCGACGTGAAGACCAATTCCGCCGGCGACGTCTTCGGCTTCTATCCCGACACCGGCTCGCGCGGCATCTTCGTCGTGAAGTCGACCAACGGCGGCGCGAGCTTCGCCACGCCGGTGAAGGTCGTCACGACCTATGACTCATACGACATCGGCGTTCCGGCGATGGCCAGCCGCCGCATGCTCCTCTATGTCTCGGGCGCCGCGTACCGCAACGGATCGACGAATAACGTCTACGCCCTCTGGGCTGATCTTTCCGGCGACAGCGGCTGCACCACTGGGTCGAACGAGCCGGGGACGAACGCGAGCTCGACGTGCAAGACGCGCATCTGGTTCTCGCGCTCGACCGACGGCGGCGCAACCTGGAGCGCGCGCGTCAAGCTCAACAATCAGAGCGGCCTGAACGACCAGTTCAATCCGTTCCTTGCCGTAGACGAGACGAACGGTACGGTCGGCGCGATCTACTACGACACCGTCAACGACTCGACCCGCAAGAAGACCGACGTCTACTACCAGATGTCGTCCGACGGCGGCGCGACGTGGCAGGCTGCCGTGAAGGTGACGACCGCGATGACGGACGAGACCTCCAGCGGCGCCGACTCGGGAAACCAGTACGGCGATTACAACAGCCTCTCCGGTTACGCTAACAACTTCTTCCCCTCGTGGACCGACCGGCGCAACAACGCGCACGAGGAGATCTGGACGGCGAAGGTGACGACCAGCACCAGCGCGACCTACTCGATCTCCGGCAACGCCGGCACGAGTGGCGCGACGGTGACGGCCGGCTCCGGCTCGGCCACCAGCGATGGCTCGAACAACTACACCATCTCGAACCTCGCGGCCGGTACCTACACCGTGACGCCGAGCAAGTCCGGCTGCACGTTCTCGCCGGCCAGCCAGTCGGTGACGATCACGTCGTCGAACGTGACCGGCATCAACTTCACCGCCTCCTGCTCGGCCCCGACGTTCTCGATCAGCGGCAACGCCGGTACCACCGGCGCCACGGTCACGGCGGGATCCTCGTCAACGACCAGCGACGCTTCGAGCAATTACTCGATGTCGGGCTTCGCGGCGGGCAGTTACACCGTCACGCCGAGCAAGTCGGGCTGCACGTTCTCGCCGGCTTCGCAGTCGGTGACGATCACGTCGTCCAACGTCACGGCGAACTTCACCGCGACGTGCGGCAGCGGCGACATCCAGCTCACGAGCGGTGTTCCGGTGACCGGCCAGAGCGTCGCGCAGGGCGCCTGGAAGTACTACTACATCAGCGTCCCGTCGGGCGCCACGAACCTGACGTTCGCGACGACGGCCGCCACAGGCGACGTCGACATCTATACGCAATACAACGCGAAGCCGACCTCGAGCTCGTACATCTGCCGCCCGTACACCTCGTCGGGCAATGAGACCTGCTCGGCCACGAATCCGACCGCGGGCACGTGGTGGGTCGGCGTCAACGGTTACGCCGCCGGAACCTTCACGATCACCGGTACGGTGACGGCCGGTTCGACGACGTACTCGATCTCCGGCAACGTCGGAACGTCGGGCGCGGTAGTCACCGCTGGCTCCGGCTCCGCGACGAGCGACGGTTCCAACAACTACAGCATCAGCGGCCTCGCCAACGGTACGTACACCGTGACGCCGAGCAAGAGCGGTTGCACGTTCTCGCCGGCATCGCAGTCGGTCACCGTCAGCAGCGCGAACGTCAGCGGCATCAACTTCACCGCGTCGTGCGGCGGCGGTGGCACGACCGTCTTCTCGAACGGATTCGAGAGCAGCACCGGCTGGGCTACCGCCCAGGTCTCCGGTACCGCCGGCGCCTGGACGTACGTCACCTCCGGCACGCTCCCGACGACGACGCCGCACGGCGGCAGCTACGAGGCGAAGTTCAATTCGTACGACTCGGCGAGCGGATCGCAGACGCGGATCTACCGCACGAGCGGCTTTGCGATCCCGAGCACGGTCACGAGCGCCACGCTGACGTTCTGGATGTACCACGACACCGGCTACTCGACGTCGGCTGACAAGGTGCAACTCCAGGCGTCGACCGGCTCGACATGGGCGAACGTCGGAACGGCGGTGAACCGTTACGACGGTTCGACCGGCTGGAAGCAGCACACCATCGACCTCACCTCGTACAAGGGCACGACCGTCCAGCTCGGATTCCTCGGCATCAGCGCCTACGGAAACAACGAGTACATCGACGACGTGACGGTGACGACGAACCCGTAGCAACGATTCCAACAGGTTCGGAAAGGGAGGGCGAGTGTGCCCTCCCTTTTTTTGCTCACCCTCAATCTCGGGTAGGTAAACGCCGCCCGCCAACACTCCTCAGGTATGTACGAGTCCAATCCCGCGCATCAGGAGTTCCTCGTCTCGTTGATCGGCCACGTCGGCGGCGTCGCCGGGACGGTTCACGAGCAGCGCGGTGAGGACCTCTACCTGACCGCGGCGCACAACATCCCTCCACCGGTGGTTGCCATCGTCACGCATGTCGCGCACGGGAAGGGGATGGCGGGGGTGGCGCAAGTGCGGAAGCAGCCGGTGCAGACCTGCAATCTGCAGACGGACGCCAGCGGCACGATCAAGCCGGGAGCGAAGGCAGTGGACGCGCAGGCGGCCATTGCCGTTCCGGTGCTCGACGAAAGCGGCGAGGTCCGCGCCGTCGTCGGCGTCGCATGGAGCGACGAACGGGAGCTCGGCCCGGAATTCGAGCAGTCGATGTTGCAACTGGCAGCGGGGCTGCCGAGGAATTGAGCGATGAGCGTCTTGTCATTTCCGAGGATCTACTTCAAGGGCATGATGGAGTGGGATCCGTGCACGTTCAATAACAACGACTGGCAGGAGTTCCCGACGTATGACGGCGCAAACGCCGCGCTGAACTGGACGTTCCTCGAGACCCAGGGGATCACGCAGCAGAACTTCCAGACGACGTTCCGGCCGTGGGCGATCAAGCTACAGCCGGACGCGGTCGACAGCCCGAGCGGCGCGCGTGTGCCGGCCGAGTGGAACATGTTCGGCACGCACGGCGTCCTGTTCAATCAGTACGGCGATTTCAAGACGACCATCACCGGCGGCGCGCTGGGATACAACCAGCCTGTCACCGCGGATGGCCTCATCGGGTTGCCGGTCGCGATCTCGGGCGACGGCGGGAGCGGTGCGGGACGGCTGGTCGACACGAATCCCGCTTCGTTCTGGTCGAGCCAGGTCTACTTCGGCCAGCTCGCCTTCGGCAGCGGGACGACCTCGATCGTCGGCCCGCGCGCCTTCCGGATGCACTCGCGCTGGCTGAACCTGAACCGGATCTACTCGTCCGACCAGGCGCTCACACAGCCGGCAGCGAGCGTCGCCTGCTGCTTCCAGACCGCCATTCCATACGACCAGATCCAATGGCCGGCCGCCGGGAGCTCGGGGCTCGCCGCCGCCTTGCAGACGGCGGCGTCGCAGCCGCCGGGAATCGGGATCATGGCGCGCTTCACGGCGTACGTGAATCTCTACTTCCAGAACGGCGTCTTCAACGACATCGCGCAGCGGCCGAAGAACTACCCCGAGCTGGCCAACTTCCTCGCAAAGGCGTGGGCGGCGTGGAACAACGGCGGCGATACGTCCCTGTTTTTTTCGAATCCCTGCTACAGCCATGTCGTCGGCGCGCTCGGCGTCTGGAACTCGGACGAAGTTGCCTCGGTGCCCGTGGGCCGCTACCTTCCGGCATCGGGACAGGTCGCGGCGATCGATATATCGGACGTCACCGCAAAGCCGGCGGCAGCATCGAAGATGGGACACGAGTCCGCTCTGATGTCCGCCGTCACGACCCCTGTCACGAGCGCGGTCGCGGCGCCGCTCGAAGTGACGCTCGGCCCCGTGGTAGCCACTGTCGACTATGACGCCGAGTTGATTTCGCTCGATCTGAGCAGCACCATGCCCGAGAAGGGGACGCCCGGCGAGATGCCGTCCGATCTGACGAAGGCGAACTTCGGCGCGCTCGACCTCGGCGTCATGGCCGCGGGCAGCTTCACCTCGGTGTACCAGATCCAGTACGACCAGTACGCACGTGCCGCGTACGAAGCGAGCGCCGGAATCATCGACATTCCGTTCAGCCAGACCACTACCGGCTCGAATACGGCGTCGCTGCTGCAGAGCGGACCGCTTGCGATCCAGGTGCAAGGCCAGCCGGCGCTCACGGAGTTGGAGTACAGCGCACAGACCGACAGCCGCGGGATCTACGTCGACCAAGGCGGGAGCGCCGATTTCGTCATCGCGACCTATGACTTCGGCGCGACGAGCGTGGGCTTGAACGTGATGCTGGCGCAGTACGACGCGAACCTCTCGCTGATTCCCACGAGCGGCGCGCCTCTGGTCGCATTTACCAGCGGGGACATCCAGCAGGTGACGTCGGGCGGAGTCACGACCACCGTGACGGTCGTGACCAGTGAGTCGGACGGCGTCGCGCCGGTCACCATCGGATGGGTGGCGCCCGGCTTTGCGGTGCTGGCGTTCTTCCCGTACTCCGGCTCGAATCTCCCGTTGCCGCCGACTTCGCTCCTAGGGCCGGGAAGCACGATCAGCGGCTCGATCACCTACGCCTACTACGCGACCGTGCGCGCGTTGCCGGCGGACAATTCGGTGCCGCAGCAGTTCGTCGACGTTTGGAACACGACGCCGCCCTCGGAGAATCAGGCCGCGGCGTGGAACTTCATCTATCTGAATATCCTGTACGTCTACGACATGCTCTTCAACGTGATGCTCGAGCACGTCGACCTCGGGAGCCAGAGCGCGTTCGCGTCGAGTATCTACGGCATCTGGTCGGCGATTTCCGTGGAGTCGTCAGCCGAAAGTACCTACTACATGCCGATCACGCGCGATCTCTCGGCCGGCAAGCGGCTGGCGCTGCAGCTCTACGTCTACCTGATCGCCAACAACTTCAACGTCCCGAACTTCAATGTGAACTCGATTCCGCCGGGATGGACGCCGCCCAATTCATGATCCGGCTTCTTGTGATCATGGCGGTCGTTGCGCCGCTGCTGGCCGACGACCTCCCCCGGATGAAGGGAGAGATCGTCGTCACGCCCGAGCGCGGAGCCGCGGAGCGCGACGCCGTCGCCGCCACGGTCACGGTGATCACGCGGGCGGAGCTCGATGCGATGCCGGCGCAGTCGCTCGCCGAGGTGATGAACGCGGTGCCGGGAATCACGATGGACTTCGGGGAGGCGGCGGCGGGAGCGCCGATGATTGTGGCGCGCGGCTTCTTCGGCGGCGGCGAGAACGAATACGTGAAATTGCTCGTCGACGGCGTTCCGGCGGGCGACGTCGAGTCGGGGTTGATCGACTGGCGGCACATCCGTACGGCGGACATCGAGCGCATCGAGGTGCTGCGCGGTCCGGGCTCGTCTTTGTATGGCGACTCGGCGATGGGCGCGGTCATCTCGGTGTTCACGCGCGGTGCGGCGGCGGGAAACGTCTCGCGCGGCGAGGTGCGTCTTTCCGGCGGCACGCTCGGAACGCACGACGCCGACGTCTGGTATCGCGGTGACGCCGGGCCGCTGCGTGTCGGCGCCGATGGTCTCATCGCCTCGACGGATGGCTATCGCGACCACTCCGCATCGCGCGACAGCGGCGGCGACCTGACGCTGCAGCATCTCGCGGCCACCAGCCGGCTGCAGCTCCTCCTCTCGATCGCGTCGAAAGACCGCGAAGAGCCGGGGCCGTTGCTGGCGAGCGAAGTGGCGGCGGACCGGCGGGCGTCCAATGCCGCATTCCGGTTCGACCGCGAGAAGACCGACCGCCGCCGTCTCGCGCTGAGTTACGAGAGCTTCGGCGCGATCCCGATTCGGGCCGTAGCATACGGCAGCGGCCGGACGACCGACTATCCGCGCACGGAGCTCCTCGCGCCGAACTTCGGCAGCACGCTTTTTCGCCATCTCGAGACGAGCGCTGCCGGTGGGATTTTCGAGATTGCGCGCGAATGGTCGCGGGCGTCGGTTCGCGCGGGGACGGATCTCGATCGTGCGTCGCTGAACGGCGACTATTCGAACGTGACCGCGGACGGCGGACGCGGCGCAACACTCGCGGTGATCGACGCACATCGCGACCAGACTGCGTTCTTCGCGACGGGGGAGTGGCAGGCGCTCTCTCGCCTTCGCTTCAGCGGCGGCGTACGCCATGACGAGATCCGCGATGAGTACGCTGGCTCCGACAGGCGCAAGTCCGCATGGTCGCCCCGTGCCGGCGCGACGTTCCGCGTCAGTCCGCCGAACGACGCCAACCCGGTCGTTGCATTCGTCCAGATTGCGCGCGCGTTCAAGGCGCCGACGCTCGACCAGCTCTTCGACCCCCGTCCGTTTCCCGGTCCGGGAGGGGCGTCGTTCACGGTCTCCAATCCGACGCTGTTGCCGCAACGCGCGCGCAACGCGGAGGTCGGGGTGAGCCGCAGCACGCCGGCGCTGGCGTGGAGCGTCAGCGCCTACCGGATGAACGTCACCGACGAGATCGACTTCGATCCGACGTTCTTTACCTATCGGAACATCGGGAGCAGCCGCCACACCGGCATCGAGGCGCTGGCGGACGTCCGTTCGACTCCGTACGTGCAGCCGCTCTTCACCTACGCGCTGACGCGTGTCGTCTCGACCGACAACCGGGGCCAGCAGTTGAAGAACATCCCGGAGCACGTCGCGCAGCTCGACCTCCGCTCGGCGCTGCCGCACGCGATCGACGCCGTGCTCGGCATCCGCTGGGAGCACACCCGCTTCGCCGATGACGACGGCCATTTTCCGCTACCCGACGTGCATACCGTGAACGCGAAGGTGGCGCGTACGTTCCACCGTCTCCGTGTGGAGCTCGAGGCGCTCAATCTCCTCAACACGCGGTACGTCTACGTCGGCTCGATCCTCAACGACTTCCGCGGCCAGCCGAACCTCCTCGAGTTTCCAGCGCCCGGGAGGACGGCGAGGGTGAACCTGGCGTGGAGCTATTAGGGCTCACTTTCGACAGGCTTTGCACACAAAGTCGCATTGAGGGAAGAGGTTCGAGGTTCGAGGGAAGAATGAAGAGGTAAGAGAGAACCTGTTCGTGGCTACGCTCTTCGGCTCTTAGCTCGAACCTCGAACCTCATCTTCGGCTCCGGTTGAACTCGCCCGAAGACTTTATGTCCCAAAGCCCCTTCGACAGCACCTTCCTGCACCACGCCTGGAGCAGCGTTCTCCGGCTCGCGGACATGTCGCGCGTGCGCGGCATGTAGTTGACCGACATCCAGATCGACGGATCGGTTCGAGCGATGACTCCGTTCGCGCTGCGCCCCACCGCGACCTCGGAGCTCAAGTTGATGATGGCGTTCATGGTGGGGTAGAGCAGGTAGTACGTCCGCAGGACCTTCGTGAAGACGACGTCGAAGGTGAGGCTGTCGTTGCCGACCGGCTCGGGACTGCTCGGGTCGACGTAGTACTGCGAGAAGTCTTCGTCGTTCGGCAGGACGCGCAGGCAGATCTGCGGCGCGTTCGTGAGCGTCGTGAAGGGGGGACTGAGGAATGCCGCGTAGCTCGACGGCGGCGGCGTCTGGTCGCCGACCGTGAATGTGAACGTGAAGTTGCCGGGGAGCGACGTGTCGACCGTTAGCGGATCGCCCGGCGCGAAGTTCGTCGCCACTTCGACGAGCGCACCCGGCGTCTGCAGCGGCACGGTGCTGTAGCTCCAGACGGTGAGCGGCGGACACGTGGATGGCGGCAGGAGGTTGCCGTATTGGTAGACGCTGACCGTCGCCGGCTCGTTCGTCCCCTGGTTCCTGAACGAGTCGCCGGGGCCGTACTGCTCGGCGTACATCGCCTGCTGATTCGAGACGACGAAGTAGGCCGTCTCGCTCAGCACGTTCCCATACGTGTCGCTCGTCAGCCGGAACGTGGCGGCAGAATCGGTGAGAGCTTTCTGCGCATCGCCATTGTTCGAGATGTCGAAGTCGAATAGCCAGCCGCGCTGGTTGCCGCCGTTGGTGTCGGTGTAATCGACGGAGCCGACCTGCGCGGACGTTCCGCCGCCGTCGACCCACAGCGCGACCGGCCCGAAGTCGTACTTGTCGTTCGCCGGCGGCTGATAGTTGTCGGGAAACGTGCCGACCAGCTCCACCGAGATCTGATTCTTGTTCTGCCGGAGGACGGCCGGCGCGAGCGCGATCGTCCCTCCGCCGTTGTTGTTCGTCAGCGGCGCCGTCGAGATCGTCGGCGGCGGGGCGACGAGAAGCCGCCCGACCGGACCGGTGGTGATCGTCTCGCTGCCGTACAGCGGCGCGATCGTGGCGACGAATTGCAGCGTGGCGGCGTTCTGCTGCTGGTTCGCGTACAGCTTCTCGAGCCCTTCATTCGACGTAATCGGCTGGATGATGTTGTAGAGGTAGTAGCGAAAGATCGCGCCGGTGATCGCGGGATCCTCGAACCCCGGGATGTTGAAGTTCCCGCCGCACTGCGACTTCAGGATCACGTGGTACATGTAGCCGCCGGCGCCGGCGTCCGCGACGTTGTTGACGTTCCGGTAGAAGTTGATCCATTGACACGCCCCTTTCGAGGCGGGCCCTTGCAACGCGATGGCGCTCCCGTTCAGCAGCGTCAGTTGTTCGATGAAGAACTGCGTCGCCGGCGGCGATCCCTCGGAGTTCACGTCAGTAATGCCGCCGGAGTACGTCAGTCCCGAGCCGATGAGCGCGGTCGCTGGAACGGACGGATCGGGCGCCGTGTAGAGCGTGGTCGGCCCGGTCTGAACGCCGATCACCGTAGCCGCGCCGGTGTCGACGTTCGAGCTCATGTCGCCGTAGTAGTTCCACTCGGCGGGGACGATCTGCTGCGGTTGTCCATTCACCGGTGGATTGAACGGCTGCGCCTTCTGCACCCATGCGATGAAGTCGGCGTCCGACATCCCATACGTCCGCGGCTGCACCAGCTTCGAGTCGATCAGCGCCAGCGTCTGCCCGGCGTTCGGCCCGGACGGAAACGTGACGGAGCCGGCGTAGTCGTCGTTGTTCGCCGTTCCCGGATTGAGGGTAACCGTGCCGGCGATGTTGATGCGAGGAAAGTCGAACAGGCTCATGAAGCTCCTCCGGATGAACGGATTGTTTCAGGATGTGCGGACATCATTGTGAGTCCGGACGGCCGACGCAAGACTGCGCTAGTCTTTCGCGCCATGACGCGACTCATCCGCATCCTCTTCCTGCTGCTGATCGCCGCGGCGGCCTTCGCGCAGCCCGCGACGACGTACCAGATGCCGCCGAAGGCGTTGGCGGACCTCGTCGATGCGCCGGCGTTTCCGATCGCGACCGTATCGCCCGACTCGCAGCGGATTCTCCTCGCCGAGCCGCCGCCGCTGTTGACGATCGCGGACCTCGCCGAGCCGGAGCTGAAGCTCGCCGGCGTGCGGTTCAACCCGCAGACGCATGACCAGCCGCGCGCGCTGTACTTCAAGAAGCTGACGTTCGTCACGGTCGCGGACGGCAAGCAGGTCAACGTGACGGGGCTGCCCGACAACCCGCGGGTGCGGCACATCGCGTGGTCGCCGGACTCGAAGCGCGTGGCGTTCACGGTGAGCATGCCGTCCGGCGTCGAACTGTGGTCGGCGGGGATCGATGGTCACGCCGGTCGTGTCGGGAAAGTCATCCTCAATCTGACGCTCCCCGGCGCGCCGTTTCACTGGATGCCGTACAGCACCGCCTTCATTGCGCGGCTCCTCTACGACGAGCGGCCGCCGGCGCCGGAGGTCGAGCGGATCCCGGAAGGGCCGGTGGTGCAGGAGACGACCGGACGGAAGGCGGGCGTGCGGACGTTCGAGGACCTGCTGAAGAACGAGAGCGACGCGGCGCTGTTCGACTGGCACGCGCAGTCCGAGGTGATGCTGGTCAACCTCTACGGCTCGGTGAAAGGCATCCTGCGCTACGGCCCCGTGACCAATGCCGAGCCGTCGCCGGATGGGAAGTGGGTTCTCGTCGAGACGCTGCACCGGCCGTACTCGTACAACGTTCCCTACTACCGCTTCCCGGTGATGATCGACGTCTACGGCGTCGACGACGCGATGCGGTACCGCACGATTGCGGACTTGCCGCTCGCCGAGGATGTGCCGATCGACTTCGATGCGGTGCGGCAGGGGCCGCGCGAGGTCGAGTGGCGCGCCGACAAGTGGGCCACGCTCGTGTGGGCCGAGGCGCAGGACAAGGGGAATCCGCGACTCGACGTGCCCGTGCGCGACAAACTCTTCACGCTCGAGGCGCCGTGGAACGCCGCGCAACAGCCGCAACTTCTCGCGTCGCTGCCGCTGCGGTACGACGGCATCGAATTCGGCGGCGACGAGCTCGCGCTGATCACCATGTCGCGCTGGCGCGACCGGAAGTCGCAGACGATCGCGATCCAGCCGGGCCACCGCGACGTCGCGCCGCGCATGATCTTCGACCGCAGCAGCGAAGACCGCTACGGCGATCCGGGACGTCCGGTGCTGACGTACGGAACGCTCGGACGGCAGGAGCTGCGACGCCGTGGTTCTTCGATTTATCTCATCGGCCTCGGCGCGTCGCCGGAAGGCGACCGGCCGTTCCTCGACAAGTTCGATCTTGCGTCGCTCACGTCGACGCGGCTTTTCCGCTCCACTGCTCCGTCGTATGAACAGCCGCTCGTCATGATCGACGACAACACCGTGCTGACCCGGCGGGAGAGCGTCACCGAGCCGCCGAACTATTTCGTCCGCGACCTGCGCGACCACACGACGCGCGCGCTGACGCAGACGCCGAATCCGGTGCCGCAGCTCGCCTCGGCGTCGAAGGAGCTGATTCACTACAAACGCGCCGACGGGCTCGATCTCAGCGGGACGCTCTATCTGCCGCCCGGCTATGACCAGAAGCGCGACGGTGCGCTGCCGGTACTGATGTGGGCGTATCCGGAGGAGTTCAAGAGCGCGAAGGCGGCGGCGCAGGTGACCGGATCGCCGTACCGCTTCACGCGTCCCGGCCCGTTGTCGGCGCTGCCGTTCGTGGTCCGCGGCTACGCGGTCCTCGACAATCCGTCGATCCCGATCCTCGGGGAGGGGAGTAAAGAGCCGAACGATACGTACGTCGACCAGCTCGTCGCCGGCGCGAAGGCGGCGGTCGATGAGCTGGTGCGGCGCGGCGTCGGCGATCGCGACCGGATGGCGGTCGGCGGCCACTCGTACGGCGCGTTCATGACGGCGAACCTGCTCGCGCACTCCGACCTGTTCCGCGCCGGGATCGCGCGCAGCGGCGCCTACAACCGGACGCTCACGCCGTTCAGTTTCCAGGCGGAGGAGCGGACGTTCTGGGAGGTGCCGGATACGTACATGACGATGTCGCCGTTCCGCTACGCTGACAAGATCAACGAGCCGATTCTCCTCATTCACGGGATCGACGACGACAACTCCGGCACGTTCCCGATCCAGAGCGAGCGTCTCTACCAGGCGATCAAAGGCCTCGGCGGGACGGCGCGGCTGGTGATGCTGCCGTACGAAGCGCACGGCTATCGCGCGCGCGAGTCGGTGATGCACATGTTGTGGGAGATGGATCAGTGGCTCGATAAGTACGTGAAGAACGCGAAGCCGCGTGTGGGGGCCGGCTCTTAGCCGGCCCAACCTGTGACCGCGCAGCACATCATCTGGATGTTCCGGAGCGGCGCCGCGGCCGCGGCGATCGGCGTCGCTCTGATCACGATCGCGCTGACGCTGCTCGCGTTCGCGCTCGTCGGCCGTGCATTCGCCAACGCGGCGTTGCTCGCGGCGGGCAGCTTCGCGGGGTTGTACGGCGTGCGGCTGCTGGTCAACGCGCCGTTCACGTCGCTTCTCGTTCACGGCGTCTGGCTGCCGTACGTCAGCTCGGCGCTCGAGTACGTCGTCCCGATTCCGGCGGCGCTGCTGGTGCAGTACTCGTTCGGTACGCGCCTCAAACGGATCAATCAGGCCGTGTCGATCATCGCGATTGCGATTGCCGTCTTCGCGATTCCGTTCGAGATCGCGTCGCACCAGCCGTTCGCGCTGAAGTCGCTGATCGACACCGTGGTCGTGCTGATCATGCCGCTCTTTCTCGTCAACCTCGTGCTTGGCACAGACGAAGACGTCGAGGACCGGTGGATCCTCCGGTGGGGCTCAGCGATCTTCATTCTGTTCGTGCTCAATGAGCACTTCGGCTATCGCGGCACGGAAGCGATCGGCTTCGTGATCTTCGTCGGCAGTTTCATTCTGACGCTGATGCGGCGCGCCGTCCGCGGGCAGGTGCGCCTCGGCGCGGTGGAGAGCGAGCTGGCGACGGCGCGGAAGATCCAGATGTCGATCATTCCGCGGACGCCGCCGCGGGTGAACGGGATCGAGATCGAGACGGTCTATTCGCCCGCCACCGAGGTTGCGGGCGATTTTTACGACTTCGTGGTCGTCGACGACGATCACCTCGGCATCCTGGTGGCAGACGTCTCGGGCCACGGCGTGCCGGCGGCGCTGGTCGCGTCGATGCTGAAGATCGCGCTGGCGACGCAGGCTTCGTTCGCGGCGTCGCCTTCCGTCCTGCTCGCGAATCTGCATGCGCTGTTTCGTGGGAAGCTCGAGCGGCAGCACATCACGGCCGCCTACGCGTACGTCTCCTCGGACGGTTCGGTTCGAGTCGCATCCGCCGGCCACCCTCCGCCGCTGATCCGGCGGGCTTCCGGTTCCGTTGAAGAGTTGGAGACCCGCGGTTCCGTTCTCGCGCGGTTTGCCGCTTTCGAAGCCGTTGATGTCGACGCGCAGCTTGCCCCCGGCGACGCGCTCCTCATCTTTACTGACGGGGTGACCGAGGCGCTGTCGCCGGCGGAAGAGATGTGGGGGGAGGAGCGGCTGCAGGAGACGTTTTCGGCGTCCGGCGACGTTGCCACCATCGCTCGGAGCGTGACTCGGTGGAGTGGGCGCGGGCTAACCGACGATGTGACCGTCGTTTGCGCGCGCAGACGGGCGTAAGTTGTAGGGCCGGCTGATCGCCGGCCCTGGTGCGGCTGAGAGCCGCGCCCTACACAAAATCGCACCGCCCGGCCGGCAAACGCGTTCGCCGGCTGGCAAACACGTTCGCCCGGCTGGCAAACGCGTTCGCCCGGCTGGCAAACGCATTCGCCCGGCTGGCAAACGCGTTCGCCCGGCTGGCAAACGCGTTCGCCCGGCTACAAACGCGTTCGCCCGGCTGACAAACGCGTTCGCCGGCTGGCAAACGTGTTCGCCCGGCTGGCAAACGTGTTCGTCAGGCTGGCAAACGTGTTCGTCAGGCCGGCAAACACGTTCGGCCGGCTGGCAAACGTGTTAGTCAGGCCGGCAAACACGTTCGGCCGGCTGGCAGACACGTTCGTCTGGCCGACAGACAGGTTGGCCCGGCTGGCAGACGCGTTCGCCCGAACGGCAGATACGTCTGTCCGGCTGACAGACACGTTTGCCCCAGCGGCAGACACATTCGCGCGTGCGAATGTAAAATGAGTGCGTGAAATCGACGGGCGATCTCGTGCGTCTCCTCCAGGCGGTTGGCGATCCGACGCGTTTGCGCCTGCTGAACCTCCTCCGCGGCGGCGAAATTTGTGTCTGTTACTTCGTCGAGATCCTCGGAGAGCCGCAGCCGAAGGTGTCACGGCATCTGGCGTATCTGCGGCGGGCGGGCGTCGTCGACGTCCGGCGCGAGGGGAAGTGGATGCACTACAAGCTCGCCCAGACGCCCCACCGGCCGGTTCTCGACGCGATCCTCGATGACGTCGCCGACGACCGGCAGATGCGTCGCGATCGTTCGGCGCTCGACCGCGCCTGCTGCGCGGTACGGCTGCCGGGCACGTTGCAGTACGCACCGCGGCCGCAGATGGAGTCGTGATGGACGCCGAAGTCCGGCGCGTCGTCTACGAGACCGCGATACGGAGCGGGCGGATTCCGCTCGCCGAGGAGATCGCGGGGGAGTTGGCTGTGTCGAGTGGGGAGATCGTCGACGCGTTTCGCAGGCTCGCTGAGGCGCATGTATTCGTCATGCAGCGCAACCGCGACGAGATCCTGATGGCGATGCCGTTTTCGGCGGTGCCTACGCCGTTCGTCGTCGAATCGGCCGGCGCTCGCTCGTACGCCAACTGCATGTGGGACGCCCTCGGGATCTCGGCGATGCTCCATGCCGACGCGGCGATCGCGACGAGCTGTCCTGACTGCGGAACGTCAGCGACGCTCACCGTCGCGAACGAGGAAGTGCAGGATGAGGGCGTCGTGCACTTCGCGCTGCCGGTGAGGAAGTGGTGGAACGACGTCGTCTTCACGTGAAAGACGATCCTCTACTTCCGGTCGGAAGAACACGTCGAGCGCTGGTGTGAGTCGTGGCGGATCCCGCGGGGCGATGCTCTCCCGCTCGAGCAATGCTGGCGTCTCGCGCAGGCGTGGTACGGCGCATCGCGCGCGGCGCCGGAGTGGAGGCGGCGAACGCCGAAAGAGACTAGCGAAGTCTTTGCGGCGCTCGGGCTGACGTCGGAGTTTTGGGGGTTGTAAACGCGGTTTGGACGAGCGCCGTGCCCCTCACCCGGCCTTCGGCCACCCTCTCCCGGAGGGAGAGGGACAAGAAACGACCAACGACCACCATCTTGTCCCTCTCCCTACGGGAGAGGGTGACGAAGCAGCGGGTGAGGGGCGTGCGTCTCGCGAAAACTTATCTCCCCCGAACGCTCTCCACGTGGTTGACCGAGAAGAGGTCGCGACGGGTCCAGGAGCCGGAGAGGGTGACGCGGTCGCCGCGGTGGAGCTCACCGATGTCGATGCCGCGGTTGCGGTTCCAGTGGCGGTCGTTGCGCGTCATGTCGACGTTGATCATGCGTCCGTCGTCGAGGCGCAGCCAGAGCGTCTCGTCGCGCCGGTCGATCCGGTCGATCTTTCCGCGGAGCAGCACGGCGGTGCGATAGAGAGGCGGCGCGACGACGGGACCCTGATCGAGCCAGTCATAACTGTCGGCGATGACGTAGCCGTAGCGCGGCTCGTAGACGCCGCCGATCCGGATGTTGACTCCGACGTGGAGAGAGCCGCGCCCATAACGGCCGGCGTTGAGGTCGCGGACCCAGAACGAGTGGTCGCCGTGATCGAGCGTCACGCGATAACCTTCGCGCTCGCGTGTGATGTTGGTCACACGACCCTCGACCGAGACGTTGCGGCGGTCGTGGTCCCGACGCTCATAGTCGCGTCCCTGGTCGGCAACGCTCACTGTCGCAAACAGTGGACGCCCGTCCGCGAACGCGGACGTGCCGATAAGCAGGACGCCGGCCGCGATTCCTGCGAGTTTGCTGAGGTAAATGACCGATTTCTTCATGTTTGACTCCTTTCGACGCTGGGTCGAGTTCGCAATCACCGGGCCAGCGATCTCGTCTGGTGCTTTCAACGAAACCGGTGGCCTGCACGTAGTGGCGGACGGAGGATGTCATGAAACGCCTTACGCTCCTTCTGATCGTGACCATGGCGGCCGGCTGTTCGAGCTCTGACTATGACGAGGGGCCGCGGGGCGGGTGGGGCGGCGACGCGCCGGCGATGACTCGCGCCGGCGGCGGCGGGATGCTCGACATGATGCCTCCAGCCGACTGGTGGCACGACTCGCGGATCGCGGCGGCGGTCAATCCGACGCCGGACGAGATCGCGAAGCTCGACCAGATCGCGAAGGACCACAACGCCGACGACGTCTCGCGCCTGACGCGCGACAGTGAAGTGGCGATGCGCGACCTCCGCGCGACGCTCGAGAGCGACACGCCGGCGGGAAACGACATCGTCACTGCCGCGACCCGCGTCCGGACGCTGCGGAACGACCTCTTCGACCGCCAGATCCAACTCCTTGCCGCCGAACGAGCGGTGCTCACGAAGCAGCAGTGGAAGTCGCTGCAAGATGCGATGCACGAACGCCCGCGCGAGGAACGCCGCGGAAACGGTCCGCGCGGCGGGTTCGGCGGCCGCGGACGCGGCCGCGGCTGGCCGGGTTAGGCCTCAGTCCCGCCTATTCGTAACGCAGCGCGTCGATCGGGTCGAGTTGCGCCGCTTTGCGGGCCGGGTAGAAGCCGAAGAAGACGCCGACGGCCGCAGCTACGCCGAACGCGATGATGATCGACGAGGAGCTGACGACGATCGGCCACTTCAGCCAGATCTTCACCGCTTCCGAACCACCGGCGCCGAGGGCGATGCCGATCAGACCGCCGACGATCGAGAGCGTGATCGCCTCGAAGAGGAACTGCATCAGCACGTGACGGCCTTTCGCACCGATCGCCATCCGAATGCCGATCTCGCGCGTCCGCTCGGTGACGCTGACGAGCATGATGTTCATGATCCCGATGCCGCCGATCAGCAGGGAGATCCCGGCGATCGAGATGAGCAGCGTCCGCAGAATCCCCATCTGCGCGTTCTGCGCGGCGGCGATCTCTTCCTGCGAGCGCATCATGAAGTCGGCGTCACCACCGGCCGGGATGCGGTGCCGCTGTTTCAACAGCGAGTCGATCTGGTCCTGCGCATCCTGCACCTCGTCGGGCGACGCGGCAGAAGCCATGATCATCGAGACCTTGCTCTGGCCGGCGAGACGCTTCATGACGGTGGTGTATGGGGCGAGGACCTGATCGTCCTGATCCTGTCCCATCGTGTTTCCGCCTTTGCGATCGAGCACGCCGGTGACCTTGAACGGGACGTTCTTGATCCGCACCGTCTGGCCGACTGCGCCGCCCTGCGGGAAGAGGTTCTCCGCGACCGTCGCGCCGAGGACGCAGACCTTCGTTGCGGACTTCACGTCGGTATCGCTGAAGAACGTGCCGTCGGAACAGTTCCAGGAGCGGATGAACGGCCAGTCGGGATTGACGCCGTAGATCGACGTCCCCCAGTTCAACTCGCCCGCGACGACCTGCGCCGCCGTGCGGATGTTCGGCGTCACGTAGGCGACGGCGGGACACTCCGCCTTGATCGCATCCGAGTCTTCGGCGGTCAGGGTGGAGTTGCCGGTGAAGATCTTCGCGCCGCTCTGCGACGTCGCGCCGGGGAAAATCATGATGAAGTTCGAGCCGAGGGAGTTGATCGTGTCCTGGATCGACTTCGAGGCGCCGTTGCCGATCGCGACGACGACGATGACGCAGCCGACGCCGATGACGATGCCGAGCATGGTCAGGAACGACCGCATCTTGTTCCGCGAGATCGCCTTCAGGCCGACGAGGGTGATGTTGCCGAAACGGACGACAGAGTTTTTCATTTGCGAGCCTCCGCGGCGACTGGCGGCGCGATTCCCTTTGCCTCGACCCTGAGTTGGTTCACCCGCTCGTCGCCATGGATGAGACCGTCGCGCACCGTGACGACGCGCTTCGCGTGCTGGGCGATGTCGGGTTCGTGGGTGATGAGGACGACGGTCTTGCCGTCGTCGTTGAGCTTCTGAAAGATCCCCATGATCTCTTCCGACGTGCGGGAGTCGAGGTTGCCGGTCGGCTCGTCGGCGAGGAGGATCGCCGGGTTGGTGACTAGCGCGCGCGCGATGGCGACGCGCTGCTGCTGACCGCCGGAGAGCTGCGAAGGATGGTTCCCCTCGCGGCCCGCGAGGCCGACGCGATGGAGTG
>DASXHZ010000062.1:0-1535 GCA_036488085.1 Thermoanaerobaculia bacterium
TCACGAACGGGTCCATCACGTCGTAGAACCGCTTTGGCAGTTCGCCGCCTCCCGGCGCCGGCGTGCGGCGCGGCACCGGGATGTGCGAATGCTCGGCCACGAAGAGCGCATCGAGACCCCGCTCCTCGAGTGCTGTTGCGAGCTCGATCGGCGAGATCGAGTAATCGGTGAAAACGATCGAAGCGCCGAATTCCATGAGTCAGCCTCCTCAGAGTTCATGAACCAGTGTCATTCCGGGGCGCGGGCTCGCCGGCAACGCCCGCGCCCCGGAATGACAAACATCCTGCATTGTTCGCGTTCTCAGTGTTTGCGGGCTTCTTGGATCGCGCGCCAAACCCGTTCCGGGGTCGCGGGCATGTCGATGTGACGGATGCCGTATTCCGAGAGCGCGTCGACGAGCGCGTTCATCACCGACGGGAGCCCGCCGGCGTCCTTGAGGGGGAGCTGGGCGATGGCGATCTTGCCGGGAGGGAGGACGCTCAGACAGTCCTCGGCGGCCTTCTGGCCGGCCTCGTCGGTCGCCGCTCTGGTGGTTCGGCCGACCCCTGGGCGATAGGGGTGTCAAGCACACGGCTGGGTCGTGCCCGGCCGCAATCTTCGTCATCCGTTGCCTTTGGCGTCGAGGTCCTCGAGTCGAACCCTGGCGAGCCGTTCCTTGACCCGACCGACGATCAGGTCCAGCACCTTCACGTCGTGGCCGAGCGGCAAGCACCCCAGGACGACGCCGACCAGCACGCTCTCGCAGAGCATCATCACGTCCGACATGGTGCCGCCGGAAGCGATCGGCTCCTTCACGATCTGATCGACGATCTGTTTCGCGAGGCGGTTATGCAGCTCGGCGGCCGCCTCGTCGTCCAGCTTGGTTGTTCCGCTCATCTCGCGTCCCTCAGCTTTCGGCGAGACATCTCAGCGGGCACCTCGCTGTCGCGATAGAGGCCGGCAGCGGCGTGGTCGAATGCAGTGGTGTCCTGATAGGCGCGGGCCAGCATCATGCCGCCCTCAAGCGTCGCGATGACCTGGAACGCGCGTGCCTCCGCGTCCGGACCGCCGACGCGTTGGGACAGGTCCTCGATGCATCGGCGGAAGAACGACAGGATCTCGTTGGCAACTTGCGGAGACAGACCACCCGCTTCGGCACCGAGCACCCCGAAGAGGCACATCGCGCCGTCGCGGTCGAGCGCCGCCTTGAAGGCCGACCGATAAGCAGTAATCGCATCGTCGGCTGTCTCGTTATGAGAAATCCGGGTTAGCCGACGCCCGGCGCCGTGGCGTATGACGCCGGGTGCCTCCACGGCGCAAGACATGTAGACGACACAGCCGATCGCGCGGCTCGCGGGGATCGCGCGGGCGATGATGCCGTCCGGATCGACCGCTGTCAGCCGCTTCCCGGCGAGGGTGCCCCTGGCGTTGGCGAAGAACCACCAGGGAATTCCGTTCATCGCGGTGACGACAGCCGTTTCAGAGCCGAGCAGCGGGCCAATGCGCGATGCGACTTCCGGCAAAGAGGGTGCCTTCACCGCGATGATGACGTAATC
>DASXHZ010000073.1:0-48446 GCA_036488085.1 Thermoanaerobaculia bacterium
CCGGGAAGCACCGACCTCTAGTGTACCAGTTGTCCTGCCAAGGGCATCGCTGGGTAGCTAAGTCGGGAAAGGATAATCGCTGAAAGCATATAAGCGAGAAGCCAACCACAAGATGAGTTCTCCCTGAAGACCCGTGGTAGACCACCACGTTGATAGGCTGGAGGTGTAAGCGCAGCAATGCGTTCAGCTGACCAGTACTAATCGGTCGTTTGACTTGACCATAAATGCCTTGATTTGATGTTATCTGCAGCGTGCGTCTCTCCGCTGCAACCCATATTCAATGTCGCTGCGAAGCGATGACCAACTACTAAACTGATCTCAAGTTTCCGGTGGTCATAGAGTGGAGGAAACACCCGTTCCCATTCCGAACACGGCAGTTAAGCTCCACATCGCCGATGATACTGCGCGGGCAACTGTGTGGGAAAGTAGGACGCCGCCGGGATATATAAAAGGCCCTCGGGATACCCCCGAGGGCCTTTTGCTTTTCCAGCCCCTCCGCGAGGTGTCGTATCATCCCCTCGGTGGACGCACTTCGTGACTTTCTGACGCGGCGCTTCCACCTCGTCGTCTTCACCATCGTCGCCGTCTATTGCGCGCTCCAGTGCCTCTACGTAGCGCATCTCCCGCTCGTCATGGACGAGTTCGACGGCGCCTACGAGGCTTACCACCTCCGCCACGCCGTCCCGTACCGCGACTTCACTCCTTACAAGACGGTGCTCGGATACGACATCGAGTTGCTGGGAACCTTCGCCGCCCGCTCCGTGTGGCCGCGGATATTGGCGATCAAGACGGAAATCGTCCTCATCAACTGTGTGGTGCTCTTCGGGGCCGCGCTGACGCTCAGCCGCATGGTCTCGCGTTCGGCCGTCGCCGCGGCGTTAGCTCTCCTCGTCGTCTGCAGCACCTTCCTCGAGCGCTCTTCCGAGCTCCGCGTCGACATGCTGACCGCCTGGGCTGGACTGTGGTCTTTACTTGCGCTTCTTCGCCGCCGGCCTGCATGGGCGGGCGCTTTGGCGGGCCTCAGCTTCCTCGTCTCTCAAAAGGGAGCGCTCTACATTGTCGCGGGCGCGGTAGCGCTCGGAGTCGAGTGGCTCCTGGAGCGAGAAAACGTTTCGCGTTTCAAGGCGATCGTCGCGTATTGCGCGACAGCCATCGGAGCCATCGCGGCCTACATCGTCATCTGGGGTGCGGCCACTTCATTCGGAGCGGTCCTTCGTGCGACCTTCGTTGGCGGAGCGCAGGCCGCGATGGTCGGCTCCTACAACATTCGCGGCCTTTACTGGGAACAGATCCTCGGGAGAGATCCAGCGTACTTCGCCTTGGTCGCGGTTGCTCTCGTCGTGACCGCAATTCGAGGGAACCGGATTGCCTCTCTCTATGCGGGAGTCATCCTTTTTCAGGCGGCGATGTACTCCCAACCGTGGCCCTACTTCTTTGTCATCATCTTCCCGTCCCTGTTTGTGTTGCAGGCGTTCTTCTTCGATCGAGTCGAGTGGCGAACGCCGATAGCGCTCGCCGTGATTGCGCTCGCCCTCATCTATCCGCTCCGGCGAATCGCCGTCGTGATGACCCGGCACAACGACTATCAGGGTTACACCGTCGATCTCGCTTCGGCGCTTCTCGGCCCCGGCGACACGTACTTGGCCGGAACGGACATCGTTCACGATCACGAACAGTGGCCACCAGAGCTCGCGAGGCTCGGAACGCCCGTCGTGCTTGATCTCAGGAAGCGCCCGCCGGACTTCGTCAGAGGGATCGTGGAGCGAATCGATCAACGTCCGCCGAAACTTCTGGTGGGGAACTATCGTCTCGACGGCCTGCCGGCGTCCGTCCGCAGCTACCTTCACGCACACTACGCGCGCATTTCGGGGAGCCTGTTTCTCTACGCGCCGGAAGTTGCGGCCGGCAATGCGCGGATTGCCTTCGGCGGCGTCTATCGCACGAGTGGGCCCGTCGCTATCGACGGCGTACCCCACGCCGCCGGTGACCAGTTCGAGCTCGCGCCGGGGATTCATCGGATCGACAGCGAAACGCCCGTACGACTGCGCCTCCTCCCTCGCCTCGATCTTCTCGACCCGCGGTACACGGAGGAGCAGGAGCTCTATCCCAATCCATACTCGTATTGATCATCCCGGCTTGTACAATCCGATGGTGCCTGCCGAGCCGAAGGCTGCCGAAGCGGCGTTCTACGACGACTACTACCAGAGCGGCGAGCTCGACACGCTGAATGGCTTCTACCTGCACTCGGCCGGCGTCCTGGAGTACGAACGGCGCATCTACGCCGAGTGTGAATGGAAGCGGGTTCTCGAGTACGGCTGCGGAATCGCAAGCAATGCGGTGCACCTGGCGCAGCGGGGCGCTGATGTCTGCGGCATCGACATCTCGTCCGTGGCGATCGAGCGGGCACGCGCGGCGGCAGGCGTGGTGACGCGCGGCCGTGTGGAATACCGCGTCCAGGATGCGCACGATCTCCAGTTCTCGGACGGATCGTTCGATCTCGTTTGCGGAACCGGGATCATTCACCATCTCGACATCGACCGGGCAATGCCCGAAGTGCGGCGCGTGCTGAAGCCGGGAGGCCGCGCCGTGTTTTACGAGCCGGTCGCGCACAATCCGCTGGTGAATCTGTATCGGGTCGCCACGCCTTCGAAGCACACGCCCGATGAGCATCCGCTGACGATGGGCGACATCCGGCGGATCCGGTCCGGATTCGCGTCGATGGAGACGAAGTTCTTCGATCTCTTCTCGATCTTCGCCATTCCGTTCCTTAGGCTGCCCGGCGCGATGTCGCTCTTCCGAATGCTGGAGAAAGTGGATCGGACCGTTCTCGGGACGCTGACGCCCATGCATCGATGGGCCGCGACGGTCGTGCTGGACGGATGCCGATAACGGAGCCGTCGGCACAGCCCGCGTACTTCGACAAGTTCGACGCGTCCGGCTCGCGCGCGTCCGACGCTGCGCGTCAGATCCTGCAGACGACCCGCGCGTTTCGATCCGTTCCCGACGCGGAGCTCGTCGTTCTCGACGTCGGCTGCGGATACGGCTACACCTCGGCAGCCCTTGCGACGACCTGCCGGCGCATCGTGGCGATCGAGCCGAGCCCTGAACTGTTTGAACGCTCGCACAATGCGCTCGCCCACGTGTCCAACGTCGAGCTCAGGCCGATCGGAATCGAAGCGGTCGCCGAGCGCGACACGTTCGATCTCGCCATCCTCGACAACGTCCTCGAGCACATCGGAGACCAGCCGGGGGCGCTGCAGGCCATCGCCGCCGCGCTCAAGCCTGGAGGGCTGTTGTATCTGCTCGTTCCGAACAAACTCTGGCCGCTCGAGCCCCACTATGGGCTGCCGTTTCTCTCGTATCTGCCGCTCTCGTTGGCGAACCAGTACCTACGGCTGACGAGGCAAGGAACCGATTACACCGACGCGAGCTATGCGCCGACGTACGGCCGCCTCGTGCGTCTGCTGTCGGCAGCCGGCTTCGACGCGCACTTCGTCATCCCGGGCGACCTGTCGCTGACTGCTGGCGGAGGCCCGCTGCATTACCGGGTCGGTGCAGCTGCCTTGAGACACGCTCCGTGGCTCTGGCGCATTGCCAAAGGGTTTCTCGTCATCGCCGTGCGCCGTTCATGACTCCGTTCCGTACCCCTCCCCGTACGATCGCCGAGCTAGTGGCGAGCGCCGGTGTGACCGCGCTCTTCACGATGGCGTACATCATCTACACTGGCCGCATTCTTGGGCCGGCGGAGTACGCCGACTTCGCAGCGGGGCTGTCGGTGATCTATTTCGTCGGCGTCGCACTCAGTCCGCTGACGCCGTCCGTTTCCCGGCTCTGTGCGCGCTACCTCGCGCGCGGAGACGCACGCGGTGTTGCCGCGTTACGGCGTCGACTCACACTCGCCGTCGGCGTAGCGGGCTCGGTGACGGCAGTGGCCTGCGTCGCCGGTGCACCGGTGATTGCGCCCGCTTTGCAATTCCGGTCGGCGAGACCGTTGGTTCTCGCGTTTCTGATTGCCGTGTTCTATTCCCTGGTCAGCGCCGACCGAGGGGTCATCCACGGACTCCTCCTCTTTCGCGTTCACAACGTCAATACCGTGTTCGAAGCGGTCATTCGCTGTGGGGTTGCCGCGGCGTTGTTTCGATGGAGGGCAACGGCTGCATCGGCGCTCGCCGCGTACCTGTTCGCGCTTGTCGCTGCCGAGGTCCTGCTCGCCCTTCGGCTCTGGACGGAGTGGAGCCACGGTGCTGTCAACGTCGACTGGAGCGAAGTCCGCAAGGTCTTCCTGCCGATCACGTTCCTGATGGTGGCGGTGGCGGCGTTTCAGAACAGCGACATGCTGGTCGTCAAGAGCGCGTTTCCGCCGGCGGCGTCGGGCGACTACGGAGCCGCTACGGCGCTGGCGCGTGCCGTCGGGATTCTCTTCGTGCCGCTGTATGTCGTCGTCAGCCCGATGCTCTCCGGTCTTCACGAGTCGGGACAGCCGGTATTTCGGATCACTCTCGCGTTCGTCGGATCGTTCCTGGGCCTCGTTGCCCTCCCGGTGATCGCAATCGCCGGCTGGTCGCGCCCGATCGTGACGCTCCTCTACGGCAGCGCCTTCCGCGATGCCGCGCCGCTGCTGCTTCCTCTCGCCGGAATTGCCGTGCTGATGTACACGACCCTCATGCTGTCCCAGACGTTGATCACGATCGCCGATCACGCGTTCCTTCCGATTTATGCAATTCTGGCGCTGCTGCAGATCGGCTTGCTCCTCCGATTTCACGCGACGTTTGGTCAAGTCTTCCGCGTTCTCTACGTGATCGAGTCGGCGGCGTTGGTTGTCCTCGCGATATGCTTTTTCGCCTCCTGGATTCGCCAGGGAGTACGCGCGCGATGTTGAAGACCTTCTTCACCAGGATGTACGACCACGCCGCCGAGATGAATCGGCAGAACCTGATCCGGCTTGCCGCGCACGGAGGGGGGCAGTCGCTTCTCGATCTCGGCTGCGACGACGGTCTGTTCACGAAACGGCTGGCGACAACCGTCGGCGCAAGCGACGTGCATGGCGTCGAGGTCGTGGCGGAGCAGGCGCGGAAGGCGGAAGCCAACGGCATCCACGTCTACGCCGTCGATCTCAACCAACCGCTGTGTGAGCTGCCGTCCGACCGATTCGACGTCGTCCACGCCAACCAGGTCATCGAGCACGTTGCGAACGTCGATCTATTCGTCTCCGAGGTCTATCGAGTCGTGAAGCCGGGAGGACATGCCGTGATCAGCACCGAGAACGGCAGCAGTTGGCACAACGTCTTCGCGGCCGGGATGGGCTGGCAGATCTTTTCGTTGACGAACGTCTCCGGCCTGAAGGCGGGTCTCGGCAATCCATTCGCCATCCAGCGAGGCGGGACGCCGTACACCGGCACCTGGACGCACAAGACCATCTTCAACTATCGCGGCCTCATCGAGATGTTCGAGGTTCACGGTTTCAAAGACGTTCGGATCGCGGGTGCCGGTTACTTTCCGCTGCCGGCGTTTTTTGGCCGTATCGACGCGCGCCACAGCGCGTTCATCACCGTCTATGGCCGGAAGTGATCACCCGACGAAGAGCCGTTTGAATACCCAGTAGACGACTCGGTCGGGCATGGCGAGCAGGACGCAGTGCGCGGCGATGCTCGCGAGAGCGCGCGGAGTCGGACGAAAACCGTAATGCCGCAGGGCGTGGATCTTCAGGCGAGTGCTGTCACGAAGCGCCGCCCGCAAGAGCAGGTTCTTTCCTGACTGCAGATGGATTCGGTACGCGATGAGTTGCTCTTGCAGGTTGTGAAACTTGCCGAGCCTCGCGAGCCGCAGCCATAGCGCGTAGTCCTCGGCGCACGGGAACTCGTCCGTGTAGCCGCCGGCATCGATCAGCGCCTGCCGTCTCGCCATGGCCGCCGGTTGGGCCATGCAGTTGATCGCAACCATCCGTTTCTTGATCTCTCTGTCCTGCTCCGGATACGTTCGGCTGCCGATCGTTTCCGACCGTTCGTTCACGTAGCGCAACGCGGAGCCGACGAGCACGTGATCGCGATTTGCGCGGAGGAACGCGATCTGTTTCTCCAACCGCCCGGGCTCGCAGAAGTCGTCCGAGTCGATGAACGCGATGAACTCACCGCGCGCCTGCTGCAAGCCCTCGTTGCGCGAGCCGCTCAGTCCGAGAGGCGTAGGCGTCGTGATGATCCGGATCCGCGGATCGCAGAACTTCTCTTCGATGCGGCGCGCGTTCTCGATCGGGCCGTCATTGATCATCAAGTATTCGAACGCACCGAACGACTGCGAGAGCACGCTCGCGATGCACTCGTCGAAATACTCGAGGTTCTTGTAGAAGGGGGTAAAAACCGTCAGTTCCACGGGCGCCGGCATAGATCAGCGCGACGCGACGTCCCGGCCTTCCTCGGCATCGCGGATGGCGAGGGCGCGCACCAGGCGAGTGATCTCGCTCTCGAGCCGCTTGATACGGATGTAGATCACGAAAAAGCCGAACAGCATGCCGAGGATGCCGCAGTAGAAGACGAGATCGGCGCCGCGGCCGATCCCGAGGAAGTGCGCGATCGCGACGGTGATCGACGGCTTGAGGATCGTGAGGGCGGCGAGAGCCCAGAGTGCCGACCATGCGAACGCCGTGCGCCACTCGAGGCGGTGAAGCGCGGCGGCGGCCAGCATCGCTGCGAATGCAATCGCGGCTGCGACGATCGCGATGCTTTGAAAGGTGGTCAGCGCACCCATCGGCCGAAGAGGTAGTCGAACGCCACTCGAATCGCGTGCATGCCGCGCTGCCCCTTGCGGCGCGTGTAGTCAGTATAGCGAACGCGTACCGGCACTTCGGTGTAGGGGAGTCCGCTCGAATGGATCAGGTCCATGATCTCGCTTGCGTGCGCCATCCGATCGAGGCGAATGTGAATCGCCTCCGCTCCTCGGCGCGAAAAAGCGCGTAAGCCGTTGTGGGCGTCCGTGACGCGGAGCCCCGAGGTGAGGCGCGTGAAGACCACCGCGCCGCGAAGGAGCCATCGACGCAGTTGCGGAACATTGCTCTGTCCCGTGAAACGCGACCCGAGAACGATATCGGCGCGCCGTTCTCGAATTGGGGCAAGCAACACGGGTAGGTCTGCGGCGTCATGTTGGCCGTCCGCGTCGAACGTGACGATCGTGTCAGCCCCGCGGCGAAGGGCGAACTCGAGTCCCGTCTGGATTGCGGCTCCCTGTCCCCGGTTGATCGAGTGCCGCAGGACGGTGGCGCCGGCGCTATGTGCGGCGGACGCGGTGTCATCGGCGGAACAATCGTCGACGACCACGATGTGGTCGGCATAGCGGCGCAAATCGGCGATCACGGAGGCGATCACCGTTGCCTCGTTGTAGGCTGGAACGACGACCCAGTCAGCCACGAATGGAGGTTACCGCACAACTCGCGGCCATCGCCTCATTTCTCCTCGTGGTAGTCCTCTTCCGTATTGATCTCCCAGACGTTCGACTTATCGGTGCGTCCCGCGAGGATGTTGTCGATCGACACCATCGCCGTCAGCATCGAGTGGTCCTGATTGTTGTAGCGGTGCATGCCGTTCCGGCCGATGAGGAAGAGGTTCGGAATCGTGTCGGTAAACTCCCGAACCCGCTCGAAGTGCTCATAAGCGCCGAAGTAGGCCGGATACGTCTTCGGGACTCGGATCACGACGCCGTCGAGGGCGTCGGCGAGGTCGGCGAGCTTCATGCGCGCGAGCTCATCGACGGCCAGCGCGAGCATCTTCTCGTCGGGCCAACTCCACATCGGATCCGTCGCGTTGCAGAAGTACTCCATGCCGATCCACGTCAAATTCGGGTCCGCGACCATGTACGGGCTCCAGTTGTTGAAGACCTGGAGCCGCCCCACGAGGACGTCGGGCTCCTGGATGTAGATCCAGTTGTCGCGGAGATCGGCGGCGAGGAGTCGCTTCAACAGCACACCGACGACCACGAAGTCACGGTAAACGAGCCCCTCGGCCACGTTCCGCGCGCTCTCCGGTACCTCGCCTTCGAGCGCGCGCACCAGCGACCGGACCGGCATCGACGAGAAGAGGTAGTCCGCCGCGATCTCGAATTCGTCGCCGGAGTCGCTCCGCACGACGACGCCGCGGATGCTGCCGTCGGCGCTTCGCAGAATCTTTGTCACGCGAGTCCGCATGTGGATCTCGCCACCCTTTTCCCGGACGATCCGCGCTACCTCGTCCCACATCTGCCCGGGCCCGTGCTTCGGGTAGAGGAACTGGTCGATCAGCGACGTCTCCTTCGTTTTCCTGAAGAAATGGATGATCGCCTTCAGGATCGAGAGTCCCTTGATGCGCTGCGCGCCCCACTCTGCGCTGATCTCGGTGCACGGGACGCCCCAGACCTTCTCCGTGTACGACTTGAAGAACGTCAGGTAGAGCTCGCGGCCGAAGCGGTTGATGAAGAAGTCTTCGAGATTCTTCTCCTTCCGCCGAAAGAGGAGCGCCCGGAGATACGACAGGCCGATCTTGAGCGTCCGGCCGATGCCGAGCTTTCGCACGGTGTCGGGCGAGAGCGAGATTGGGTAGTCGAAGAACTTTCGCGCGAAGTAAATGCGGGACTTCCGCGCGCGCAGCAGCATGACCTTGTCTTCTTGGTCGGGGTCGGGCGCGCGGTTGCCGGCAGACGCGATGTGTGTCGTCATCCGGTGATACGTGATCGTCTGCGTTCCCTCCGGAAGCTGCTGCAGCGGGAGGATGTCGAGCCACCACTTCATCACCCGGTCGGACTTCGAGAAAAAGCGGTGTCCCCCGATGTCGATCCGGTTCCCCTTGTAATTGACGGTGCGCGAGATCCCGCCGAACGCATCCGTAGCCTCCAGCACGATCGGCTGGATATCGGTACGCGTCAGGAGCTCGAAGGCCGCGGTCAGCCCGGCCGGACCGGCACCGATGACGACTGCTTTCTTCGAGCGAAGAGGCACGGAGCGCGGGATGATAACGCGCAGTACACTTCCGGCTCATGAAGCACATCGAAGCGCCGTCGATCGTCGCGGCGGCGGGGAACAAGCCGAAGATCATTGAAGAGTACGTTGGGCGCGTGAACTCCGCGACGTCGGACGTCAGCGTGGCGCGGATGAAAAGTCCGAGCGGGTGGGTCGAGCAGGGGCAAACGCCTCAGTTCGACGAGTACACGGTCGTCCTCCGCGGTGTTCTGCGCGTCACGACGGAGAAGGGCTCGACCGACGTGACGGCAGGCCAGGCGATCATCGCCCCGAAAGGCGAATGGGTTCAGTATTCGACGCCCGGCCCTGACGGTGCCGAGTACATCGCCGTCTGCCTTCCGGCATTCGCCCCTGATATCGTGCATCGCGACGCATGAGCCAGCTTCTGATCCTCAACGAGCACGAGGTGCATGAGTTGTTGACGATGCGCGAGTGCATCTCCGTCATGGAGGAGGCGCTCGCGAACCTCGCCCGCGGCGACGGCCACAACCCTATCCGCTCCATTGTCCGGGCGCCCGGCGCGAGCGGCTTTCTCGGGCTGATGCCGGCCTATGGAACCGCCGGCGCGAAGTCGTACTACGCGCTCAAAGAGATCTGCCTCTTCCCCGGCAATCCCGCCCGCGGCCTCGACACCCACCTCGGCGCCGTCCTGCTGCACAGCGGCGAGACCGGCGAGCTCCTGGCCGCCGCCAACGCCTCGGCGATCACAGCCATACGTACCGCGGCCGTCTCTGCCGTCGCGACAAAGCTGCTCTCCCGCGAGAATGCCTCGACGCTCGCGATCATCGGCGCCGGGGTGCAGGGGAAGTCGCACCTCGAGGCCATCCCTCTCGTTCGCGACATCGGCTCCATCCAGATCTGCAGCCGTTCCCGCGCGAAAGCCGAAGCGCTGGCTGCGACCGATCCACGCGCGAAAGTCGTTGAAACGATTGAAGAAGCGGTCCGCGACGCCGATATCGTCGTGACCGCCACGAGCTCGAAAGAGCCGGTCGTCCGGCGTGAGTGGCTCGCCGACGGCGTCCACATCAACGCTGTCGGCTCATCCGTGGCGAGTAGCCGCGAGCTCGACAGCGCCACGATGGCCGCCGCATCGCTCTTCGTTGACCGCCGCGAGTCGACCGAAAGCGAATCAGGCGACTACCTGGCGGCGCTTCGGGAAGGTGCAATTCGGGAAGGTCACATCCGCGCCGAAATCGGCGAGATCCTCCTCGGCAGTGCGCAAGGCCGCACGTCCGCCGACGAGATCACCCTCTTCAAATCCCTCGGAATCGCCGTCGAGGACCTCGCCTCGGTCGCGTTTCTGTACGACAAAGCAAGCCGGCTCGGCCGCGGAACCTGGTTTAAATTCTGAGGGCGTCCGAGTGCCGGCTCCACTCCCCGAGTATCCGAATTCACTCCCCGAGCGTCGGATTTCACGAAGTGGTGTCCAGATTCCATACGCTCGGGCGTCTGGATCACTACGGGGTGTCGCAATTTCACACACTCGGGCATCTGGATCACTACGAGGTGTCCAGATTTCACACGCTCGGGCATTCGAATTCACTTGCAGGCGTCCAGATTTCACACATCGGGGTATCCGAATCACGTGGGGCAACATCGGATTTCACGATGGGGACATCGGAATCCACGCTGAGCAGCTCTGAACTCACGTTCGGACCCTCGGATCTCACCTCGGCACCCGCAACTTCCACCGGAATAAGGCCCAAGAGGGGGACGTTGGCCTGAATCCGGACTTGACAAAGCCCCTCACGGGGCCTAAAGTGCGCCGGTTTTCCCATCCGGGAGCACTCTTTCGCTGTAGGTGTCTTTAGAAGGATAGTCACGAATGCCAACGATCAGTCAACTCGTCAGTCAGGGCCGCGACAAGGTTCGCTACAAAACGAAGTCGCCGGCGCTGCAGTCGAGTCCTCAGAAGCGCGGCGTCTGCACGCGCGTCTACACGTCGACGCCGAAGAAGCCGAACTCGGCGCTCCGCAAGGTGGCGCGCGTTCGCCTCACCAACGGCGTCGAAGTCACGACCTACATCCCCGGGGTCGGACACAACCTCCTGGAGCACTCGATCGTGCTGATCCGCGGAGGCCGTGTGAAGGACCTCCCGGGCGTTCGCTACCATGTCATCCGCGGAACGCTGGACGCCGTCGGCGTCGCCAAGCGTAACCAGAGCCGCTCCAAGTACGGGGCGAAGAGACCCAAGAAGGCGTAACGCACATGCCGAGACGACGCGAAGTTCCGAAACGCGAGATCCTGCCGGATCCCGTTTACAACAGCCAGCTCGTGACCAAGTTCATCAACTCACTGATGAGCGCGGGGAAGAAGTCGGTGGCCGAGGGAGTGTTCTACGGCGCCATGAAGAAGGTCGAGGACCGGGCGAAAGACGATCCGCTCAAGCTCTTCAAGAAGGCGGTCGACAACGTCAAGCCGGCGCTCGAGGTCAAGAGCCGCCGCGTCGGTGGTTCGAACTACCAGGTTCCCATCGAAGTGCGCCCGACCCGCCGTACCGCGCTTGCGATCCGCTGGCTGATCAGCTACGCGACCTCGCGCGGCGAGAAGACCATGCAGGACAAGCTCGCAGGCGAGATCCTCGACGCAGCCAACGGCCGCGGCAACGCGATCAAGAAGCGCGAAGACACGCACAAAATGGCGGAAGCGAACAAGGCGTTCGCTCACTACCGCTGGTAGTAATTTTTCGTAGCCCTTTGCAGTTCTAGCAGCTCACGCAGTCGCAGTTACACCGATTTCCCTAGCTCCGTCTCGACCGGATAACACAGCAACCACTGGTTCTGCGGTTCCGGACCGAGCAACGGGAAAACCAAAAGACATCGTTCATCGATCGGCGGCAGCGCTGTCGCCGATTCTGTGTTGTTCCGGCGCTGAGAAACGAACAAAAAATGGCACGTCAGGTACCTCTCGAAAAGACGCGAAACATCGGGATCATGGCCCACATCGACGCGGGTAAAACCACGACGACGGAGCGGATCCTTTACTACACCGGCCGCACCCACAAGATCGGCGAGGTGCACGACGGCACTGCCACCATGGACTGGATGGTCCAGGAGCAGGAGCGCGGCATCACGATCACTTCGGCGGCGACCACCGCGCTCTGGGGCGACACGCGCGTCAACATCATCGACACTCCGGGTCACGTCGACTTCACGGTCGAGGTGGAACGCTCCCTCCGCGTCCTCGACGGCGCGGTCGGCGTCTTCTGTGCCGTCGGCGGCGTCGAGCCGCAGTCGGAGACTGTTTGGCGTCAGGCCGATAAGTACGGCGTTCCGCGCATCGCGTTCGTCAACAAGATGGACCGCATCGGCGCGAACTTCATGTCGGTCGTGAACCAGATCCGTCAGAAGCTCGGCAAGAACGCCGTTCCTCTGCAGCTCCCCATCGGAGCCGAGGACCAGTTCAAAGGCGTCATCGACCTCGTGCAGATGAAGGCGCTCGTCTTCCGCGACGAAACCCTCGGCGCGAAGTACGACGTGGAAGAGATCCCGGCGGAGCTCAAAGCCGACGCGGAGCACTTCCGCGAGAAGATGGTCGAGTCGATCGCCGAGCAGCACGACGAGCTGCTCGAGAAATACCTCGCCGGCGAGACCCTCGAGATCGACGAGCTGAAGAACGCTCTTCGCGAGGCGACCATCGCCCAGAAGATCACACCGGTCATGTGCGGCTCGGCGTTCAAGAACAAGGGCGTGCAGCCGCTGCTCGACGCCGTCGTCGACTTCCTGCCGTCGCCGCTCGACATCCCGCCGGTCAAGGGCATCAATCCGGACGACGAGTCATTCACCGAGCGCAAGGCTTCGGATGACGAGCCGTTCGCCGCGCTCGTCTTCAAGATCATGACCGACCCGTTCGTCGGCCAGCTCGCGTTCTTCCGCGTCTACTCTGGCCACGTCGAATCGGGCACCGCGGTGCTCAACACGACGAAGGGCAACACCGAGCGCATCGGGCGTCTCCTCCAGATGCACGCGAACAAGCGCGAAGAGATCAAGGAAGTGTGGGCGGGTGACATCGGCGCCGCGGTCGGTCTCCGCAACGTGACCACCGGCGACACGATCTGCGACCGGAACAAGCCGATTGCGCTCGAGACGATGACGTTCCCCGAGCCGGTCATCGCGGTCGCCATCGAGCCGAAGACCAAAGCCGATCAGGAAAAGATGGGCGTCGCCCTCGCGAAGCTCATGCAGGAAGACCCGACGTTCAAGGTCCACACGGACATCGAGACGAACCAGACCATCATCCGCGGGATGGGTGAGCTCCACTTGGAGATCATCGTCGACCGCATGATGCGCGAGTTCAACGTGCAGGCGAACGTCGGCAAGCCGCAGGTCGCGTATCGCGAGGCGATCACGCGCAAGTCGGAAGCCGAAGGCCGCTTCATCCGCCAGTCCGGCGGTAAGGGGCAGTACGGCCACGTCAAGATGCGCTTCGAGCCGCTCACCGACGGGACGAATTTCGAGTTCGTCAATGACATCGTCGGCGGCAGCGTCCCGCGCGAGTTCATCAAGCCGACCGAGCAGGGCATCAAGGAAGCGATGGAGAAGGGGATCATCGCCGGCTACCCGATGACGGGCATCCGCGCGATCCTCTATGACGGCTCGTACCACGACGTCGACTCGAGCGAAATGGCGTTCAAGATCGCCGGCTCGATGGCATACCAGGAAGGCGCCAAGAAAGCCGGCCCGATCCTGCTCGAGCCGATCATGGACGTCGAAGTCGTGACGCCCGAGGACTACGCGGGCGACGTGATGGGCGACTTGTCGCGCCGTCGCGGAAAGATTCAGCAGATGGACGAGCGCGGCGGGGCGAAGGTCATTCGCGCGCACGTGCCTCTGTCCGAGATGTTCGGTTATGCGACCCAGCTCCGCTCCATGTCGCAGGGCCGCGCCAGCTACACCATGCAGTTCTCGGCGTACGAGCCGGCGCCGAAGAGCGTCGCTGAAGAAGTCATCGCAAAGGTCGCCGGTTAAGGCGACAAGAGACAAGAGTCAACGCAAATACGGAGGTTAGCTCTCAATGGCCAAAGAGAAATTCGACCGCAGTAAGCCCCATGTGAACGTCGGCACGATCGGTCACGTCGACCACGGCAAGACCACGCTCACGGCAGCCATCACCAAAATCCTCGCCGCGCAGGGAACGGCAACGTTCGTTGCGTTCGATCAGATCGACAAGGCTCCGGAAGAGCGCGAGCGCGGTATCACCATCGCCACCGCTCACGTCGAGTACTCGACCGCGAAGCGTCACTACGCTCACGTCGACTGCCCGGGCCACGCCGACTACGTCAAGAACATGATCACCGGCGCCGCCCAGATGGACGGTGCGATCCTCGTGGTCGCCGCCACTGACGGCCCGATGCCGCAGACTCGCGAGCACATCCTGCTCGCCCGCCAGGTCGGCGTGCCGGCCATGGTCGTCGCCCTCAACAAGGTCGATGCCGCCGACCCCGAGCTGCTCGAGCTCGTCGAGCTCGAGATCCGCGAGCTCCTCAGCTCCTACGAGTTCCCCGGCGACGACATTCCCATCATCCGTGTCTCCGCCCTCAAGGCGCTGGAGTCGGGCGATCCGAAGTCGGAGTGGGGCCAGAAGATCATGGAGCTCATGGACGCCGTCGACACCTACATCCCGCTGCCGGAGCGCGCCATCGACAAGCCGTTCCTGATGCCGGTCGAAGACATCTTCTCGATCTCGGGCCGCGGCACGGTCGTCACCGGCCGTATCGAGCGCGGTGTCGTCAAAGTCGGTGAGGAAATCGAGATCGTCGGCATCCGCCCGACTGTCAAGAAGGTCGTCACCGGCGTCGAGATGTTCCGCAAGCTCCTCGACCAGGGTCAGGCGGGCGACAACGTCGGCCTCCTGCTCCGCGGCGTCGAGCGTGATCAGGTCGAGCGCGGCCAGGTTTGCGCCAAGCCGGGCTCGATCACCCCGCACACGAAGTTCAAGGCCGAGGTCTACATCCTGACGAAGGATGAGGGCGGCCGTCACACGCCGTTCTTCAATGGCTATCGTCCGCAGTTCTACTTCCGCACGACCGACGTCACCGGAACGGCCGAGCTGGCCGCCGGAGCCGAGATGGTCATGCCGGGCGACAACACCGCGCTGACGATCAATCTCATCGCGCCGATCGCGATGGAGAAGGGTCTCCGCTTCGCAATCCGCGAGGGTGGCCGTACGGTCGGTGCCGGCACGGTCACGGAAGTCATCGAGTAACCATAAGGGCCGGCTCTCAGCCGGCCCATTGTTCTTTAAGGCACGAAACCATGATGAACGAAAAGATCCGCATCCGACTCAAAGCGTACGACTACCGCGTCCTCGATCAATCGACGTCGGAGATCGTCGACACGGCCAAACGCACCGGCGCCAGGGTGGCGGGACCGATCCCTCTGCCGACGCAGGTGTCGCGCTACACCGTCCTTCGCTCGCCGCACGTCGACAAGAAGTCGCGCGAGCAATTCGAGATGCGGACGCATAAACGGCTGCTCGACATTCTCGAGCCGACGACGCAGACCGTCGACGCGCTCATGAAGCTCGAGCTCCCGGCGGGCGTCGACGTCGAGATCAAGGCGTTCGGGAAGTAACGGCGCCCCAACACACGAACCGGCTGGTCCGGTTCCAAGGTGACTGAGATGGCAATCGAAGGAATCATTGGCAAGAAGGTCGGAATGACCCAGGTATTCGCCGAGGATGGCGCGCTCATCCCGGTGACGGTCATTCAGGCCGGACCGTGCCTCGTAGTACAGAAAAAGACCGCCGACAAGGACGGCTACGACGCCGTGCAGATCGGCCTGGTCGAGAAATTCTCCAACCGCCGCATCACCAGCGCGCAGCGCGGGCATTTCGAGAAGGCCGGCCTCCAGCCGCTCCGCACGCTCGCCGAAGTGCCGTACAGCGGCGACGCGAACGTCGGCGACAAAGTGCAGGTCGACATCTTCAAGGCGGGCGACTCGATCGACGTGATCGGCCAGTCGAAGGGGAAGGGCTTCCAGGGCGTCGTGAAGCGTCACAACTTCGCCGGCGGCCGCGCTTCCCACGGCTCGATGTTCCATCGCGCTCCCGGCTCCATCGGTGCCTCGGCGTTCCCGTCGCGCGTCATGAAGGGCATGCGCATGGGCGGCCGCATGGGCGGCGATCAGGTCACCGTCAAGAACCTGCGCGTGGCCAAGATCGACTCCGAGAACAACCTCCTGTACGTGCGAGGCGCGGTGCCGGGCGGCCGTAACGGCGTCGTCTACATCCGCTTCGCAAAAACCGGGAAGGGAGGCAAGTAACCATGCCGACCATTGACGTCAAGAACTGGGACAACAAGAAGGTCGGTTCGGTCGATCTGCCCGAAGACATCTTCGCGTACCCGTACAAAGAGCACCTCATCCACGAGGCAGTGCGCAACTACCTCGCCGGCCTTCGCCAGGGAACGCACAAGGTCAAGAACCGCTCCGAAGTAAGGGGCTCGGGCAAGAAGCCGTTCAAGCAGAAGGGGACGGGGCGCGCGCGCCAGGGCGGCAATCGTCCGCCGATCCATCGCCACGGCGGCACCGTCTTCGGGCCGGTCCCGCGCGACTACAGCTACAAGATGAACGCCCAGGAGAAGAAGGCGGCACTCAAGTCCGCTCTCTCCCAGCGCGTCAAGGAAGGGAAGTTCATCGTCATCAGCGACGCGACGGTGGACGGGCCGAAGACCAAGGCGCTCGCCGACAAAGTGGCGAAGGTCGGCGTCGACGGCAAGGCCCTCCTGGTCGACTCGATGGAAAACACCAACGCGGTGCTTGCCTCGCGCAACAACCCGAAGGTGCGCTTCGTCGACGCCAGCGCCGTCAACGTCTACGACGTCGTCAACAGCCGCTACATCGTTCTGAGCCAGTCGGCGCTACAGCGACTCACTGAGTCATTGGAGAAGTGATGAACGCAAACGAGATCATCCGCCGGCCGCTGGTCACCGAAAAGAGCACCCTCCTTCGCGAGGCGGGCAACGTCATCGCGTTCGAAGTCTCGCCGAAGGCCAACAAGATCCAAGTCAAGCACGCGGTCGAAGAGCTCTTCAAAGTCAAAGTCGAAGAAGTGCGCCTCTTCAACGTGCGCGGAAAAGTCAAACGGATGGGACGTTACGAAGGCAAGCGCCGCGACTGGCGGAAAGCCTACGTGCGTCTCAAGGCAGGGGAAAAGGCGCCTGACTTCATTGAAGGCGTCTGAGAACCAGGCGACAAACTGAGGAAACTATGCCTGTAAAAAACTATAAGCCGACCTCCCCCGGCATTCGCTTCCAGTCTCATCACACGTTCGATGAGCTGACGAAGACGAAGCCGGAAAAGTCGCTGACGAAGGGGAAGATGAAGACCGGCGGCCGTGCAAGCACGGGCCGCGTCAGCTCCCGCTTCATCGGCGGCGGTCACAAGCAGAAGTACCGCGACATCGACTTCAAGCGCGACAAGCACGGGATTCCCGCCAAGGTCGCGGCCATTGAATACGATCCGAACCGCACCGCGCGCATCGCGCTGCTGCATTACGCCGACGGCGAGAAACGCTACATCCTCGCGCCGGACGGCCTCAATGTCGGCACCACGATCACGTCCGGTCCGGATGCCGACATTCTCGTCGGCAATGCCCTGCCTCTCGTGAAGATCCCTCTCGGCACGACGGTGCACAACATCGAGCTGAAGGAAGGGAAGGGCGGCCAGATGGCTCGGAGCGCCGGTGCTTTTGCGCAGCTCATGGCGCGCGAGGGTGACTGGGCGACGCTCCGTCTTCCCTCCGGCGAGATGCGCAAAGTCCACGTCCGTTGCTACGCGACGATCGGACAGGTCGGCAACCTCGAACACGAGAACGTCTCGATCGGCAAGGCGGGCCGCACGCGTCACCGCGGCAAGCGTCCCCACAACCGCGGCGTCTCGATGAACCCGGTCGACCATCCGTTGGGCGGCGGTGAAGGCAAGACCTCCGGTGGCCGTCATCCGGTCAGCCCGTGGGGTCAGCCGACCAAGGGTTACAAGACCCGCCGCAACAAGACGACTGACAAGTTCATTGTCAAGCGGAGAACCAAGTAATGGCGCGTTCACTCAAGAAGGGCCCGTTCATCGACGAGCACCTGCAGAAGAAAGTCGAAACCATGAATCGCGAGCGCGAAAAGAAGGTCATCAAGACCTGGTCGCGCCGCTCCACCATCATTCCGGAGATGGTCGGCCATACCCTGGCCGTGCACAACGGGAGGAAGTTCGTCCCGGTGTACATCTCCGAGAACATGGTCGGTCACAAGCTCGGCGAGTTCGCGCTGACCCGTCTGTTCAAGGGTCACAGCGGCAAGAAGGTCGAGAAGACCGCGAAGCCTGCTGGTGCCCCGGCGGCTGCGGCAGCGCCGAAGGCATAAGGCGGAGACGACGATGGAAGCCACTGCGACACTCAAGTACCTGAAGACCTCCCCGCAGAAGGTCCGCCTCGTGGCCGACCTCGTGCGCGGCAAGAAGGTCGAGGAAGCGATCCAGATCCTCCGCTTCACGAAGAAGACTTCGGCGAAGGACCTCGAGAAGCTGCTTCGCTCGGCCATCGCCAACGCCGAGAACAAAGAGACGAACGTCGACGTCGACGATCTCGTCGTCTCGAAGATCTACGTCAACGAAGGCCCGCGCGAGAAGCGGGTGCAGCCGGCGCCGATGGGACGTGCCTACCGCATTCAGAAGCGGCAAGCGCACATCACCGTTCACGTGTCGGACGAAGTGAAAGCGGTCAACGAGCGTACGGGCGGCAAGGGCCGCGCGCGCGCTGCGAAGCGATAACGGAGGCAATCTTGGGTCAGAAGGTCAATCCATACGGATTCCGGCTCGGTTTCAACAAGACGTGGCATTCCCGCTGGTTTGCCGGGAAGACTTACGCGGAAACGCTGCATCGCGATCTGAAGCTGCGCGAAGATCTCAAGAAGCGCCTCAGCCACGCCGGCGTGTCGGAAATCGACATCGAGCGCACGGCGAACAAGATGCGCATCAACATCTACACCTCGCGCCCGGGCATCATCATCGGACGCAAGGGTGCGGAAGTCGACAAGCTCCGCGACGAGCTCCAGAAGCTGGTCAACGGAGAGGTCTACATCAATATCCAGGAGATCCAGCGTCCCGAGCTCGACGCCCAGCTCGTGGCCGAGAACATCGCCACGCAGCTCGAGCGCCGCATCGCGTTCCGGCGCGCCATGAAGAAGGCGATGGAGTCGGCCTTCCGCTTCGGCGCGAAGGGGATCAAGGTCCGCGTGGCCGGCCGCCTGAACGGCGCCGAGATCGCGCGCAGTGAGTGGTATCAGGACGGGCGTCTGCCGCTGCACACGTTGAAGGCGGACATCGACTACGGTCTGGCCGAGGCCCGCACGACGTACGGCGCCATCGGCGTCAAGGTGTGGCTCTACAAAGGCGAAATGGCGAAAACGAAGTCGCGTCGGAGACCACAGTAAGAATTGCTAAGAGCTTAGAGCTAAGAGCTTAGAGCTGGAGACAACGACATCATGATGATGCCGAAGAAGGTCAAGTTCAGAAAACAGCAGCGCGGCCGCCGTCGCGGACTCGCCACCCGAGGCCAGAAGGTCTCGTTCGGCGACTTCGGGCTGCAGGCGCTCGAGGCGGGATGGGTGACGGCGCGCCAGATCGAGGCGGGTCGTATTGCCATGACCCGTCACATCAAGCGCGGCGGAAAGATCTGGATCCGGATCTTCCCCGACAAGCCGGTCACCAAGAAGCCGCTCGAAACGCGCATGGGCAAAGGCAAGGGAGCTCCGGAGGAGTGGGTGTGTGTGATCAAGCCAGCCCGCATCCTCTATGAGATGGAAGGCGTGCCGCGCGACATCGCCGAAGAGGCGCTTCGCCTGGCGGCCCACAAGCTCCCGATCAAGACGCGTTTCGTGACGCGCGAGCAGACGGAGACGGGTCAATGAGAGCCAATGAACTTCGCGACAAATCGATCGACGAGCTGAACACCCGCGAGCGCGAGCTCCGCGAACAGCTCTTCAAGCTGCGTTTCCAGCGCGCCACCGGGCGGATGGAAAACCCCATGAAGATCCGCGACGTGAGGCGCGAGATCGCGCGCATCAAGACGCTGCTCAATGAGCGCTCGCGCGCGTAACCGGAGAGTGTGATGGCGACTGAAACCACAAACGAGAAAAAGACCAGCGAGCGGACCAAGATCGGCACCGTGGTCTCCAACAAGATGCAGAAGACCGTCGTGGTCGCGGTCGAGAACCTCGTCAAGCACGGGATGTATCAGAAGTACATCAAGCGCACGAGCAAGTTCCTGGCGCATGCCGAGAACCCGCTGAACGTCGGCGACCGCGTCCTCATCGAGGAGACCCGTCCGCTTTCGAAGCGGAAACGCTGGAACGTTAAGGAAGTCCTGGAGAAGGCGAACTAGTCATGATTCAGATGGGAACGATTCTGCAGGTCGCGGACAACACCGGCGCGAAGAAGATCGCCTGCATCAAGATGATCGGCGGCTCGACCGCCGGCCGTTACGCGCGCCTGGGCGACGTCATCACGGCGTCGGTCAAAGAGGCGTCGCCGGACGGCACCGTGAAGAAGGGTGCGGTCGTCAAGGCCGTCATCGTCCGCACCGTGAAAGAGAGCCGCCGTCGCGACGGCTCCTACATCAAGTTCGACGACAACGCGGCCGTTCTCATCAATGATGCGCGCGAGCCGGTCGGTACACGCGTCTTCGGTCCTGTCGCCCGCGAGCTCCGCGAGCGCAAGTTCATGAAGATCATCTCGCTCGCGCCGGAAGTGATCTGAGGTTATCCAATGGGAATGTACGGAAGAACATCGCATACGCATAAAGACGAAGCGCGGCCGAACAAGTCGCACGTGAAGAAGGGCGACACCGTCGTCGTTCTCACGGGCAAGGACCGCGGCAAACAGGGGAAGGTGTTGCGCGTCAGCGCCACGAGGGGCACCGCCGTCGTGGAGCGCGTCAACTTCTTCAAGAAGCACACGCGGCCGAACCCGCAGAAGAACATCCAGGGCGGCATCCTCGAGCGCGAGTCGCCGATCCAGATCAGCAAGCTGCAGGTCGTCTGCCCGAGCTGCCACGAGCCGGCCCGTACTGGCACGCATCGCGGCGCCGAGGGCTCGGCGCGGTTCTGTAAGAAGTGCAACGCAGAGATCGGAAAGTAAGTCATGGCCTCGAGACTCAAAGAGCTGTACAGCAAAGAAGTCCGGAAGAAGATCGCCGACGAGTTCAAGATCAAGAACCCGATGGCGCTTCCGAAGATCGAGAAAGTCGTCATCAACATGGGCGTCGGCGAGGCGATTCAGAACGCCAAGCTCCTCGACACTGCGTCGGAGGAACTGTCGACTATCAGCGGCCAGAAGCCGGTGGTCACCCGCGCCAAGAAGTCCATCGCGTCGTTCAAGCTGCGCGAGGGACAGGCCATCGGCACGATGGTCACGCTGCGCGGGGAGAAGATGTACGAGTTCCTCGACCGCCTGATCAACATCGCGCTGCCGCGCGTCCGCGACTTCCGCGGCGTGCCGGCGAAGTCCTTCGACGGCCGCGGCAACTACACACTCGGAATCCGTGACCACCTGATCTTCCCCGAGATCGACGCCGGCAAGGTCGACAAGAGCAAGGGGATGAACATCACCATCGTGACCACGGCTCCCAACGACGAACAGGCTCGCTTCCTTCTGCGCGAGCTCGGAATGCCGTTCGGCAAGTAAGCGAGAGGAAAGACTCAATGGCCAAGACCTCAATGATTGTCAAAGCGGCGCGGAAACCGAAGTTCTCGTCGCGCAAAGTCAACCGCTGCAAAGTGTGCGGCCGTCCGCGCGGGTTTCTGCGCAAGTTTCAGTTGTGCCGCATCTGCTTCCGGCTGCTCTCGCTCGGCGGATATGTCCCCGGCGTGACCAAAGCGAGCTGGTAAGACCGGCAGAAAGACAACCAGGAGCATTCGAATGTCTATGACCGATCCCATCGCGGACATGCTTACGAGAATCCGCAACGGCATCACATCGCGCCACGAACGCATCGAGCTTCCCTCTTCGAAGCTCAAAATCGAGGTCGCGCGCATCCTCAAGAGCGAGGGTTTCATCAGCAATTACAAAGTGGTCGAGGAAGGGCCGCAGCCGACGCTGCGCGTCTATCTTCGCTACTCCAAGGACGGCGAGCCGGTCATTCACGGCATCGAGCGCATCTCGCGCCCGGGCCGCCGCGTCTACCGCGCCAAGGACGAGATTCCCAGCGTCCTCGGCGGGCTCGGTCTCGCCATCGTCTCCACTTCGCAGGGCGTTCTCTCCGGCTCCGATGCCGCGAAAAAGGGCGTCGGCGGCGAAGTGCTCTGTCAGGTCTGGTAAGGAGCTTCTCATGTCGCGCATTGGAAGAAAGCCGATCTCGCTGCCTACGGGCGTCGAAGTGAAGCAGGAAGGCAACGCCGTCACGGTCAAGGGACCGAAGGGGACGCTGTCCACCCCGCTCGTCCCCGGCATCGGCGTCTCTGTCGAGGACAACGTCGTCCAGTTCACCCGGCACAACGAGGAGAACAAGACACGCGCATTTCACGGTCTCATGCGCGCGCTCGTGGCGAACAACATCCGGGGCGTGAGCGAGGGCTTCAAGAAAGAGCTCGACATCATCGGCGTCGGTTACCGCGCCGAGGTGAAGGGACGCGAGGTCGTGTTCCAGCTCGGATACTCGCACCCGGTGAAGTTCCCGATCCCGCAGGGGATCGAGATCACCGTCGAAGCCAAGACCGGCCACGTCACCGTGACCGGCAACGACAAGCAGCTCGTCGGGCAGGTCGCGGCCGAGATCCGTTCGCTCCGCGAGCCTGATCCGTACAAGGGCAAGGGCATCAAGTACACCGACGAAGTCATTCGCCGGAAGGCCGGCAAGGCCGCAGGAAAGTAACGACATGGACCGCGCAAAAGAGAGAGTGGCATCCAGGGGGCGGATTCGCGAGCGCATCCGCCGCAACCTCGCCGGCACGGAGAAGCGTCCGCGCATGGCGATCTTCAAGAGTCAGAAATACATCTACGTTCAGGTCATCGACGACGGGGCTGGCAAGACCATCGCCTCCGCTTCATCGAAGGACACGGACGCCGGCGTGAAGGGCGCCAATGCGGCGGCTGCGAAAGCGGTCGGCGCGTTGATCGCCAAGCGCGCCAAGGACAAGGGCATCACGCGCGTGGTCTTCGACCGCGGCGGATACCTCTATCACGGCAACGTAAAAGCGCTCGCCGACGCGGCGCGCGAAAACGGTTTGGAATTCTAGGAGGCACCGATTGCAGCGTCCAATGAACCGCCCAGGACAGGGCTCGCCCCGCGGTGAACGCCGCGATCGCGACGACAGAAGCGAGAGCGGGATGATCGACAAGGTCGTCCACATCAACCGTGTCACCAAGGTCGTCAAGGGCGGCAAGAACTTCAGCTTCAGCGCCCTCGTCGTCGTAGGTGACGGTGCGGGACGCGTCGGCTTCGGCTCCGGCAAGGCCAAGGAAGTTCCGGCCGCCATCAAGAAGGGCATCGAGATCGCCAAGAAGAACATGGTGAAGATCTCCATGAAGGGGACCACCATCCCCCACGCCGTGGTCGGCCGCTACGGCGCCGGCAAGGTCCTTCTCAAGCCCGCCTCGGACGGTACCGGCGTCATCGCCGGCGGTCCGGTGCGTGCCATTCTCGAGTCGGCCGGGATCCAGAACATCCTGACCAAGTCGCTCGGCACCGCCAATCCGCACAACGTCGTCAAGGCGACGTTCGAAGCGCTCAAGCAGCTTCACAACGAAGAGCAGTACAAGGCTCTTCGCCGCGTCGAAGAAGCAGAGGGTGAAGCATGAGCGCGGCCAAGGCGAAGCAGTCCGACGTCAAGACCATTCTGATCCGCCAGGTCCGCAGCGGCATCGGTTTCCCGATCGAGGTCCGCGAGACCCTCAAAGCTCTCGGCCTCGGGAAGATGCATCGTGTGGCGGAGCGGAAAGACACCAAGGAAGTTCGCGGCATGATCGCGAAGATTCCGCACCTCGTCGAAGTGGTGGAGTAAACCAATGGAACTGAGCAAACTCAAACCGAAAAAAGGCGCGCGTCATGCGAAGAAGCGCGTCGGCCGCGGACCGGGTTCCGGACACGGCAAGACCGCGGGCCGCGGCGAGAAGGGGCAGAAGTCCCGCTCCGGCTTCTCGCGCGCACTCGGCTTCGAAGGCGGCCAGATGCCGCTGCATCGCCGGCTGCCGAAGCGCGGCTTCACGAACATCTTCAAGAAAGAGCACGCCGTCGTGAACGTCTCCGACCTCGAGCGTTTCGACAACGGCATGACCGTCGATGAGGCAGCCCTTCGCAAGGCCGGTCTCATCAAGGGTCAGACGCCGCACGGCATCAAGGTGCTCGGGGACGGCGAGCTCTCCAAGAAGCTGACCGTCCAGGCGGCGAAGTTCTCCGCCAGCGCGCGCAAACAGATCGAAGCGGCAGGCGGTTCCTGCCAGGAGATCGCTTAACTTGAACTTCCTCGAGACGTTCCGCAACATCTTCGCGATTCCTGATCTGCGCAAGCGGCTCGTCTACACGTTTGGGCTGCTTGCCGTCTACCGGCTCGGATCGCACATCCCGACCCCTGGCGTCGACCCGGTCGCTCTCGGCGAGTTCTTCAAGGCGATGCAGGGAGGAGTCTTCGGATTCCTCGACCTCTTCTCCGGCGGCGCCCTGCGCCGGCTCTCGGTATTCGCCCTCGGCATCATGCCGTACATCTCCGCCTCGATCATTCTTCAGCTCCTCACGGTCGTCTGGCCGTACCTCGAGAAGCTGTCGAAGGAAGGGGAGATGGGGCGCCGCAAGATCAACCAGTACACCCGCTACGGGACGGTTGCTCTCTCGATCGTGCAGTCCCTCGGCGTCGCGTTCTGGCTGAAGTCGCAGACCGCTCCGGGCGGCGCGCCGCTCGTTCCGGCGTATGTCCAGGACACGTTCTGGGGCATGGGCTTCCCGCTGATGACCGTTCTCACGCTCACCACCGGCACCGCGTTCATCATGTGGCTCGGCGAGCAGATCTCCGAGCGCGGCATCGGCAACGGTATCTCATTGATCATCTTCGCCGGTATCGTCGTCGGCCTCCCGCAGGCGTCGTTCGGCCTGGTTGAAGACATCCGCAACGGCCAGCGCAGCCCGTTCGGAATTCTTTTTCTGGTCATCTTCATGATCGCGGTCGTGGCGTTCTGCGTCTTCATGGAGCGCGCGCAACGGCGCATTCCGGTGCAGTACGCGAAGCGCGTCGTCGGCCGTAAGGTCTACGGCGGCGCGAACACGTATCTCCCGCTCCGCGTCAACACCGCGGGGGTCATCCCGGTCATCTTCGCGTCGTCGATCCTCGTCATCCCGCAGACGATCGCCGGCATGTTCAAGCAGGTCCCGTGGATCTCGGCGATCGGCAATCAGATCCGCGTCGGCGAGCCGCTGTACTACGTCCTGCAGGTCATCGGGATCATCTTCTTCGGCTACTTCTATACGTCGATCGTCTTTAACCCGGTCGACACGGCTGACAACATGCGCAAGTACGGCGGCTTCATCCCCGGCATCCGCCCGGGCAAGAAGACGTCCGACTACATCGACCGCGTCCTGACGCGCATCACCTTCGTCGGCTCGGTCTACCTCGCGGCTGTCTGTATCCTCCCCGAGTTCCTCATCGCCGGCGTGCACGTGAACCAGTTGCCGTTCGGCGTCGGCGCCGCGCTCGATCGCGCGCTGCCGCTCTGGATTACGGAAGGCATGGGCTACAACTTCTACTTCGGTGGAACGTCGCTGCTCATCGTCGTCGGCGTCGCGATGGACACCATCCAGCAGATCGAGTCGCAGCTCGTGATGCGTCACTACGACGGATTCATGAAGCGCGGCCGTATTCGAGGGCGTCGCGCCTGATGAAAGTCATCCTGATCGGGCCTCCGGGAAGCGGAAAGGGAACTCAGGCGAAGCGGCTTGCCGCCAAACTGAGCGTTCCGCACATCTCGACAGGCGACATGCTGCGGGAGGCGGTTGCCGACGGTACGGCGCTCGGCCTCCAGGCAGCTCCGATCATGAAGAGCGGCGCGCTCGTCTCCGACGACCTGATCCTTGGCATCGTCAACGACCGCTTCGGGAAAGCCGACATGCAGAAAGGCTTCATCCTCGACGGCTTTCCGCGGACGCTGGTACAGGCCGAGGGACTCGACAAAATCGTCGGGAATGGCGGCGAAAGGCTTCGGGTTACTGAGCTTCTGGTCCCAGATGACGCGATCGTACGCCGGATCACTCTCCGTCGGACGTGCCCGTCCTGCGGGGCCATTTACCATCTCGAAAACAACCCTCCTGCAACGGATAGCGTCTGCGACCGTTGCGGGGCCGAAGTCATTGCGCGCGCCGATGACACGGAAGAGGCAGTACGCCAGCGGCTGGACGCGTTCCACAGGGACACGGTTCCGGTCACGGATTTCTACAAGTCCAAGAGCGTTTTGCGCGAGGTCGATGGGATCGGTCCCATCGATGAGGTCTTTGAACGGATTGAACAGTCCCTCTCGTAGGTCGAGATCACAACAATGCTTGATCGTATGAAGGGTCCGGTACTCAAAACGCGCGACGAGATCGCGATCATGGATCGGGCGAACCGCATCGTCCTCGAGCTGCTCGAGATGATGCGGGAGATGGTGAAGCCCGGCGCCACGACCGCGCAGATCAACGCAATGGCGGAAGAGGAGCTGGCGAAGCGCGGCGCGAAGTCGCCCTTCAAAGGCTACGCCCCCATGGGGCTTCCGCCCTACCCCGCGGTCGTCTGCGCGTCGGTCAATGACGTGATCGTTCACGGCATCCCGAGCCGCTCCAAGCTCCGCGAGGGCGACATCATCGGACTCGATTTCGGCTCGATCCTCGACGGCTTCGTCGGCGACGGTGCGATCACCGTCGGCGTCGGGAACGTCACTCCTCGGGCTGCGGAGCTGATGCAGACCACCAAGGAGTGCCTCGATCTCGCGATCGTGGAGATGCGTCCCGGACGGCACATCGGCGACATCGGCGCGGCCGTGCAGGAGCACGCTGAGTCGAAAGGCTTCCACGTGATCCGCAACTTCGTCGGACACGGGATCGGCCGCCGGATGCACGAGGAACCGCAGGTTTACAACTACGGCCGGCGCGGCCGTGGTCTCGAGCTGCGAGAGGGAATGGTGCTGGCGATCGAGCCGATGCTTTGCGAGATCGGCCCGAAGCTCGAGTCGCGCGTCGTGCGCGGCAGCCGCGACGGCGTCATCCAGGACGTCCGGACGGACGTCGACGGTTGGACGGCGCGCACGCTCGACGGAACGCTCGCGGCGCATTTCGAGCATTCCGTCGCGATCACCAGCGACGGTCCGTGGGTGTTGGGAAAGTAGTTTCGGAGAGATATGTCGGAAAAAGAAGACGCGATTGAAGTGACGGGGACGGTTCTGGAGACGCTTCCGAATGCGATGTTCCATGTCGAGCTCGAGAACAAACACAAAGTCCTCGCGCACATCTCCGGCAAGATGAGAAAGCACTTCATCCGCATTCTTCCCGGCGACAAAGTTCTTGTAGAGCTCTCGCCATACGATTTGACGCGAGGGCGTATCACATACCGGTACAAGTGAGCTGAATCATGAAAGTTCGTTCATCAGTCAAGAAGATCTGTACGAAGTGCAAAGTGGTGCGCCGCCAAGGCGTGATTCGCATCATCTGCGAGAACCCTAAACACAAGCAGCGTCAGGGATAGGAAGAGACAATGGCTCGTATCGCAGGCGTAGATCTCCCGCTCAACAAGAGAGTCGAGATCGGACTCACCTACATCTTCGGCATCGGCCGCTCCCGCTCGAAGGACATCCTCGAGCAGGCGCAGGTCAACCGCGACGTCCGCGTCAAGGACCTGTCCGAGGACGACGTCCGCAAGATCCGGCAGGTCATCACGGATGAGGGGAAAGTGGAGGGCGATCTCCGCAAGGACACCGGCCTCGACATCAAGCGGCTGATGGAGATCAACTGCTATCGCGGCATGCGGCACCGCCGCGGCCTCCCCGTCCGCGGCCAGCGCACCCACACGAACGCGCGTACCCGCAAGGGCCCGCGTAAGGGTGCCGTTGCCGGTAAGAAGAAGGCAACGAAGAAATAACGGATCACGAGGAACTAGATGGCTACAGCAGCAGCAACACGAAAGACAGGACCGGCGGCCGCCCGCCGTCAGTCCGGCAAGCGCAAGGAGCGGAAGAACATCCCGCACGGCGTGGCCGCGATTGCGGCGACGTTCAACAACACCATCGTCTCGATCTCCGATCCGATGGGCAACATCCTCGCGTGGTCCAGCGCCGGACGTATCGGCTTCAAGGGCTCGCGCAAGGGAACGCCGTTCGCGGCGCAGGTGGCGGCGCAGAATGCGGCGCAGCTCGCGCAGGAGCACGGCGTCCGCACCATCGACGTCAAAGTGAAAGGTCCCGGCGCGGGTCGCGAATCGGCCATCCGCGCTTTGGCGGCGTCCGGCCTCGACATCAAGTCGATCAAGGACGTCACGCCGATTCCCCATAACGGTTGCCGTCCGCCGAAGCGGCGCCGGGTCTAGGGGCCGGTTCCTACCGGCCCAGCGGTTTTCCGTCGCAGGTCGCGCAAAACGCGGCGTGCGACTTCGTGTCATTGAAGGAATTTGTCGGTGCGCGTCGCACCGATGGCAGTATCGGACGGCGAGCAGCTGCCGTCGTCCACGCAACGCTCCATGGTGGAGCGGGTGCGAACTACAGGAGGCATAGTGGCTCGTTACACCGACCCCGTCTGCCGGCTCTGCCGTCGCGAGGGAATGAAGCTCTTTTTGAAGGGCGACCGCTGTTTCAAGGACAAGTGCGCCATCGAGCGCCGCAACTACGCGCCCGGCCAGCATGGCCGCCGCCGTTCCAAGGTTCTCGGCTACGGCATCCAGCTTCGCGAGAAGCAGAAGGTCAAGCGCATTTACGGCCTGCTCGAACGCCAGTTCCGGACCTACTTCACCCGCGCCGCCCAGAAGGCCGGCGTCACCGGTGAAAACCTGCTCCGCCAGCTCGAGCTCCGGCTCGACAACGTCGTCTACTCCCTCGGCTTTGCGGCCTCGCGCGCACAGGCTCGCCAGCTCGTCCGCCACGGACACATCGAGGTCAACGGAAAGAAGATCAACATCCCCTCGTACCAGGTGCGCAAGGGCGAAGCGATTCAGGTTCGCGAAAAGAGCCGCAAGAACGAGCAGATCCGCCAGGCCGTCGAGACGGCCAGCGGCCGCGGGATCCCCGCGTGGCTCCAGCTCAATCCCGATCAGTTCCTCGGGACGGTCATGGATGTTCCGAAGCGCGAAGACATCCGTCTCCCGATCCAGGAACAGCTCATCGTCGAACTCTACTCGAAGTAATAAGACTGGCCGGCGCAAGCCGGCTGAAGCAGGAGGCCGCTGACATGTTGTGGTCCGATTTCCAGAAACCGAAGAAGCTCGATTACGACGCCGAATCACTCACCCCGAACTACGGTCGCTTTGTCGCCCAGCCGTTCGAGCGCGGGTTCGGCACGACGATCGGTAATGCGCTCCGCCGGGTTCTGCTCTCCTCGATCGAGGGAGCGGCAATCAGTGCGATTCGCGTGGAAGGCGTTCTCCACGAGTTCTCTTCACTCCAGGGTGTGGTCGAGGACATGACCGACGTCGTCCTCAACCTCAAGCAGGTTCCCTTCAAGCTCCACGGCGAAGGTCCGAAGACGCTCTACCTCGAGAAGAAGGGCCCCGGTGTCATCACCGCCGCCGACTTCGAAGAGGATGCCGACATCGAGATCCTCGACCCGACCGCCCACATCGCGACGCTTTCGAAGGAAGGCTCGCTCAAGCTCGAGGCGCGTCTGAAGCGCGGCCGCAGCTATCAGGTCGCCGACCGCAACGCCGAGACGGACCTGCCGGTCGGCTACATTCCGATCGACTCGATCCATTCGCCGGTCCGCCGCGTGAACTATCACGTCGAGGGCGCCCGCGTCGGCCAGACCACCGACTACGACAAGCTCGTGCTCGAGGTCTGGACCAACGGCGCCGTCTCGCCGCAGGAGGCCATCAGCCTCGCGGCCGAGCTCCTCGGCGATCATCTCCGTATCTTCAGCGCGTTCGAGACCCGCGGCGAGCAGATCGAAGAAGCCGCCGCTCCGGAAGTCGATCCGCGCATGGCCGAGATGCTGGCCAAGCCGATCGAGGAGCTCGACCTCTCCGTCCGCTCCGCGAACTGCCTCAAGAACGCCAATATCCGCACGCTCGGCGATCTCGTTCAGCGCACCGAGCGCGAGATGCTTTCGACCAAGAACTTCGGCCGCAAGTCTCTCGACGAGATCAAGGACGTCCTCGCTTCGCTCGGCCTCTCGTTCGGTATGTCCCGCGGGTCGGCCGCCCGCGCTAGCGCGTCGATGAACGATTAGTCGTTCAGGAAGGTAAAGCGTAATGAGACACGGAATGACCAACCGCAAGCTGGGACGGACGTCGGGGCACCGCCTCGCGCTGTTCCGCAACCAGCTCGCGTCGCTCATCGACAAGGAGCGCATCGTCACCACGCTGCCGAAGGCGAAAGAGCTCCGTCCGCAGATCGAGCGCCTCATCACCCTCGGCAAGAACGACTCGGTCCACGCCCGCCGCATCGCCGGAGTCCAGATCCACGACGACAAGCTCGTCGCCAAGCTGTTCGACACCATCGGACCGCGGTTCAACGATCGTCCGGGGGGATACACCCGCATCATCAAGCTCGGACCTCGCCGCGGCGACGCCTCCGAGATGGCGATCCTCGAGTTCGTCGGCTACGAGCTCGAGAAGGAAGAGAAGTCTGCTCCGGCCAAGGGCAAGAAGAAAGCCGCCCCCGCCGAAGAGACGTCGTCGGGCGATGAAGCCGCAGCCGACGCCGACGAAAAGCCGAAGAAGCCCGCCAAAAAGGCCGCTGCTCCGAAGAAAAAGGAAGCTGCTGCCCCGAAAGCAAAACCCGCCGCCGCCCCCAAGAAAAAGGCGGCCCCCAAGACGAAAAAGGGGCAGTAACGCCCCAACCGAAAAAGCCCCGCTCCCGCGGGGCTTTTTCATTTACCCACGGTTTACGTCTCGATCCATAGTCTTCCGCTGCGATGAATTACCTCGCCCTCCTCGCATCCTCGGTCTTCGCCCTGCTGCGCAACAAGATGCGCAGCATGCTCACGGTCCTGGGCATCACCATCGGCATCGCGGCGGTGATCTGCGTCGTGGCCATCGGAAAGGCGGGACAGGCGCGCGTCGAGCAGCAGCTCAACAACCTCGGCGACAACTTCGTCTGGATCGAGGCGGGCGGCCGCGCGGTCAACGGCGTCCGCACCGGCCCGCGCGGCACGAAGACGCTCACCATCGGCGACGCCGTCGCCATCAAGAACCAGATCCCGCTGATCAAGGCGGTCTCGCCAAACGTCGACCAGTCGACTCAGGTCATCTACGGCAACCAGAATTGGTTCACCGGCTTCCGCGGCGTCTCGCCGGAGTACTTCGACATCAAGCGCTGGGGAATCGACCAGGGGGCGCCCTTCACCCAGGATGACGTCGACCACGCTGCGGCAGTGTGCGTCATCGGCCGCACCGTCCGCGATCAGCTCTTCGGCGTTGAGGATCCCATCGGGAAAGTCATTCGCGTGAAGACCCTGCCGATGAAAGTCGTCGCGACGATGAAGCCTAAGGGCCTCTCCATGTCCGGCCAGGACCAGGATGACACCATCATCATCCCGTACACCACGGCTCAGAAAAAACTGATCGGCATCACCTGGCTCGACGACATCCTCTGCTCCGCCGTCTCGCAGGACGTCGTCAAGCTCGCCGGCCAGCAGGCGCGTGCGCTGCTGCGCGACCGCCATCACCTGCGTCCCGAACAGGACGACGACTTCAACATCCGCAATCCGGAGGACATCATCCAGGCACAGCTCGAGGCGAGCCGTACGCTCACCATGCTTCTCATCGCCATCGCGTCGATCTCGCTCATCGTGGGCGGTATCGGAATCATGAACGTCATGCTCGTCTCCGTCACAGAGCGCACGCGAGAGATCGGCGTGCGCGTCTCCGTCGGCGCCACCGAGGAGGCGATCCAGCTCCAGTTCCTGGCGGAGTCGGTCATGCTGAGTCTCGTCGGCGGCGCGGCGGGCGTCATTGCCGGTATCGTCGGATCAGTCTTCGTCGGACGTGCGCTCGACTGGCCGATGGAGATCTCCATCAAAGCCATCGTCCTCGCGGCGTTCTTCTCGATCGCGGTCGGGGTCTTCTTCGGCTACTACCCGGCGCGCAAGGCATCGCTGATGGATCCGATCGAGGCGCTCCGTTATGAGTAAGCGGAACTGGCTCATCGCCGGCGCCGTGGTGGTCGTGGTGCTGCTGATCGCGATCCCGCTGATGCGCCGCAACAAGCACGTCACCTACCTCGGCTCGAAAGTCGAACGCGGCGAGATCAACGACGTCGTCGACTCCACCGGCGTCGTCAACGCCGTCGTCAATGTGCAGGTCGGCTCGCAGGTCTCCGGGACGATTTCCCAGCTTCACGCCGACTTCAACTCGCGCGTGCGCAAGGGCGAGGTCATCGCCGAGATCGACCCCCGCCTCTTCGACGGCGCGCTGCTGCAGGCGACTTCCGACCTCCAGAACGCGAAGGCGAACGTCATCGCCGCGAAGGCGAACCTGAGCAAGACGAAAGCGCAACTCGTCCAGACGCACGCCGACTACGAGCGTGCGCTCTCGATGCAGCAGAAGAACATCGGTACCCAGCAGGCGCTCGACCAAGCGAAGGCCGCGTTCGACGCGGCGCAGGCGTCCGTGGAGGCCGCGGCCGCTGCCGTCGAACAGGCGAACGCCGAGGTGAGCCAGAAAGGGGCGGCCGTAACGGTCGCGCAGACCAATCGGAACTACACCATCATCCGCTCGCCAATCGACGGCACCGTCGTCGCGCGCAACGTCGACGTCGGCCAGACCGTCGCCGCGTCGCTGCAGGCGCCGACCATCTTCACCATCGCGCAGGACCTCGTGAAGATGCTCGTCTACGCCAAAGTCGACGAGTCCGACGTCGGCCGCATCCGCGCCGGCCAGCCGGTGACGTTCAAGGTCGATGCGTTCCCGAAGGAGACGTTCCACGGCACCGTCTCGCAGATCCGGATGAACCCGACCACCGTGCAGAACGTCGTCACATACGACGCCGTCATCGAATTCGAGAACCGCGATCTGAAGCTCTTCCCCGGGATGACCGCGTACGTCACCATCCCCGTCGCCACTGCGGCCGACGTCGTGAAGGTCCCGAACGCCGCGCTCCGCTTCAAGCCGCCGATGGAGCCGGACGAAGTGCGCGCCATCTACTCCAAGTACGGCATAGACCTCGCGAACGCGAATGACAACGCGCCGAGACGCGAGAGTCAGCTCGAGAAGGCCGTCGTCTGGAAGCTCACGAGCGACAACAACATCGAGCCGGTCGAGATCTCCCTCGGCATCACCGATCACACCTTCACCGAGGTCTCGAAGGTGCTGGTCGGATCGCTGAAAGCTGGCGACGAGGTCGCGACGACCGCGATCACGCCGCAGTCGACCGCGCCGGGGCAGGGTCCTCGGCGGTGAGCGTTCTCGTCGCCGAAGACGTCCACAAGTACTACGACCTCGGCGAGACGCGCGTGCACGCCCTCCGCGGCGTGAACGTCTCCATCGAGCGCGGCGACTTCGTCGCGATCATGGGCGCCAGCGGCAGCGGGAAGTCGACGTTCATGAACATCCTCGGCTGCCTCGACACGCCGAGCTCCGGCCGCTACCTGCTCGACGGCACCGACGTCGCGTCCTTCGACAAACACGCCCTCGCGAAGATCCGCAACAGCAAGCTCGGATTCGTCTTCCAGGGATTCAACCTGCTCCCGCGGACGACTGCGCTCGAGAACGTGCAGCTCCCGACGCTCTACACGAAGATCGAGAAACGCGAGCGCCTGCAGCGCGCATCCGAGGCGCTCGCACTGGTCGGCCTCGCCGAGCGGTCGAACCACTTCCCGTCGCAACTCTCCGGCGGCCAGCAACAGCGCGTCGCCATCGCCCGCGCGTTAGTGAACCGGCCCTCCATCCTCCTCGCCGACGAGCCGACCGGAAACCTCGACAGCCACACCTCCGTCGAGATCATGGACCTCTTCCAGCGCCTCAACGACGAAGGCCTCACCATAGTCCTCGTCACCCACGAACCCGACATCGCCGACTTCGCGAAACGCGTCATCGTCTTCCGCGATGGCCGCATCCGCCGCGACACCCCCGTCCCCACCCGCCCCCGCGCGTCGGAAGTCCTAAGCACCATGCCCACGTTGGAGGATTGACCTATGCCCGTCGAATGGCTCCAGCGTGCGGTGCGGGCGCGATGTCCGGTTTGCGGCGTCGACGGCGAGAAGCGTGCGGTCCTGACGGCCGACCACGTCGTCGCCGGCACTCCGCGCGTGACGTTCCTGCGCTGCTCCGATTGTGGGGCGGCGTTTCTCGACGACCTCACGGCGCCCGATTACGGAGAGGACACGCCGGAGATGCTCGAGTACTACGTCGAGCAGGGGGCGGGGATCGACCTCATCGTCGCGCCGCTCATGCGCGCCCCGCCGGCCTCGGTGCGGCGATGCCTCGAAATCGGATGCAGCTTCCCGTTCGCGCTCGACTTCGCCCGTTTCGCGTTCGGCTGGAACGTGCTCGGCGTCGATCCGTCGCCGCTCGCGGTCAAGGGCGCCGAGGCGTTGGGTCTGCCCGTGCGGCACGCGTACTTTGACGCCGATCTCGACGTCGGCGGGGAGCCGCTCGACCTCGTGCTCTGCTCCGAAATCCTCGAGCACGTCGCCGACCCGCATTCGCTGCTGTCGTCGATCCGCGAGCGACTGTCGCGCGAAGGCCTGCTCGTCCTCTCCACGCCTAACGCCACGATCCTGCGGAGCGACACCGAGGAGGGGATGCTCGCGCGCGCGTTGAGTCCCGGGTTCCACCTGATCCTCTACAGCGCCTCCGCGCTCGAACGCGTTCTGCGCATGGCCGGGTTCGAACACATCGTCATCGACGAGTCGTACGAGACGCTGCGCGCGTTCGCGGCATGCTCGCCCGCGCCGATCGGAAGACTTCTGCCGCGCGATCCAGCCGCGTCCCATGAGCTCCTCCGCAACTACCTCGGCGCGAGGAAGAAACAGGTTCCGCTGAACTCTCCGCTCGCATCTGGCCTTGCGTATCGCCATTTCAAAGAATGCGTGAATGCAGGTCGTTACGACGAAGCCATCGAGAGCCGCGACTTCCTCGAACGCGTGATGCGCGAACGCGCCGTGCCGCTGCCGTTCAACCTCTGCTGCATCCTTTTCTTCTCCGGCATTCTGGAGCTCAACGCTCTCGGCAATCCCGCCAAGGCGGCGGAGTCGTTCGCCGCAGCCATCGACGCGGGCCAAGCGCTCCACGCGACCGCATATCCGTTCGCGCTGTACGACGGCGAGACCGAGATGCTCCTCCGCCAGAGCCGCAAACACCTTCCGATGGCGCTTGCCGCGACCGATCCTGAGAGGGCGGTCCGCGAGATCGAGCGCCTGGAGTCGACCGATCCCGTGCCCTTTCCGGCGGCGTTGCTCGACGAGACGCGGGCCCAGACGTTCGTTCGTCTCGTGAACGCCGGCGCGTACGCCGCCGCCGAGAAAATGGTGCCGCAAATCGCGAGTCTCATCAAACGCAATCCACCCGAGGAGCACGTCGGCTCGCCCGCCGCCCTCGATCCGCTCTTTAGCCTCGGCATGCTTGCGCTGCAACAAGGCAGGGCCGAAGAAGCGGCGGAACTTTTCCAACGAGTTGCTGCCGCGGCCGAAAAGTCACCGGTACATCAGGACATCCTTCAGTCCGCTCGCCATCACGAGTCGCTCAGCCATAAACTGCGATCGTGACCGCTCCCGCCGTTTCCCTCGGCCGCGTGCTGATCGCGGAGCGGTTCATCGCCCCTTGCGGGCGGTTGTCCGAGGTCGTCTTGCCGCTCGACGTCATCGCGCGCGAGCCACTCGATCGGCTGCAGCTCGCCGTAATTGCGGCGAATGGCGATCGGCGTATCGCGACGCTGCGAGAGCCGTTGTTGTCCGATCGTGACACGTTGAGGCTCGCCTTCACGCCGTTCGACTCCGAGGCGGGCGACACGTTCGGCATCCTGGCGATCGACGCAGACGGCGATCTCGATTTGCAAGAGATCACCGGAGGAGACCGCACCCCGATCGTCCTCGAATGCCGCGGCGACGTCGTCACCGGTGACCTCGTTCTCGACGAACGCGCCATCACCGTCTTTCGCACCACCAAGCCGTCGGTCCCCACCGCGCACTGGATCGACGCCTTCTGGTGCGACGCCTGGGGCATCTACCTCCGAGGTTGGGTGCACGCGTACGAACACCGCGTCCGCGCATTGCGTCTCGAATCCGCGGGCCGTTGGGCGCGCGTCGCGACGTTCACCGATCGTCCGGACCTTCTGAACCACTATCCCGAACACGAGCACGTGCGGCACTCGGGCTTCGCGGTCTATCTCGCGTGTCCGCCCGCGCATCCGGTGACGCTCGTCCTCGAAACCGACGGCGGGGAGGCGATCGTGCCGCTCGAGCTCCCCGAGGGGCCCGTTCCGCAATGGCCGCGCGAAGCGAACGCTGGCGACACACTCTCACCGCTGATGCGCCGCTTCGTCGCGCTCGCCAACGAGCGCGGTGGCCGCGTCCTGCAAATCGGCTCCCGCGTTCCGCGCGGCGAAGAGCCGGTACCGCCGCGCCACCTGCTGCCACGTCTGATCGGACTCGACATCCATCCCGGCTGCAACGTCGACCTCGTCGGAGACGCACATGGGCTGAGCGGTTTCATTCGTGCGCGTTCGCTCGGTGCGATCCTGTCGACCTCCGTGCTCGAGCACATCCAGGCGCCGTGGCTCGTCGCGGCCGAGATGAACCGCGTCCTCGAGATCGGCGGGCTCGTTTACCACCACGTGCCGGGCGCGTGGCCCGGTCACGCGCAGCCGAACGACTTCTGGCGATTCTCGTCCGAGGGACTGCGCGTACTTTTCGGACCGGCGAGCGGATTCGAGATCCTCGACGCGTGCGACTCCGCGCGCGCCGCCATCATCCCGAGTCCCGATTGGCGGAGCGGCTTTCTCGACATGCCGACCGTTCCGGCGATGGGCATGGCGGAGATCCTCGCGCGCAAAGTCGCAGAGGTGCCCGTGAGTGCGATCGCGTGGCCGTTGAGCCCGTCCGAGAGTGAGATACGCTCCCATCGCTATCCGCTCGACGGACTCCGGCCGCCGGCCCGATCATGACGCCCACCATCACCGCCATCCTCCCGGTGTACAACGGACGCCGCTTCCTCCGCTCCGCCGTGCAATCCGTGCTCGATCAAACGCTGCCTCCCGTTGAGCTGATCGTGGTCGACGACGGCTCGACCGACGGTTCGCTCGAGGAGCTCGAGACGCTGACCGACACACCCTTTCCCATCCGCATCTTGCGGCAGGCGAACAAAGGCCAGTCAGCCGCGCGCAACCTCGCCGCGAAGCAGGCGGAGGGCGAGTACCTGGCGTTACTCGACCAGGACGACGCCTGGGTTCCGCGGCACCTCGAACTGCTGGTCGAGCCGCTCCTCGAGAACCCCGCCGCCGGTTGGAGCCATAGCGACTTCGACGAGATCGACTTCGACGGCCACATCGTGACGCGGTCGTTCCTCCGGGTGTCCGGCGTTCACCATCCGAAGCACACCATCCTGGAGTGCATCTCCGGCGATCTCATGGTTCCGCCGTCCGCGAGTGTCTTGCGCCGCAGTGCGTTCGAGCAATCCGGCGGTTTCGACGAGACGCTCTCCGGCTACGAAGACGATGACCTGTTCGTCCGCTTTTTCCGTCTCGGATGGGAGAATGCGTTCATCGATACATCGCTCGTCCGTTTTCGCGTTCACACCAAAGGCTCGTCGGCGTCGCCGCGGTTCATCGAGAGCCGCGCGCGATACGCCGCGAAGCTCGAGGCCATGCTGCCGGATGATCCGCGCATGATGCGGTACTACGGCCGCGACGCCATCGCGCCGCGTTTCTTCCTCACCACGCTCGACGACTACGTGCGCGCCTGCTCGGCGCGCGACTGGGAATCGGCGGAAGCGATCCTGAAGGTCGTCAACCACTTTGCGAGCAAGCGGCGGCGAAGCCTCCGCCTGCGGTGGAAGCTCGCCTGGATCCAGCGGCCGCGGTTCTTCCGCTTCCTGCTCACGTTCAACGACCGGCTGCCGCATCGGCTCCGCTTCATCGCGAATCCGACCGTTCACTTGAGATGACCGCGGAAGTTTTGTCACCGTTCCGCGAGGAGAGCAGCGTGGCGGGCCGGCCGCTCGGCACGCTCGAAGAGCTGCGCGACATCCGCGTCCACGCCGGCTTGCTCTACGAGCTCGTGCACCGCGACCTGACCGTCCGGTACAAGCGGTCGCTGCTCGGCTTTTTCTGGACCATGCTCCATCCGCTGCTTCTGATGCTCATCTTCGTGGTCGTCTTCGCGACGATGTTCCGCTTCCAGACGCAGCACTACGAAACGTACTTTCTCTCCGCGTACGTCGCCTGGAACTTCTTCTCGCAGACGGTGGTGACCTCGATGATGTCGGTGGCGTGGAACGGTCCGCTCATGAAACGGGTGCGCGTTCCGCCGTCGATCTTTACGTTGTCGACCGTCCTCTCCGGCCTCGTGAACCTCGGCCTGTCGTTGATCGTGCTCTTCGCGATCATGCTCGTCGTCCACGTGCCGTACTCGCCCGCGTTGGCGTTTCTGCCGGTCAGCTTGGTGATCGTGAGCGTCTTCACCTTCGGCGTGTCGTTGGGCCTGACCGCTCTGTCGGTGTACTTCGCCGATGTCGGCGAAATGGTCCAGGCGGGGATGCCGGCGTTGATGTACCTCACTCCGGTCATCTACCCCCGCTCCATCGTCCCGGCGCGGTATCAGATGCTGATCAAGTGCAACCCGCTCACGTACATCGTCGAGATCGTGCGCGACCCGATTTACTACGGAATCCTCCCATCGCACGCGACGCTCCTGATCGCCATCGCGTTGGCGGCTGCATCCCTGGTCGGCGGCTGGATGATCTTTCGTCATCTCGCGACGCGGTTCCACGCACATCTATGAGCATGAACGTCGTCGAACTGCGTGGCGTGAGCGTCTGTTATCGCGAGAGGCGGGTGCGCAGCCTTAAAGAGGCGGCCATCGGCGCCGTCATGGGGCATGAGAAGGCGCCGACGTTCTACAGCCTGCGCGACGTGTCGACCACCATCCGCCACGGCGAGGCGGTCGGCATCATCGGCTCCAACGGCGCCGGAAAATCGACGCTGCTGCGTGTTGCCGCCGGGATCATCCGTCCGTCGGAAGGGATCGCCACCCGGCGCGGGACCATCGCTCCGGTGCTGGAGCTGGGAACCGGTTTTGAATCGGAGCTCTCCGGCCGCGAGAACATCGTCTTCAACGGCGCGCTCCTCGGGCTCTCACGATCCTTCATGCGCTCACGCCAGGACGAGATCATCGCCTTCTCCGGCCTCGACGACGTGATCGACCTTCCGCTGCGCACCTACTCGACCGGGATGATCGCGCGCCTCGCGTTCGCCGTGGCGACCGCCATCGACGCCGAGACCATCCTGCTCGACGAGATCCTCGCCGTCGGCGACGCCACGTTCCAGACGCTCTGCGCATCACGCATCGCCCGCTACACTGACAGCGGCGCCGCGATCGTCCTCGTCTCGCACGACCTCATAACCATCGAAGCGATGTGCTCCCGCGCCATCTGGCTCTCCCACGGCCAAATCGTCGCCGACGGCCCCTCGGCCGAAGTCGTGGCGCGCTACCGCACCGGAACCGGATCATGAGAAGACTCTTCGCCGCGTTTCGCCGGTACGTTCCGGCATTCCTGCTTCAGCTCGTGGCGATCTTTCTCATGGTCGCGGCGACGCTCGAGCTGCCCGATTCGATGGCGCGGATCATCAACCAGGGCGTGCTCGCGCATGACAACGCGCTCATCTGGCGCGCCGGCCTCTTCATGCTGCTGCTCGCCCTCGGCGCCGCGGCGGCCAGCGCCGTCTCCGGCCTCCTCGCGGCGCGCATCGCCACCGGCTTCGGGCGCGACATCCGCGAGGCCGTCTTCGCGAAAGTCGAGAGCTTTTCGCTTGCCGAGTTCAACACCTTCTCGACGGCGTCGCTGATCACGCGCTCGACCAACGACGTCCAGCAGCTCCAGACGGTGCTCGTCATGCTCCTGCGCATGGCCCTCATGGCGCCGTTCATGGGCGTCTGGGCCATCATCAAGGCGTATCGCGCCGCGCCGTCGATGACCTGGATCATGGGCCTGGCGATCGCGATCCTCGTCTCGATCATCGCGGTGCTCTTCGGCCTCGCGATCCCGCGTTTCCGGCGCCTGCAGACCCTCGTCGACAAACTCAACCTCGTCACGCGCGAGATCCTGACCGGCCTGCGCGTCATCCGCGCGTTCAACCGCGAGCGCTTCGAAGAGGCGAAGTTCGACGGCGTGAACTCCGACATCATGCGGCTCAACCTGGTCGTCAACCGCCTCATGATCCTTCTGCAGCCGGCGATGCTGCTCATCCTGAACCTCGCCGTCCTCGAGATCGTCTGGAGCGGCGCGCACCTCATCGACCTGTCGCGGCTGCAGGTCGGCGAGATGCTCGCGTTCATGCAGTACGCCATGCAGGCGATCATGGCCTTCCTGCTGCTGACGTTCGTCTTCATCCTCGTGCCGCGCGCTTCCGTTTCCGCGCAGCGCATCGCCCAGGTGCTCAATACAGTGGTAACGGTCATCGATCCGCCGGCGCCGGTCGTTCCGCCGCGCCGTGGCGGGCGGGTCGAGTTCGATCGCGTGACGTTCGCATACGCGGGCGCCGAGGAGCCGGTGCTGCGCGAGGTGTCCTTCGTGGCATTGCCGGGGCAGACCACCGCCATCGTCGGCAGCACCGGCAGCGGCAAGACGACACTCATCAACCTCATCCCGCGGCTGTACGACCCGACCGGCGGCAGCGTCTGCATCGACGGCGCGGACGTCCGCTCGATGCGGCTCGAAGACGTCTATGCGCGCATCGGTTACGTCCCGCAGACCGGCATCCTTTTCTCCGGAACCGTCGCGTCGAACATCCGCTACGGCGCGCCCGAAGCGGCGGAGGACGCCGTGGGGCGCGCCGTCGAGATCGCGCAGGCGCGCGAGTTCGTCGATAGCGCCGCCGGCGGCTATGAAGCGTCGATCTCGCAGCGCGGCACCAACGTCTCCGGCGGCCAGCGGCAACGCCTCTCCATCGCGCGCGCCATCGTCCGCGATCCCGAGATTTACATCTTCGACGACAGCTTCTCCGCCCTCGACTTCCGTACCGACGCGCTGCTGCGGCGCGCGCTCCGTGCGGCGACCCGCGAGAAAACCGTGATCATCGTCGCGCAGCGCATCGGCACCATCATCAACGCCGACAAAATCCTCGTCCTCGAGGAAGGACGCATCGTCGGCGAGGGGACGCACCGCGACCTCATGGAAACCTGCGAGGTCTACCGCGAGATCGCGCTCTCGCAACTGAGCGAACGCGAGCTCGCCGGCGGCGGCATGCTCGTCGAGGCGACGACATGAGCGACTCCGCGCGCACGCCGCCTTCCAATCAACCGCCACGCCCGGCCGGCCCGATGGGTCGCGGCCCGAGCCCGATGGGCATGATGATGCCCGGCCAGAAGCCGCGGAACTTCCGCAAGACCATGCGGCAGCTTCTGACCTACCTGCGGCCGTTCCGCTTCTCGATCGGGATCGTGGTCCTCTTCGCGATCGGCAGCACGCTCGCCTCGATCCTCGGACCGAAGATCCTCGGCAGCATGACCAACCAGGTCGTCGGCGACCTCCTGACGCGCACGCGTACCGGGACTCATGCCCCGTTCCAATACACGGCGATGGGGCGCATCGCGATCGACCTCGTCGTGCTGTACGTCTTCAGCGCCATCTGCAACTACATCCAGGGTTGGATGATGACCGGCATCTCGCAGCGGGTGACGTACACCTTCCGCCGCGACATCTCGCTCAAGATCGGCCGCCTCCCGCTCCGCTATTTCGACGGGCGCACGCACGGCGAGGTCCTGAGCCGTGTGACGAACGACGTCGACACCGTGAGCCAGACGCTCAATCAGAGCCTGATGCAGATCATCACCTCCGTCACGATGGTCGTCGGCGTCCTGGCGATGATGCTGGCGATCAGTTGGGAGATGACGCTGGTGGCGCTCGTCACGCTGCCGCTCAGTTTCATCCTCCTCGGCATGATCGTCGGCCGCTCGCAGCGCTTCTTCAAACAGCAGCAGGATCAGCTCGGCCGCCTCAACGGACACGTCGAAGAGATGTACGGCGGCCACGCGGTGATGAAAGTGTTCAACGGCGAGGCGCGCTCCGTCGCCGCGTTCCGCGCCATCAACGAGCAGCTCTACATCAGCGGTTGGAAGGCGCAGTTCCTCTCCGGCCTCCTCTTCCCGCTCATCGGCTTCGTCGGCAACCTCGGCTTCGCCGGCGTCACCGTCGCCGGCGGCTGGCTGGCGCTGCGCGGCCGCGTGAACATCGGCGACATCCAGGCGTTCATCCAATACGTCAATCAGTTCAACCAGCCGATCATCCAGATCGCGAACAGCGCCAGCATCCTGCAGTCGACCGCCGCCGCCGCGGAGCGCGTCTTCGAATTCCTCGCGGAAGAGGAAGAGGTGCTGAACGCCGCGCCGGTCCCGCCGCCGCACCCGCCCGCCGGTGCCGTCGACTTCGATCACGTCCATTTCGGCTACACGCCCGAGAGGACCGTCATCCAGGACTTCACCGCATCCGCCGCGCCGGGACAGCGTGTGGCCATCGTCGGCCCCACCGGCGCCGGCAAGACCACGATGGTCAACCTCCTCATGCGCTTCTATGACGTCAACACCGGCAGCATCCGGATCGACGGCATCGACACCCGGACCATGTCGCGCGAAGACGTCCGCGCCATGTTCGGCATGGTCCTGCAGGACACCTGGCTCTTCAACGGAACCATCCGCGACAACCTCGCGTACGGCAAGCCGGAGGCGACCGAGACCGAGATCGTGGAGGCGGCGAAGGCGGCGCACGCCGACCACTTCATCCGCGCCCTTCCGCGCGGCTACGACATGGTCCTCGACGAAGAAGCCAGCAACATCTCGCAGGGCGAGAAACAGCTCCTCACCATCGCCCGCGCCATGCTCGTGAAGACCCCAATGCTCATCCTCGACGAAGCGACGAGCTCCGTCGACACCCGCACCGAAGTCCTGATCCAGCAAGCCATGGACCGCCTGATGAAAGGCAAGACCGCCTTCATCATCGCCCACCGCCTTTCCACCATCCGCAACGCCGACCTCATCCTCGTCATGCGCGACGGCAACATCGTCGAGCAAGGCACGCACGAAGAACTGCTTGAGAGCCACGGTTTCTACGCCGACCTGTACAACAGCCAGTTCCTCGCCCCTGCGGTGTAGGGTGCGGATCGATGCCGCCGTTCAGTCAGACGCTCACTGCCGAGAAGGCATTGATTTTCCGGATCACGCATCGGAACAACGTTCCGTGGATCCTAGAGAACGGTCTCCATTGCCAAAGCTCCGGCGTCGCCGATCCCGACCATGTATCGATCGGCAATCCGGAGCTCATTGCGCTTCGTGCGAATCGGGAGGTCGACATCGCTCCCGGAGGCACGCTCGCTGATTACATTCCGTTCTACTTCACGCCATACAGTCCGATGCTCCTGAATATCAAGACGGGATATGGCGGAATGCCCCAGCGGAAGAATGCCGAAATCGTGGTTCTCGTGAGCTCGCTCGAAGCACTCAGCTCGAATGGTGTGCGCTACGTTTATACCGACCGGCACGCGTACCTTCGCGCGGCGCAATTCTTCGACGATCCCTCACAGCTCGGCACAGTCATCGACTTCGAGCCGCTCCAGCGGCGCGACTTTCAGCGCGATCCGGAGCGGCCTGAGAAAATGGAGCGCTACCAAGCCGAAGCACTTGCGCATCGCTTCGTACCCGTCGACGCCCTCCTCGGCATTGGCTGCTACACTCCGGACATCAAAGCCGAGATCGAAAACACCTGTCGCGGACTTGGAGTCAAGGCGAAGATCGTTCACCGCGCGGAGTGGTACTTCTCATGATTCGCTTCGCCACCGGCAACCTGATCGACTCCGGCGCCGACGCCCTTGTGAACACCGTCAACACGGCGGGCGTGATGGGGAAGGGGATTGCTCTCATGTTCAAAGAGGCATTCCCGGCGAACTTCCGGGAATACGAGGCTGCCTCCCGCCGGCGCGAGATCCGGACCGGCAGCATGTTCGTGACTGAACGTCCGCCGATGACTGGCGCCCCCCGCTGGATCATCAACTTCCCGACGAAGCAACACTGGCGATCGAAGGCGCGGATCGAATGGATCGAGTCCGGATTGCAGGATCTTCGTCGTGTCATTCAGGAGAAGAACATTCGTTCGATCGCCATCCCGCCGCTCGGATGCGGGAATGGTGGTTTGGCGTGGCACAACGTGAGGCCGATGATCGAGCGCGCGCTCGCGGATCTACGCGATGTAGATGTCGTTGTATACGAGCCGACCGGCGAATATCAGAATGTAGCGAAGCGCGCTGGTGTCCAGAAACTCACTCCGGCGCGCGCCCTCATCGCGGAGCTCGTCCGGCGCTACTGGATACTCGGCATTGAATGTTCTTTGCTCGAGATTCAGAAACTTGCATGGTTTCTGGAACGGCAAATCGAGATCCTCGAGCTCCCGAACCCGCTTGATCTGCAATTCTCGGCAAGTCGATACGGACCGTACGCGAACCGCCTCGATCACTTGCTCGATGGCTTGGACGGCAGCTACCTGCGATCCGAAGTCCGGATTCCGGATGCGAAGCCGACAGACGTCATCGCGTTCAATGATCCGAAGCGGGACGTCGTCATCGCTTACATCAAGTCCGAGGCGTCCTCGTACATCCCCGCTCTGGAAGGAGTGTCCGATCGAATCGATGGATTCGAGTCGCCGCTTGGGATGGAACTGCTCGCCACCGTCGATTGGCTCCTTGTCCGCGAAGGTCGCGAGCCCAACGTCACGGACCTAAAGGCCGGTCTCGAGCATTGGCCCGGCGGTCCCGGCGCCGGCGAAAGAAAACTCCGAATCTTCGACGATCGAATGTTGAACCTCGCGATCGAGCGGCTCGCGCTCGGTGCGGCCCGACCTCACCCGGCCGCGGTTAGCGGCTCCGGTTCATAATTGCGAGGACAGGCGTCACCGCCTGCCCTCTCCTCTTCTTACTCCCCGTTGGCGCAGCCGCCACAGTTGCAGCCGGGGCCGCACTTGCAGTCGCCGCAGTCGCATCCGTTGTTCGAGTTCATGGTGTTCTCTCCTTTCACATCTGGAGACGCACGGCCTCGGCGTTCATTACACTCCGCGCGTGACCACCGAGGCCCTGGTCGGCAACCATCGCAAGTTCCTCGCGTTCGTGGAGAAGCGGGTAGGGGAGCGCGCGTTGGCCGAGGACATCCTGCAGGACGCCTTCGTGAAGAGCCTCGAGAAGCAGGACGAGATCCGCGACGACACCACCGCGGTGGCCTGGTTCTACCAGCTCCTGCGAAACTCGATCATCGACCAGTACCGCCGCCGCGCTACGCGCTCGAAAGCGCTCGATGCGCTCGCGCTGGAGCTCAAGGATGCCGTCGAGCCGCCGCCCGAGCTCCGCGACACGATCTGCGATTGCGTCTCCGCGATCGCAGCGACGCTCAAGCCGGAGTACGCCGACGCTATCCGCCGCGTCGACCTCGACGAAGTCCCGGTGCAGACGTTCGCGAACGAGGCCGGGATCACCGCCAACAACGCCGCCGTCCGCCTCTTTCGCGCGCGCGAGGCTCTACGCAAACAGGTGAAGGCCGCCTGCGGAACCTGCGCCGAGCACGGCTGCACTGACTGCACGTGCCCCCAAACCTAGGGCTCGTGCGGGTGGCTTGGACCTCGCAGGCTCACGACAAGAGGCCGAGGAGAAAGTCGATGGACAGCTATCCGATTCACCAGTTCCGTTTCGCGTGGCGTTCGGGCACTCAGATTTCAACAAACGACCTCAGTAATTGGATTGACATTGCCGGACTGTTTCTGTCGCTGCCCGATTTTGCGAGCGGCGCCTTTCTGGTGACTCTTACAGTTCCGGATACGTGGAACGACAAGTCGTCATGTGGCGCCAACTTCAGAGTGACCTTGCGAGCCTTCAGGGAAGCGACTGTCTGGGGCGACAGTGAGCTGGGCCAGGGTTTCTACTTCAGCGCGAATGCGAACCAACGTGTACCGATTTCCCTCGTTTGCAAGGCCGAATACGTCACCGACCCGAACAAGATCGTTACGAACTATGCGCTGGTAGCCCAATGGCGGGCTTGTGAGGGCGGAAGGGCGTACATCGGTCCCAAGGGTCTGACCACGCTCGCCGCAGTTGGTGACACGACCGGCTAAATCCGCCGTGTGGTCAGCTCCGCCTGACCGTCACCAGCCACGCCGGCGCCCCGTCGTCGCCGTGAAACCTCGTCATGATCCGCTCCGCTTCGATCGCCGCCACGTCCCACCCGCTGGCCCGTTGAAACGCAGTTCGCAGATCGTGTTGTGACACCGGATGCGGCCCCATCCCCGCACCCTCATCGCTGAAACACAACACATACAGCGTCCCGCCGCGCGCGGTCACCGACGCCAGGCTCGCGACATACCGCGCTCGCTCATCGGCATCGAACGCGTGAAACAGCCCGCAGTCGAACACCGTGTCGAACACGCGCCCCAGCCGCTCCAGGTGCAACGCATCCGCCGCTAGAAACTCCGCGTCGATTCCACGCTCGCGAGCCTTCTCCCGAGCGATCGCCAGCGCCGTCTCCGCCACGTCGACTCCGAACACGGGCAACCCAAGCGCCGCCACATGCAGCGCGTTCTCCCCAGTCCCGCACCCGACATCGAGCACCGTCCCCGCGAAGCCGCCCCGCGCCGCCAGCCGCACAATCGCCGGTTGCGGATGCCCGATGTCCCAAGGCGCCGGCTCGTCGCCGGTATACGACGCGTCCCACGGCCGCCCGGCCATGCGCTCGTGCGCGGTGGGCTTTCTCCCCTTCACAGACGCAATTTTCCCATCTTCCTAAGCACTACGCACTAGGCACTAAGCTACGTCGAATGGCCAAGCGCGCCCCTCTCCGCCCCATCCCGGCGATCGTCGGCGCGATCATCAGCGTGCAGGGCGGTGCGGCGCTGGCGAAGGGTCTCTTTCCCGCGCTCGGGGCGCTCGGGACGGTGGGACTCCGCGTCGGCATCTCGGCGGTGGTCCTGCTCGCGGCGTTCCGTCCGCGGCTGCGCCGCGCCTCGGCGGCGCAGTGGCGCGCGCTGATCCCCTACGGCGTGGTGCTGGGGGTGATGAACGTCGTTTTCTACCTGGCGCTCGCGCGCATCCCGCTCGGCCTTGCGGTGACAGTGGAGTTCATCGGGCCGCTCGGAGTTGCGGTATTCGGATCGCGCCGCGCGGTGGACGTCGCGTGGGTGGTGCTCGCCGCGACCGGCATCGCCCTGATCGCACCATGGGCCGGAGGGAAAGCGGACGCGCTCGGCGTGCTGCTGGCGCTCGCCGCCGGTGCGTGCTGGGCCGCGTACATCCTGATCGGCGGCCGCGTCTCCCGCATGATCCCCGGCGGCGCCGCGGTCGCGACCGGGATGGCGATCGCCACATTCATCGCCATCCCCGCCGCCGTCGTGACGGGCGGCTTCGCGCGGCTGACGCCGGCGCTCTTCGTCGCCGGCATCGGCGTGGCGCTGTTGTCGAGCGCGATCCCGTACACGCTCGAGATGGTCGCGCTGAAGGAGCTTCCCGCGCGCACGTTTGGAATCCTGATGAGCCTCGAGCCCGCCGTCGCCGCCCTCGCCGGCCTGGTCTTCCTGCACGAGGTGCTGACGCCGCGGCAGTGGCTCGCCGTGGTCCTGGTCATCGCCGCGAGCGCCGGGTCGACGCTCACCTCGCGCCGCGCGGCGAACCTCGCCGAGGGGGAGGCGGAGGGGTGGGAGGGGGCGTGAGTGTGGCGCCGGCAATCCTGCCGGCGCTCCCGTAGCCGGGCTGGGCGGCGGCCTCAGTGGGGCGGCGGCGGCCTCGCCGCCGGTCGTTGCCGCACCCGAAATTGTCACTGCCGCGCCGCGCGCGGCCCGCGCCGCGAACGAAACTGTCACTGCCGCGCGCGATTCCACCACCGCCGCGCGCCGTACTACAGCTGCCGCGCGCCTGCCGGCGCGTGCCGCGCCGCCCGCGGCAAGTGCCGCGCCGCGCGCGGCACGTGTGGACAGGCGTGCGGCACGTGTGGACAGGCGTGCGGCACCTGTGGACAGGCGTGCGGCACGTGCGGAAAGGCGCGCGGCACGTGCGGGAAGGCGCGCGGCACGTGCGGAAAGGCGAGCGGCACGTGCGGAAAGGCGTGCGGCACGAGCGGGAAGGCGTGCGGCACGTGCGGAAAGGCCTGCGGCACG
>DASXHZ010000105.1:0-19356 GCA_036488085.1 Thermoanaerobaculia bacterium
ACCCCGCAACCCCGCAACCCCGCAACCTCGTAACCTCGTAACCTCGTAACCCCGCAACCCCGCAACCCGCAACCCCGCAACCCGAGGTACACTCGCCACACCCACCTGAACGGCACGCCTCCCTGCGGCACCGAACACACAATGTCGCGTTTCGAAGAACTCGCTGCATTTCAGCGGGCAATGGATCTCGTCGAACACATTTACGAAACAACGGAACCCTTCCCACGCTCCGAGCAGTACGGCCTAACCTCTCAGATTCGCAGAGCGGCGATTTCTGTGATTAGCAATATCGCAGAGGGCGAGGGGCGCCTCACGTCCGGTGAATGGCGACAGATGCTGAGTCACGCCAGAGGATCGCTTTTTGAAGTAGAGGCGCAGCTGCTAGCGGCTCGACGATTACAGTTTATCGACGACGACACGTTCACGAGGCTGAACGTCCAGGTGAAGAAGACCGGCGCCGCACTTTTCGGCCTAATCCGTTTCGTCCGCGCCCGCGAAAACCGACCCATCGCCAACCCCCGAACCCCCGAAACCCCGAACCCCCGTAACCCCGAAACCCCGTAACCCCGAAACCCCGTAACCGTTTACATCAAATCCGCGCCTACAATCCTGCCAACCCCATGTCTCGCAGCTTCATCTTCCGCGCGATCCAGGCGGCCACGGTGGCGATTGCCACGTTCGTTGCGGCTTGGTCGTTTGCGACCGATACACCAGCGGCGCTGCAAGGCGCAGCGTTCTTTGCGGCTCTGGTGTGCATCGCGTCGCTGCTGCGGATCGAGGCGGGGGAGGGGTCGATCGGGTTCGAGGCGCCGGTCGTGTTCTCGGCGATCATCATCTTCCACGACTCTACGGTCGTTGGACTTCTCGCCTTCGCCGGCGGCCTCGGATACGCGGCGTACCGCGCGATCCAGCAGAAAAAACTGTCGTTCGACCTCATCGTCGGCGCCGCGCAGCTTGCCGTCACGTACGGCCTCGTCGCGCTGCTCTACTCATCCGCCGTCGACCGCACGGCGCCGTGGGCGGCGAAAGTCTCCGGCTACGTCCTGCTGCTGGTCGGCTACCTCGTCGCATCGATCGTCATCGTCTGGATCAGGCGATGGGCGGAGGGGGAATCGGCGTCGTTCGACCTCCGCCGCATGATGCTGACGCAGGGGCGCGCCGTCCTGCTGCTCAGCGCCGTCGTCGCCATCGAAGTGATGTCGTGGAACGCGTATCACTACGCCGGCGCCGCGATCGGCTTCCTCCCCGTTCTTCTCGTCGCGTACGCGATGCGCAATGAAGCCGAGGGGGCGATGCAGAACAGTGAGCTCGTGCGGAGGAATCGCGAGCTCTCGCTGCTCACCGAAAGCTCCACGCACATTCTGTCGGCGGAAGACGACCAGGAGACGCTGCGGCGGCTCATGTCGCTGCTGTCGAAGCTCGCGAAAATGAAGGCGTGCGCGGTCGTGACGTGGGAGGCGAATCCCGATGTCCCCGCCACCGTGTATCGCTTCGGCGAGTGCCAGCCGAGCGATCAGGAGATCCTCCGCTGGGTCGACTCGGCCGGCTTCGCGCAGTCGGCGCCGAGCCGCGCGTTCATCTTCCGCGACGAGCAGCGCCGCTTTCCGCTCTCCGAAGGCTCGGCGTTGCAGGTGCTCATCGGAATCCAGACCCCCGAGGTCATTTACGGGATTCTCATTTTTGAGAGCGAGGAGCTGTCGATCCTGAAGACGGGCTCGCTCAATTTATTGACGCTGGCCGTCAACCAGACCGCGCTCGCGTTGCAGGACCAACTGCTGCGCCGCGAGATGCGCGAGAAGACGACGCAGCTCGAGACGCAGGCCGCCACGACGTCGACGATCCTCGGCGTCGCCACCTCGCTCATCGGCGCGTTCGACATCGACGGCGCGCTGACCCGCATCGCACACGCCATCCGCACCGCCCTCGGCTTCGAGGTGGTCGTCTTCGGATTGACCGACCCGAAGCGCGGCGACTATGTCCGCCGTGCCCATGCAGGGCTCGATGACGTCTGGGAGGAGCTGAAGAAGAAGCGCGTCCCGTCGAACGAGATCAACGAGTTCTTCATCCCCGACTTCCGCGTCTCGAACTCGTACTACATCTCGCATTCCGCGCTGCGGCAGGCGGAGCACGACTTCGTCATCGCGGAGGAGCGCGCGGCGACGTCGGATGACTGGCACGAGAACGACATGCTGCTCGTCCCGCTTTCCGCCGGCGATCAGGCCCTCGGGTACCTCTCCGTCCGCGAGCCGAACGACAACCGCGTGCCGTCGATCGAGAAGGTGCAGACGCTCGAGATTTTCGCGGCGCAGGCAGTGACGGCGCTGCAGTCGTCGCGCTACGTCGAAGAGATCAAGCGCCTCACGCACATCGACGCCCTCACGCCGGCGTACAACCACCGCTACTTCCAGGAAGCGCTGGGCAAGGAGATCCACCGCCACTCGCGCAACGGCCGCGAGTTCGCGCTCGCGATTCTCGACATCGACAACTTCAAGCGGATCAACGACACGTTCGGTCACCCGGTCGGCGACGAGATCCTCAAGGGGCTGGTGGAGGAGTTGATGCGCAACGCGCGCGACAGCGACATCGTGGCGCGGTACGGCGGCGAGGAGTTCGCGATCATCTTCCCCGAGACGCCGCTCGTCGCGGCGCGCGAGGCGACAAACCGTTTCCGCGAGCTGATCGAGAGCCGCCAGTTCGCAATCCCCGCCCTCGGCCGGAACCTGCAGATCACGGTGTCGGTCGGCGTCGCGATCTACCCGCGCGACGGCGTGAATAGCGCCGATCTCATCGCGCGCGCCGACGAAGCGCTCTACTTTGCGAAGAAAAACGGCAAGAATCAGGTCGCGCTCGCGGCCGATTCGCTCAGTAGCGGCAATCTTGCACTGTAACCAGTCACAGAAGCCGACTAATCGAATACACCTGTTAGGGACGAAGTTGCGTCTGTTAGGGACGCGCGTGCGGCGGTTCGGGACGCATTGTGAACGCGGAAGCCGCAAAGTGTGAGGTAGATCGGGACGACAACATTGGTTCTCAATTCAAACTATCGGGATATGGTTTCGAACCAGCGAGCTAGGAAGTTAAGCTCGGTGTCTTCCGGACGAAGCTGTATCTCCCTCGTTACTAACTTAGTGGTTAGGATATCTAGGCTGCCGGTATCGGTTCGAAGCACACCGTCCGCGAACACAAACTTTCTGGTTAGGAACACGAACTCTCTTGTTCTGGTACCATTCACAATATGACCGACGCCGTGCAACGCGTCATCGAGGATGGCGGGCAACTTCAGCAACTCCGCGCGCGACTGCTCGAGATCGACGCCGAGCGTACGCGCCTCCAGGACGAGATCACCGCGTGCATGCAGCGCATCGCGGCGACCACCGGCGGCGTCGTTCCGCCGCCCGCCAACACACCGCTCGCGCAGCAGATCCTCTGGCTCCTCAAGACGCACCGCGGTCTCGCCCTCTCTCCCGCCGACGTAGCGCAGAAACTCAGCCTCGGGCGCACGAACGAGATCGAGAACATCCGCGTCCACCTCTCCCGCATGCGGGAGAAAGGCTGGATCAAACGCGTCGCGCACGGGCGCTACGAGGCATTCCCGGAGTAGCTCTACTCGGCGATGCCGCTTCTCGACTTCTTACTTCTTCCCTCGAACCTCGAACTTCGAACCTCAATCCCGAAAGGTGAAGTTCGAGGTTCGAGGTTCGAATGAAGAATCAAGAAGTGAGCACGGCCGGGATAATCTATCCCCCATGCATCGTCCGCTCGTCCTCCTCCTGCTCGCTCTCGCTCCGTCCGCCTTCGCGCAAACGCCTGCCCAAACAATAGACCAGCGCATCGATAGCGAGTTGCCGTCGCTACTCACTACGTACAAGACCCTGCACGAAGCCCCCGAGTTGTCGAAGCAGGAGGCGAAGTCCTCCGCCATGCTCGCCGCCCGGCTGCGCGAGCTCGGCTACGAAGTCGCGTATCCCGTCGGCAAGTACGAAGATCCGAGCGCGACCTGCTACGGCATCGTTGCAGTGATGAAGAACGGCAAAGGCCCGACGGTCCTCATCCGCAGCGACATGGACGCGCTGCCGGTGACCGAGCAGACCGGCCTCGAGTACGCCTCGAAGACCGCCGGCGTGATGCACGCCTGCGGGCACGACATCCACATGACGACGCTGCTTGGCACCGCCAAGATCCTCGCCGACACGAAGTCGCAGTGGCACGGTACGGCGATGCTCGTCGCGCAGCCGGCCGAGGAGGTGGTTGCCGGCGCCGCGGGAATGCTCCGCGACAACATGTACGAGCGCTTCGGCAAACCCGACTACGCGATCGCGCTGCACGACTCGCCGCTGATTCCGGCAGGGAGCATCGGCGTCGTCAGCGGCTTCATGATGTCGAGCAGCGACTCGGTCAACGTGACCATCCGCGGCGTCGGCGGCCACGGCGCGAACCCGCAGCTCGCCAAAGACCCGATCGTGATCGCCTCGGAATTCGTCGTCCAACTGCAGACCATCGCGAGCCGCGAGCGCTCCCCGCAGGACCCGGTCGTCGTGACCGTCGGCTCCTTCCACGCCGGCACGAAGCGCAACATCATCCCCGACGAAGCGAAACTCCAGCTCACCGTCCGCACCTACAAACCCGAGGTACGCGAGCACGTCCTCGCCGCGATCGCCCGCATCGCCAAAGGCGTCGCCATGGCCGCCGGCGCCCCCGAGCCGATCATCGAGGAAGTGAAGACCGAGCACTCCGAGGCCAGCTACAACGACCCCGCGCTCGCGTCCCGTCTCACCTCCGCGCTCCGCAAATCCCTCGGCGACAAGAACGTCCCCGACTTCCCCCCGCTCATGGTCAGCGAAGACTTCCCCCGCTTCTCCCTCGGCAACACCATCCCCAGCGTCATGTTCCACCTCGGCGCCGCCGACCCCGCGAAACTCGCGTCCGGCGCTACCATCGCCGGGCTGCACTCTTCCGGTTTCGCGCCGGTCCCCGAGCCCACTTTACGCACCGGCATCAAGGCGGAGGTGGTGATGGCGGAGGAGTTGTTGAGGTAGGGGGGCATCTCTTCGCTTATGACGATAAAGTTCTTGCGTGCTGCGTGGAGGTGTTGATGCATGGACATCATTCCATTCCTTCGTAATGAGTGGCGAAATCTGTCGGCCGCACCTTTCTCATTCATAACGCTCGCCACCGCGTCGTCGGCACTGGCGTATAGCGTTGCGAGATGGCGATACGAGGGGCTGCTCTCCATCCTCCGCGAGCGTATTCAGTCGCGAGACGATCGGATCGACGCTAAAGACGAGCAGCTCGACGAATACCGACAGAAGCTTGACCTTTCGGCGCCTGGCCGTGGACCTTCAGGTGCTGCTCTAAGCCGTCAGTCTGATGAACTTCTACAACAGCGTACGCTCGTGCTGGTAAGAGACCTGCGCGAATTTATTGCGCGAAGAGAACAAGAGGATCGTGCCTCCACCGAAAGGGAGTTTAGGACTCGCGCCTCGACGCAGGCTGATACGATCGAGTCCGATGCTTTCGCGGACAGGACACGCGCGCTTCTCGCGCGTTCGCGTTCGCGGACACAGGAATATGACGAACGCTTCAAGGTAGAGGCGATTCTATTGCGGGACGAGCTTCGGGCGCGTCTGCCGAATCGTATGGCGACAAATGGCATGCTCGATTCTTCATTCGAGCATCCGGTGAACTTTTTTTGTTACCGTGAAGTCGCCGATGAACTGGAAAAAATGGCGCGGTTACTAGTTTGATCTAACGCTTATTTAAGTCTCCGAACAGGGGGGATCGTACGTGTGTGAGGAAGTGGACGAGCGAAGGGGAGTGACGGGCAACACCTTTGCTCTTCGAGAGGGAGGCGCAACTCCAATACAGAGGCGGGTGAAAACCGAGCGTCGACAGCTGACGAGCAAGCAGCGCGCGACTTTCCGAAACGTCTGAGCCCCCGCTCGGACGATACCGACCTGTTGAGACGCGAGAACGCCTTCCTACATGAGCGGCAACGCCGCCCAGAGCCGAACTCATCCGGACACAGGCGCTTCGCTTCGCAAGCGTAGTGACGGCGCGCTGCTTTGCAGCGTGAGCAGTCCGTCGTTCCAACCGATCCACGCCGCAAGGCGGCGCAACACGCCACCTCGTCCACTGCGAATCGATGCTGCCCCTCCACCAGCGGACCGCGCGACAGCGTGTACGATTCGGTGCATCTTCGGCCGACCGACGGCGCGAGACGCTTTCGGGCAATCGGTGGATCTCGGCTTCGACTCGATGACCTTCCGCATCTTTCGCTGCCACGCCTCAGTGCCGAGGTAGATCCCATTTTCGAGCGTGTCCCACAGCGCCGCCGTTGGGCAGCGCAGCCGACATCAAGTTAGCCGGGGGAGACATGTGCATTAAGAGGGTAGGGTTTTGCCCTTCCCGCGCCACTCCTGTATTAAAGCTAGTAGTTCGGGAGGGACGATGAACAAGTACCTCGTGGCCTTAGAGTTAGATGCGCTGGCTTCGGAGGGCCAGTTACTCCGAGAAGTAACGTTTACAGATAACGTCGATCGTGTCCGCGTATGGCTCGCCCGCTCACGTGACGTGATAGCGCTCGTCTTACCGGAAAACTCTCGGCTCCTAAAAGAATTTGATGAAACACATGATCTCTTTCTAAAGAAGGGGCTAAATACGCTACCGCCTACGGCGTTGATGGTCATTCACTCCGCGTCAACCATCAATCGAGCCAGACGCGACGACGCGCTGGCAGCAGAGCTTCGTGACGAAATGAATTCGATAGCTCTACAGACATATAGCAACTCGTTACCGTTTCGTGCCACAATTGGCTTACTCGCGCTTACGGCCGGCTTTGCAATTTTGGGCGTGTTTCAATTGAATAATTTCAAAGTTGATGTGCGCGAACGGGCCGAGACAGCGGCTAGGAAGGCTGAGCAAGAGATCGAACAGCAGAAAGTGATTGCCTCCAAAGCGATCTCTGCGATCAGTGTTGACGCACGCCAAGAAGTGGAGCGGCAACTTAAGTCCGAGCTCCAATCCCACGTTACCGACACTAAGCGGGGCATCACGGTGGCCGCCCAATCATACATTGATGATCTGAAGCGTCAGAAAGCGCCTGAACTTGAGGCTGCCTTGCTTGTCTCTCGCATGAATCTGGAGGGTCTAAGAAAACAGCTCCTCGACACACAACAGAGGTTAGCGCAAGTTGAAGAGAAGTCTAATACGCTAAAGCGTGGACTTGACCAGATGCGAAAGGTGACCGCTGGATCGTCGATCCTTGATAAGCTTAGTGCATTTTTAGATCGCTCGCGGGGCTATGTGGCTGGCGAGATCGTCGCAATCGCATGTGCGCTGTTACTTGCGCTATTCGCCACCTGTTTTAGTGTCTACAAACTTCGAAGGGCCAGATGGTAGGTCGGGGGGAGTGACGGGGTCACACCTTCGTTCTTCGCGATCTGGGAGTTGCAACGCCAACCGCCGGCGGTAAAACGAAGCGCCGACGACTCACGAGCGACAAGAGCGCGACTTTCGGAAGTATCTGAGCCCTCGCCCGGACGGTTCTGTCCTGTCAAGACGCGGGGCGCGTCCCCGCATGAGCGGCAACGCCACCTCGCTCGAAAGTGTCAGGGGATATCGTTCGGCGAGGGAGTGACGGGGTCACACCTTCGTTCTTCCAGATGTTTGGAGCCGCGATGCCAAAACGCGTGGGTGAAAACGAGCGCCGACGGCTCACGAGCGACGAGAGCGCGACTTTCCGAAGGGGTCTAAGCCGTCGCTCGGTGCTGACCTGTTGAGACGCCAGGACGCTCTCCTGCATGAGCGGCAATTCGCCTCACCCGAGAGTGTCAGGGGGTATCGTTCGGCGAAATCAACCTGACGTCATGCGCCGAGGGCGAGGAGTGCGGCGTCCATGGGGGAAGTGACGGGGTCACACCTTCGTTCTTCGGGATCTTTTTGGAGCCACAACGCCAACACGGACGGTGAAACCGAGCGCCGACGCCCCACGAGGCGACAAGAGCGCGACTTTGCGAAGCGTCTGAGCCCTCGCTCCGACGGTTCTGACCTGTTGAGACGCGACAACGGGGATCGAATGGGGTCAAACCTGCGTTCTTGGTGTTCAGGGTGCACCCGACGTTGAGATCAGCTCTACGCGCCGGAGCTCCTCTTTGTTCGGCGCGCGTTGCACGCCTGACGACTCGCGCAACTCAATCCGCAGCGTCACCTTTCCAGCGGCCGCGGCCTCGCTCGGAATGGGAATGGTATAGCTGCCGCCGCGCTCGGCGTTGCGGCCGTACGGCTGGACCGCTCCCACGATCTGGCCATCGGTCAGCCGCACGGTGAGCTTTGTTCCGCGGGGCAGTGGGCTGACGGTTAACCGCGCCGCAATCCGCCCGGTCGTGGCAGCGGCGGACGGGAGCGTCAGCGTCACGACCCGCTCGGCCGGCGCGGCGGAGCCTGCATGCACGCAACCGACGAGAATCAGACAAAAGAGAATCCGTGAGGCGGTCATGCCTCCCACTCTTGCAGCGCGGATACCTAGTTTCAGAACGTCGAGATCTCCACCTTTGTCACGCTGACGGGCGGCAGCGCGCGGAGCGCGATGGCACGCGACTGCGCTACTACATAGATGTCGATGGTGTCGCCGGTCGGCAACGCGTTCGCCGCGCGAAGGTCCGCCAGCGTCTTCTCCAGCGGCACGGTGAAGGTCGTGGCGTGCTGGTGGTGCATGTTTCCAAAGAACTGAATCGTGCCGGCATAGCTCGGGTGCGAGGACTCGAGCGTTGCCTCGTTCTGGGGCGGATTGACGAAAACGTGGAAACGAATTCCGCGCGTATTCGCCGGTCTCTCGATGGTGAGGTGCGCGCGTACCCTGCGCCGACCGAGGCCCGCGCTCGCCGCCGTCCCCTCCGGAAGGACGACGTGCGCCACAGCGGGCTGCGAGAAGTTGACCTGTGCGGCCCGCACGGTTCCGGTCACTCGGCGTACCGAGGACTCCGAGAACGCCTTCGCTGCCATCGTCTCGGCCGTGGCCGACGGGAGGGGCGACCCCTGCGTGTAGTTGTAGTTGAAGAGACTGGGGGTCTCGTATGCACTCGCTGTGTTCTGCGTGACCGGATTGCCCTGCGAGTCGACGTAGAAGAGGAACGGCTCGTTCTGCCACGTCGTGAGTTTGAAGGTGGGGAGAGTCGGCTGCCCCGCCGCCTGCTGCTGCGCGGTCCAGACCGTCCAGAGACGGTCGATGTTGGCGTGGTGCGCCATGAAGATCGGATCGATGGGAGAGAGGAACGCCCCCATGAAGCCACCGATGTCGCCATGCACGTTGTCGTGCGGCTGCGACTCGAGAATCCCTTCACTACCGCCGCCGCTGTGCTGCGCCGCGTAGTCGCTCCCGAAACCGCCGAAGGTGGTCACGAGATCACCGGCGAAGAACGGCGTTTGGAGAGCCTGCTGAATGGTCGCGAGGTTGACCGCAGTCTGATCCGGCAGGGAGTTGTTCTGTTCCGTGAGCGTCCGAGCGGGATTGGCCCAGTCACCGGCTGCCGCCTGCCAGAAGAGGTTTGCGGTGTTGAGGCCGCGGTAGGTGAGCTGTTGCTGCTGCGCCGCCGAGAGACCGCTGTAGAACTGCGTCATCGCCGCCGAGAAATACGACTGGAATGCTGAGTAGGACGAGTAGTAGATCGAGCTGCTTGGGTCGAGCGGATTGTTCGGGTTCGCGGTCGTGCTCCAGAACGCGTCGGGGACGAAGGGCTGCGCGGTCCAGTCCCAATAAGGAAACGCGAAATTGGGATTCCCGCTGTACAGGCGGACGGTCTGCTCCCACCAGCCGAGGTATCCGCGATGCCAGGGGAGGAACCACCAGTTCCCATGCGGGCAGTCGAGGGTATGGATGAATGCGTTGCGGTAGAAATTGAGGCCATCAGTCGCGCCGAGCTTCAGCAGCGCCGTCACCGCGGTGCCGTAACTGGCGAGCATCGCCGGCGCGGCCGGGTCGGTGAGACTGACACGCGTCCATGGACCTGTGGAGGGAGCCGGCGCCGGCGTCTGCGCGCTCGCCGGCAGGGCTGCGGCGATGGCGGCGGCGGTTGTGGTGGCAAGGAAATCACGCCGGGAAATGGAGAAGTCGCGCTTCGCGCTCATCGATGCTCTCGCTTTCTGCCCGGACCCGTCGGACCTGTTGATGTTAGGCCTTACGGCATTATTGCGTCAACATTTGCCCGCACCTCCGGCCGCCGGACCGAATAGATGAAAAGGGTCGAAATGGGGCCAGGGTCGAAATGGGGCCACACCTTCGTTTTTCGGTGATGACACTGTCGAAGGAGGCGGAAACCTACCTATCGAACGTCCTCACAACTTCAAGCTACGCAGCACGTTATCGGAGAATGCCTCAAGTAGTGGGGAGTGCGTTAGCGGAGAATGCCTCAGTAGTGGGGGAGTGATGGGGTCACACCTTCGTTCTTCGAGATTGTTTTGGAGCCGCAAGCCAACAAGGGCGGGGGAAAAGGAGCGCCGACGGCGCACGAGCGACAAAAGGGGGCTTTCCGAAGCTCTGAGCCCTCGCTCGGACGATTCTGTCCCGGTCAAGGCGCCAGGCGCCGCATCGATGAGCGGCAACGCCGCCTCATCCGAAGTGTCAGACGATATCGGCCGCCGAAATCAACCCGGCGTCATGCGCGGAGGGCGAGGAGTGCGGCGTCCATGTAGCCAAGTAGTGCTCGATCGTTCGCGAACTCGCGCTCGCATCTGCGGATCATTCCCGATACATGCCCTTCGCTCCGCATTCGCAGTGACGCCGCGATGCTTCGCAGCGTGATCAGTCCCTCATTCCACCCGATCCACGCTGCAAGGCGGCGCAGCACGCCACCTCGGCTACTGTGAATCGATGCTGCCGCTGCGCCGGCGCACCGCGCGATAGCGGCTACGATTCGGTGCATCTTCGGCCGGCCGACGGCGCGATGCGCTTTCGGGTGATCGGTGGACCTCGGCTTCGACTCGACTACCTTCCGCATCTTCTTCCGCCACGCCTCGGTGCCGAGGTAGATCCCATTCGCGAGCTTGTCCCACAGCCGGCCGTTATTCGGCAGCGCTTGTTCGACGAACTGACGGTAGAGGATCGGCGCCACCTCAGCGACTGGAGCGAAGACACCGAGCGCACTTGCGGTGTCGAGCCACTCGGGGGCGCTCTCCAGCCCCGCCGTGCCGCGATAACTGGACCAGCGGTAGTCCTCCGGACGCGCCACCATGTTTGCCCGCACCGGATTGAGTACGACGTATCGCAGAACTGTCGTGAAGTACGTCTCCTTCTCGATGAGAAACGCTTTGAAGCGGCCGCCGAATAGGTGGCCTGAACGTTCATGCCGCCGGTTGAACCAGACGACATATGCGGTGTTGAGCCAGTGCATGCCGCGCGACAAGTTCGGTTCCGGCGTCTGGACGACGAGATGAAAGTGATTCGTCATCAAGACGTACGCCGTGAGGCTCCAGCCGAATCGCTTCACCGCCCGGCCGAGAAACTCGAGGAACATCTCGCGATCTCGGTCGTCGATGAAGATCGGGCGTCGTTCGTTTCCGCGCGAGGTGACGTGGTGGACAGCGCCGGGAAAGTCGGTGCGAAGTGCTCTTGCCATGCTCCGAGGCTCCCTCGGATGCGGCGGCGCACCGAGGAATCTTCAGGTGGGAGTGAGACTAGCGGCGAAACCTCCTCGGAATGGAAGATGACGCTACGATTGGTGGAGAAGGGTTGGGGTGAGAGAAAATCGAAGGTGTGACCCCGCCGGCCCGCTCGCCTTGGTGGCGGCCCGCTCGCCTTGGTGGGGTAAGAGAAAATCGAAGGTGTGACCCCACCGGCCCCGTGACCCCACCGGCCCCGCACCGGCCCCGCGGGGGGTAATAGAAAATCGAAGGTGTGACCCCACTCGGACGAAGCTCGAAAATCGAAGGTGTGACCCCACTCGGACGAAGCTCGCTTGACATCGGATTCGTCCAGACCATAATTCAGACGAGGTGTCGGGTCATGGCGCAATTCTTCGTAGAAGCAGCTGGTAGTCCCCTTTTCAGCGATGTGTTGGTTGAAGTTTCTGTATCGGACGCGAGCGGTAAGGCTGTCACAGGGCTAAAGCCAAAGAACTTCTTTGTTTCTCACCTAGCCAGTAAGAACCATGCGGGCGCTTCACAGAGGGTTGTCTCTAAGGCTGCCGAGGGGCCATCAGGTTTCTATATCCTCACTCTCAAATCGACGGACATCGACGACCTATCGCCAGGCGTTTATATCTTGGCGGTAAGCGTCGAACGAGCGATAAAAGGCGGAAGCGATCGAGGCCAGGCTCTCGCTATTGCTGATCTGAGGTAAATTTGGTGCCGGAAGGCCGAGGGTGACAATGCCCGCGGCTCTGGCGGTGATGCAGGCGGTTTCGTAGTCGCGGCTGGCCGGGAGGAAGGGTGGGCAGGTTTCAAGAACGGCGATCTTCTCCGTCGCGCGTCGGGTCACTTCGGGGTCCTAGTTACCGTAGATCAGCAGCTGCGTTACCAACAGAACCTAAACCAATTCGCGATTGGTGTAATGGTCAGCGAGACGGTCGCTGATGGAAGTCGAAACCGTTCTGGCGATCGGTGCGGGTCTCGCGATCTCCATCGTCGCAATAGCGTTGTTTGCGCAGGCCGAACGGCTCCTGCCGGCACTGGTAGGAGCCGCGGTGCCGCCGTCAAGAGCTAGGCGGCGATGGGCAAGCGTCGGCGTGTTTCTTCTGTTGCTGACGGTACCGATCACCGTCTGGGTTTGGCGTGTCACGCCCGAGGGTCCCTGGCCGGCGTTTGCGTTCGCGCTTCCGTCGCTGCCACTCGTGCTGCCCGCATGGCACTGCTTCAAGCGCGCTGGCTGGGGAACTGTCGAGAAAAAGGGGGGGAAAGGTGTATCCGCGCTGAAGTTCGGTTGTATCTTGGCGCTCATCACGATCGGCCTGCTATTCATAGGCGGTATCGCCGCCGATTCCCTCGGCCTTTTACGTTAGGTAATTGGCCGTGGTGAAGCCCCTCGTTCATCACTTGACGTCGAACGTCAGCGTGCTCGTGTCGACGAGCCAGTGGCCGGCGACTTTCGGATCTTCTCGGCGGTATGTCGCGGTAACCACATACCGTCCAGGCTCCGGGAGAGCGAAATTCATTCCGCCGTCCCGGGCGGGAGTTCCGGTTGCGACTAGAGCGCCGTCGATGCGGTGGAGCTCCATCGGCAGGTCTTTGAGGAGTGCGTATTTGCCGGTCGACTTGTCGACGACGACGAACCGCGTCGTGTCCCCGGGCTTCATATGCGCTCGCGTCGGGTTCCAGCTCTGCGGATAGATTTCGAGACTGAGATCGGCGTTACCCTGCCAATCGATGATCGGCGCGTTCGGGCCGCAGAAGAAAAGCGTTTTCGCGTGCTCGGTCCGGGTCTCGTCACCGACGATCACCGGTTTGAATTCGATCCCTGCCTTGAGCACGTCGCCCTCGTTCACGGTGCCTTCAAATCGAGCGAGTGAGAGCCGGCCACAGGCTTCACCGCGGCTCTCTGCATTGGCTCAAAAAGATACGCTCGAGCCACACTGTCGGCGCCGAGGTTTGTCATGACGTGGAGCGTGACGTCGCCGCAGTCACCTTCGGGAACGATGTACGTCTGCGCGAAAAGCGCTGGAGCGAGGGTCAAAGCGGTGACTGCAATGAGGCGTCGGATCATCTGTCGTTTTCTCCATGTTTTGGGACGGCCGACTCCATCGGAAGTATCGTTCCCTCATGAGCCTTGTCCTGCTTCTCGCCTGCACGAGCGTCTTCGGCAAGTGGTTCCCGTTCAAGATCGCGAGTAACAAGCCGTTCGTCGACGTGCGGATCGCGGGGTCGGCGCCGCAGTTGTTTCTCTTCGACACCGGGTCGAACGCGTCGCTCATCGACCCGTCGCTGGCGAAAACCCTCGGGTTCAAGACGATCCAGACGACCGAGGGGAATTCGGGCGTCGGCAATGCGGCGACGACCTTCCTCCAGTACGACCCGCCGGTCTGCGAGGAGGTAGCCGGGGCCGCGGTTCCCGACATTCATTTCATCGGCTTCGATCTCTCGACGATCGCGTCGGTCGAAGGGCTGCCGGTGCTCGGCACCGTCGGCGGTGAGTTCATCCACCACTTCGTCTTCGTGATCGACTACGAGCATCGGCGGCTGCAGGCGCTCGATCCGGCGTCGTTCGACTACCACGGCGACGGTACCGTTCTGCCGATCACGGTCGACGGACAGATCTTCACGAAGGTCCGTCTGCGGAAACGCTCGGGCGAGGTCGTCACCGGCACGTTCTACGTCGATACGGGAACGCGTACGGCGTTGTCGCTCAATGCGCCGTTCACGCGCGCCAACGGCCTCCTCGACGGCGAGACCGTCATTCCCGAGGCGACACTCGGTGTCGGCATCGGCGGGGAGAGTCTCGCTTCCGTCTTCCGCGTCAGCGACGTCGAGATCGGGGAGGTGCATCTCCATGACGTCGTGGCGACCGCCTCGCACGACGAGAAGGGCGTCTTCGCCGATCCGAATCTCGCCGGCATCATCGGCGGCGACCTCCTGCGCAAATTTACGGTGATCCTCGACTACCCGCATAAGAGGGTGATCCTGGAGAAGACGCGCAATTCCGATACGCCGTTCCTATATGACGCGGCGGGCGTCTTTCTCATGGCGGGCGGTCCAAAGTACGACCATATCCGGATTCTTCGCGTCGTCCCCGGCTCGCCGGCCGCCGAGGCGGGGCTGCAGAAGGGCGACACGATTGAGATGGTCGACGGAAAGCCGGCCGCCGTCCTCGACGACGTGCGAACACTCTTCCTGCGTCAGGGAGTGACGTATCGGCTGCGCATTTCGCGAGACGGGAAGTCGTTCGACAAGACGTTGAAGACCGTCGACCTTCTCTCCAGCCCCACGGCGACACGGAAGGTTCCCGCCGCTTCCGCGACGACTTCAGGGGGTGGAGTTACGCCTTCTTTTTCGACGCGGAAGCTGTCTTGAGCTGTGCCAGACGCGCGCGATCCTTCTCGCGTTGTGCCGTTCTTCTCCGCTTCGCGATCGCCGCGCGCGCCTTTTCACCGTTCTTCGTGGACATTGCCACCTCCGTCTCGCGACGGTATCACGGCATCTCCGGCGCTGTCTCGACGCGGAGCACGAGCGGCATCGGGGTGTCGGGAGGTTGCGTGACGATCGCGCGGCTGAAGCGCAGGGTCTTGCCGTCGAACGTCCACGTTCCGTCGCTGCACTGCGAGCCGGGCTCGATCGCTTTTCCCGCTCGAATCCGCAATGCGTTCGAGGTCGCCTGGCGCTCGGCACGGTAGCGGAAGGCGCGGCGCCAGACCGGCGCGAGGTCGACGCCGAGGTCATTCATCGGCACGGTGACGTCGCAGCGCGTTTCGGCGAGAAGCGTTTCGGCGATCCGGCGGTCGTGCTCGACCGACTCAGCGAGCATCTTCGTCGGAAACAGGCGCGAGCCGTCCTGCCAGTACGACGCTGCCTGGTACTGGAAGGACTCGACCAGCGGACGGATTTCATCGCGCTGCTGCACTCCGGCGAGCCAGGAAGGGACTGGCAGCGGCATCTTCCAGGCGAGGGCGTTGATCATGCGCAGCATCGACAACGCGGCCGTCTGTTCCACCATCTGCGGCTGCGCGTCGAGCGAGCGGGCGAGGTCCCACAGCGCATGGAGCTCCTCCCACGCGTTCGCATCGTTTGCATGCGCTTTCTTCAGCGCGCTGGCGACTAGCAGCCTCGCCACCGTCATCTGTACGACGCGATTCGCGCTGGTCCCCTGATCGCCGATTTCGCCAACACCGCCGCCGCGCCGCCAGACGAGCGGCTCGCGCAGCAGAAGGTCGCGGATGGCGGAGACGTCGGGCATCGCCGGCGGGTTGCCGATCGCCAGCTCGTTTCTTGCGATCTCCCGCGCCACGTAGCCGTCGACGGCGTCGTTCTTCGGGAGCGCGGCGGCGAGCGCCTTCAGCTTCACGGACGCGTCGTTCGGCCGCAGAGGAGGGAACCGTTTGGCGACCGAGGCGAGCGGCCCCATTCCGCCCGGCCACGGCTGCGCGCCCGATATCGCGACGGCCTCCGGCGTCCGAAACCATGAGACGACCCACACGAGGAGTGCGACCGTTACGAGGACAAGGAGGGCGTTCCTCATCGCTGCCTCAGATTAGAATTCAACCGCAAATGAGTGTGACAGAGCGTTGGTCCATTGCGCCCTATTTCTTCGTGCCCGACGTGGTGGCGGCGGCGAACTATTACCGCGACACGCTCGGCTTCTCGTACGACCGCTTCTGGGGTGAGCCGCCCGCGTTCTGCATGGTGCAGCGGGGAGGCATCGTCATCATGCTCGCCCGGATCGAAGACGCTCTGCACGTTCGGCCGAACGGCCTTGGCAATCCCCAGGAAGGGGCGTGGGATGCGTACATCTGGGTGGATGACGCGGACGCCCTGCATGCTGAATTCGTGAGCAAAGGCGCCAACATTGTTCGCGGCATTTGCGACCAGGAGTACGGCTGCCGCGACTTCGACGTCCTCGACTGCAACGGCTACCGGCTCTGCTTCGGCACCTCAACTAGCGATGCCGCATAGTTTCGTAAAGCTCAGCGCCGCTCGCGATGAGGTCCGTCTACAGCACCTCCTGGAGCGGTGCTCTGACTATTACGAACTGCATGAGGGGTGGTCCACACCGCTCGATGCGGGTGAATATGAGTTGAAGACCGATCCCAACGTCGCGGGTGGGGCCGAGCTCATTGCATTTGCGCTGCAGGACGGGAGCGACGATTCGTTGGCTGCGATGGTGCAGATCCTCAAAGATGCGCCGGAGCGGGGAACCTGGTGGATCGGTCTTTTCGTCGTGGCGCCGGAGCTGCGCAGCCGCGGGTTCGGCTCGGATCTTCTCCGGTATTTACTCGCGGTGGCGGAGGAAGAGGGTGTTACGACCGTGAAGCTCGCGGTGTCCTCACGAAATCCTCGCGGCCTCTGTTTCTGGGAGAGGGAAGGCTTCGTCGATACGGGCGTGACGGCCCCAGTCACGGCACGGAGCGGTCATGTCGACACGGCGCTCATTCTTTTTCGGGCAATGACGAAATGACGGTGATCGGACGCGTTTGCGAGCTGGTGCGGTATCCGGTCAAGTCGATGGCGGGTGTGGCAACCGACGCCGCGTTCCTCGGGCTTCACGGTCTCGACGGCGATCGCCGGTTCGCCTTCCGGCGCGTCGGCGACGACTCGGCGTTCCCGTGGCTGAGCGCCAGCCGGCTGCCGCAGATCCTGCTTTACCAGCCGGTGGGCGTTCCGCCCACTCATGTATGCACGCCGGACGGATCCACCCTCGCGCTGGGAAGTGCGGAGCTGCAGGCGGAGTTGGCGGAGCGCTTTGGCAACGGTTTGGAGTTGATGAACCTCAAGCACGGGATCTTCGACGAGGCGGCCGTCTCGGTCATCAGCCTCACGACCATCGCCGGCATCGGTCGCGAGGCGGGTATGGACCTCGACCGGCGCCGCTTCCGCGCAAACGTCTTCCTCGACACCGAGAACGGCGAGCCGTTTCACGAGGACGCTTGGGTCGGACGAACGCTCGTGTTCGGCGACGGTGATTCAGCTCCCGCGGTCGCCATCACACTGCGCGACGAGCGCTGCATGATGGTCAACCTCGATCCCGACACCGCCATACAGGATCCGCGCGTCATGAAGAGCATCGTTCGGCTGAATGACAACAATGCCGGCGTGTACGCTACGGTCGTGCGAACCGGGACGATCCACGCCGGCGATCGGGTGACCCTCGCCTGAGCATGAATGGCTCATGAAACCCTGAAGAAGCTCGCGTCCGTATAACCATCCCGTGGGTACCGTCATCGCTCTGAAAGTCATTCGGGTGGTTGTCTTGACGGCCATCGGGTTCGTGCTCCTGATCAGCCAGTGCCGTAAGCCGAAGTGGTGGATCGGACGGCTGTATGTCCGGATGATGAACCGGACGCACGCCGCGCTTACCCGATGGGGATTGACACATGTGTCGATCGGGGCGAACGACACGATTCTCGACGTCGGCTGCGGAGGAGGGCGGACGATTCATTCGTTGGCGCTCGCCGCCCCATCCGGCAGGGTCGATGGGATTGACCACTCCGAGCAGAGTGTGGCTGTTGCGCGAAAACTGAACGCCGACCTGATCGCGGCCGGTCGCGTGGACGTGCAGCACGCCTCGGTGTCGTGTCTGCCGTTCCCCGACAGCACGTTCGATCTCGCTACGGCTGTCGAGACGTTCTACTACTGGCCCGACCCGGTGAACGATTTGCGTGAGGTGCTTCGCGTACTGAAGCCCGGCGGCCGTCTGGTCGTCATCGCCGAGGTTTTCAGAAGAAAGGAACGCGACAAAGCAGTCCCCCTGGTCATGAAGTTCCTCGGCGGCACCTGTCCCAGCGCGCGAGAGGTGAAGGACCAATTCATCGCCGCCGGCTTTGCCGACGTCGAGACGTCCGAGGAGGCGAGGCACGGCTGGTTGTGCGCTACCGCTTCTCGCCCCGCAACATAGCCAAACATCGCACCACCTCCGCCACGCTCCAGGCCTGGGCGGCGCAGCCGCGGGGGTGGTAGGGGGGCTCGGCGTCGAAGATCTCGCTGATCGTGCCGATGCAGGCGTCGCCGAGGTGGGAGCGGAACGGGTCGAGGAACTGGAGGGCGGTTTCCGTGTCGTGCGGGTGGACGCGGAGCCAGGCGTCGATGAACGGGCCGATGAGCCACGCCCAGACGGTTCCCTGGTGATAGGCGGCGTCGCGGGAGCGGAGATCGCCGTCGTAGGTCGGCTTGTAGTCGGGTGAGCCGGGAGCGAGGGAGCGGAGGCCGAAGGGCGTCAGGAGCTTTTCCGTCGTGACCTCGACGACGCGCTTCCAATGTTTCTCGTCGAGCACCGGGAAGTCGAGCGAGAGGGCGAAGATCTGGTTTGGGCGTAGCGACGCGTCGTTCGGATCGACGACGTCGTAGAGATACTCTCCCTCCTCGTACCAGAAGCGCGCGTTGAACGACTCGCGCGTCTTCGTCGCGAGGTCGGCGTACTTGGCCGCGTCGCCGGCGCGGTTCTCCTCGCGGAGAAACTGTTCGAGGATCCGCAGCGCGTTGTAGAAGAGCGCGTTGATCTCGACGGCCTTGCCGCGCCGCGGGGTCACCACCCAGTCGCCCACCTTCGCGTCCATCCAGGTCAGCTGGTAGCCGTCCTCGCCCTGGCGCAGCAGGCCGTCGGCGCCGTCGACGCCGATGCCGAAGCGCGTGCCGAGGATGTGCTTCTCGGCCATCGTATCGAGCGTCCCCATCAGGTGCGCCAGCGTGTCCTCGTCGCCGGTGTAGGAGAGGTAGCGATCGACG
>DASXHZ010000112.1:0-34800 GCA_036488085.1 Thermoanaerobaculia bacterium
CGCGGCTTGCCACACGTGCCGCGCGGCTTGCCACACGTGCCGCGCGGCCTGCCACACGTGCCGCGCGCCTTCCCGCACGTGCCGCGCGGCTTGCCACACGTGCCGCGCGGCTTGCCACACGTGCCGGAAGCGGCGCGGCACGCGCCGGCACGCGCGCGGCAGCTGTAGTACGGCGCGCGGCACTGGTGGGATCGCCCGCGGCAGCGGCAATTTCGGATGCGGCAACGACCGGCGACGAGGCCACCGCCGCCCCACTGAGGCCGCCGCCGGGCACGGGAGCCCCCGTACGTCGAGACAAACATCGGTCCGTAGAGCATCGTCTGTGCGTCGACGTCTGTGCGTCGACGTCGAGGATTGCGGCGTACTGAGCTTCGAGGTTGATGCCGTGCACCTCATGCCACGCCACTAGAACGCTCGTACCGTTGCTCGCGAGCGCGAGTGAGGCGACGGACGACGGCGCGATGAGCGGAAAGCTGAACGGCGCGTTCGTAGCGTGGAGACTAGATCCGCGGTCCGTCGGACCAGGCCATCACGAAACCGTCGCGGACCGGCACGAGTGCGAAGTCGCCGAGGTACTGAACGGGATTCGATACGGCGGGACCGGCGACGCTGAAAAACAGGGCGAAAAGCAGCGCGTACACCGGTGATACGGCAGTCAATCCCGCATCATCCATCCTGTAACATCCGCTGAGAATGGCGGTCCGGGCGGCGAAGAAAACGGAGAGCGGGAACGCGATCTGGCTCGGCGGGCTGCTCCTCCTGACGCTCCTCGCCTACGCCGACATTCTCCTCGGCGTCCGCGGGCTCTTCCTTGAAGACCTCATCGGGTACCACTTCCCGATGAAACACATCGTCGCCGAGGCGGTGCGGAGCGGCGAGTTCCCGTACTGGAATCCGCTCTACTCGGGCGGCGCGCCGCTCGCCGCGAACCCCGCGTACGAGCTCTTCTACCCGCCGCAGTGGATCGTGTATGTCCTCCCGTACGCGTACGCGTTCCAGCTCCACATCATCGTGCACTTCCTTATCGCGGCGATCGGAGCGTTCTTCCTGATCCGCAGTTTCGGCGTGAAGCCGCTCCCCTCGGCGGTCGGCGCCGCGGCATTCGTTTTCAGCGGTCCGTATTTGTCGCTATCGGCGAAGCTTCCGATCCTCTTCGCCGTCTCGTGGATGCCGCTCGTGCTCCTGCTGGTGCGGCGGCTGATCGAGAAGCCGTCGATGCGGCGCCTCTCCGCGGCCGCGATCGTCGCGGGCGTGCAACTCGTGATCGGCGAGCCGACGATGGTGATGCAGACCTGGGCCATCATCGGCGCGTACGCGCTCTATCGGATCATCAAGACCCGTGGCTGGCGCCGGATCGCGCTTCCAGTGATCGCGTGCGGCGTCCTCGCTGCGCTCATCGCCGCGGTGCAGATCATTCCGGCGATCGACTTCGCGCGCGACACGGTGCGCTCGCGCGGGCTGCCGTTCCAATCGACGTCGAACTGGAGCTTCCCGCTCGAGCGTCTGGAGGAGCTGCCGCTGCCGTCGCTCTTCCTGCACGTCAACGGGAGCGACGGCCAGCCGGCGATCCGGACGTTGTACCGGGACCGCATCGTGCCGTTTCTCAGTACGGTCTACTGTGGCGCGTTCTTCGTCATTCTCGCGATCGCGGGGATCTTCGCGGCCGTCCGCGGGAGGTGGTGGTTCGTCGCGGCGTTCGGCGCGTCGGTGATCGTCGCGACGGGCGATCACACGCCGCTCCTGCGGCTTCTCTACGACGCGGGGCTTGTGAACGCGATCCGCTATCCGGAGAAATTTCTCCTCGCCGGAACGCTGGCGCTCGCAATCTGGTCGGCGATGGTGGTCGAGAAACTGCTCGACGGCGACGCATCGATCGTGCGCAACGCGTGGGTCGTCGCCGCCCTCTGGACCGGTATCACGCTCATCGCCGCTTTGAGCGCGAACGACAAGGCGTACTTCTGGACGAACGTTGCACGCGCCGCCGCGGTGCTGATCGTCCTCCTCCTCATTCGCGCGCACCGCGCGCCTTTGAACGTCGCACTTCTCATCGCCGTCGCCCTCGGCGAGCTGTGGCTCGGGATGCGCTCCGCCACACCGCGCATGCCTCGCGCGTTCTTCGATCCGCCGCCGCTCGAGACGGAGCTCCAGCCGTTCGGCGGCGCGCGCATCTTTCACGACGCGCAGTGGACGTCGGGGATGGGGAGCGAGTTGGCGAACGAGTACTTCTCCAACGTCGAGAGCGATCGCTTCTGGTGGGTCGACCGCAACGGCGAGTTCCTCAACATGCCGGCGGCGTGGGGCGATCATCCGGTGGTGCTGGAGCAGGACGTCGACTACACGTCGCTCAAGAACACGGACGATTTCCGCCAGGCGTTCAACACCGCGCACGGCAAGCGCGATCCGAGCGCCAGCGACCCGTACCTGCGCATGGCGAACGCCGGCGTGCGGCTGTCGTTCCGCACGCTCGACGAGCAGGTGAACCGGGCGCTGAAGAGCGATCCGGCGTCCGTGACTCCAGTGACCGCCGCGCCGATCGCGACGAATCCGCGCTACGCGTTCGCAGCGCGCATGGAGCACATCGACTCGAATGACCAGCTCGGGCCGGCGGTGGAGAGCCATCCGCCGGAAGGGGTCGTGGCGTTCGTCAACGCGGAAACGTTCGTTCCCGCCAGTGGTGAAGTGATGCACGTCAGCGAGACGCGGAACAGCGTCAAGCTCGACGTGCGCGCGGCCGGCAGGACGTTCCTCGTCGTGAGCGTCACGGGCCACAAGTATTGGAGCGCCACAAGCGACTCGCACAAGGTGCCGATCATTCCGACGAACGTCGCGTTCCAGGGAGTGGTCGTTCCCCCCGGCAGGCACACGATCGAGTTTCGTTACCGGAATCCCCTGATCGGCATCAGCGGCGCGGTCTCGCTCCTCACGCTGCTCGTGCTCGGCGGCGCAAGCTGGCCGCACAAAAAAAAGGCCGGCTGAGAGCCGGCCCCTACATACGGCTGCCAGGATGGGTCACTTGTTCATTACGAGGTACGCGATGATGAGCGCGTAGATGACGAGCGACTCGATGAGGGCGAGACCGATGATCATGGCGAGTCGGATCGCCGCCGCCGCGGACGGGTTGCGGGCGATGCCTTCGCACGCGGCCGCGAGTCCACGTCCCTGACCGATCGCGCCCGCTGCCGCGGCAATGCCGAGCAGGAACGCCGCCGAGACGAGGTTCCAGCGGACGCCGCCGCCGGCGTTGTCCGCCGCGGGACCCTGTGCAAACGCCGAGACCGCGAGCAGAAGCAGCACGGCGGTCATCACGATGGTTTTCTTGTTCACTCCGAATTCCTCCCTTTGTTGATCCTTAAATTAGTGTTCTTCCACGGCCGTAGCCGCGCTGATGTAGACCATGGTGAGCATGATGAAGACGAACGTCTGCAGAAAGGCGCCGAAGATGCCGAGCGCCATCATCGGCCAGGGAACGACCAGCGGGATCAGTCCCATGAAGATCCCGGTGGCGGTGTGCTCGCCGAAGATATTGCCGAAGAGACGCATCGAGAGCGAGAGGATGCGCGCGAAGTTGCCGATCAACTCGATCGGGAACATCAGCGGCGCGAGCCACCACACCGGCCCGGCGAAGTGCTTGAAATAGCGCAACACCCCATGGGTGCGGATGCCTTTGTAGTTGTAGTAGAGGAACGCGGAGATCGAGAGGGCGAAGGTGGTGTTCGGGTTGCTCGTCGGCGGCGCGAGGAAGAAGAAGAGGCCGAACATGTTCGCGATGAAGATGAAGCAGGCGAACGCGCCGATGATGTAGAGAAACTGGTCGCCCTCGTGGCCGATGATGTCGTTCAGCAGGGTCTTGAGGCCGGTGACGGTCAGCTCGAGAAGGTGCTGCATCGTGCCGGGGTTGTCGCGGCTGATGCGCCGCGTCGCCAGCGGAAAGACGATCGCCGATATCAGCAGCACCAGCGCCGCCATGATCACGTGGTCGGGAATGTCCCACACCCAGCGGTGCTGGACGCTATGCCAGATCGCGTTTACCGGACCGTAGAGAATTGAGCCTTCGTGTTCCATTCATCAACCTGTGAGACTGCGGTACGTCGCGTACACAGCTTCACCTAGTATCCCCACCACCACTACCGAGAAACCCAGCAACACACCGACGGCATCGAACTTCGCAACCTGGACCGTCACCCAGGTGGCTATGCCGAGTAGGACAAACCTCGACAGTGCTTTGAGAACCAATCGTCTGGGATGTAACTGGGCTGACGGTTGGAGTCCACCGCTGATGGTTTCCTCCAACCAAAGGAAGAAGATGATAGCCACCACAGCCGTGCAAGTCAATGCGACAAATGGCCGAAAACCCCTTGTAAATGCGACAAAAACCGCGAACGCGACGTACGCCAGGAAGGCGATCCAGCGGATGCGGCGGAGGGCGTCCGCGGCTGCGGATTCGTCGGTCACTGGTGACTAGTCACTGGATCGGGCCGCTCGGAACAGGTTCACGAAGCCGGCGGCGATGCCGCAGGCGGTGAGGATGATGGTGAACCAAGGCCAGGTGTGGAACATGCCGTCGAGCCAGCGGCCGAGGAAGAAGCCGATGGCCATGGCGACGGGGAAGAGGAAGCCGAGGGAGGCCGCCTGGTAGAGGGCGTCGGCGGTGCTGCGGTCTTTCTTGTCGTTATCGTCCGGCATGCGGAACGGCGGCGTGCGTCGCGACCCAGGCCGCCGAGGTCTCCACCTGCGAGATGAGCGGCGCCGGGAGCACGCCGAAGATCAGGGTCACGGCGAGCGCGATGCCGCCGACCAGACGTAGCGGACCGCTGAACTGGAACTCCGCCTCGCGTCCTTCGCGCAGGTACATCGCCACGACGATCCGGAGGTAGTAGAACATCGAGACCGCCGACATCAGCACGGCGATGATCGCGAGCCAGCCGTAACCGGCCTGCACCGCGGCCGCGAAGAGGTAGTACTTGCCGAGGAAGCCGGCCGTCGGCGGAATTCCGCCGAGCGACAGGAGGAAGATGAACATCGCGAACGCCCAGAACGGCGCGCGTTTGTGCAGCCCTTCGAAGTCGTCGACCCGCTCACCCGCGTATTCGTGGCGCCGCATCATCAGCACGGTCGCCCAGATGCCGAGGGTCGCGAACACATACACGACGGAGTACAGCAGGATGCCGCGGATCCCGTACGCGTTCATCGAGAGGATGCCGAGCATGACGTAGCCCGCATGTCCGATCGACGAGTACGCGAGAAGGCGCTTGATGTTGTCCTGCGTGATCGCGGCGAGGTTGCCGACGATCATCGAGAGCGCCGCGATGGTCGCCAGCACGCTGCTCCAGTCGAACCGGAAGTCGTGGAAGCCGACGTAGAAGATGCGCGCGAAGATCGCGAAGGCGGCCGCCTTCGAGGCGGTGGAAAGGAACGCCGTCACCGGCGTCGGCGAGCCGACGTAGACGTCGGGCGTCCAGACGTGGAACGGAACCGCGGCGATCTTGAAGCAGAGGCCCGCGGCGAGGAGCATGATGCCGACCATGAGCGCGTCGTTGTCGATGAGCGTCGACATCGTCTGCGCGATGTTCAGCAGGTTGAGCGAGCCGCAGACGCCGTAGATGAGCGAGATCCCGTACAGCAGGATCGCGCTACTCACCGCGCCGAGGACGAAGTACTTCATCGCAGCCTCGGTCGATGCCTCTTCGTTCTTGTAGTAGCCGGCCAGGATGTAGCTCGAGAGCGACATCAGCTCCAGGCCGATGTAGATGGTGATCAGACTGACGCCCGACACCATGAAGAACATCCCGCAAAGCGCGAACGCGAGCAGCGAGTAGTACTCCCAGACGGAGTAGCGCGACTCGCGGAGGAAGTCGTCCGAGAGGAGGGTGATGAGCGCGATGATCGTGACGAAGAGGAGCTTGAAGAAGAGCGCGAAGGTGTCGAGCGCGAACATCCCGAGGAAGCCGCGCGAGAGTTTGATCACTTCGGCCGCATGCGAGCAGGCGATGACGGAGCCCGCGGTGACGGCGAGGAGGAACAGCATCCACCACTTCGCGGCCGCGTCGTACGTCTTGCCGCCGATGACCGGCGCGATCAGGAGCACCGAGGCTCCGATCGCCAGAACGATTTCGGGGAGCAGTACGACGGTGTCGTTCCAGTTCACTTACGGACCTCGGCGACGGCCGCGCTGACGCGCGGCTGGGCGGACGAGGGCGTCCGCCCCTCCGTAATCATTTGTCTGTTGAAGTAGCCGGGGTCGACCTGGCGGACGATGTAGTCGACCGGCTCTTTGATGGTGTCGAAGAAGATGTTGGGGGCGATGCCGATCCAGAACATGATCGCGACGAGCGGGAGGAGGGTGGCGAGCTCTCGGCCGTTGATGTCGAGGAGGGCATGGTTCTTCGGGTTGTCGTTCGGCCCCCAGAAAACGCGCTGGTAGAGCCACAGCAAGTACGCGGCGCCGAGGACGATGCCGAGAGCGGCGAATGCGGTGTACCACATCGTGAGGTGGACAGAGTTCGCGGCGCCGAGAAGGATCGTGAACTCGCCGATGAATCCGTTCAGCGCCGGAAGGCCCATCGACGACAGCGCGGCGATGAGGAAGATCGTGGCGTACATCGGCATCTGCTTCGCCAGCCCGCCGTACTCGGAGATCAATCGCGTGTGGCGGCGCTCGTAGACGACGCCGACCAGGAGGAAGAGCGCGCCGGTCGAGATGCCGTGGTTGATCATCTGCAGCACGGAGCCGCGCAGCCCCATCGGGTTCAGCGCGAACATGCCGAGCATGACGAACCCGAGGTGCGAAACGGACGAGTAAGCGACGAGCTTCTTCATGTCCTTCTGCACCAGTGAGACGAGCGCACCGTAGACGATGCCGATGATCGCCAGGATCACGATCGGCTGCAGGAGCTGCAACGTCGCATCAGGAAGGATCGGCAGCGCGAACCGGATGAAGCCGTACGTTCCCATCTTGAGGAGGACGGCGGCGAGGATGACGGAGCCCGCGGTCGGCGCCTCGACGTGCGCGTCCGGGAGCCAGGTGTGGAACGGGAACATCGGCACCTTGATGGCGAAGCCGAAGAAGAAACCGAGGAAGATCCAGAACTGGAGCTGGGGCGGAATGAGGTGCCCGATGCGATGGAACGCGAGCACGTCGAACGTCGCCGGGTTGCCGAGGCCTTTGATGTTGAGGAACGGAATGCCGCCGTCGTTGAAGAAGTAGAGCGCCAGGATCGAGAGCAGCATCAGCACCGAGCCGGCGAGGGTGTAGAGGAAGAACTTGATCGCGGCGTAGAGCTTCCGCGGTCCGCCCCAGATGCCGATGATGAAGTACATCGGGACGAGCATCACTTCCCAGAAGACGTAGAAGAGGAAGAAGTCGAGGGCGCAGAAGGTGCCGATCATCCCGGTCTGCAGGAGGAGCAGGAGGATGTAGTACTCCTTCTGGCGGTGATCGATGGCGCCGAACGACGAGTAGATGGCGATGAGACCGGTCAACGTGGTGAGGAGGATCAGCAACAGCGCGATGCCGTCGATGCCGAACGAGTACTTCACGCCGAGGGCGGGGATCCAGTCGTAGACCTCGCGGAACTGGAAGAGCTTCGCGCCGGTGCCATGCGGATCGAAGTAGAGCCAGAGCGGGATGGAGAGGATGAAGTCGATCGCCGCGATGGCGGTCGCCATCGCCTTGATCGCACCGGTATTCGCCTTGTTGATGAAGAAGGCGATCAGGACGGCGCCGACCAACGGGAGATACGTGATGATCGATAGGATCGGTACGCCGGGGTTGTCGTAAATGCCCATGCTCTCCCTCGGATGCTGCTACGTGGACACGAACTGGTTGCGAGGTTTCGAAGTTGCGAGGTTTCGACGTAATGCGCAACCCCGTAACCTCGCAACCTCGTAACCCTTCGTCATTCAGTTTCCCTACGGTTTCGTAAACAGGTACACGATCGTGATCAGGACGATGCCTCCACCCATGATCAACGCATAGTTCTGAACCAGTCCGCTCTGCATCTTGCGGACGAACGAGGAGCCGCCGCGCGCCACGGCGCCGACGCCGTTCACCGCGCCGTCGACGATGTACTTGTCGAAGAGCGAGGAGCCCTCCCCCGCCAGGTACACGGTGAGGTGGCGCGTGAGGTTGACGAGACCGTCGACGACGTAGGTGTCGAATAGCGAGAAGAACTTCGCGAGGGCGATCGTGAAGGCGATCGCGGTCGCGTTATACAGCTCGTCGACGTAGTACTTGTTCTGTAGCAGCCCATAGACCGGACGGAAGGTGGTGGCGAATCGCTTCGGCGTCGACCACTCTTCGTCTTTGAAGTAGAAGCGGCGCGCGAGGAAGATTCCGAACAGCGCGATGGCGACGCTGATGAGCATGAGCGTCACTTCGAGCGAAGCCGGCGCTTCGGCAAACTCGAAGTGCTGCGCGCCGAGCGGCGGAAGCACCGGCTCGAGCCAGTGCTGGAAGCGCGTCGGATGCGAGCCGCCGAGGATCGCGGGGATACCGACGAAGCCGCCGACGATCGCGAGGATCGCGAGGGCCCAGAGGATGCCGGTCATCGACGCCGGCGACTCGTGCGGCTCGTGCGCGTGGACGTGGTGGCCATGCGCTTTGTCGGAGTGCTCGTCGCCCTGATCGAGGTGGCGTTGGTCGGGGATCAGGTTGTGCCCTGCATGCTCCGGCTCCGACTGCTCGATACCGACCACCTCATGGCCGCGATAGTGGCCGGTGAAGGTCATGAAGTAGAGGCGAAACATGTAGAACGCGGTGAGGCCGGCGGTAACGGCGCCGATGATCCAGAGGATCTTCGAGTACTGGAACGCGCTGCCGAGAATCTCGTCCTTCGAGACGAAGCCGGCGAGCGGCGGGATGCCGGAGATCGCGATACAGGCGATCAGCATGGTGCGGTGCGTCGACGGCATGTACTTGCGCAGGCCGCCCATCTTCCGCATGTCCTGTTCGCCGCCGCAGCCGTGGATGACGGAGCCGGCGCCGAGGAAGAGGCACGCCTTGAAGAACGCGTGCGTCATCACGTGGAAGATCGCTGCGGTGAATGCTCCGACGCCGGCGGCGAGGAACATGTACCCGAGCTGAGAGACGGTGGAGTACGCGAGGACTTTCTTGATGTCGGTCTGCGCCAGGCCGATCGTTGCCGCGAAGAGCGCGGTAACCGCGCCGATCGTGGCGACCACGCCCATCGCGACGGGCGACATCCGGAAGAGGATGTTCGAGCGGACGACCATGTAGACGCCCGCGGTGACCATCGTCGCCGCGTGGATGAGCGCCGACACGGGCGTCGGGCCGGCCATGGCGTCGGGGAGCCAGACGTAGAGCGGAAGCTGCGCGGACTTGCCGCACGCGCCAACGAAGAGCAGCAGGCAGATGGCGGTGGCGATGCCTTTGTACGCGGCCGGGTTTGCGCTGGCGAGCGAGAAGATGTGCGCGTAGTCGGTGGTGCCGAAGGTGTTGGTGATGAGGAAGACGCCGAGGATGAATCCGAAGTCGCCGATGCGGTTGGTGATGAACGCTTTCTTGCCGGCGTCGGCGGCGAAGTTCTTGTCGTAGTAGAAGCCGACCAGGAGGTAGGAGCAGAGGCCGACGCCCTCCCACCCGACGAACATGATCATGTAATTGCTGCCGAGGATCAGCAGCAACATCATGAACATGAAGAGGTTCAGGTAGGTGAAGAAGCGGGTGTACCCGGTCTCGTGCGACATGTAGCCGGTCGCATAGACGTGGATCATGAATCCGACGCAGGTGACGATGAGGAGCATCGTCGCCGAGAGGGTGTCGATGCGAAACGCGAAGTCGACGCTCATGTCGGCGAGGAGGTTGCCGACGTGGCCGAGTCCCGTTGGGATCCAGCGGTAGTAAACGTGCTGGAACGCTGCCTCGGTGCCTCCCGACGCGTACGTCCAGACCGTGTAAAGCGCGAGGAGCGCGGAGAGACCGGTGGTCCCGAGGGCCACTGTGTTCGTGATCGTCCGGTTCTTCGGGTTGTGGGGATTCGCGAACGCGCGCGTGCCGTTGATCAGCGCCCCGAGGGCGGGAAGGAGGGGGATGGCGAGGAGGATGGAGGGGTTAACCATTCAGCTCCTTCTCCTTCCAGCAGTCTATTCTGAGCGAAGCGAAGCATCTCGGGTGACACCGCGAGGCAGTTGCCCACGCAGCGCCACAGCCACGATTGGGACGGTGTGACCGGAGATCCTTCGCTGCGCTCAGGATAGAGTGACGAAGGTTACCCATGCAGCTCCCTCACTTCGTCGATGTTCACCGTGCTGCGCAGCCGGTACAACTGAATGATGATCGCGAGGCCGACTGCCGCTTCACCCGCCGCGACGGTGATGACGAAGATGGCGAAGACCTGCCCTTCGAGCGTGCCGAGGTGATTGGAGAAGGCGACGAGGTTGATGTTGACGGCGTTGAGCATCAGCTCGATCGCCATCAGGACCGTGATCATGTTGCGCCGGATGACGACGCCGATCAGGCCGATGGCGAAGAGCGTCCCGGAGAGCATCAGGTAGGCAGCGGTGCTAGGCACTCATGGCCTCCTTCACTTCGCGTTCGGTCTCGACGCGCTGGAGGATGTAGTCGGGGGCGGTCTCTTCTTCGATCGCGGAGAGCTCGCGCTTGCCGATGACGATCGCGCCGATCATGGCAACGAGGAGGAAGAGCGACGCGACCTCGAACGGCACGAGGTAGTCGGTATAGAGCGCGTTTCCAATCGCCTCGGAGTTGCCGACGACGTGGTGGCGGACGAGTCTCGTTCGGGTGACGGTGCCGTTCGCGGCGACGGTCTTCTTCGTGCGGTGCGTGTCGACGCTCCGCAACTCTTTCGTGTTGTAGATCGGGTCGTGGAACTCTCCGGGACGGACCATCGTGGCGAAGATGACGAAGATCGCGACGCCGACCGCGACACCGGGGACGACGTACTTCGTCACCATCGGCTCGTCCGGAAGATGGCGTACGTTGATCAGCATGACGACGAAGAGGAAGAGCACCATGATGCCGCCGGCGTAGACGAGCACCTGCACGGCGCCAACGAACTCCGCCCCCTTCATCACGAACAGCGTCGCGACGCAGAGGAACGTGATGAGAAGGAAGATCGCCGAGTGCACCGGGTTGCGCATCAGGACGACCAGGAGCGACGACGCCACCGCGATCGTGCCGATCACGAGGAAGACGAGCAGCGGCATGTTCGCTGTGATGACGTCCACGTTATTCGGCCCCTTCAATCTGCTTCGGCTTCTCAGGCTCCGGCAGGCCGGTGTACCGCGGACGGTCGTCGTCCCAGTACTCGAGCTCCTGCATGTTGAAGTAGAGATCGTTCCGGTCGTACGACGCGAGCTCGTACGTCTTGGTCGTCAGCCAGATCGACTTCGGTTTCGTGGGGCAGGCCTCTTCGCAGAGCGCGCAGAACATGCAGCGCTTGACGTCGATGTCGTAGCGGTCGAGGACCTTCAGCTTCTTCATCTTGCCGTCGACTTCACGCTGCTCGTCGTGGACGTCGATGTAGATGATGTCGATCGGGCATGCGACCGCGCAGAGCTTGCACGCGATGCAGCGCTCGTAGTTGAAGCGGAACATGCCGCGGAACCGGTCGGCCGGCTCGAGCCGCTCTTCGGGATAGCGGATCGTCACCTTCGGCTTGAAGAGCTCGCGCAAGGTCGTCTTCAGCCCCTCGAACATGTCGAGGAGGAGGAACTTATCGGTCCATTTGTTCTTCGGATGTTCAACCAGCATGGACAGGGATCCTTCGTGCCGACTTCACCGTGCGCGTGAGCAGGAAGAGGGTGAACGCGATGATCGCCGCGCCGGCGACGGAGAGGACGACTTCCCCGAGCCAGTGCCAGATGCCGCCGACTTCCACGGCCGGGAGCGCGAGCAGGATGATGCCGGTGACGAAGATGTTCGCCAGCGCCAGCGGGATCATCCACTTCCAGCCGAGGTCCATGAGCTGGTCGAAACGGAACCGCGGGAACGTGGCGCGGAACCAGATGTAGACCATCATGATCGCCATCACCTTCGTGATGAAGATCGCGGCGCCGATGAGGCCACCGACGATCCCGAGCCTCGCGAGCGACGTGGTCGTGATCCCCCACTCCGCGATGCAGAGCGTCCAGCCGCCGAGGTAGAGGACCGTGAAGAGGCAGCAGTTGACGAGCATGCCGGAGTACTCGCCGAGCATGTAGAAGGCGAACTTCATCGCCGAATACTCGGTGTGATAGCCGGCGACGAGCTCTGACTCCGCTTCCGGGAGGTCGAACGGCGTACGGTTGTTCTCCGCGTTCATGGCGACGAAGAACGTGAAGCAGCCGACGAGCTGCGGGAAGAGATTCCAGACGTGCATCTCCTGGTAGCGCACGATCTTCACCAGGTCGAGCGAGCCGCTGATCATCAGGACGCCGACGATCGAGAGGCCGAACGGCACTTCGTACGACACCATCTGCGCCGCGCTGCGGAGCGCGCCCATGAGCGAGTACTTGTTGTTCGACGCCCAGCCGCCGAGGATGATCCCGTAGACGCTCGTCGACGTCAGCGCCAGGATCAGCAGGAGGCCGACGTTGACTTGCGTCGGCGCGAAGGTCGGCGGCGGACCGTAGGGAATGAGGCAGAAGACGATGAGCGCCGGGAGGATCGACATCATCGGGCCGAGGTAGTAGGCAACCTTCTCGGCACTGCTGGGGACGATGTCTTCTTTGAGGAGGAACTTGATCGGATCGGCGAGGATCTGGCCGAGGCCCCAGGGGATCCCGATCTCGCTACCGACGCGGTTCGGCCCGAGGCGCGCCTGCATGAGCCCGAGCAGCCGGCGCTCGATCCAGTTCATGGCGGCGACGATGACCTGGACGATGATGAAGGCGACCAGGAACTTGACGAGCGGCCAGATGAGGTAGTGCATCCAGAGGTTCGTCATCGCGTCGCCTCCGGCGCCGCGGAATGCAGAATGCAGAATGCAGAAGGCAGAAGGGGGCTCTGCTCAATTCTGCATTCTGCATTCTGCATTCTGCATTCGCTTCTCATCGGTCCACCTCACCAAGCACGATGTCGATCGTTCCGATCAGCGCCACCAGATCCGAGACGAGGTGTCCTTTCGCCATCGCCGGCAGCGCCTGCAGGTTCACGAACGACGGCGGACGGACGCGGAGGCGATAGGCGCTCTGCGACTTGCCGTCGCTGACGATGTAGTAGCCGAGCTCCCCTTTCGGCGACTCTATCGAGTGGTAGACCTCGCCTTCCGGCGGACGGACGACGCGCGAGATCTTCGCTTTGATGTCGCCCGCGGGAGTCTCTTTGATCAGCGGGATGCACTGATTGAGGATGCGGTTCGACTGCCGCATCTCTTCCATCCGGACCAGGTAGCGGTCGTACGTGTCGCCGTTCTTGCCGATCGGGATCTCGAACTGCAGTTCGGGGTAGCACTCGTACGGCTGCGCGCGGCGGAGGTCCCACTCAACGCCCGATCCTCGCAACGGCGGACCGGTGATCCCCCACTCGATCGCTTCCTCGGGCGACAGCACGCCGATACCGACCGTGCGGCGCTTCCAGATGCGATTGTTGGTGAGGAGCGACTCGTATTCGTCGACGGCTGGATCGAAGATGCCGATGAAATGCTCGAGATCGTCGAGCCAGCCCGGCGGCAGATCGTCCGGCATGCCGCCGATGCGCATGCAGTTGAGCGTCAGGCGCGCTCCGCAGTAGGCCTCGAACAGATCAAGGATCTGCTCGCGCTCGCGGAAGCAGTAGAAGAACGGCGTCATGGCGCCGATGTCGATGGCGTGCGTGGCGAGCCACAGCAGGTGCGACGAGATGCGCTGCAGCTCGGAAAGGATCACGCGCATCAGTTGCGCGCGCTTCGGGATCTGCCCGGTAACGCCGAGGATCTTCTCGACCGCTTCGACGAACCCGAGGTTGTTCGTCGCGGAGGCGACGTAGTCCATGCGATCCGTGTGCGGGATGCACTGCGGATAGTTCATGTTCTCGAAGAGCTTCTCGGTACCGCGGTGGAGATAGCCGATGATCGGCTTCGCGTCGACGATCCGCTCGCCGTCGACTTTCAAGAGCACGCGGAGCACGCCGTGCGTCGACGGATGCTGCGGCCCGAAGTTGATCTCCATCTCGTGGACGTCGAACATCTAAGCCTTCCCTCCGGCCGCCACGAGTTTCACGAGCATTGATTCGGTTTCATCCTCGCCGGGGACGCAGAGCGTGAGGTCCTTCGTCTCCCCTTTGGCGATCGCCTCCGCGTAGCCTTCGCAGTCCCAGCCGCACGCCGTGCAGTCGGTCTGCGCCATCGCGGCGAAGAGCTTGTCCTTCAGCGAGCCGGCTTGCGCAAGGTCCATCCGCTCGTTCAGCGGCTTGTCGGGGTCGTGCCACGGCGCGTCTTCGGTCGGCTTCGCGGTGTCGGCGACGATGCCTGCGAGCTCCGGTGCAGGCGCCGCTTTCTTCTCGCCGCCGGCGATCTGGGCCGGAGGCCATACGCCGTACCGCTTCCAGTCGTCCTTGTAGACGTTGACGTCCTTCACATCCTTGCCCGTCGATCCCGCCTTCGGCCCACCACCCTCCGGAAATACCTCCGGGTAGATGCGCGCGCCGGTGTCGATGCCGCGGATGGGGAAGTCTTTGCGCAGCGGGTAGCCGTTGAAGCCTTCCCACATCAGGATGCGCTCGAGGTTCGGGTGTCCCTCGAAGATGACCCCGAACATGTCGTACACCTCGCGCTCGTGCCAGTTCGCGGTCTTCCAGACCGAGGAGACCGAGGGGAGCTTCTCGTCGGTGAGTGCGCGAAGGCGGACGCGCTGGTTCTTCGAGAACGAATAGAGCGTGTACGAGACGCCGAAGCGCGGGCCGGTGTGGCCGGGGTATTTGGAGTAGTCGATACCCGCCAGGTCGACGAGGTAGTTCCAGCCGTCGTTCTTGAACGCCTGCGCCGCCTCGACGATGCGGCTCGCGTCGACGATCAGCGTGAGCTCTCCGGCGAACTCCTTCGCATCGGTGTAGGCGTCCCACGCCTTCGAGACCGGCGCTTCCACGAGGGGATCGCGCTTGATGTCATCAGCAGTTCGTTTCGGCGGAGCGGCGGGAGCGGCCGGCTTCGCTGGTGGAGTGTGCGGGGTCTCGGTCAACCCTCGAACTCCTTCCCTGCTTCGGTCATGAGCTTCTTCAGCTCGTCGAGCGTCTCTTCTTCGCCCGGCACGCAGAGCGTGATGTCCTTCGTCTCACCGACCGCGATCGCATCCGCGTAGCCTTCGCAGTCCCAGCCGCATGCGCCGCAGTCGGTCTGCGCCATCGCGGCGAAGAGTTTCGTCTTCAGGTCGCCCTCGGTCGCGAGTTCCATCCGCTCGGGGAGGGTGAGGTTCTCGTTGTGGAAGGCGGGTCCGGTGGGAGCGGGCGCTTCCGTGGCCTCCGCGACAATCTGTGTAGCACCGCCGACCTCGGCGGCGGTTGTTTCGGTCGATACCGAACCCGCCGCCGAGGTCGGCGCTACAGTCGTTTTCGCAGGAGCCTTCGGCTTCTCTGGCGTGGGAACTCGCTTGACCCCACTGATCGGCGCTGGTTTGAGCTGCGCCTGTTCCGCGCGCAATGCCGGCCCTTCATGCGCCGGCCGGATCTGATCGCGGACGGCGGCACGCGCGAAGTCGTAATCCTCTCCCCCTTTGCGGAGGATGTGCATCTTCTCGATCTTCTTCTGGAGCTCCATCAGCCCCCAGATCAGCGCCTCGGGGCGCGGCGGACAACCGGGGATGTAGACGTCGACCGGGATGAGACGGTCGACTCCCTGCGTCACGGCGTAGGTGTCGTACGGACCGCCGCACGTGGCGCACGAGCCCATCGCGATCACCCACTTCGGGTCGGGCATCTGGTCCCACAGCCGGCGGACGATCGGCGCCATCTTCTCGGTCACCGTTCCGCTCACGATCATCAGATCCGCCTGACGCGGCGTCGCACGGAAGACCTCGGCGCCGAAACGCGCCATGTCATGCCGCGGGTCGAGCACGGCCATCATCTCGATGGCGCAGCAGGCGAGACCGAACTGCATGGGCCAGAGGGAAGACTTCCGGGCCCAGTTGAAGAATTTGTCGACAGTTGTGGTGAGGACGTTGTCGTCGAAGCGAGCCTCGATCAAACCCATGTCAGGACCTTCCGCTTCCACGCGTAGAAGTACCCGATCAGGAGAATCGCGAGGAACACCGCCATCTCAACGGCTCCAAACCAGCCGAGCTGTTTGAAGCGGATCGCCCAGGGGAAGAGGAAAATCGTCTCGACGTCGAACACGATGAAGAGCACCGCGATGAGGAAGTAGCGGACCGAGAAACGATGGTCGAACGCCAGGGAAGTCGCGGGGACGCCGCACTCGTAAGGTTCGAGTTTGACTTTGTTTGCGCGCGATGCCCGGAAGATCGGCGCCAGGATGAACAACGTCAGGATTGGTACGGACAGAACGATGACGGCTGCCACCAGAATCACTGAGTAGTTGGCCATATCTCTGATCTGAAAAGACCGCCGGTATTGTAAACGCCGAACCTCAACTGTCAATCAAAAGAGGAAACGCTCGAAGGACCATGCATCCTCTCCCATCGACTTGACTTGCGCGAGGACCCGGATGTCGTGGCCGATACCGTCGGGGAGGACGAGCTGCCGGGCGTCGTCGCGCTGCTGCATCAGGTCGACGGAGGCCTCCGTGAGGTCCGTCACCGGCCGGAAAAGCTCGTGTTCCGTGGCGCCGAGGGCGAGGAGGAACTTCGCCTGGCGATCAAAAAAGCGGGTGGAGAAGCCTTCCTGCTCGCCGGCGCGGATCAAATCCGTGAAGTTGATGTGAGCGGTCAGGTCCTGTTCGCCAGGGTTAGCAAGGAGGTCGCGGGTGACGCGTTGTTGCGAGTACGCGGCGGCGGTTCCGAAGCGGCGCGCTCTCGAGTGGAACAGCTTGTCCTGCGGATAGCCGTAGTCGAAGGTGACGATGAGTCCGCGCTCGACGACCCGAGCGATGTCGGCGTACATCGCCTCCCACTCCAGCGAGACGTCCGCGAACTGGCCGTCGACGAGCTGAATCCCGCGGGACGCAAAGTAATCAAGGTAGCGCGGCTCGGCCTCATGCTCCGTCCACTCGAAGTTCTCGTCCACCCACAGCTCGTGCAGGTCGTCCCCGCGTTTCACGAGCCGCGCGAACGGGAGGGCATCGAACAGCTCGTTGCTGAAAATGAGATGCGCCCCGACGCGCGGGATCTCGTCGATCGTCCGGAACTCGCTACGCGTGCGGTCGACTCCGATGTAGCGCGCTCCGCCAATCGCCGATAACTCACGGATGAGCCTTCCATCTCCGCAGCCGATGTCCACGATCGTGCACGGGGTGTCCCCGGCACGGCTTACGAACTCGCGAACGAGCCTCCCCAGAGTGAACGCAAAAACGGACGAAATGTGCGGCGAGGTGACGAAATCACCCTCTTTCCCGACCGGCGAAGGCGTCCTCGTGTAATAGCCGTGCTCGGGATGATAGAGAGCGACCTCGACAAAATCGCGGAACGTTAAGTCGCCATGTTGCAGCATGTTACGAAGTGTCCGCACCATCTCTGACGGCTGTGCCACGGCACTCGAAGGATACACCGTGGCACTCAGGTTGAAACGACCAGCGCCCGGACATGGAGGGAAGACTCATGAAACAGCTCACCGCAACCATCCTGGCCGTCTTGCTCGCAGCTCCCGTTTTCGCGCAGTCGACCGACGATCATCAGAAAGCGAAGTCAGGCGCGGCCATCGGCGCCGCTGCCGGCGCGCTCGTCGGCGCGGTCCTCGGAAACAACCGCGGCCACCACAGCGCAAAACGCGGCGCGGTGGTCGGAACGCTCGCCGGCGGTGCGGCAGGTGCCATCGTCGGCGCCATGATGGACAAGCAGGAGCGCGAGCTCCGCCAGATCCACGGAGTCAACGTCACCCGCACCTCCGGCAACGAGCTGAAGGTGACCGTCCGCAACGACGTTCTCTTCGACTTCAACTCCGCGGGACTCCGTTCCGTGTCGCGCGAGTCGTTGCGCGAGATGGCCGGCGTGTTCGACAAATACCCGCACACGACGATCCGCGTGGAGGGCTACACCGACTCGATCGGCACCGCGTCGTACAACGAGCGGCTCTCCGAGCGCCGCGCCGAGTCGGTCTCCGGCTACATCGAGAACCTCGGCGTCCGCGGCTCGCGCATCCGCTCGATCGGCTACGGCGAGTCCCGCCCCCGCGCCACGAACAACTCGGCGAGCGGACGTCAGCTCAATCGCCGCGTCGAGATCCACATCATCGCGAACCAGGCGTAATAAACTGGTCTCATGATCCGCAAAGCTTCCGTTCTTCTTCTGGCGACGCTCTTTCTCGCCGCCTGCACGACGGCGGATCCTGACGATCCGAACGCGAAGGCGAAACGCGGCGCCGGAGTCGGCGCCGCGGCCGGCGCCATCGTCGGCGCGATCCTCGGCAATCAGGGCGGCAACGCGCGTACCGGTGCCGTGCTCGGCGCCGCCGTCGGTGCAGCCATCGGCGGCGCCAGCGGACACTCGATGGATCAGCAGCAGAAAGAGCTGCAGCAGATCCCGAACGTCGAGGTGACGCGTCCGGCCGAGAACCAGATCGAAGTCCGCCTCACCAGCGACGTCCTCTTCGACTTCAACTCCTCCGACCTGCGGCCCGACTCGCGCTCGACGCTGAATCAGCTCGCCGACAACTTCGCCCGCTATCCCGACGAGATCTTCGACATCGAGGGACACACCGACTCGGTCGGCACGCACGAGTACAACATGGCGCTCTCCCAGCGCCGGGCCGACTCAGTCGCCGACTACCTCGAGTCGCAACGCGTCCCGCGCCAGCAACTCCACCCTCTCGGCTTCGGCTCCGACCAGCCGAAGGCGACAAACGACACTCCCGAAGGCCGCCAGCTCAACCGCCGCGTCGAGATCCACATCCGCTCGACGGCACCGGCACCGCAGCCCTAGTTTCGGCGCGGACCTCTCAGACGGCGCCGGGACTGGCGCCGTCTCAGAGCCCGGTCTGAACCGATCATCACTGCGGACCGACAATCGATATCGACGTGGTTGGCACGTCGGCATTTGAAAGAGCCGACACAAATGAAAACCCCGGCTGATCGGAAACTACAGCTACGTACACGCCGTTCGGCCGACCCAATGACCCGGCGCCGCCCGGGTCCGGACACGACTTCATTGCTGTTTGAAAACCAAACGCTTGAATGACCGAGTTCCCCGGGACCGTAACTGTTCTTGAATCGATGACGGAGTCGTCACAGAACTGCCTGACCTGAATCACCACCGACGCCGCGACGGAGCCTGAATTGTAAACACCCACATTCAGTCGGCTCGGAATAGCGCCGAGATCGGTCGAAAGATGCACCTGAGCGTCGCCGGCGGCTGCCAGCGTCCGGACAACAGGAAGCCTGGTCTTACCAAAGTGCTCGGGATCTGCACAGCAAAGAACCGAGGTCGAAGTTCCGATGTAAAGCGAACTCTCAATGCTGACCGTTGGTGGCGCGTCGACGTGAAGCACGGTCAGCGAACCCGATGGGTCATCGTACAACCAGTCCGGACGGATGCGGCTGAGCGCGGCCGAGCGCCCCGCCGGCAACTCGAACTCCATGTCGCTCCCGTTCGTCACTCGACCATTTGAAACGTCAAGCAACCGTACGACAGCAGCCGATGAGCCTCGGTTGAAAAACGTGACGTCCGACGACCACAATAGGAACGTCGTGGTCGTGAGAACCGAGCCGCCATGAGCCCGGCCCTCGAGGACGTAATAATCGTCGGCATGCAGCCTCGGCGCAGAAAGCGCGAGGACGGCTATGCCCACAATGGCGAGCGGTAGAAATCTAAAGTTAGTATTCATAATGTGATAGGTAGATGTCATAGTATGTAACAAGGATCAATGAGCCAGCGGTGAAGCGCCGCCGTCGCCGGTCGATCGTCCCCAGGCCCTGTCGAAGTCCACGTTACGAACGCCGCGCGCTTTCGCCCGTCGATAGTACCGGCAAGACCCGCTCCAAGCTCAGAGTAGGTACGTGCGGTATTTCTTAGTGGAGCGACAAACCCATGGAATGTATTGCAGATCACGCATAGTCGGTGGCGATCCGAGCGTGCGGAATACCCGTGGTTATCGTTGGGCTGACCCGCCGCGGATAACCTATCCGGAGATCTCAACGCACCGACTCCGTCGCGACGCACGAGCACAAGATGGCGCTCTCGCAGCGCCGGGCGCTCGACGGCACCGCAGGGCTGACAGCTAGTCGGAGTGCCGCAGCGCTGAGTCGACCACGCGGCGGATGTTGGCGTCAAACGTCGGGCGGCTCCAGAGGACGCCGCCCGCCCACAAACCCGGATTCGCGTTGAGCTCCAACACGAATATCCGCCCTTCGGAGTCGACGCGGACGTCCATCGTGGCGTAACCGGTCACGCCGAGGATCCGCATCGAGTCGCGAATCAGCCGCTCGAGCTCGCGCGTCATCCGACGCGTCATCGCCACGCGCTCTCGAGTGACGCGTTGCGCCTGGCGTACGCGCGGATTCGCGCGAATCGCCTCGGTCTTGAATCCCCAGCCGTCGGAGAAACCCCACTCCGCGATGCCGGAGAGGCGCGGCGTTCCGGTCCCGTCCTCGACCGCTCCCACCCGGATCTCGCGGCCGACGATGAATTCGTCGCAGACCGCCGGCTGCTCGAACCGCCTCCAGATCCGTGCTGCGAGCCGTCCGACCCCCGAACGCGTCTTCACGACGCTGTCGGCGTAAACGCCGGCCGACGCCGCGGACGCCGACGGCTTCACGATGTACGGCGGATCGAAGTCCATCCGCGGCTTCGAGCCCGGATCGAGCGCCACGAACCGCGGCACCGGAACGCCTCCGGCACGGAGCAGCGTGCGGGAGCGCACCTTGTCGTTCGCGAGCGCGATCGCGCCGGCGCCGGCTCCCGTGAAGGGGATCCCGAGGAGTGCGAGCGATCCGGCGAACGGCGCCTCGAGCGCGGTCGCGGAGAAGGCCAGGTTGAAGACGACGTCCGGCCGCACCGACCGCAGCTCCTCGAGCGTGCGCGTGCTGTCGGCGTGCGCCCGGACGAGATGGACGGAGCGATAGAGCCGGCACAGCGCCTCGAGAACCGAGGCGTCGTAGCTGGCGAACGCGGTCGAGATCCGCGAGCCGGAGATGGCACCTCCGACGCGGGCATCGACGACGCAGGCGATGGAGAGCGCGGTCGGACGCAGAGATGGAATTGTCTCTATTTCGCGCTGAGCCCGCAATCCGGTAGAATCCGCCGCCCGCCTGTCTCGCAATCCCAACCTAGCGGGACCGGGTGTACACCGTAACAACTCAATACGGAGGAACTATGAAGTCTTGGATCACGCGCACGCTGATCCTGGCGTTGCTGGTGGTGTCATTCGCGCCGCTGGCGATCGCGCAGGAAGCGCGTACGGAGGCGAACCTCGTCCTGCCGGACCTGCACAGTGTGAGCTTCCTCGGCATCAGCGGTCACACGCTGCTGTCGTTCGGCATCATCGTCTGCATCCTCGGCATGCTGTTCGGTCTCGTCATCTTCATGCAGCTCAAGAACCTTCCCGTGCACAGTTCGATGCGCGAGATCTCCGAGCTGATCTACGAGACATGCAAGACCTACCTGACGACGCAGGGCAAATTCATCCTGCTGCTGGAGGTCTTCATCGGCGCGATCATGATCGTCTACTTCGGCTTCCTGCGGCACTTCGAGGTCGCGAAGGTCGTCACGATTCTGATCTTCAGCCTGATCGGCATCGGCGGCAGCTACGGCGTCGCGTGGTTCGGCATCCGCGTCAACACCTTCGCGAACTCGCGCTCCGCGTTCGCGTCGCTGCGCGGCAAGCCGTTCCCGACCTACGAGATCCCGCTCAAGGCCGGCATGTCGATCGGCACGATGCTCATCTCGGTCGAGCTGATCATCATGCTCTGCATCCTTCTATTTGTGCCGCGCGACTACGCCGGGCCGTGCTTCATCGGATTCGCCATCGGTGAGTCGCTCGGCGCCGCGGCGCTCCGCATCGCGGGCGGCATCTTCACCAAGATCGCCGACATCGGGTCGGACCTGATGAAGATCGTCTTCAACATCAAGGAAGACGACGCGCGCAACCCCGGCGTCATCGCCGACTGCACGGGCGACAACGCGGGCGACTCGGTCGGCCCGACCGCTGACGGTTTCGAGACCTACGGCGTCACCGGCGTCGCGCTCATCACGTTCATCCTCCTGGCGGTCTTCGACGCCACCGTCCAGACCCAGTTCCTGGTCTGGATCTTCGCGATGCGCGTCATCATGATCGTCACCTCGGTCCTCTCTTACTGGATCAACGAGATGTTCGCGAAGGCGAAGTACCGCGACGCCGAGAATTTCAACTTCGAGCATCCGCTGACGTCGCTCGTGTGGCTGACGTCGCTGATCTCGATCGCCCTCACCTTCCTCGTCTCGCACCTCCTCATCCCGGTCCTCGGCGGCGACAGCTCGATGTGGTGGAAGCTTTCAGCCATCATCACTTGCGGCACGCTCGCGGGTGCGATCATCCCCGAGTTCGTGAAGGCGTTCACCTCGACCGAGTCGCGGCACGTTCGCGAGGTCGTCACCGCGTCGCGTGAAGGCGGCGCGTCGCTCAACATCCTCGCAGGCTTCATCGCCGGCAACTTCAGCGCGTTTTGGATGGGCTTCGCCATCGTGATCCTCATGGGCATCGGCTCATGGATCAGCGGCCAGTTCCCGGCCAACATGATGCTGGCCCCGGCCGTCTTCTCGTTCGGTCTCGTGGCGTTCGGCTTCCTCGGCATGGGCCCGGTGACGATCGCGGTCGACTCGTACGGCCCGGTCACCGACAACGCGCAGTCCGTCTTCGAGCTCTCGATGATCGAGACGCTCCCCGGCATCGAGGACGAAGTCCAGCGCGACTTCGGCTTCCGCCCGACGTTCGGCAAAGCAAAGGACTACCTCGAGGCAAACGACGGCGCGGGCAATACGTTCAAGGCGACCGCGAAACCGGTGCTCATCGGCACGGCGGTCGTCGGCGCGACGACGATGATTTTCTCCATCATCGTGATGCTCACCAACGGCCTCAAGACCGACATGGACAAGCTCTCGATCCTCCACCCGCAGTTTCTGCTCGGCCTGATCATGGGCGGCGCGGTGATCTACTGGTTCACCGGCGCGGCGACTCAGGCCGTGTCGACCGGCGCCTACCGCGCGGTCGAGTTCATCAAGGCGAACATCAATCTCGACTCGACGGTCACGAAGGCCTCCGTGGAAGACTCGAAGAAGGTCGTTGCGATCTGCACGCAGTACGCGCAGAAGGGGATGTTCAACATCTTCCTCACGATCTTCTTCGCGACGCTGGCCTTCGCCTGCTTCGAGCCGTTCTTCTTCATCGGCTACCTCATCTCCATCGCGATCTTCGGTCTCTATCAGGCGATCTTCATGGCCAACGCCGGCGGCGCCTGGGACAACGCGAAGAAGATCGTCGAGGTGGAGCTGAAGGAGAAGGGCACGCCGCTCCACGCCGCGACCGTCGTCGGCGACACGGTCGGCGATCCGTTCAAGGACACCTCCTCGGTCGCCATGAATCCGGTCATCAAGTTCACGACCCTCTTCGGCCTCCTCGCCGTCGAGCTGGCGGTCGAGATGACGAAAGCCGGTCAAGAGAGCCTGACCCGCGCCCTCTCGGTCGGCTTCCTCGTCATCGCCCTCGTCTTCGTGTATCGCTCGTTCTACGCCATGCGCATCGGCTCGGCCAGCGCAGAAGCGTAGGTTTCACAGCAGTTTGGTTCGTCGGGCCGCGACTCACCCTCGCGGCCCGACGTGTATTCGGCCCGCGCCATGCCCAGAACCGCTGGCCCGCACCTCGGAACCGCTGGCCCGCACCTCGGAACCGCTGGCCCGTGCCTCGGAACCGCCGGCCCGCGCCTCGGAACCGCCGACCCGCGCCTCGGAACCGCTGGCCCGTGCCTCGGAACCGCCGCCCCGCGCCTCGGAACCGCCGGCCCGTGCCTCGGAACCGCCGCCCCGCGCCTCGGAACCGCCGCCCCGCGCCTCGGAACCGCTGGCCCGCACCTCGGAACCGCCGCCCCGCGCCTCGGAACCGCCGACCCGCGCCTCGGAACCGCTGGCCCGCACCTCGGAACCGCCGACCCGCGCCTCGGAACCGTTGACCCGCGCCTCGGAACCGCCGGCCCGCGCCTCGGAACCGTTGGCCCGCGCCTCGGAACCGCCGGCCCGCACCTCGGAACCGTTGGCCCGCGCCTCGGAACCGCCGGCCCGATCCCTGCCGCTGGAGATCACGCAGACAGTAATGTCTGCGCTCCACGTTTACCGCGAGCGCCACGCCCCTCATCCGCCGCTTCGCGGCATCCTCTCCCGGAGGGAGAAGGTTGAGATCGGATGAGGTCTAACTAACTAACATCTCCCTCTCCCTCCGGGAGAGGGTGGCGCGAAGCGCCGGGTGAGGGGCGAGCAAGTTGCCCAAACCGCGTTAGCGCAATTGCTCAAAGAACGCGGACTGGTCGAGCCTCGCGAGCGCTTGAGCTTCACGGCTCGACGTCACCAGTCTCGTATTATTTTGGTTATGAACGAACGTGCCGTCACTCACGCACAGGAATCGACGGTCGCGCGCACCATCCGCATCCCGGCCGCACTTCGCGAGCGAATCACAACAGATGCAGAGCGATGCGGCCGGAGTTTCGAGGGACAGGTGATCGCGTTGCTACGCCGGCACTACGGCGAGGACGTCGATATCGCCCCGGCGCCGGCGGGGATCCTTGCTTTGGCGGTTGCCAGTCTCGCCGATATCCCCGCTTCGCAACGTGACCTGCTGACTCGCAAGCTCGAGGATCGGCAACGCTGAAATTGGAGCCTGTCGTACTCGATACCGACACGTTGTCGGAGCTGAGCCGAGGCCATTCTCACGTCAGCGAGAAAGCGTTGGAGTACCTGTCGGAGTTCGGGCGGCTGACGATCACCGCGGTGACCGTGTTCGAACGGCTGCGCGGGCATCATGAGGCAATCCGAGCCGGGAAACCATTTGAACGGCAGATGCAGGCGTTCGAGGCGCTTGTGGCCAACTGCATCGTGCTTCCTTTTGATCAGGAAGCGGCCAGGATCGCCGCGGATATCTGGTCTGCGCTTGCGCGGCGCCATCGTCAGCATCTCGGAGACATACTCATCGCCTCCATCGCCACATCACGCCAACTTCCCCTCGTGACTCGAAACAAGCGGGACTTCGACCGATTGTCGAAAGCATCCGGTATCGATCTTCGATTCAGTGACTGGTCCGGGTCTCGCCCGCGTAGCCGCCGATGATCGGGCTGCCCGTTCAAGGGTGAGTCGCGCGCGACTGCTCGAAGAACGCGACGAGCTTCGGGGAGAAGGCGGACTGGTCGAGGTGCGCGGAGCGATTGAGCTTCAGGGCGGCGCGGAAATCGGCGGTCGCGGCGGCGAGTAGTGACGCCGGCATTCGGGAGAGCATGGCGCGCGTGTAGCGGTTGCAGCCGCGGAGGAGATATGCATCCGCGGTCGGTTGGCGAACGAGCATGGCGCTGAGCAACTGCTCGCTGGCGGCGAAGTCGCCGCGCGCGAAGGCGCGGTACGCCGGCTCGATCGGATTGACTCGCGGAGCGGTGACGGTCACCGGCTTCGCTTTGGTCAGGATCTCTTTAGCGTGTTGCTCCTGCTCGCGAATCCGCGCTTCGACAGATGCTTCGCTTTCGACCGCAGGAGGGGCAGGAGGCGGCGCAGCCGGCTCCAGCTTCGGAACGATGATCGGCTTCGACGGCTGAATCGCGATCTGCGGCTGCGGGACGGGAACCGCCTTCGCGGCCTTCGCCGCCTTCGCTCGCTTCGCCTCATCCGTCGCGGACGCAAACAGATCGCGCGCCTGATTCGCACCGTCGATCGCGCGCTGATACACCTGCGCGTCGTTTCCCGCGCGGTTGAAGTCCGCGAGTGCCTGCTCCAGCTTTCGCTTGCCGTTCCGGTACGCGTCGAGGCGGTCACCGCCGGCGCCGACCGCCTCCATTTGCGAGGACATCGCGCGGTTCATCGCCGCGTCGGCGTTCTTGCGCGGCTCGGCGACCGCTTTGTGCGCCGCGTCGGCCTTCGCGCGCTGCGCCTCCGCCATGAACTCGCGCATCCGCGCGTAGTACTCGGAACCTTGCACCACGCCCTGATCCTCGGAAGCCTTCCAGTCGCGGAGCGCGCCGTCGTAGTCGTGCGTCTCGAATCGCGCGATGCCGAGCCAGAAGTGCGGGAGATAGTTCGCCGCCTCGTTCGGTGCGGAGGCCAGGGCTCGCTGGAGTTGATCGATGGCGGTCGCGTAGTCCTTCGCCTGCACAGCCTTCACGCCACGCTGATACGCGTTCATCGCGGCGACCGCGATCGCGGCGATCACGAGCAGGCGCCTCATTGCGACGCTCCGAAGTCGGGAACCGGCGCGTTGGCCGGATCGCTGAACTGCACGTCGAGCGTGGCATCACGGTCCGGCGTCACCTCAATCGACTTCGTGATCGCGGTCGGGAACTGCGGATTACGCAGCGTGATCTCGTAGCGTCCCGGCGCGAGGTCGAGCGGCGTCGGCGTGACGAGGTTCGGCCCGATCTCGACCGACTGCCCCGTCTCGATGTTCTTCACCGCCGTGATCTCGCCCCATGGAAAGGCGTTGACCGCAACGCGGCCGCGGCTGATCGGAACGACCACCGTCGCGGTGATCGGTTTCGGCTGCGGAACGACCGGCGCATCGCGATGCCGATTGAAGACCGCGAGCGCTCCGGCACCGATGACAACGAGGATGACGACGATCGCACCGACTGGAGATCGTCTCGGCTCCGGCGGAGGAGGCTCCGGCAGCGTGATCATCCGCTTCGTGAGCACTGTCTCCGGCTCGAGCAGAGGCACCGAAACCCGCGTCGCCTCGTCGGTCACCTCGGTTGCGATCGGAATCCGCGCCGCGCCGCCAGTCTCCGGCAACGTCGGAAGGATCCGCTCCAGCTCATCAGCGAACTCGCGCGCCGTACGGAAACGATGCTCGCGGTTCTTTTCCAGCGCGCGGAAGATCAGCGCCTCGAGCTTCGGCGCGTCGGGAACGGTCGGATTGACCTGCCGCATCGGCTTGGGCCGCTCCGAGGCGTGCATCATCAGATAAGAGTGCGGCGTGTCGGCCTGGAACGGCGGAACGCCGGCGAGCATCTCGTACAGCACGATGCCGAACGAATAGATGTCAGCGCGGCCGTCGATCCGCTCGCCCGGTTCGAGCATGCCGAGGTGCTCGGGCGAGCAGTACTTCCACTTGCCGACGAACATGCCGGTCTTGGTCTGCTCCTCGGTTGCGTCGCTGCCCTTCGCGATGCCGAGGTCGATGATCTTCACGCGCTCGTCGCCGTCGACGTCGCCGGCGTCGCGCGTGATCATCAGATTCTCGGGACTGACGTCGCGATGGACGATGCCGGCGCGGTGGACCGCATCGAGCCCGCGCAGAGCTTGGACCGCAAGCGTCGCGGCGTAGCGCGGGGAGAGAGGGCCACGCGACTCGATGAGCTCATGAAGGTTCGTCCCTTCGATGAACTCCCAGACCATGTAGCGCGAGCCGTCGTCGAGCGTCGAGAAGTCGAACAGCGCCGCCACGTTCGGGTGCTGGATCTTCGTGGCGAGCCGCGCCTCGCGGAGAAAGCGATCGTGCGCGCCGGCGTCATTCGCGATCGCGGAGCGCATCAGCTTGATCACCCGCACCGCGTTCAGGTGGATGTGGAGGACCTTGTAGACCTCCCCCATCCCGCCGACGCCGAGCTGCGCGAGGATCTGGTACTTGCCGTCGATCGGCTGTTCGAGGTAGCGGCGGAGGAAGTCCGTCACCGCCTCGCCGCAGAAGGGACACGCTTTGAAGGCGGGATCGATCTCCGATCTGCAATGGATGCAGAAAAAGGGCATGAGGGTTGGGTGCTTGTTTGAATTATAACCGTCACATGCAGGAGAAGACCTTCAGCGTCCGGACAACCGAGCGCGAGCAGATCGTCATCATCACGGACGAGGTGCAACGCGCGCTCGCTGAGATCGCGACCGGCGACGGCATCTGCACCATCATCGTCCCGCACACCACCTGCGCGATCTCGGTGAACGAGAACGCCGATCCCGACGTCCCGCGCGACCTCACCGCCGCGCTCCGCGCCATGATCCCGAACGTCCGCTTCCACCATGGCGAATGGAACTCCGACGCGCATCTCCTCTCCACGCTCATCGGTACGTCGCTCTCCTGGCCCTATCGGGCCGGAAAGCTGGTCCTCGGCACGTGGCAAGGGATCTACTTCATCGAACTGGACGGACCGCGGACCCGGAAGGTGACGGTGTACGCACCGTGAGCGAGCACTTCGACGTCATCGTCATCGGCGGCGGGACCGCGGGGCTCGTCACGGCTTCTGGCTGTGCGCGGATGGGGCGGAAGGTCGCGCTGATCGAGCGCGCGAAGTTGGGCGGCGATTGCCTCTGGACCGGCTGCGTGCCGACGAAGGCCCTCGTCGCGAGTGCGAAGCTGGCGCATCAGATGCGGAACGCGCGGGCGTTCGGGTTGGAGGCGGTCGAGCCGCGCATTTCGCCGCGGGCGGTCATGGAGTCGATGCGTGAGACGCGTCGTGCGATCGAGCACCACGACGCGCCGGAGAAGTTCCGCGCCCTTGGAGTCGACGTCATCGAAGGGGAGGCGAAGCTCGTTGCACGCGATGCGGTCGAAGTCGCAGGCCGAACGTTGACCGGGAAGGACATCGTCATCGCGACCGGGTCGCGGACGGCTGTCCCGCCGGTCGACGGCCTCGCCGAGGCTGGGTACCTCGATCACGCGAGCTTCCTCGACCGCGATGAGTTTCCGCGTTCGATCCTCATCCTCGGCGGCGGCTCTATCGGGATCGAGTTCGCGCAGATCTTTCGCCGCTTCGGATGCGAGGTCACGGTCGTCGAGGCAGGCGATGAGATCGTCAACAAGGAAGACCACGAAGTCATCGCGGAGCTGCGGAAGACCCTGACGAGCGAAGGGATCACCATCCGCACGAAGAGCAAGGTGACGGCCGTACGCGTGGCGGACGGGAAGAAGCACGTCAGCACGGGCAGCGACGAGATCGCGGCCGAAGAGATCTTCGTCGCCTCGGGACGCCGCGGCAATACGGAGAACCTCGGACTCGAAGCGCTCGGCGTGAAGATGAACCGTTCGTACGTCGCGGTCGACGGCTCCCTCCAGACGAGCGTCGCGCGCATCTGGGCGATCGGCGACGTGCATGGCGGTATGCAGTTCACGCACGTCGCGGCGTACGAGGCGGTGAAGCTCGTCCGCAACATGCTCTTCCCTGGTCGCGTGCGCGTCGACTACAGCGACATCCCGTGGGGTCTCTACACCGATCCGGAGGCTGGCCATATCGGGATGACGGAGGGCGAGGCGCGCGAGAAACATGGAGAGTCGATCAAGACCTACCGCGTCGAGATGGCCGACGTCGACCGCGCCGTCGTCGACCGCACGACGCACGGCTTCATCAAGTTCGTCTGCGACGCGAAGGGGCACATCCTCGGCGCGCACGCGCTCTGCTCCAACGCCTCGACGCTGATCGAAGAGGTCGTCCTCGCGCGGCGGAAGAAGATGAAAATCGGCGAGCTGGCGCAGCTCGTCTCGCCGTACCCCTCGCTCGCCGACGCGATCGGAAAGACGGGCTCGCTGTATTACGGGGATATCGCCGCGAGCTGGCTCGGCGCGGTCGGACGCCGCATCGCCTCCTGGTCGCAGTGATATCGTCGATTCGCGCGAGACGCACGCCCCTCATCCGGCGCTTCGCGCCACCTTCTCCCGAGGGAGAAGGTTGTAATGAGCCTGACAACAATCCTTCTCCCTCGGGAGAGGGTGCCGCGAAGCGGCGGGTGAGGGGCACGGCGCTCGCGAAACTATTTGGAGGAAAGAAGATGAAGAAACTCTCCCTCGCACTGATCCCCACCGCCCTTTTCCTCTTCGCCGCATGCGCCCACACGCCGCAACCGATGGCGACGACCACGCTCGCGCCGCTCGGCTCTGCGACCGCGCACGGCCACGTGCACTTCCAGCAGCAGAAGGACGGCACGGTCGAAGTCACCGTCGACCTGACCGGCCTCGCGCCGAACACGACGCACGGCTTCCACGTTCACGACAAAGCGTCGTGCGCCGACTTCGGGAACGCGGCCGGCGGCCACTACAACCCGACCAACGCGCCGCACGGTGCGCCCGACGCAGCGAGCCATCACGCCGGCGACTTCGGCAACGTTACGTCGGACGCGAGCGGCGAAGTGCACACGACGTTCATGACGCACTCGATCACGGTCGGCGGCATGAACGACGTCAATGGACACGCGGTCATCCTCCACGCGAATCCGGACGACCTCACCTCGCAGCCGTCGGGCAATGCAGGCCCGCGCATCGCGTGCGGTGTGGTGCAGTTGATGGCAGGCGAGATGCACCACATGTAGCGCATGAAGCGCGCTGCACTCCTCCCACTCCTGCTGTTTGCGGCGTATTGCACATCAGGAGCGGGAGGGATGCAGCCGAGCGGCGCGCGATCGGGACACGGCGCGATCACCGTACAGGTCGCGCCGAATCCGATCGTGGCGCAGTCGGTCAGCGGCAACGTCTACGACTTCCCGTTCGACGTCATCGTTCGCGAGACCGGCGGACATTCCGTCACCATCACCGGCGTCACCGCCGACGTCACCGCGATGGGCGGCCTACGCGTCGCGCAGGATTCCTACGACGCGGCGAAGATCAACTCCCTCGGCTACTCGACGACCCTTCCGGCGAACGGCGAGCTGCGCTACCACTTCGCGCCGCGGCGCTCCGTTCCCGACGAACGGCTCTTCAGCGGCGTCTCCGCCGACCTCACCGTCGCCGCGACCGACGACACCGGCATCGCCACGTCCGCGAAGACGACGGTGACGGTAAAGCGGTAACGGCTACTCCACCCACTTGGCGATGTAGAGGTTCGTCTCGTGCGACGGCGGATCGGCGCGGTTGCTCGCCCATACGATGTACTGGCCGTCGGGGCTGAACATCGGGAAGCCGTCGAAGCCGGGAGCGGTCGTGATCCGTTCCGGCTCCCCGCCGTTCTTCGAGATCAGATAGAGGTCGAACTCGCGCCCTTTCGGATCGCCGGCGTTCGAGCTGTAGATGATCTTCTTTCCGTCGGGCGTGAAGTAGGGGCAGAAGTTCGCGGCGCCGTTGTGCGTGATCTGCCGCTGATTCGTGCCGTCGGCGTTCATCACCCATAGCTCCATCACTGTCGGCCGGACCAGGAACATGTTGAGCAGCCAGCGGTACTCGGTGAGCGCCTCGCCCGCGGGGCGTGACGCGCGCCAAACGATCTCGGTGCACTGCGCGTTGTAGTACGCGCCGCCGTCGTAGCCGGGCGTGTTGGTCAGACGTTTCACCTTCTTGTCGGCGATCGTGTACTCGTACAGCTCGAGATCGCCGTCGCGCACCGACGTGAAGATCGCCTTCCCGCCCTGGTGACACCACGTCATCTCGGCGTCGTACCCCGCTCCGACGATCAACGGATGTACGTTCGAGCCGTCCGGGTCCGCCTCGACGATGTCGTAGCCGGGATAGATCGACCATGCGTAACCCTTCGATTGGTCGGCGGGCGGCGGGCACGTCGCGCCGCTTCCACGTCCGTCGTCGGTAGTCGCATAGATGATCTTGTCGCCCTTCGGATACTCGAAATAGCCGCAGGTCGTGCGGCCTTTGCCGCTCGAGATCCGCTTTTGCTCGCCGGTGGCGAGATCGAGCATGAACTCCTGGTCGCACTGCGCGCCGCGCGGCGTCGACTGGAAGATGAGGCGCTTCCCGTCGGGGCTGAAGTACGCCTCCGCATTCTCGCCGCCGTTCGTGAGCTGCCGGACGTCCTGGATGTGTTTCTCGCCGTCGAAGAGCTTCGTGAACGGAACGCCGGCGCCGATCTTCATCGGCTCGGCGGCACCACCGTGCGCCGCCGCGACGGCAGCAGGCTGCGCGCCGCGTTGGGTGAGCGTGGCGCGGAGCTGCACCGGCTCGCCTTTCCGGACCACCTTCACGCCGACGGTATCGCCCGGCTTGTGATCCTGCAGCGCGTACGTCATGTCGTAGAGGTTCTCGATGCGCGTGCCGCCGATGTCGACGATGCGATCGCCGCCGGCGATGCCGGCGTGTTCCGCGGGCGAGCCGGGGCGGACGTCGGACAGCAGCACGCCGCCGGTCGTCGCATCCATGGCGCTGTAGTCGGGGACCGTGCCGAGGTATGCGCCGTAGCCGCGGCTGTCGCCTTCCATAGCGGGGGCGCTCGTCGCCCGCGCGTATTGCGGCGTCACGCGTCCGGCGGCCAGGTGCATCATGATGCTCGTCGCGAAATCGACCGACTTCTCGATCCCGGGGTAATTGATCGCGTCGGCGACGTCGGCCGGCGTGTGGTAGCGGTCGTGGGCGCCGGTGAAGAGGTGCAGCACCGGGACCTGCTTCGCGTAGAAGCTCGTCTGGTCCGAGGGGCCGTAGCCGTCGCCGCTTGCCGTGACGTTCAGCTTCGCGAACTCAGTGGCGTGCGCGATCGCATCCTTCCATTCCGGCGCGGAGTCGCTGCCGAAGACGATCAGCTTGTTGTCGCGCATCATCCCAACCATGTCGAGGTTGACCATCGCGACCGGCGGCCACTGTTCCGGCGGATGACCGACGAACCACGAAGAGCCGGCGAGGCCGACCTCTTCGCCGGAGAAGAGCACGCAGATCACCGTCCGCCTGTTCGGCACGTCGTCGACCTGCTTGCGGAGCCGTTCGCCGATCGAGAGCACCGCGGCGGTACCCGACGCGTTGTCGTCCGCGCCGTGGTGGATCGCATGGACGTTCGGCGTCATCGAGCCCTGGCCGCCGTAGCCGAGGTGGTCGTAGTGCGCCCCGATGACGACGACCTGGTTCGCGAGTGCGCCGCGGCCGGGGATCATGCCGGCGACGTTCGCCGTCTGGGCGTACTCCGCCTTGACGTCGACGTTGCCGGCGATCGTCGCGTCGAGCACGCGTGACCGAGGCTTCAGATCGGAGTCGACGTCTTTCTGCCACTTCGTCAGGTCGCCGACCCACTTCTCTGCAACCGACGTCCGCACCTGCACGACGGGGATGCCGGCCGGACTCTCGGGGCCGTCGTTCGTCAGCGCCGGGATCTTGTTCTGCGCGTCGTCCTGCAGCGGGCCGGTGACGAAGATCACCGCAACGGCGCCGCGCTCGCGCGCTTGCAGAACTTTGTAGCGCATCGCCGACCAGCGGCTCGGCTTCCGGCCGTCGAAGGGCGACTTCTCGTCCTTCTCTTGCGGCTCATAACGGAGCATCAGCGCGACCTTGCCCTTCAGATCGATGCCGGCGTAGTCGTCGTAGTTCAGCGGCGGGGCGGAGATGCCGTAGCCGACGAACGCGATCGGCGCGTCGAACGCGCCGGCGCTGGAGAAGCCGAGGGGCGTCCAGTCGGCGGCGGCCACGTCGCCGAGCCTGTTCTGCGTCCCCGCGCTCACGCCGATCTTCACCGGCAACGGCTGGCGGTAACTCGTTCCGAACACCGGCTCGAGACCGATCGCCTTCATCCGCCCCTCGAGATACGACGTCGCCTTGTCGATCCCTTTCGTGCCGAGCCCGCGGCCCTCCATGTCGTCGGCAGCGAGCGTGCGAACGTCTTTTTCGATTGATTCAGACGGGAGTGCGCAGAGCGCAGTGGGCAGACTGAGAGCCAGGAGCGCGAGGACGATTCGCTTCATAACGCGTAGTGTACGATTCGCGGCCTCATGCCTGCACCGATCACCGATTTCATCAAGCACCACTACCGTCATTTCAACGCGGCGGCCCTCATCGCGGCGGCTGAGGATTACAACCGGCACCTGGCCTCGGGCGGAAAGATGCTCGTCACCATCGCCGGGGCGATGTCGACGGCGGAGCTCGGGCTCTCGCTGGCCGAGATGATCCGGCAGGACAAGATCCACGCGATCAGTTGCACCGGCGCGAACCTCGAGGAAGACATCTTCAACCTCGTCGCACACGATCACTACGAGCGCGTACCGCACTACCGGTCGCTGTCAGCCCACGACGAGCAGGCGCTGCTCGACCGCCACATGAACCGCGTCACCGACACCTGCATCCCCGAGGGGGAAGCGATGCGGCGGATCGAGTCGGCGGTACTGCGGCATTGGGTCGCGAAGGACAAGGAAGGGAAGCGGCTGTTCCCGCACGAGTTCATGTACGAGATCCTGCGCGACGGCTCGATCGCCGAGTCGTACCAAATCGATCCGAAGGACTCGTGGATGGTCGCCGCCGCCGAAAAGAACCTCCCGATGTTCGTTCCCGGCTGGGAGGACTCCACGCTCGGCAACATGTACGCCGGCCACTGCATCACCGGCGACGTCAAGAACGTGCACACGGTGCGCACCGGCATCGAGTACATGATCGAGCTGGCCGACTTCTACACGAAGACCTCGGAATCGGCCTCGATCGGCTTCTTCCAGATCGGCGGCGGCATCGCCGGCGACTTTCCCATCTGCGTCGTGGCATCGATCAAGTACGACCTCGAGCAGCCGGTCAAGCCCTGGGCGTACTTCTGTCAGATCTCGGACTCGACGACCTCGTACGGCTCGTACTCGGGCGCGACGCCCAACGAGAAGATCACCTGGGACAAGCTGACGGCGGAGACGCCGATGTTCGTGGTCGAGTCCGACGCGACGATCGTCGCGCCGCTGATGATGAACGCGCTGCTCGAGTGCAAGCAGCACCCGGCCGAGGCCAAC
>DASXHZ010000026.1:0-125111 GCA_036488085.1 Thermoanaerobaculia bacterium
CCGAGCCTCCGCCACGCTATCCGAGCCTCCGCCACGCTATCCGAGCCTCCGCCACGCTATCCGAGGCTCCGCCACGCTATCCGAGGCTCCGCCACGCTATCCGAGCCTCCGCCACGCTATCCGAGCCTCCGCCACGCGATCCGAGCCTCTGCCGTGCCCGTCGGAGCCTCGGCCACGCTCGTCAGCGCCTCCGATTCGCGATCCGAGCCTCCGCCACGCTTGTCAGGACCTCCGCCACGCTTGTCAGGACCTCCGCCACGCTTGTCAGGACCTCCGCCACGCTCGGCATGACCTCCGCCACGCTCGGCAGGGCCTCGGATTCGCGATCCGAGGCTCCGCCACGCTTGTCAGCGCCTCCGCCACGCTCGTCAGCGCCTCCGTCACGCGATCCGAGCCTCCGCCACGCGATCCGAGCCTCCGCCACGCGATCCGAGCCTCGGATAAAGCGACCTGCGTCTTGGAAAAGGCCAGCGGCGGCCGGTCAGCCTCCGTTGGCGGCCGGCGTCGCACCGGCATCCGGCGGCGGAGACGACTTGTCGTCCTTGCCCGCCTGGGTCTTCACGCCGAGGTAGGTGCCGGAGCTGATGCCCATGAGGCCGAGGAGGGTGGCGCTGAACTCCGGCATCGCGAGATCTTTGTAGACCGAGGCGAGGAAGATCACGCCGAGAACGAGCGTCCAGACGAACATCTGGAGGCGATGGATGCTGACGCCGTTCATGTCGCTGATCACGTCGCTCACGAATCCGTGAGTCACTGACGGCGCGTCGCTGCCCGTCGTCCGATCGTTGACCATCTTCGCGCCGACGGCGGTCGCCGCGCCGATGCCGATGAGGCCGAGCACGGAGTCGGTGATGGTGTTCAACTCATCGCAGATGAGCCAGATGAACACGTACGCCGCGATGACGAGAAAGAACCAGAACGCCATCTGAAAAAGCGACAGGCTGAAGGGCCTTTCGCTCAGGCCCTGGCTCGGCTGACCGCCGCGAATGACGGGCGTGTGCGTGCAGAGATAGATGAACCCGATGAGCGTGACGACCAGCAGAATCAGGTAGACGTGGAACGGACTGGCCGGAATGACCTCGAGCTCGAAGTTCGTCACGCTGCTGAGCGCCGAGAACGAGGTGGTCGACCCGATGCTGACGCTCACCTCCCGCGTGAAGTTCGTCGGACTGCCGAGGAGCTCGTGCCACGCGGCGTCGTCCTTCTGGACGCGTTCGAGCCGGTAGCGAACATGTCCCGAAATCCTGTCGCAGGACTCCGGCTGGATGCCCTTGAGCGGCATGCCGTCGAGGAAGAGCACGAGCGCGCTGCAGTTGTTGTCGACTTTCGCGAGCAGCGAGTCGAGGTTCTGAACGTGCAGCGAGATGCGGTCGTCGAGGCCCGCGACGTTCGGATGTTCCCGAAAGTACGAGTGCGCGAAGTAGACGAGCGCCGGACCGCCGTCATTCGGCCTCGGCTTCGGCGCATCCGGCGGCTCCCACTGCGCCGCCGCCGGCAGCGCGACCAAAACTGCGAGCAGAACGAGCAACTTCGCGCGCATCACGCACCTCTCTCTTTTCCGGGATGTGAGCTTAGTTTACAGAATCGGGTGGCGACGTCGATGAGCGTATCGCGGCAGGCGCGCACCTCGTCGATGCGGACGTACTCCTCGATGCCGTGTAAGCCGGCGCCGCCGGGGCCGTAGATTACGGCCGGCGTACCGGCGTTCCCAAAGATTGCGGCGTCGGTCCAGAACGAGAGGGCTGTACGAGGGCCGCGCAGGAGTGCGAGCAGTTCGCATGTCTCCGGCGTGAGGTACGGACGCCGCATGAATGTGAGGCGCGCATCGGCGTCGAGGCCGCGGATCATCTGGCGCACTTCGTCGAGAAGAATCCCCTCACGCTCGCCGTCGACGGTGCGGCGTTCGATCGAGAGGGTGCAACGATCGGGATACGTCGACAGCTCCCGTCCGCCGCGGATCAGCGACGCGTGTACCGAGGGACGGCCGAGAAGCGGGTGGGCCGGGGCGGCGGCAAACCGGCGGTCGAGCGCTTCAATCGCCGCCAGGACCGGCGCCATCTTCACGATCGCGTCGACGCCGTCTTCCGGACGGCTTCCGTGTGCGGCGACGCCATGCGTCTCGACGTCCACCCACTCGAATCCCTTGTGGCCGGCCCCGACCGCGAGGTCCGTCGGCTCGCAGATGATCGCCGCGTCGCAGCGGAGCGACTTTACGAGATGCTCCGCGCCGAGGCTGGCGTGCTCCTCGTCAGCCACCATGGCGACGATCAGTTTGCCGGCCCGCAACAGGTCCTGCTCCGCGATCGTCCGCACGGCGGCGAGGATCGCCGCGACGCCGCCTTTCATGTCCTGTGCGCCGCGGCCGTACAGCTTTCCGTCGCGCTCGATGGGGTCGAACGGCGCGGTCATCCCTTCGACGCCGACCGTGTCGCTGTGACCGCAGAGCATGAGCGAGCGGCCGGCTGTCTTCGCCTCCAGGACACCGATCACGTTGACGCGCCGCGGCGCGACTTCCTGAATCTCGACCGCGGCGCCGAAGCTGCGTAGCTCCGCCGCGATCCGTTGCGCGATCTCCGCCTCGCCCGCACCACCGGGGACGAGCGAGGGATTGACGGAGTCGATGGCGACCAGTTCTTTGAGGAGCGCGATGACGTCGCTCATCGCTTCTTGAATGAGAACGCGAGGTACGTTCCGCCGCTGATGCCGAGAATCGCCAGCATCTGTTCGCTCAGGTCCGGCATCTCGAGATCGCGATACGCCCCGGCGATGAAGATGAACGCAATGATCGCGGTCCAGACGGCCGCCTGTAGCGAGTGGAGACTGAAGCGAACTTTTGTCTCGACGGGCGCTTGGATACCGGCGTTCGCGATCGCCTGGACCGCCGCCGGCACGCTGACGCGCTTGCCCGAAGAGAGGATCGCGTTGCCCGCGGTCGTCCCGAGACCGATGCCGAGGAGCGTGAGCGCGGAACCGTTGATCGTCGAGACCTCGCCGGTGGTCGACCAGATGTAACCGTACGCGATACCGATCGCCAGGGCGGAAACGGCGATCTGCATCCGCGGCAGGTTTTCGAGAAGAGCAGTTCGCCAGTGTAGGAACAGGATCGCGGCGGTGGCGAGAAGCGCGAGCGCGATCGTGATCAACCAGCGGACGCGGTTGATGATCCGCATCGGTATCGAGAGGACGTCGGTCTCGAGCTCGTGCTCGCCGGTCCCGGCACTCACGCTGACCTGACGGCAGCAGCCTGGCGCGCGCGCGAAAAGCGTGCGCCACGTCTTCACGTTCTTCCCGTTCACCGCGAGCGTGAAGCGGATTTCGCCGGCGTGCGAGCAGTCGGGCGTGAGCCCATCGACCTCGACCCCGTCAATGAAGAGCTGGAGCGACTTGCACTGCACCGGATCGACGTTTTCGGTGCGCAGCGTCAGCGTCTCGCCGAGACGCACGTCAGGCTCCTGGACGCTGCGCACGCGCGGCGCACCCGCGGTCAGCAAGAGCAGCGAAAGCGTGGCGAGCATCTTGCGAGAGTATGCACCTCGTGAGGTACGCCGCGCTTCTCGTTCTCGCCCTCTTCGCCGCCTGCACCCGCTCGGAATCGACGGAGTCTACGACGCAGCAGACGCAGTCGACGGCCACCGAAACCGCCGTCACGACTTCAACCGCGGTGGCAACCGACACGACCGTGAGTGTCACTCCCGTCCCGCCGATGCCGGCGACCACCGGCACGATCGCCGCCAGCAACGGTTCCACACCGATGGTAACGAATACGACGACAGCCGTGACTTCGACTGCGGTCGCGCCGAAGGGCGGCGGCAACGTTGCCACCGCGACGAGCCTCGAGCCTCCGCGTCCCGGCAAACCGCCGACGAGCAGCGGCAAGACGCCCACCAGCACGGCGAAACCGAAGCCGGCGACCGACACGTCGAACACGACTGGGACCACCGGCACGACCGGTAGTACGGACACGACCACCACCACCTAAACCCCGCTGTTCGTGGCAAAATCGGGCGGTCGATCCCTGCGATCCACGTCCAAATGCGCCGTCCGCTGCTCGCGCTGCTATTGGCGCTCGTTCTCCCTTCGCTCCTTTTCGGTGATGAGGTCGACGACCGCCGCGCAGCCGCCGGGATCCGCCTCTTCCGCGCTCTCCTCGCCGCCGACGTCGACCTCCCGAGAAAGACGGTCGCGCCGAACCAGCTCCTGATCGTTTTCTTCTACGTCGACGACAAGACGCGCGCCGCCGACCTGGCGCAGCGCTTCGCCGCGGACGACAAGGTCCACGGGATCCCGATGGTCACCGAAGTCACGAACGATCCGAACTTCGTCGCGTACGACAAACGCGTCCCGGCCGGCATCTTCCTCGCCGATGCGCCGGCGAGACAGGCGCTTGCGTCGATCATCCACTGGGGCATCACGCATCGGCTGATCGTCTACTCGCCCTTCGAGGGCCACGTCGAAAAAGGCGTCCTCGGCGGCCTCTCGGTCGAAGCGCAGGTGCGGCCCTACGTGAACCGCGCCACGATCGAGGCGTCGCAGATCACGCTCAAACCGTTCTTCATGGAAGTGGCGAAGGTGTTCCAGTGACCGAGTCGTCGCGCGGCGTCGCCACCATCGTCACCGCGGTCTTCGCGCTGCTCGGGATCCTCCTCGGCGGCGTTGTGGCGTTCTACTGGACCGCCGTTCTGCAGCCGCGGCTCAAAGCGGAGGCGGTCTCGCAGGCCGAGGTACTGGCGCGCTCGCAGGGAAACTTCATCGCCGCCGCGCTCCGCTCCGGCGACGGCCCGGCGCGCCTCCGCCACACGACCGCGGCGCTCGACGAGCTCCTGCTCCTCCGCGATGCGCGGAGCGGAATCCCCTACTTCGAGAGCATCGACCTGAAGATCGACTACGACGTCGTCGGCGCCTCGAAGGGCTCGCTCGACATCCATCGCGGCGCGAATGCCGGCGGCGGCTTCCGTACGGAGGTCGCGCTGTACGACCCCGAGACGTACGAGGTCCTCGGCATCTCGACGTTCCGCGTGAGCGACCGCTTCTTCCAGCAGCTCACCCGCGACGTCCGCTACGAGATGACGGTCATCGGCTTGGCGGTCGTGGCGCTGCTCATCGTCGTCTGGGCCGTCATCCTCCGCGTCATGCTCAAGCTGCAGCGCCAGCGCGCGGAGCGCCGCTTCGTCCAGGAAGAGCTGAAACAGGCGAAGGAACAGGCGGAGACGGCGAACCGCGCCAAGAGCCAGTTCCTGGCGAACATGAGCCATGAGATCCGTACGCCGCTCAACGCGATCGTCGGGATGACCGCGCTCGCGATGAAGCGCGAGCCGCCGCCGAAGGTCGGCGAATACCTCGAGAAGATCCGCTCCTCGGCGAGACTTCTCGCCGCGATCATCGAAGACATCCTCGACCTCTCGCGCATCGAAGCGGGACGGCTGGAGATCGAGCGCGTCGACTTCGACCTCGACGAGCTCCTCGCCGACATCTCCGACGTCGTCGGCATGCGCCTTACCGAAAAGAACGCGCAGAAGAACGTCGAGATCGTCTTCTCGACCGACGGCGAAGTGCCGCGCCGCCTCCACGGCGATCCGCTGCGGCTCAAGCAGGTCCTGCTCAACCTCCTCAACAACGCGCTCAAGTTCACGAGCGAGGGGGAGATCGTCGTCGAGATTCGCGCGAACGAAGTGCGCCGCGAGCGCGCGGAGCTGGAGTTTTCGGTGCGCGACACCGGCATCGGCATCGCGCCGGAGCACCTGTGGACGCTCTTCGAGCCGTTCACGCAGGTCGACTCCTCGAACTCGCGGAAGTTCGGCGGCGCAGGCCTCGGTCTCGCGATCTCGCGCCGCCTCGTGACGATCATGGGCGGCGAGATGCACGTGCAGAGCACGCCGGGCGCCGGCAGCACCTTCTCGTTCACCGCCCCGTTCGATGTCGTGCGCGGCGCCACCGGGGTTCGCCGCCTCGCCGATGCCTTCCGCGATCTCCCCGTGCTCGTCGCCGACGATAACGCGAGCGCCCGCGCGGTGCTCACGAACATGCTTCGCTCGCTCTCCTGCACCGTGACCGCGGTACCGAGCGGCGAGGAGGCGGTCGAAGAAGCGATCCGCTCCGCCCGTGAAGGGAAGCCGTATCGCCTCGCCGTCTTCGACTGGAAGATGCCGGGGATGGACGGCGCCGAGGCCGCGTCGCGGCTGATGCGGACCCGCGACCTTCCGTCACGGCTGCCGGTCATCCTCGTGACGGCCTACGAACGCGAGTACGCGACGCGGCACGCCGACGAAGCGGGCATCGACGCAGTGCTCCACAAGCCGGTGAGTCCGTCGACGCTGCACGACGCACTGCTCAGCGTGCTCTCGCCCGCGGAACGGCGTGCGCGTTCCGCCGCGAGCGTGCAGCGGACGCGTTTCTCCTCCGGCAAGAAGGTCCTGCTGGTCGAAGACAACGAGATCAATCGCGAGGTCGCGCGCGAGCTGCTCACGCTCGCCGGGCTCGAAGTCATCGAGGCCCTCAACGGGTACGCGGCGCTCGACGCAATCGCATCGCAACGCTTCGACGCCGTGCTGATGGACGTACAGATGCCAGAGCTCGACGGCGTCGAGACGGTGAAGGCGATCCGGGCGCAGGAGCACCTCGCGTCGCTGCCGGTGATCGCGATGACCGCGCACGCCATGCTCGGCGACCGCGAGCGCTTCCTCGACTGCGGCATGTCCGACTACATCGCGAAGCCGATCGACGAGGAACAACTTCTCGCGGTCCTCGGACGTTGGATTCACGTGGAAACCGATCCGCGGCAAACGCAGACAGCACCGGAAGCGTCTTCGCTTCCGGAGATGCTGCCGGGCCTGAACGTCGGCGACGGCATCCGCCGCACCAGCGGCAACATCGACCTCTATCGCCGGCTCATCGCCGAGTTCCGGCGCGACCTTCTCGGCGCGCTCCCGAAGATCCGCAAGGCGATCGAGGGGTCGGACATGGCGCAGGCGCACGACCTCCTCCACACGTTGAAAGGCTCGGCCGCCACGATGGGCGCACGCCGGGTGGCGCAGGAGGCGGCGACGCTCGAGTCGTGGATCCGCCGCGGCGTCCCGGTCGTCCTCGGCGATCTCGCCGCCGCAATCGACGAAGCCGCCGAGAGCATCGAGTCGTTGAATGCCATGCTCGGTGGGGCGCCGGCGGCCCCGCCTCCGCGCGGCGGCGAAGCCGCCGTTACCGCCGCCCTCCTCCCGATCGCGAAGAAGATGCGCGAGCATCTCGACGCCAACAACCTCGCCGCCGTCGACTGCTTCGCCGATCTCAAACGCGCTGCCGGCGACAAACATCCCGAGCCGCTGCGCATGCTCGAGGAGTCGCTCGACCGCCTCGACTTCGTGGCGGCGCGCCACTACCTCGATCAGATCGAGGCGAACGGATGAAGGGGAAGCTGCTCATCGTCGACGACCAGCCGGCGAACATCCGCGTCATGGCGGAGGCGCTGCGCGAGGAGTACGAGCTGTTCTTCGCGACCAGCGGCGAACGCGCGCTGGAGATCGTCTCCGGCGGCGCCGTGGAGCTCGTCCTCCTCGACGTCGTGATGCCGGGCTTCGACGGCTTCGAGATCTGCCGCCGGATGAAAGCCGACGAGGCGACCAGCCGGATTCCGGTCATCTTCGTCACCGCGCGCGAAGAGGTCGGCGACGAGGCGCGCGGCTTCGACGTCGGCGCGGTCGACTACATTACGAAGCCGATCCAGCCGCCGATCGTCCGCGCGCGCGTCCGAACGCACATCGAGTTGAAGCGCGCGCGCGACCTCCTGGAGTCGCTCGCCTCGATCGACGCCGTCACGACCATCGCCAATCGCCGCCGTTTCGACGCATCGATCGACACGGAGTGGAAACGCTGCGCGCGCAGCCATTCGCCGCTGACCGTTGCCATCGCCGACGTCGACCACTTCAAGAGCTTCAACGACACGTACGGCCACACGCGCGGCGACGAATGCCTCCGCTCCGTCGCACTCGCGATCCGCTCTATCGCCCGCCGCCCCGGCGATCTCGCGGCACGCTACGGCGGCGAGGAGTTCGCGCTGGTGCTCCCGGAAACCGACGCCGTCGCTGCGCGCGCGATCATGCAGTCGATGCTCGACGCCGTGCGAGCGCTGAACATCGCGCACTCCGGCTCGTCGTGTGCCGGCCACGTCACCATCAGCGCCGGCGCCGCAACGATGGTGCCGCTCATCGATGGTCACCATTCCGTGATCGTCGAAGCCGCCGATGCCGCGCTATATCAGGCGAAACAATCGGGCCGCAATCGCGTGGAGAGTCGTGCATGAGGAAGTTCGCCCTCGCCGCCATGCTCTTGTTCATCCCGTTTCTGTGTAGCGCCGCCGAGTCGGCGGCGCTACACGAGACCGAGCCGGCGCCCCCGCAACAACAGAAAGGCGAAGAGAAGGAGCTCGCGGACCTTCTCTCGATCGTTCAGCAGGAAACCGACGTCGCCACGAAGACGCGGATGAACAGCGACTACGTCCCCGGCATCGTCAGCGTGTTGGAAGGCGACGACCTCGAGGCCCTCGGCATCGCCACCGCCGGCGAGGCGCTCGGCCTCGTTCCGGGCATCGTGCCGCAGCTCGACGAGCGCGCCAGCGAGTCGGTCATCGTGCGCGGCCTCGACTTCCCGTTCAACAACGGGAACATCCTCATCCTCGTCAATTCGATCCCGCTTTCGCGGCAGGACTCGGGGATCAACTCTTCCGCGCTCTCCATGCCGGTCGAGCAGATCGAGCGCATCGAGGTGATTCGCGGCCCTGGGTCCGTGCTTTATGGCGACTACGCCTTCATGGGCCTCGTGAACATCGTCACCCGGAAAGAGGCAACGCGACTCTTCGCGCGCGTAGCTGGCCCGCACCCGTACTACGAACTCGGCGCGCGGTCACAGTGGAGCGGCGCAGGGACGAAGCTCGGCGTCAACCTCTCGCGCTACTCCGGCAACCACGCGCCTGCGCCGGTGAATGAGGGCGCGTCGACCGACGATCGCTGGTTCGGCACCGCCTCCATCGAACACGGCGGCTTCTCGCTGACGGCGGAGACACAGCGCCGGTCGTTCACCCCGACCGCCGGCCCGACTTTCTCCGAGACGAGCAACGCGGTCGACGGTAAGTACGCCGTTTCGATCACGCCGAAGTTTCACTCCGAGTCGCACATCCTCTATCTAAAGAACGATCTCAACGACACCGGCTCGCAGTTCCGCGGCGCCCTCTGGCGTGTCTCCACCAGCGCGACGTGGGACGTCGCCGGCCAGGCGATTCTCCTCGGGGCCGACTACACGAACTCGCATATCGACAGCGGATCGCATCGCGTTCCGCCCCCGCCCGGCCAGCCTCCCGGACCACCGGTGCTGCTCGCCGAGAACAAGACGCGCGAGATCGCGGGGATCACGCTGCAGGATCAGCTCGAAGTGACGCGCAAGCTGAGCGTCATCGCCGGCGCGCGGTACGACTCATACAGCGACTTCCAGTCGCGGACCACGCCGCGCGCGGCGATCATCTTCCGCGCGAACGACCGGAACATCTTCAAGGCGCAGTACGCCGAGGGCTTCCGGCCGCCGACGTTCTTCGAGCTTTACACGCCGCCACCGCCCGGTGCGAATGCGCGCTACGCGTTCGAAGTGAACGCCACCACGGAGCTCAACTACGTCTATCGCGACTCCGGCCGCGTCGGACGGCTGACCGTGTTCCGCTCCGTCATCTCCAACATGATCCAGCCGGGCGGCGTGCTGATCCCGAAGGATGCGAAAGCGATCGGCGAAGAGGCGGAGTGGTCGCAGCAGCTCGCCGCGCCGGTGAAGGTGGACGCCAACCTCTCGCACGTCGACACCGTCGATCCGCGCGTCAGCCTCACGCAGAACGTCGCCAACGCGATTTCGCCGCACTGGCTTGCGAACCTGTCGATGTTCTATCGCCCGGCGCACTCGTACGTCCTCGGCGCGCGCTATTACTACGTCGCCGACCGGCCGGTGGGCGCTGGCTTCCACACGCTTGACCTGACGCTCTCTCGTGAGAATGTGCTGGTTCGCGGCCTGGAGGTCCGGGTGGGCGTCAAGAACGCGGCCGACGACCAGATCGCGTACTTAACCCGCCGGCCGACCGGCGACGTCGTGGAGTTCGACTACCCCGGCCGCTCGGTGTGGCTGCAGCTTTCGTGGAAGCGATGAGATGAGCGCGGACGCCGGAAAGATCGTCGTCGCCGACGACGCCGCCGTGAACCGGATGCTGCTCACCGGCATCCTGGAGCAAGCGGGTTACGACGTGCGGACCGCGGTCGACGGGCGTGACGCGCTCCGGGTCATCGAGAGCGAGCCGCCCGACCTCGTGCTCCTCGATGTCCAGATGCCGGAGATGAGCGGCTACGAGGTCTGCAGCGTCATGCGGAGCAAGCCGCGTCTCGCGCCGATTCCGGTCGTCTTCATCTCCGCGCTCGACTCGGTCGACGAGAAAGTGAAAGCCTTCGAAGCGGGCGGCAATGACTACGTGACCAAGCCGTTCGAGCCGGCCGAGGTGCTGGCGCGCGTGAGCGGGCAGGTAAAGATCTTCCGCCTCAACCGCGAGCTCCGGCTGCGCAACGCCGAGCTGCAGCGGAAGAACGAGCAGCTCGCGCTGGCGAACCAACGAACGGAGCGCGTCTTCGTCGCCCTCTCCGAGGCGCTGACGAATACGGTGCTCGACGACACCTACCGGCTCGACGAGAAGATCGGCGAGGGGGGCTTCGGCGCGGTGTTTCGCGCCGTCCATCTCCGCACGCAACGACCGGTCGCGGTGAAGGTGCTTCGTCCGGCGATGACGCACAACACCGAGGAGCAGCTCACCCGCTTCCGGCGCGAGGGAATCGCGGCGTGCCGGATCACGCATCCGAATGCGGTCGAAGTGCTCGACTTCGGCGTCTCGACGACCGGCGTGCCGTACCTCGTGATGGAGCTGCTACGCGGACGCACTCTGGCGGCGCTCTTGCGCGACGGCCGCAAGCTGCCGCTCCAGCGCACGGTCGAGATCATCGCGCCTGTCTGCGACGCACTCGCGGCGGCGCACCTCGCCGGAATCATTCACCGCGACGTGAAGCCCGACAACGTCTTCCTCCACCACGCCGCCGACCGCGAGATCGTCAAGGTCGTCGACTTCGGCATCGCGAAGCTGCTCGACGACACGCCCGAAACGCACGAGTCGTTCGACGTCACGCACGCATCGACGTTCGTCGGCACCCCCTGCTACACCGCCCCCGAACGCCTCCTCGGCCGTCCGTACGACGAACGCTCCGACATCTATAGCGTCGGATTGCTCCTCCATCTCAGCTTCCGCGGCGAGCTCCCTTTCGGAACCGAGACACCCGCGTTCCCCGAGATGGTGCGGCTGCATCTCACGACCAAGCCGAAGGCGTTGACCGATGAAGCGCCGCCGGCGATCGCGGCACTCGTCAACCAGATGCTCGACTTCGATCCCGCCGCCCGCCCGCCATTGCGCGACGTCGCGAGCGCGTTGCGCGGCGCTTCTTAGTCACCTAGTGGAGGGGCGGACGCCCTCGTCCGCCCGCGCGGCGTCAGCCGCGCTGTCGCGCGGCCTGGGCGGACGAGGGCGTCCGCCCCCAAAAAAAAATCAGCGCCGAAAAGGGTGCGCCTCCGTGTTGAACACGACGCTGTCGAACTTCAGCACGGAATCGGGCGCGAAGAGGAGATAGAGATACTTCAGCGTCTCCGCGAGGAAGTAGCTCGGCATCAGGTCGCCCTTCTCCTTCGTGATGACGCTCTTCAGCGTCGTGTAGCCATCCTCGGTGCGGCAGTACTTCACGAGCGACTCGAAGAACACGCGCCCCATCTCGCGGTAGCGCGAACTGTGCGTGTAATGGCGGAGGTAGTACGCCGACTCGATGATCTCGGGACGCAGCGGGTAGCCGGCGTACGGCGTTTCCATGGTGCGGTAATTGAGAACCTCCGGCTCGATGTCGTGCAGCTTCCACATCGTGAAGGACGACTCCTCGAGCTTCTTCGCGCGATTCAGGTCGCCGCCGAGGGCGAGAACGGCGGGGAAGAACGCGTGGAGCGCGCCGAATTCGGACGCGGTGATCCTGCCGCTGTCCATGTCCGCCTGGCCGTACCAGAAGCCTGACGGAGTGCTCTCCGCGAGGTGCTTGTTGATCGCGGCGATGCTCGTCTGCCACATCGCATGGCAGTCGCGATCGTGGAACAGGACGTCGCACTTTAGGAGGTACTCGTAATACGAGTCGATGCCGCCGCCGACGTGGCTCGCCTTGCTCGTCCACTCGCCGGTCTCGACGTCGATCTCCTCGCCGACGAGCCCCGTCGTCTTCGAGCGCCGTTTGTAAAGCTGCACGAGCGCGTTCTTCGCCTTGTCGAAGTACACCGGCTTGTGCGTGAGGCGTGAAAGCGTCGCGAATTCGAGGACCAGCGTCCCGATCTCCGCAGGGTTCGACTTCGCACCGCTAGTCTTCCCGGTCTTCAGGTTGACGTACATGTACGGCATGCCGGTCGGCGAGTTGAAAACCGGCAGGAGCCGCGTACCGAGATCGTCGGCAAGATCGAGGAGCCGCTTGTCGCCCGTCAGCTCGTAGCCGGAGAGAAGCCCGCCGAGGAGCCGGATCGTGATCTCGAAGTTCTTAACGGTGATGTCTTTGTCGAACGAGAGCGACTCGTCGATGAGCTTCCGCGCCTTCGCCGCCTCGTCGTCGAAGCCCATGAGGATGAGCGTGTCGAGCGAGTCGACGGGCGTCATGAGCAACGACTCGCCGTACCAGTCGCGATAAGTCTTCGTCAGCGGGCGCAGCTCATCGTGACCCCACGCGTATTTTTCGTAGGCGTGCCACGAGAAGAGCATCTCGGATCGAACGCGTTCGGCGAGGTCGGTAGAAGGAGCAGCGCCGAACGCGATCGTCGGAATCAGAAGCAGGGCGATGAAGAGCGCGCGACTTCGCATCGCGCGCCATTATCCGCTCAGAGATTCGCGCGATAGACGGCCGAGAAGAATCGTGGCGGCCAAAAAGGGGGCGGCGATCGCGGCGGTAATCACCAGCACGTCAGACAGACGCCGCGCGCGGCGCGCGCCGTACCGCGCCGCCGAGATGCATGTCAGCACGCCGTCGGTAGCCGCGGCGGCGCATGCGGCGGCGGCGAGCGGGCGGCGCCACTTGTGGCTCAACGACAGGAGCACGCCTGCCATCACGGCGTCGAATGCGACCCATCCGTATTGTTCGCGGCGCGTGCGGAACCAGCGGCTCGTCTCCGCCGTCGCCAAGATCCCGATCCACGGGATGAGGAGCGCGCCGAGGAGAAAAAGCACAGGGGCCGGCGCACGAAAGACCGCCCGCGTCCCGAAGCGGAATATGTGACCTCCGCCGAAGGCGTCGAGGGCGTCGTAAATAGCACCAGCCGAGGTCCTGTCGGCGGGCCACGCGAGCAGGATCGTGGTCCACCCGTCCGGACGAAGCTTCGCCTTGAACGTGCGGAGTCCCTCGAAGTTGTAGAAACCGCGCATCAGGTTGCGCGTCGTTCGCAGCCACGGCTCATCCCCCGCGAGCGGGGCGAGCCCGAGCGTGACGAACGAACATCCGTCGGCAGCGACGTCGCGCATCGCCGTGTCGATCATCAATTCCGTCGTGCCGTTCGGCGACCGCGGATCGCGGAGGATGTCTTCGAAGAACCAGCCGCCGCGGTCGTAGACCGGAACGGCGACGAGCAATCCGATCGCGCGGTCTTTGGCCAGCGCCACGTAGAACCGGCGCTCATCAGCGCACACGAACGGCTCGAGCGCCACGAGGAACGACATTGGCGGCATGACCCGCGTCATGAGCCACCGCCCGATGAGGCGCTCGAGCTCCGGACGCAGCTCGTTTGCAGCCACCGATGACGGCACACGGGTGACTGTCACACCTTTCGCCCGTGCCCGCCGCAACTGTTCCTTGAGACCGCGATGTCCTCGGTGCCGCTCCTCCCACGATCGCGGATCCCACCACGGCTGTTCGCCGATCGTCACCGAGGGCATCGAAACCTGATCGAGAAATCGCGGCTCCACCGCGAAGTAGGCGATCCGCTTTCCGCGCCGTCGCGCTTCCGCAGCGAAAAGGGTGGCGATCTCTTCTAAGCGCTCGATCGGCCCGATCGGCGCGCCGGCAACGACCCAAGCGCCGCCGGTATCGAGAAATGCGACCGCCGCATCTCCTTTCGAATCAAACCAATACCGGAAGTCAGTCTCGACGACCTGGAATGAGGTGGCATTCCAGCCGTGCTGCTTCAAAAGAAGGAGGAGGCGCTGTCGCGAATCGGTGCTCATTTCTTATTGCGTTTGAGGCTTTCCGCCCCTATAGTCGACCCCGGTCGGGGCTGGTCCATCACCCCTCAATAACAATACAGCGCATCTCTCGCGCCTACGCGCCCGGATTCCTCTATGGACATCAGACACCTTCGTCTTCTCTGCGCCTCTCTCCTTACCTGCAGCTTTCTCTACGCCGCGCCGCCGGTCATCGTTCCCTCGGGACGATCCGTTCCGGGCGAGGTTCTGGTCAAGTTCCAGGCGGGAGCTTCGGACGCCGAGGTGTCGGCGGCGGGTAACGGCGCCGACGTCGATCACAGCCAGAAACTTGCCGCTCACAAGAACGGAACAGTCTGGCGTCTGCACTCGCGCTCGCTCAAGACGGATGCGTTGGCAGCGGCTCTCGCGCACAACCCGAAGGTGGTCTACGCGGAACCGAACTACATCGTCAGCATCGGCACCGCTCCGAACGATCCCTCCTATACGAGTCTGTGGGGGCTCAACAACACAGGCCAGTACGTAAACGGCAACTACGGGTATGCAGGCTCGGACATCGCCGCGGAAGCGGCATGGACGGTGACCACCGGATCGGCGTCGATCGTCGTAGGCGTCGTCGACACCGGAATCGATTACACGCACCCCGATCTCGGGGCGAACGTCTGGAGCAATCCGGGAGGGAAAGGAAACGCACTCTGCGCGGCCGGAACACACGGCTACAACGCCATCACCGGCACCTGCGATCCGAAGGACGACAACTCTCACGGCACACACGTATCGGGAACGATCGGCGCGGTCGGAAACAACAACGTCGGAGTGACCGGCATCAACTGGACCTCGTCGATCATGGGGCTGAAGTTCCTCGACTCGAGCGGCAATGGAACGACAGCCAACGCGATTGCTGCGATTGATTTCGCCATTCAGGCGAAGATCGACGGTGTCAACATCAGGGTGCTCAACAACAGTTGGGGTGGCGGGGCGTTTTCGAAGGCGCTGCTCGACGAGGTCAACAAAGCGAACGACAACGACATCCTCTTCGTTGCCGCGGCAGGAAACGACACGGCGAACAACGACCTGTACCCGCATTACCCGGCGAACTACGGCACGGCGAACCTGATCTCCGTGGCCGCCACCGACAGCCGCGACTTCCTTGCATACTTTTCGGACTGGGGTCCGACGACGGTTCATCTCGCCGCACCGGGCGTGAACATCCTCTCCACGACTCCCAACAACACCTATCAATACTTCAACGGGACGTCGATGGCGGCACCACACGTGACGGGCACCGCCGCGCTGGTTCTCGCCCACACGCCAGGCCTCACAACGGCTCAGGTGAAGAGCGCCATCCTCAATAACGTCGACCCGGTATCCAACCTGTCCGGCTATGTCGTCACAGGCGGCCGCCTCAACGCAGCGCGCGCCGTCGGCGCCACACTGCCGCCGTCGTTCATCCTCTCAATCAGTCCTGCGGCGCAGACGGTGGCGCAGGGGTCGTCGACCACCTATAGCGTCTCGGTGGTTCCGAAAGATGGCTTCAGCGGCTCCGTCCAACTCTCCGCGACCAACCTGCCATACGGGGTCAACGCAACGTTTTCGCCCGCGACCACTTCGACCTCTTCGTTGATGACCCTTACCGCGATCAGCACGGCCAGCACCGGCGGCTGGACCTTCCAAATCAGCGGTACGGCGGGCAGCGTCATGCGAACCGCAAATGCAACGGTTACCGTATCGGTCGCCGCACCGGCGCTCGCTTGCGGCAAGTTCTTCCAGGCGACCGCGTTTTACACGAGTGAGTATTTGACGTCGATCGCGACGGGGGATTTCGACCGCGACGGTTTCGCGGACGTGGTGTACCTCACGCAGACGAACCGCGTCGGCATCGCGCTCTCGAACCACAACGGCACGTTCAAGTCGCCGTCGACGATGACGGAGACGAGCGTGCCGGCCGGCGTCACGGTCGGCGACTTCAACGGCGACGGCAAGCTCGATCTGGCGATCGCCAACGCCACATCGAGCAACATTACGGTGCACCTCGGCAACGGCGACGGAACCTTCCAGACGGGCGTCACCTACTCGGCGGGCACGAATCCGTTCTGGATCGCCACCGGCGATTTCAACGGCGACGGAAAGATCGATCTTGCCGTGGCCGATAACGGTTCAGGCAGCGTCTCGATTCTGATCGGACAGGGCGACGGCACGTTCGCGGCTCCCGCGAGTTACGCAGCCGCGTCCGGTCCGTATTGGGTCAGCGTCGGCGACTTCAACAACGACGGAAAGCAGGACCTCGCCGTCGCCGACTTCAACGCGAACAAGGTCTCGATTCTCCTCGGCAACGGCAACGGAACGTTCCAGGCCGCCGTGAACTACTCTGTCGGCACAGGCCCTTCCTCCATCGGCGTAGCGGACTTCAACCGCGACGGGAAACCGGATCTCGCCGTCTCCAACTTCACGGCGGGCACTGTGTCGATCCTCCTCGGCGCCGGCGACGGCTCCTTCACCGTTTCCGCCCCCTTCAGCGTCGGCTCCGGTCCGGCGGCTCTGGCTGTTTTCGACCTGAACGGTGACGCAATCCCCGACTTCCTCATTGCAGGCACCGGCGCCGTCACTGAGTGGCGCGGTGCAGGCGACGGGACTTTCGCATCCGCGGGAAGCTCGGTCGTGGGCGTTCCGGTCGGCCTCGCAGTCGCGGATCTCGACAACGACGGCCGGCCGGACTTCGTCGTCGCCGATTCCGCGCAAACCGATTTCTTTGCCTTCTTGAACGGAGGCACCTGTGCGGCCAATTGCGGCTCGATGGCGGTGTCGACACCAGTGAGTTACTCGCCGTTCTCCTACTCGCCGCAGTCGGTCGCGGTCGGCGACTTCAACCTCGACGGAAAGCTCGACATCGTCACTGCGAATAGCATCCCAAACAATGTGTCGGTCACACTCGGCAACGGGGACGGAACGTTCCTGGTACCCTCGGACTACAGCGCCGGAACGACTCCACGGTTCGTCAAGATTGCCGACGTCAATGGCGACGGAAAGCTAGACCTCATCGTCGCCGACAGCGGTTCGGATCAGGTGTCGATACTTCGCGGGAACGGGAACGGAACGTTCCAGGGCGCCACCGGCTTCGCAACCGGCACGGCACCTCACTCGGTCGCCACCGGTGATTTCAACGGCGACGGCAAAGTCGATCTCGTCGTCGCGAACAGCGGATCTGCCAGCGTTTCCAGACTCCTCGGCAATGGCGACGGTTCCTTCCAGGCCGCGGTCAACTATGCCGCGGGAACGACACCGGAGTTCGTCGCGTCCGCCGACGTCAATCGCGACGGCCGGCTCGATCTCGTCGTCGCGAACAGCGGCTCGAACGACGTCTCCGTGCTCCTCGGCAACGGCGACGGCACCTTCCAGGCCGCGACGAGCTACGCGGTCGGAACCGCTCCTCTCTCACTCTGGATTGAAGATTTCAACCGCGACGGGAAACTCGATCTAGCCGTCGCGAACAGCGGGTCCAACAACGTGTCAGTGCTCCTCGGCAACGGCAGCGGGGGCTTTGCGGCGGCCATGAACTACAGCGCCGGTACGGCTCCCTACTCGATTACCGCCGGCGACTTCAATAAGGACGGGCTGATTGACCTCGGCGTCGCGCTGAACAATGGACTCGTCGCGATTCTCCCGGGATTCGGAAACGGGTCGTTTGCAAGCGCTTCGTTGTTGGCAACAGCGTCAAACCCCTCTTCCATCGTCACGGGCGACATCAACCGGGACGGCGCCGCCGATCTCGTGGTCGCGAATACGGGCTCGAGCTCCGTTTCGTTGCTACGCAACAGCTGCCCCATTCCGGACCTCGTGCCCGCCGTCGTCCACAACGGCAGTTTTGTTCAGGGAGATACTGGCAAGACTTACACGATCACCGTGACGAACAGCGGCGTGACGGGCACCAACGCAGCGGTCAGCGTCGCCGACACGCTGCCGCTCGGTATCGCGGCAACAGCGGTGAGCGGAAGCGGATGGACCTGCACGCTTGCCCCGCTCGCCTGCAATCGCTCGGACTCGCTCGCCGCGGGCGCGAGCTTCCCCTCGATCACTGTGACTGTGAATGTCGGAGACAGCGCGGCCTCGGCGACGAGCACCGTCACGGTCTCGGGAGGTGGTGAGCTCAATATATTGAACGACACTGCCAGCGACACGGTGCCGGTCGCGGCCGCCACCGACTTGACGATTGCCTTGAGTCACACCGCCAGCTTCGCACAGGGCGCCACCGGTAGAACGTATGCAATCCGTGTGAAGAGCGCCGGAAGGGCAGCGACGAGCGGCCAGATCACGGTGACGGATTCCCTCCCCGCGGGACTGACCGCAACCGGAATGGCCGGCACGGGATGGACCTGCAACGTCGCCTCTCTCACCTGCACGCGGAGCGACTCGCTCGCCGGCGGCACGTCGGCGCCTGCGATCACGCTGACGGTGAACGTCGACGCGAATGCGCCCGTCCAGGTGATCAACAGCGCGACCGTCTCCGGCGGCGGTGAGACGGTCACGAACAACGACACCGCCACGGATCCGACGACAATCTGGCGCAATCAGACGTGCGGTACCCTCGGCGCGCCGGCGAGCTACAACGCCGGGCAGTCTCCGTACAGCCTCGCGAAAGGCGACTTCAACCACGACGGGAAGATCGACCTGGTTGCTACGAGCGTTTACAACAACAACGTCTCGGTCATGCTCGGCACGGCCGGTGGTGGATTCGCCGCCCCCGTCAGCTATACGGTCACTGGCACGCCGATTTTCGTCGTAACGGCCGACTTGAACGGCGACGGCAACCTCGACCTCATCACCGCGAGCTATTACAACTTCATCGCCGTCCTGCTCGGAAACGGCGATGGGACGTTTGCCCCCGCCGTCACTTACCCGATTCTGAACACGTACGTTGCGGGTGTTGCGGTCGCCGATTTGAACGGCGATGGGAACCAAGACGTCGCCATCGCACTGCAGAATGGATCAGTGCAGATTTTCTTGGGTGCCGGCAATGGCACCTTGCAGAACGCGACGTCGACTCAGCCCGGCCAGTCGCTGACCGGCATCGTGGCGGGCGACTTCGACGGCGACGGTAAAGTGGACATCGTCACGTCCGACTACTACACCTACAACGTGATGTTCCAGAAGGGGAACGGCGACGGAACGTTTCAAGCCGCCGTTCTTTACAACGTCGGCTACTACCCGACCGCCGTATACGCCGCGGACTTCAACGGCGACGGAAAGCTCGACCTCGTCGCACCGCGAAGCTCGTACAACACCGTCGCCGTCCTCTTAGGGAACGGTGACGGCACCTTCCAAACCCCCATCAACTACAGCGTGTACTCGACCGGCCAAATTGCGATCGACGACGTCAATGGCGACGGGAAGCTCGACATCGTCGAGTCGGCGGGCTCTTATCTGTCGATCCTTTACGGAAATGGCGACGGGACGTTCCAACCATACACTTACCTGTACACCGGCATCGCCGGCTCAGGCCTCGTCATCGCCGATTTCAACGGCGATGGCGGCGCCGACGTCGCCCTCGCGAACAACAATTACTTTGGAACCGTGGTGGTCTTGCGGGGAGTTTGTCCCGACCTCACCATCACGAAGACGCATGTGGGTAATTTCACCGCCGGAGGGGTGGGGTCGTACACGCTGATCGTCAGTGATCTCGGGGGCGCCACATCCGGGCTGGTAGCCGTCACGGAGATGCTGCCCGACGGCCTGTCGCTCACGAACATGGGCGGATCCGGGTGGACCTGCGACTTGCCGACCGCACGCTGCACGATCAACCAGCCGTTGGCCGGCGGGAGCTCTTTCTCCCCGATCACGGTGACGGTGAATGTATCCAAGACAGCGCCCTCGTTTGTTGTAAACCAGGCAACGGTTTCCGCCGCGGCCGACAGCAATAGCGTCAACAACGTCGCCTCTGACGGCACGACGATCACCAAGGTCGCCGATCTGACTGTCACGAAGACACACGACGGCTCGTTCGTGGCGGGCGACTCGGGGCGCACTTACACCATCATCGTTTCCAACGTCGGTGCGGCGTCGACGAGCGGCACCGTCACGATGACAGATACTCTCCCCAGCGGGTTGGTCGCTGCCGGTATCCAGGGCGTCGGATGGAATTGCGTGCTCGCCTTGACGAGCTGTACGCGAAGCGATGCTCTGGCCGCAGGCACCGCCTATCCTCCCATCGTCGTAACGGTCAACGTCACGGGTTCGACAAGCGTGACGAACGTCGCGACGGTTTCTGGTGGAGGAGACAACAACGGATCGAACAACTCGGCCAACGACTACACCGTGATTCTCGGTGCTCCCACGAACGTCGTGGCTACCGCCGTTCTCTCGTCGCAAGTGAGCATCACATGGAACGCCGTGACGGGCGCCGGGGGATATCGGGTACTCAGGAGCCTCAACAACAGCAGTTTCGCGGTAATCGGGAACGCGGCAAACACGTCCTACCTCGACGCCACGGCGGCTGCGAATACCGCGTATTTCTATCGCGTCATCGCCGTCGATTCCACCGCGACCGGGCCGATGAGCTCCTCCGATCTCGCAATGACGGTGTTCTTCTCGAATGACCCAATCACGCTTGGAGCGACTCCTATCCGCTCGACGGACATCTTGGAGCTTCGCAGCACGATCAATATTCTGCGCGCAGCGGGAGGGTTGTCACCGGCAACCTTCACCGACTCCTCGCTCTCGGGAAAGCCGGTCAAGGCGGTGCATTTCACGGAGTTGCAGACGGCGCTGAATCAGGCGCGCGGCGCCTTGCTCCTGCCAGCCATCGTCTATTCAGTCTCGACCCCGGCCTCGGGCAACCCGGTTTATGGCAGCTTGATCCGCGACTTACGCCTCGGCTTGCAATGATCGATCAGCGCGCGCCGCGCATCGCGGCGCGCAGATCTTCCAACCGCGCCACTTCATGCGCCGGGATCAGTTCGTTCGAACCGAGCGCCCGGCGGATGAAGTCGATTCTCGCGACGTGCTCCAGCGTCTCCATCAGATAGCCTGCCTGCTCGATGTCGCGCGCGAAGCAGATCGCGCCGTGGAACCGGAGCAACACCGCGTCGTGGTGCTCGACCAGCGGCTCGACGCTCCGCGCCAGCTCCTCGGCCGTCGGCATCGCGTACGACGCCACCGGTACGCGGCCGAGGGTCAGGATCCCCTCGGAGAGAATCGGCTGGTCGAGCGGCATGCCGGCCACCGCGTACGCCGTCGCGTACGGCGGATGTGCGTGCACGATCGCCTGCACATCCGGACGGCGCGCGTAGATCATCCGATGCAGCGCGATCTCCGACGACGGACGGCCCGACCGCGCCGACCCGTCGCGGAACAGCCGGACGATCTTCTCGGCCTCGAGCTGCCCCTTGCACGACCCGCTCGGCGTGATCAGCGTGCCGCCGTCCGGCAACCGCGCTGAGAGGTTGCCGTCGGTCGACGTGAGGATCCCCTTGTCGTCGAGCCGCTTCGCGACGCGGACGATCGCCTGCTTCAGTTGGTACTCGGTGAGTAGGGCCATGCGCAGGCGTCATTGTGCCGTAGGTTCGTCCAGACCAAACTTAGAGATCACGCGATCGCGAATCCGCTGCCGCTCCTCCGGCGTCATCTCGCGCCACCGGTCGCGCATCCGACGGCGTCCGTAGACGTGCCGTCCGCCGCGCATGCCGAATCCTCCGAACAGGATGCGGCAGAGCGCGAGAAGCGCGATCGCCTGCCAGAACGTGATCAGGTGCCAGCCGAACAGCGGAGGCGTCAGCCAGTTCCACAGCCACCGCACGACGACGCCGCCGACCGCGACGAAGACGATCATCCCCACGATCGCAGCCGGAATGATGAAAATCAGTCTCTTTCTCATGTCAGCTCCTCATAGATTTCCTTCAGACGCTCGCGCAAACGCAGCACCGCGTAACGCTTGCGCGAGAGCAACGTGTTGATCCCAACCCCTGTCTCCTCGGCGATCGACTTGAAGCTGCGACCCTCCAGCTCGTGCGCGACGAATACCGCGCGCTGCTCCTGGGGAAGCTCCGCGATCGCCGCCTCCAGCTCGTCGATCAGTGCCCGCTGCGCGAACAACGCATCGGGTTCCGTGTCATCGGATGCGAGCAATTCGTCGAGGTCGAGAGCTTCGTCTTCGTCCCTGCTCTTGCGAAAGAGATCGGTGATCCGGTTGCGCGCGACTGTGAACAGCCACCCTGTCACCTGCTCGATCGGCATCAGCAGCCGGTTCGCTTCGACGAGCCGCGAGAAAACGTCCTGCAGAACGTCGTCGACGTCGGCGGGATCGCCAACCCGACGCCGGATGAAATCGCGAAGGCGCGATTGCTCCCGCGTCACGACCTCCGAAATCTCCAGGTTCTCTTCGATTACCATCCACCTCAGTAGACGAATGAGCCGCGCGAATATTGTGATCGCCGATTTGCGGCTCGCCGCGAAAAAGCGCCTCCCGCGGGCGGTCTTCGACTACATCGACGGCGGCGCCGAGGCCGAATGGACGCTCCGCGAGAACTCACGGGTCTTCGACGACGTCCGATTCCGCCCTCGATCGGCGGTCGCCACGGCGTCCTGCGACCTCAGTACGACAGTGCTAGGGCAGACGATCGACCTCCCATTCATCCTCGCGCCGGTCGGCAGCTCGCGGTTGATCTGGCCGCGTGGCGAAGAGGCCGCGGCACGCGCGGCAGGCGAAGCCGGGACCATCTACACGCTGTCGACGCTCTCCGGATGCGCGGTTCGCGACGTGAAGGCGGCGACGCGCGGGCCGCTCTGGTACCAGCTCTACATCATCGGCGGCCGGGAGATCGCCGAGGCGGGAATCGAGCGCGCGAAGAACTGCGGCGCATCGGCGCTGGTCGTCACGATCGACACGCCGGTGGCCGGACTACGCGAGCGCGACGTCCGCAACGGCGTCAAGGAGCTCGTCTCCGGCGCTCCGGTCGCGATGTTCCCTCATGTCTTCCAGTTCCTCGCGCGTCCGCGGTGGCTCGCGGGGTACCTGCGCGACGGCGGTCTGATGAAGTTCCCGAACATCGTTCTGAAAGACGGTCCGATGCCGTACGCCGACGTCGGCGCCGCACTCGAACAGGCGATGGTCTCGTGGAGCGACTTCCCCTGGATCCGCAAGGCCTGGCCCGGGCCGATCATCGCGAAGGGCGTCCACACGGCTGACGACGCGCGGCAGGCGATCGACCATGGCGCCGACGCGGTCGTCGTCTCCAACCACGGCGGCCGTCAGCTCGACGGCGTCGCGCCGACGCTTCGCGTTCTCCCCGAGGTCCTCGAAGCGGTGAACGGCCGCATTGAAGTGCTGCTCGACAGCGGCATCCGCCGCGGCAGCGACATCGTGAAAGCGCTCGCACTCGGCGCGCGCGCCGTCCTCGTCGGACGCGCCTACGCTTACGGTCTCGGTGCGGCCGGGGGCCCGGGCGTCACCCGTGCCATCGACATCCTGCGCACCGACGTCATTCGCACCATGAAACTCCTCGGATGCGCCTCCGTCCGCGACCTCGACAGTTCATTCGTCGCCTGGGACGGATGAGATTCCATATTCGTAGCCTAACGTCCAGGCTTCAACTCCACCACGATCATGTGGAGAGGCGTCTTCCCGATGTTCTCGGCCCAGTGGGTCAGCGGCTCGCGGTAGAGGACGTCGCCGGCCTTCACGCTGCTCACGGTCGTCTTGCCGTCGGGGGTGTGGCTACGGAAGGTGCCGTTCGACAGGACGTAAACGATCGACGAAGGATGGGAGTGCATGTGCTCCTTCGCGCCGGGAGGGAGAACCGCCTCGAGGACGCGTACCTTCGCGTTGTCGAGCTTCACCGTGATCGTTTTCGGATTGACCTTCACCACGTCCTGAGCGAATGCCGTCAGGGCACACATCGAGATCGCGAAAATCGACAATGAACGTTTCAGCATGCCGCGATTGTACGGCGGCTCACATACGGTGATCGCTGACGCCTTCACGTCACCAATTGACATCAGAGGGCCACGGTTTCCACGCGATCGCGGCCCGCTGACTTCGCGCGATAGAGCGCCGCGTCGGCGGCGGCCACCAGCGCCGCGGGCTGCAGCTCCGAGCCGGTGCTGCCGGCGACGCCGAGGGAGGCGGTGACGACGCCGGACGCAACGACGTCGTGGCGGATCGCGGCGTCGCGGACGCTGAGCCGGAACGACTCCGCCTCCGCGCTCGCGACGTCGAGCGGAACGCCAGGCAAAAGCCACGCGAACTCCTCGCCGCCGAACCGCGCGACGAGACCGCCGCGCGACTCCGCGCGTGTCGCGAGAAGTCCCGCCACGGCGCGCAACGCATCGTCGCCGTTGAGGTGACCGCGCGTGTCGTTGAGCTGCTTGAAGTGATCGAGGTCGATGATGGCGAGCGAGAGCGGCGTCCCGCGTTGCCGGCTCTTTTCACACGCCTCCTCGAGCGCCTCGTCGAAACGCCTGCGGTTCGGTACACCGGTCAAGCCGTCGATGTACGAGAGTGCGCTCAGCCGCTCGTTCGCGACCTCGAGCTGGCGATTCGCGTCCTCGAGCGCTTCGGCGATGTGGTGCACCTGTTCGTACGCGCGTGCGCGCATCGCCGCAACACGGATCCGCACGGCTCCCCAGATCGCCAACGCGACGAGGACGGCGGCGAGAAGGCGAGCCCACCACGTCTCGAACCACTCCGGCTCGACGGTGAACGCGATCCGGTCCTCTGCGACGCTACGGACGCCGTCTTCGTTCGCCGCTACGACGTGGAACGTGTAGTCGCCCGGCGCCAGCCGCGTGTAGTGCGCGACGCGGTTTGTCCCTGCATCGACCCAGTCGCGGTCGAATCCTTCGAGCCGGTAGCGGAATGTGACGCGCTCCGGCGCCCGGAGACTCATCGCCGTGTACTGCACGTCGAGGCGCTGCGCACCCGCCGGGATGCGGAGCGGTCCGGCGGACGGCGCGCTGCCGTCGATCAGCACTCCCTCGACGTGGACCACCGGCGGAACGGTGTTGCGAAGCGTCGCGTGCAAATCGACCACCGCGACACCGCGGGAGGTTGCGACCCAGAGACGGCCATCGCGCGCTCGCGTGATCGCCGGCGACGCCGCGTCGCACTCCGGCGACGGCATCCCGTCGGTCGAGCCGTACACGGTTCCGGAGAGATCGCTTTTCTCGCCGCGCATCGCCGCGAGAACGCGATCGCGGCTGACGCGATACAACCCGCGATTGCTCGTCATCCAGAGATCCGACCCGACTCCCGCGTCGAACACCTGAAAGACGACGTCGTCATGCAGCCCGTCGCGGCGCGTCAGCGTATGCATCGCACCGCTCTTCAGGTCGAGATGCGTCAGCCCGCCGCCGGAAGTCCCGATCCAGACGGCGCCGCCGCCCGAATCGGGCGCGAGGGTGAACACCCGATCGCTGCCGAGGCCTTTGCCGGCGGTGGCAATTGGCGCAGCATCACTTCCGTCCGCAGTCACGCGCCACAAACCGGCACCATCAGTACCGACGAGAAGGTTTCCATCGTTCAACAACAGCAGCGGCCGGAGTTGAAGACGGGCGAGCTTTGCGATGTTCTCCGCTTTTCCATCGCGGATGCGCGCGAGCCCTCCAGACGTGCTGACCCACAGCGTCCCATCCGCCGTCTCCACCAGCGCGCGTACGTGATCGTTCGGCAGACCTGAGTGGGCGGCGTCGATGTGCTCCGCGAACGAGTCGCCGCGCAGCCGGATCACGCCGCCACCGTCGGTGCCGACCCACAGGCTGCCGTCGCGACTTTCCGCGAGTGCGTACACCGACTCCTGCGGCAGCCCATCCGCGGTCGTGAAGCAGCGCGGCGGTCCCGGCAACATCCTGCACAGCCCTCCGCCCTCGGTGCCGACCCACATCCGCCCTTCGCGATCCTCGAGAATGGCGCGCGTCGTGTCGGCCGTCAGCCCTTCGCGGCGCGTCAATGGCAGCAGGCGCGTGTCGTTCAGCCGCACCAGGCCGCCCGAGGTTCCGATCCACAGCGATCCCTCACGGTCTTCCATCGCCGTGATGACGAACGGGCCCGGAAGACCGTCGCCCGGGCCAAGCGTCTCGGCGTGCCCGTCGCGCCAGCGAACGAGGCCGCCGTCGGTCCCGATGAGAAGACTCCCTTCGCGATCGCGGCGTACGGAGCGGACGCGGTTGCTGGCAAGTCCGTCGCGCGTCGTCAGGCTACGAATCACGACGCCGTCGCGCCACTCGGCGACGCCGCCGCCGTCCGTACCGATCCAGAGCGTGCCGTCGGGATCGCGGAGGATCGCGCGCGCGAAGTCGTTCGGAAGACCTTGCTGGACGGTGATTCGCTGCAGCACCTTGCCGTCACGCCAGCGAACGACGCCGCCGCCGTGCGTCGCAATCCACAGCCCGTCGCCGCCATCGCTGATGACAGCCCAGAGGCGATCGACCGGCAGTCCGTCGCGCGTAGTGAAGCGCGCGACGCGATCTCCGTCGATACGGAGCATCCCGCCGCCGGCGGTGGCGACGAAGATGACGCCGTTCGCGCTCTCGTACATCCCGCGAATCCGGTCGGCCCCGAGAACGCCCGGCAAGAACGCCTCTATCCGGCCGTGGCGCAGGCGCGACAGGCCTCCGCCGTAGGTTCCGATCCACAACGTCCCGTCGCCCGCCTCGAATAGTGACGAGACGAACGGGTTCCTGAGCCCCGGCGCGTTCTGGTGATCGCTGACGACGAACTGCACGCCGTCGAACCGCACCAGCCCTTCCTCGGTTCCCATCCACAAGTAACCGTCGCGGGTCTGGACGATCGCTTCGATCGTGTTCTGCGGAAGCCCGGCGTCGCTGGTCCAGACGGAGAGCCGCGCCTGCGTGAGCTCGCGGTGCGGGTCGAGAGCGAATGCGCTGGTGGCGAGGAGGAGGGAAACGATCAGCGCCGATGGTCGGGACACGAGTGCCCCAATTCTAGCGAAGCCACATCCACACGCCTGTGACAGCGAGTACCGCCAGCGCCACGCCGCCGAGAAACGCCACTAGTTTGCCGATGATCCCGTACACCTTTCCGGTATGCAGGGCCAGCGCGATTGCGCGCATGCGATATCCGAGCGGCGCCGCGGCGATATCGTCGATTCGGAGGACGGCGCTGCTGTAGCGATCGAGAAAGACGGTGCGTTGATCGAACGCCCCCGGCCCTCGCGTCTCGACGCGGACCGCTGAAAGGCGGCGCTTCGGCAACGTCAGTCGAGTCACGGTCGCGCACGGAACGGCCGCCAAAGCCTTCGCCTGGAACGCGGCGGCATCCAGCGCGGCGGTTGGCGTGTCCGGAGCGTTCGAGTGCGGAGGATCGGGGATCCGCCACTCCTGCGCGCCGAGGAAACCGCCGAACGCGTCCTCGAGCCCGAGGAACGCTCCGGTCGCCGCGAGGAGGACTACGAAAACAGCGGAGTAGAAACCGAGGACGTTGTGCAGGTCGTACAGCGTCCGTTTGAGCGAGTGGCTCGTGCGGAACGTGAAGCGAGGACGTCTCCACCAAAGCAACAGGCCCGTCGGCACGATGAGTAAGAGCGTTGCGGTCGCGAGGTTCACGATCCACTCGCCCGCCTCTCCGGCGAAAAGCCGAACGTGGATCTGCGTGATTGCCGGAGAGTCGGTGAAAAGGAGAACGGTGCCGGTCAGCGCCGCTACCGTAAGGAAGACTGCAGCCGCGAGACCGATCCATCGATGAAGAAGCAGCGTCCAGCGCACGGCTTACTGGGCGGTGCGGTGGGCGACCATCTGCTGCTTCTTGCCGCCATCCAGCTCACGCGTCAGCTTGAGCTCCTTCCCTTCGAGCTTGCCGTGCCACGGACCTGCCGCTTCAAACGACACTTCGTTCCCGTTCACCGTTCCCCTGCTGATCGGGAACTCGAGATCGTGCGACGGGATCTCGAAGCTCCCTCCGATCTTCTTCCCGTCATACGTGAAGTGCAGCACGACCGAGAACGTCTTCGCCTCGCCGTGTACCTCCGCCCGCCATGTCCCGGTGAGCCAGTCGGTCGTTGCGTACAGCGTGGCGGTGGCGAGCGCGATCGCGGCGATGGTTCGAAGAGCGTGTCTCATGGCGACCGGCACCATAACCCTTCCGCCGCCCGCCGGTCTTCAACTGCTCGCAAGGACGTTGTAAGGAACGTAAATCGTCTCTGGATCAGAGCTGACCTAAATGTCCTGTTTACCAAACGCCGTCTCCGACGTTGTAGGTCTGGCGGCCGGATCGCTTGCCGCCGCTTATGGCCTTAGGAAAATCGGAGGACTCGAATGATTCACGCGTTGCTGCTCGGGGCAATGGCTTTTCTGCCGGTTCACGGCCGCTATCCAATCGGGCGAACGAAGTTCGACTGGGTCGATACCGGCCGCAACGAGCCGAGCGCCGCGGGCCACAAACGCGAGCTGGTGGTCTATGTCTGGTACCCGGCGGAAGCGCGAGCCGACTGCACGCCGGCCCCCTACCTTCCGGATGCGGCGCTGATGTCCGATGCGCTGCCGAAGGAGGTCGCCTCGACTGTGGCGTCGGCCAAGACGGGCGCATGTCTCGATGCACCTCTGAGCCGCGCCGAGAAACGATATCCGGTGATCATCTTTTCGCCCGGCGATGAGTTCAAGACGCTGGGCTACTCTGCCTTGCAGGAGGATCTCGCGAGCCGCGGGTATGTCGTCGCGGCAATCGACGTGCCGTACAACGCGCCTGTCGTGGAGCTGTCGGGCGGCCGGATTACGCGGCCTCCGGCGGAGGAGCCGCCGCCACAGAACCTTTCGCCCGAGGCGCTCAAACAGTACGGATACGACCAGACGATGGCGCAGCTCCAACTGTGGGCGGAGGACATAGCGTTCGTCGCGCACGGGATGGAGGCGCTCGACCGAGACGATCCGCGTTTCCGCGGTCGCATCGACACCAAGGCCACCGCCTCGCTGGGACATTCGGCCGGCGGACTCGCGTCGTTCCACGCTTGCCAGATCGACCCGGCGCTTCGCGCGTGTGCCGACATCGACGGCCGCTATCGCGCCCGGCCATATCCGATCTCCTCGGGCGCGGAGTCGCCGAGTCAGCCGTTCCTCTGGATTCACACCCCGCAACCGGTATTCACGGACCAGCAGCTCGAGCAGCGCAAGATGAGCCGCAAGGATTACGACGCCGAACTGGCTCTCGGGAAGGCGATCATGGCCGGCGTTGGCTCGGGAAGCTACGACGTGACGTTCACGCAACCCGGCGTCGACCATCTCGACTTCACCGACTTCCGCATGTTCGAGAGCGGGATTGCTGCGGAGACCCTCGCCTCGCGCAGGCAAACGCTCGAACAGACGCGCAGCGTGCTCGCCGCATTCTTCGACGAAACGCTGCGTGGAAAGAAAACGCCGGTTGCGGCGGCGCCGGGCGTGGCGGTCGTTCACTACCGCGGCTCGCGGTGAACATTCCGCTGTCGATAGCCGACTTCTGACGCGAGCTACTTCATGCCGCGCTATACCGCTCAGGCTCGCCGCAGCGTGACGGTGAACATCGAGCCCACGCCTGCCACACTTTGCACAGTCAACTCTCCACCCATCGCGAGCGTGAGCTCACGGCTGATCGAGAGACCGAGGCCCACTCCGCGCTGGTCCGGCTCGACCTGCACGAAAGGCTCGAAGATGTGCGCCAGTTTCTCCTCCGGAATGCCGACGCCGGTATCGGCGACTCGCAGATGGACCGACTGGTCGTCGGCTTCACAGATCGCGCGAATCCGGCCACCAGGTTTCGTGAACTTGACGGCGTTGGTCAGCAGGTTCAAGAGCACTTGCTGCAGTCGATCGGGATCGGCGCGCGCCGCAAGTGCGAAGGTGCAATCCTCGCGCGAGTAGAGCAGCCCCGATTCCTCCATCCGAAACCGCACCATCGCCTCGGCGCGGGTCAAAGCCTCCTGAATCGAAACGCTCTGCATCTCGATCCGCACCGCTCCGCGTTCGATGCGCGCGAAATCGAGAATGTCGTCGATCATGCGCGCGACCTGCCGCGCGGCGTTCTTGATCTCCGTCACGTCCTCGCGCTGCTCTTCGGACAGGTCGCCGTGGAAGCCATCCAGCAGGAGCGACGCGTATCCCGTGACAGCCTGTAGAGGTGTGCGGAGATCGTGGGACATGACCGAAAGGAACTTTTCTTTCCCCGCGTTGGCCTCCTCTGCCGTGCGTTTCGCCTCCAGAATTGCGTCCTCGAACAGCTTTCTCCGGTGAATGCGCATCAGGATGCAGTCGGCTACCATCGAGCCGTCGCGCTCGTGCCGGACGGCGTTCACGAGCACCGGCAAGTCGCCGCCGTCTTTCCGCCGTAGCGTCAAGAAGATCTCGTCGGCTCGTCCGTGGAGCTTCAGAAGAGGAAAGAAATGGGTCTGGTAGAAGACTCGGTTGCCGGGGGTGAGGATCGACTGGACACTCCGTCCGGTCAGCTCGTCGGGCGGGAAGCCGAGAAGGTCGCTGAGCGTACGGTTGACGATGAGAATCGTGCCGTCGTCCGAGACCGTGAGAAAGCCGCACGGCGCCGTCTCTAGCAGCTCGCTCAGAGCGTCAATGGTCGCGGCCACCGTCGAGGTACTCCTTGATCGCCTGGATCGTCTCGTCCGGATGGCTCATGTGGGGACAATGGCCGGTCGCCTTCATGTATCGCAGCGTGCTCGTGGGGATGTTTCGCGCGACGTACTCTCCGACCGTCGTCGGGGCGATGGCGTCATCGAAGCACTGCAGGACGAGCGACGGAACGCGCACGGCGGCGAGGTCGGCACGGTTGTCGGCGAAGAACGTGGCCTGCGCGAATTGCCTGGCGATTTTCGGGTCGGTGGAACAGAAGCTCGTCTCGAGCTCCTGCGTGAGCGCGGGGCGATCCTCATTCTTCATGATCACCGGCGCGAGCGTGTTGACCCAACCGATGTAGTTTCTGTCCATGGCATCCAACATCCCTTCGATGTCGGCGCGCCCGAATCCGCCGACGTAGTCCGGCGGGTCGTCGATGTAGCGCGGCGAAGGGCCTACGAGGATGAGGTCCGCGAAACGGTCGGGCTCTCGATTCGCCGCGAGGATGCCGATCATGCTGCTCACCGAATGCCCCACGAAGATCACGTCGCGGAGGTCGAGGGTGGCGACGATGTCGAGGACGTCCTGGGCGTAGCCTTGAAGCGTCGAATACCGGTTCGGATCGTATGCGCTGAGGTCGGAGCGGCCGGCTCCGACGTAGTCGAAAAGGACGACCCGGTAGGCATCCTCGAACGCGGGCGCAACGAACCGCCACATGTTCTGATCGCACCCGAAGCCGTGCGCGAACATCATCGGCTGCAACCCTTTGCCGACGACCTTCACGTTGTTGCGCCGGACGATTTCGCCCGCCAGACCCTCGCTCATCGTCATGGCCACGTTTTCGCCGTGCGAAACGCGCGCCGGAAGGAGCAGTTACCGGGTGTGGCGGTCGAGATAGCCCTTCATTCGGTGCCAATACTCATCTCGCCAGGCCTGTTCGGTCTCGGGAATCAGCTCCTTCGGAACGCCCCGATGTGTCAGCACCAGCTCCGTTCCACCGTCCGAAGTCGGCTTCAGCGTCACGGCAGCCATCGAGAAGACTCCCTCGGGGAACCGGCGGTGGCGCCAGGCCTGGACGATGCGCCGCCCGGGAACGAGGTCGACATTGATCCCGGTGACGTCGCTCTCGCCGAGGGAGAACGTCCCGCCGATCTTCGTGCTGATGACGGCTCGTTTGCCGGTGATCGCGCTGTGCTTTCGGGAATCCGCAAGCAGATCGTAGATGGTCGCCGGATCGGCCTTGAATTTCACACGCTGCTTGATGGTCTTGCACATGGCTTGCGTCTATGGGTGGGCTTCGAGGTTGACTACGTCAGCACGCAGTTCGGAGATGTGAACGGCCTTGATCGCCGTTTGTCCCGCCGTAAGCGGATCGTTCGTGTATGACGGGCGTGTGACGTTCTTGCCGGCGGTGATTGCAGCGTCATAGGCGCTATTCAGCGCGGTTCGTAATTGTGCGACATGCACCACTTTCGCCGCGACGCCGGAGAGGTTCGTATCGGTCCACGCGAACGCTGCCAATCCGAAGTGGACCCGCAGCGCGTCGATGCGCGATCGCAGTTCCGTGATGTGGACGGCCTTGACGCTCGTGCTCCCTGCGACGAGCGGATCGTCGGTAAAACCGGTGCAAGCGCCCGTCGTGAACGTCTGGTCCGATCCGAACGTCGTTCCGCCGGCATTGGTCGCCACCGTTTGGAAGTGATAGACAGCATTGCAGGTCAGTCCCGATATGCTGCCGCCGCCGACAGCGACGGCATTGGAGCCCGAGCCGAGAGACTGATCCGGCGTCGTCGTCCCGTAACCTGTAGTCGGGCCATACCTAAAATGGCCGGTCGTGGAGGTGGCGTTCGGATTGGCAGTCCCGTTGAGAGTTGCCGCGGTTGCGGTGATCGTGCCGGCGGCTCCAGTCACCACCGTTGGGGCGGCGGTCGGTATGCGCACCAGCGTGATCGAGTTCGCGGGGAAGGTCGCCGAAAAACCGCCTCCGGAAACGGGCTGCCCGGCGAGGGAGAGAATGGCGTTGAGATTCGCATCGCTATAGCGATAAACCTGCGCGCTCGCAGCAGGCACGAAGTTGCTCGCGATGCTTACCGTTCCGGTCACGCTGGACGTCATCGTCTTGTTGACGATCATCAGCATGAGCGAAGAATCGGTCGTCCTTTGAGCGGCATAGACCGAGAGCTGCGATTGATCGCTACTGACCGCGCTCACACTTGTGTCGCCGAACTGCGCGCCGGCGCCGTCGTAATTACGGAACATCCGGAACGCATACGCGCCGGGCAACGTCTCGAAGGTGTCGTAGTCGATCTCCTGGCCCGATCCATTGAGCTGGCTTGGATACGCCCATAGTGTGGCTAGGTCCAGCCCTTCCCGGCCGAAGATGCCCAGAATGTCGGCCTGAGCCAGCGCTCCGTTGATGCTCTCCAAGCCTCCAAAGTTGTACTCAGTGAGTGCCAGCTTTGTGTTCGGATAAGACCCATTCACCCAGTCGCGCATGCGAGGGATCAGACGGACGATGCCGCCGTACGGACCGGCGTCGGCAATCCAGCTCTCGTCGACATACGTCGGATCCCAAAGCGCTCTCGTCGACCGGAGCCGCAGTGCCTGATTGGTCGCATCGCCGGCGGGCGATTGATCGACGCCGTTCTGGGGATAGAAGTGCAGGTCGAGATAGTCGAGCAGCCGGTGACCGGGATGGGCCTGCTCATAGGCACTCATCTGCTGCAGATACCAGGTGACGAACTCCGTCCCGCCGTGGTTGTTGCGGTCGGCGATCGCTGTCGACCCGTCCCCCGGATACGATGCATAGAAATAGCGCGTCCAGCCATCCTGAACGGGTCCGAGGATGAGGGCATTGGGATCGACCGCCTTGACGGCCGCAGCCCACGCGGAACCCTTGTTGTAGCTCTCGTCGTAGGTCATGCCGTTGGGATGTACGTCGCGGTGCGTCGATTCCCAAATCCCCGGCTCATTGTCCAACTCATAGAACTTGACGCCGCCGCTGGCGGCTGCACCGTGAGTGGCAGTTAGATGAGTCACCCAACTCGCGGCGAAGGTCTGATCGGCCGTGATGCTCGTATCGAGCGGATTATTGACGATCGGTACACCGCCATTGAGCCCATTGCCACAGTCGGGAAATCCGTCGTCCGTGTCGAACTCGTCCTGATTCGGATAGTGAACCCGGAGGAACCCGCACGTGAACTGATCGATGTTCTTGGACACGTACCCGATCATCGGGAGCGTGATCAACGACTGTGCCCCCGTGGTGTTGTTCTCCGTGATCCACTGATCGGCCGTTTGCGTATTGCCGGTGTACGCGTCGTAAGCAGCGTTGTTGTGGAAGAACCAGTCGACGCCGTGGTTGAAGGCGTTGAGATTCCAGTTGTACCGCGACGTCGAGTTGCCGCCCCAGCGCCGCACCGGCAGCCCGATCTCGGTGGCAAATGCCGGCTTCGTGAAGTTCAAGCCGTAGATGAACGGACTGATCGGCTTGCGCGACGCTGACACGTCGACGTTCAACGTGACCGACTCCGCGGTCGCCGCGAACAGGAACAGGACCGCGGTGACGCCAACCGTGTACCGGACGGGGAAAGTCATGGTGACCGGCTACGGTAGCCGAATAACTCGGTCGATGGAAGCTGACTCTGGCGAGGAAGTGGCACCGATCTCGATACCGTCCTGAGCGGTGACGGCGAAAGACATCGAGCGCTTCGTTCGCGTGCGCGGCGCGCGCGAGCACAACCTCAAGAACGTCAACGTCGAGATTCCTCGCGACGCACTCGTGGTGTTCACCGGCGTCTCCGGCTCCGGCAAGTCGTCGCTCGCCTTCGGGACGTTGTACGCCGAGGCGCAGCGGCGGTACCTCGAGTCAGTGTCGCCGTACGCGCGACGCTTGTTCAACCAGATGTCCGTGCCGGACGTCGACGACATCGACGGACTGCCGCCGGCGGTTGCGCTGCAGCAGCAGCGCGGCGGAACGACGACGCGATCCTCCGTCGGGAGCGTGACCACCCTCTCCAACCTGCTGCGGATGCTCTATTCGCGCGCCGGCGACTACCCGAAGAATCAGCCGCTGCTTTATGCCGAGTCGTTCTCGCCGAACACGCCGGAGGGCGCCTGTCCCGAATGCCACGGCCTCGGCCGCATCTACACGGCCACCGAAGAATCGATGGTCCCGGATCCGACGCTCACCATCCGGGATCGCGCGATAGCTGCGTGGCCTCCGGCGTGGCACGGCCAGAACCTCCGCGACATCCTCGTCACGCTCGGCTACGACGTCGACCGGCCGTGGAAGGACCTGCCGCGGAAAGACCGCGATTGGATCCTCTTCACCGACGAGACGCCGACTGTTCCCGTCTATCCCGGCTTCACGCCCGCGGAGACGCGCGGCGCCCTCCGGCGCAAAGAGGAGCCCGGCTACATGGGGACGTTCAGCAGCGCGCGCCGCTACGTGATGCACACGTTCGCGAACACGCAGAGCCCGCTCATGAAGAAGCGGGTATCGCAGTACATGCTCGGCGCGGATTGTCCGCTGTGCGGCGGGAAACGTCTGCGCCGCGAGGCGCTGTCGGTGAAATTTGCAGGGCTCGACATCGCGGAGATCTCGCGCGTCCCGCTCAAGCAGCTCGCCGCGATCATCGAGCCGTACGGGAAGGACGTCGATCATGTGCGGCGCAGCCATCCCGCGCCTGCGGTCCTGCCTGATGGCGTGCATGCCGGCGAGACCGATCGCATGCGGCGTGGCCGCGCTTCGAGCCAGACACACGACGAGGCGCACGACCTCGTCGTCCACCGCATCGCGTGCGACCTCGCCGCGCGGCTCGATGTCCTCCTCGACCTCGGACTCGGATACCTGTCGCTCGAGCGGAGCACGCCCACGCTGTCGCCGGGCGAACTGCAGCGGCTCCGTCTCGCGACGCAGGTGCGCTCGAATCTGTTCGGCGTCGTGTACGTGCTCGACGAGCCCTCGGCCGGATTGCATCCGGTGGACACCGAAGCGCTCCTGAAAGCGCTGGATGGTTTGAAAGCGGCCGGCAACTCGTTGTTCGTCGTCGAGCACGAGCTCGACGTGGTGCGGCACGCCGACTGGATCGTCGACGTCGGTCCGGACGCGGGTGAACGTGGCGGCGAGATTCTCTACAGCGGGCCGAGGGAGGGGCTGGCGCGCGTGAAGCGCTCCCGCACGCGTGAATTCCTGTTCGGCGATCGCGACGTGCAGCTCCGCACGCCGCGCGAGCCGCTCGGGTGGCTGCGACTCGCCGGTGTCACGCGAAACAACCTGCACCACCTCGATGCCGAATTTCCGCTCGGCGTCCTCACGGCCGTCACGGGCGTGTCGGGCTCCGGAAAATCGACGCTGGTCAGCCAGGTCCTCGTCGAACTTCTGTCCGATCGGCTCGGTCACTCGGTCGAAGATGACGAGCAACTCGATCCGCTGGAGACGCACGTGGTGACGGAAGGAGGCGAGATCGTCTCCGGCATGGAGGGCGTGCGGCGGCTCGTGCGTGTGGATCAGAAGCCGATCGGCCGCACGCCGCGCTCGAATCTCGCGACCTACACCGGGTTGTTCGACTACGTCCGCAAACTGTTTGCATCGACCAAAGCGGCGCGCGCGCGCCACTACGATGCCGGCCGGTTCTCGTTCAACGTGGCGAAAGGCCGTTGCCCGACGTGCGAAGGCGAAGGCTTCGTGATGGTCGAGCTGCTGTTCTTGCCGAGCGTCTACGCGCCATGTCCCGATTGCAAAGGCGCGCGATACAACGAGAAGACGCTGGAAATCCAATACAACGGACGGAACATCGCCGAGGTGTTGGGCATGACCGTCGACGCGGCGTGGCAGTTTTTCGAGGCGGAAGAGCACATTCACCGCGCGCTCTCCGTCCTCCGCGAAGTGGGCCTCGGCTACCTGCGGCTCGGGCAGCCGGCAACGGAGCTCTCCGGCGGCGAAGCCCAGCGCATCAAACTCGCCACGGAGTTGCAGCGCGTCGGCCGTGCGGACACGCTCTACATTCTCGACGAGCCGACCACCGGACTGCATCCGGTCGACGTCCAACGGCTGCTCGCCCAACTCCACCGCCTCGTCGACGCCGGCAATACGGTCGTCGTCGTCGAGCACGACATGCAGGTCATCGCAGCGAGCGACTGGATGATCGACCTGGGACCCGGCGCCGGGGATGAGGGCGGACGCATCGTCACCGCAGGCCCTCCGCGCGACGTCGTGAACGTGAAGGCGAGCCGCACCGCGCCGTACCTGCGACGCACGAACGCCGAAAGCGGAGCTTAGTGGCTATGCCGGCGCGATGATCCACTGGATCGCCGACCCCGGAAGTCCAGTGCAAGTACCCCTTGCTTTCGCCGCCGTTGAGGGTGCGATCGTCGATGATCTGCGTACAGATCCAAAACTCGTCGCCGGCCTGCACCTGCTGCCCCGCCACGATCGATTTGTCGGGTGACTCGATCCAGATGTCGTGGGAGCTCTTCGCCAGGTAGGCGTACTGCTCATTGACCTTGAACGAGACGTACTGCTGCGTTTGGTACCACACTGAAACGTGTAGTAGATGTACGAGCCTTTAGTGCTGTACGACCGGTACGGATGACATGGCGGCAGTCATCGCAGACTTAGACGACCGCCGCCTTCACGCAGTGAATCGGCGGGAGTGAGTCGAAGAGGCGGGTCCACTCCTCGCCACCCTCGCTGCCCATCCAGAGCTGGCCCGTGGTCGTGCCGAGGTACAGCGCGGGGGAATCGAGCGTGTCGATGTCCATGGCGTCGCGCTGAACGGTGAAAAAACTCTCCTTCTTCGGGAGACCGCGAGCGAGGCGCTTCCACGATTGACCACCATTCTCGCTCCGCCACACCGCGGGCGCTCCGCCCGGGCACGTGCGGGTCGCCGGCTCGAGCGGCATGACGTAGACCGTGTCAGCGTCGTGCGGATGAACGACGATCGGAAAGCCGAAGTCGGACGGGAGCCCCTTCGCGATCGAATACCAAGTGTGTCCGTAATCGTCGCTGCGGAGGACGCCTATGTCCGGCCGCTTTCCGCCGGGTCCTTCCCACTCGCCCCATCCTCCATGGTTCTGCATATAGAGACGGCCGGGGGCATCGTCATGACGGGCGATCTTGTGCACGCACTGCCCGAACTCGGGGTAAGGATCGGGCGCAAACCCGGCACCGACTCCCCGATTCGACGCGACGAACGTCTCGCCGCCGTCTTCACTCAGGTAATGACCTCCGGTGGAGATGCCGACGTGCACCCGTTCGCCGTCGCGAATGACGGTGTGCAGACACATGCCGCCCGCGCCGGGCTGCCACTTGCGGGAATGCTCATGATTGCTGATGCCGGGCACCATCTCCCACGAGTCACCGCCGTCGTTGCTCCGGAAGAGCGCGGCTGGTTCGACGCCCGCTAAGATTTCCTTCTTGCCTGCGCCGGCTTCGAGCGCCCAGATGTTCGCCAGTGCACGGCCGTCGTCCTTTGGGAACGCGGGCGGCGCCGCCGTCTCCTTGAAGGTCTTCCCGAGATCGTTCGAGACGAGAACTTTCATCCCGAAGAAGGCGTTGCAGCTCGACGCAAAGATGCGCGGTTTCCGGCGTGCGTCGATCAGCGCGGAGTAGACGGCGACGCCTTCTCCGAATGGCCCGCGCAGCTCAAACTTGCGGCGCCTCTTTGACGCCTCCGCGACAAACAGTCCCTTCCGCGTTCCGATGGCGAGAATGACGCGTTCGAACACCCTTAGCCCCCTGAGATCGCCGGCAGAATGATCAACTCGTCACCCTCGGCAAGCGTGGTATCCAGTCCATCGAGATCGCGAATGTGCTCCGTGTTGACGAAGAGGTTCACGTGCTGCCGCACGGCGCCCGTCTCGTTACAGACGCTCCGGTAGAGCACGGGATACCTTCGTTCAACCTGCTCGAGCGCGGTGCGGACTCGTGACGCTGTCATCGTGAGCCGGGCCGCTCCGTCGCAATATTCACGCAAGAGCCCTGGAACGAAGATCGTCATCGCTATGACGCGACGGTAATCCGTGGGCCGGGATCGAGTCAACGGGGAGTTGCTATCGCAGCTCCCTCGCGACTCCGCTCTTCAACGCGGAGTCGAAAATCTCGTCCACTCGGCGGTTGAGCTCAGCGGAGACGCGGTGCTGCTCCTCGTTCACCTTCGCCTGCATGACGTTGACCTTCGCCTGTTCAGCGTTGACGCCCGCCTGTTCCGCGTTCACATCGGCCTGCTTCCGGTTCACGCGCTCCTGATCGGCACCCTGGGTCGCGTTCACCTGCGCCTGCATCGCATTGACATCGTGTTGATGCGCGTTCACCCCGGCCTGCATCTCGTTGACACGCCCCTCCTCGCGATTCACGCCTCCCTGCATGCGGTTCACGATCTTCTGCGGCTCCATGGCGCGATCGAGCTCGTCCATGACCGACGAGGCGGTGACCACGTACTCGTGACCGTACTTGCGGAACCACGCGAAGCGATCCCCGAAGCGTGCGCGCAACTCCTGGGTCGAAGGAGAATCGCTCTCATCCCACGAGCCGGTCATCTCGTCTCCGTGCACGATGATGTAGCGGTGGATGACCTTGGCGTTCCCGCCATGCATCGTGGCCGCCGCGACATACGTCAGCGGCCAAAGAATCGCCGCAATGATCCAGGCAGATGAACGGGCATATCGATACATGGGCACTCCTCCGGATGCTTGGACGCCGAGGACGGTGGAAAGGTTGGCCGGGGGTCATTACCGCAGCGCTCGACGAATGCGCCATACGGCGCCTGACTAAAGCAACGATTTCTCGAGGATGTCGAGTCCCGCCTTCGCGGTGCGTCGATCAAGAGTGAGCGGCGGAAACATCGTGATCGCATTCTCTGACGTCGTGACCAGCAGCCCATTCCTGTTGCAGCGATCATCGATCTTGGAGACATAGTCTTCGCCCTTGCCTGCCTCGACGGCGATGGCCATTCCGCGGATGCGTATCTCTTTCAAATCTTCGAAATTCATCGCCGCGAGCCGCTCGCCGAAGTAGGCGCTGATCTCCACGGCATTATGGAGAAGGCGTGCCTGATTGCGAATCAGCCACCGGACGTTGCGGATGGCGATGTCCACCGTCGACGGATGCCAACCATAGGTTGAATAGAAGCCGACTTCGCCTTCGACGGATTTCGCGACCTTCTGCGTGACGATCGTGGCGCCCATCGGCGCAAATCCTCCGGTGATCGCCTTGCCCATACACAGAATGTCGGGCTCGAGATCGAAGTGCTCCGACGCGAACAGCTTTCCGGTGCGGCCGAATCCGCACGCCACTTCGTCGGCGATGAACAGCGTTCCGTAGCGACGGCAGAGCTCCTGCGCACGCTTCATGAACGCATCCTCGGGAATCAACACAGCGAGGTTGCAGCTGATTGGCTCCATGATGAACGCCGCGACGTCGCGCTTTTTCAGAAGGGTCTCCAGCCGCGCGATCGCACGATCGCCGAGGGGCGGCGAGATCGTCTCGCAGTTCGACAGCAGATTCGGATACGGCCCGCGCCCCTCCCTCGATGCGACGCTGACCGTGCCGATCGTGTTGCCGTGATAGCTGCCCTCGATCGAGACAAACTTGCCGCGGCCCGTCGACGCCATTGCGATCTGCAGCGCGATGTCGACGGCTTCCGATCCACCCGTCGCTCGGTACGTCTTCTCGAGTTTCCCGGGCGTGATCTGCGCGAGCAGCTGAGCGAGCTCCACCCAGGGCCGGTACAAGTACTCGGGATAGACGTAATCCGGACGTCGGCGGACCGCCGATTTCGTGATGGCGGTGTTGTCCCAGCCGAAGTTGCCGACGCACCAGCCGGACAAGAAATCGATGTAGCGTTTGCCGCGGGCGTCGTAGACAAACGCACCCTTTGTCCGCGCCACCTGTAAGTCTTCCGCCTCCGATTCGCGCCCGAGGTATTTGCGATCGAGCTGGCGGAGATTCACACGGCGCGATCGTGCACAAACGGAGCCCGGGATCAGCGGTCGTGAGCCACGGATCCGTTCGAGTATTCACGGAGAAGTCATCGGACGGAGATCGTGATGGTATTTATGATGGGAAGGTCCGTGGAAGTGGATCGAGTCAACGATTGAGAAGGAGCACCTGAACATGTCCTCGAAGCGCTCGCCGTTCCTTGCAGTTGCCGTGCTCGCGATTCTGTCGGCCGTCCCGGTCGTGACTGCGCAGCAGCCGTCGCAGTTCCGCGCTCTCTACCCGAGCCAAAAAGCGAGCGTCATGCAAACCATCGGGACCACGGACGTCACGATCACCTATCACCGTCCGGCGGTGAAAGGCCGGACAATTTTCGCCGAGGCGCCGCAGTCGATGGAGGATCGTGCGAAGGGAGACGCCACGCTCGACAACCAACACGACCGCAAGGCCGGCGAGCCGATCGTGCCGTACAACCACGTCTGGCGGGCCGGCGCGAATGAAGCGACGACGTTTCAGACGACCGACGACGTCCTGATCAACGGCCAGCCGCTGAAGGCCGGGACCTACGGGCTGGAGGCGGTTCCGGGCAAAGACGAGTGGACCATCATCTTCAACAGCGACGCCGGGCAATGGGGCGCGTTTACGTACGACGCGAAGAAGGACGTCCTGAGGGTGAAGGCGAAACCGCGCACCGTCGCCGACAATCAGGAGTGGCTGCTCTACACCTTCGACCCGGTGACCGCGAGCTCGGCCACCGCCAACTTGCGGTGGGAGAAGGTGAGCGTTCCGTTCACGGTCGAAGTGAAAGACGTGAAGGCCGTTTGGCGCGCCAAGACCGACGAGCTGATCGCCGCGAATCCGACGAACGAGATCTACCCGCTGCAGGCGGCGAACACCTTCGTCGCCGACAAGAACTGGGACGACGCGCTGAAATACGTCGACCAATCGATCAAGATCAAACCGACGTTTCGGAACCTCTCGGCGAAGGCCGACGTCCTCCGGAACGCGGGAAGGAAGCAGGACGCCCTCGCCGCCGCCGATCAGGCGATCGCCCAGGGCAAGACCGAGGGCGCCGATACGAGCGCGTTCGAAAAACGTGTCGCCGGCTGGAAGAGCGGAACGTAGGGCGCTACGTTCTGCTACGTTCCGCTTCGTCCCAATCGCACCAGATCCGCGCTTTCCAGCACGCGCTTGTCGCTGCCGTTTCGCGCGACGTGGACCATGGCGCGGCCGAGCTCCTCGGTCGTGATGACGCTGCCCGACCACATCCGCTGGAACACGGGCCAGAGCGGGGACAGCAGCGTCAGTAACGCACGCGCGCCGGTGCCCCTTGGACGCTCGCCGTGCATCGGACGCAGCGCCCCGAGGCGGATCATGACCGCCTCGGGAAAGAGCACGAGGAGCTCGTTCTCCGTGCGCCCTTTGACGCGCGCCCACATCGCATCGCCGCCGGTGCCCATCCCGGAGACATAGAGGAACCGCATCGCCGGATTCGCGCGCGCCAGCACCTGCGCCCACTGCATCGTGAGCTCGTACGTCAGACGCGTGTACTCGGCTTCGCTCATCCCGACGGAGGAGACGCCGAGGCAGAAGAAGCAGGCGTCGTAGCCGGCGAAATCATTCGGATCAACCGCGGCGTCGAACATGTCCGGCCGGATGAGAACGCGCAGCTTCTTGTCCGAAACAGTGGGCGCCTGACGGCCCACCGACAGCACCGACTCGACATCAGGAGCGAGCAGACATTCACGAAAGACGCCGCTGCCGACCATGCCGGTTGCACCGAAAAGAACGATCTTCATTTGCGCGGAACGGTGCGATCAGTCGCACGGCGAATTCTCATGGTCACGATCAACGACTGCGGCTCGCTGTCCCCGGACAAGTCAACCGAAAACATCCACTTGGTACCGTCAGCGACCGTCTGAAATTCGCGACTTCGGGCAGACTTGCCGCGGGGCGTCCAACCTGCGTCAATCGCTTTCTTTGACATGCCGTCGAGAACTGCCATTGCTGGTGTTTCCGTCCCGAGCCGCCCTTTCAACACCCACTGGGTTTTATCGCCGGTGTCGATCAAGCGTTCCCATGAACCGTCGCGCGGCACGACATCAGGCATCCGCAGGTCGGCGAGACTTGCGCGAGACCAATTCGCGTCGGCATTCCAGTTGTATTCGATGTCACGGGCAGTCCGCTCTGCTGCAAGCCGGCCGCTTTGTCGCTCGACGATATGGAGCGCTCCATCGATTCCGGCGCTCAAACCGCCTGTCGTGATGATCTTGCCGTTGTCGACGACGCGCCGGCCACGGACGACGTGCGCTTTCGGCGCCACTGACGCGAGCCTTCCGATGGCAGTGGCCGTCGTCGTGGCCGACATGCCATCGAGAAGGCCGGCTTTCGCGAGGATGAATGCGCCGTTACAGACCGACATGACGTACCGGGTGCGCTGGCTCCGCTGACGGATCCATTCAAGCAGCTTCTCGTCCTTCAAGGCGATCCCGAGGCCGCCGCCGGGAACCAGAAGCACATCTGCTTCGGGTGCATGCTCGAGGTCGTAATCAGGCACGATTTTCAGTCCGAATGCCGAGGAGATTGGCTCGAGCGAAGGAGCCACGGTGAAGAGCGTTGCGCCGCTCCATCCGAAAACTTCCCACGGTCCGGCGTAGTCGATTTCCTCGACGTTCTGATGGATGAGAACAGCCACGCGAAGGAGCGAGTTCTTGTTGACCAGCTCCATGCCGTCCTTCGGGCAAAACCCCGGCTTGGAGAATTCCTGCTTGTGCTCCGCCATCGGACAGACGTAGACGCTCGCGGACGGGCTCGCCTCCAACTGAATCGTGAGCAGAATGAGCAGAACGTTCGCGGCAACAAACAAGGCGCGCATAGATCCTCCGCAGTTTATACGCCGGCAGCGGATCTTCGTTAGGACTTCTCAGTGATCTCGAGGCAGCCGGCGGCCAACAGCTCGCCATCGCGGCGCTCCTATTTAGACCAGGGCGGAACCACGCCGTTGGTGCGCGCGTACGCGATTGACTGCCCCAGATGCTCGTGTTGATCTTCGAGAATCAGCATCAGCGCGCTCTGCTTCGTCATCTCTCTTCCGAACAGCTTCACCGGCGATTGCAGGTCGTTGTCGGACAGTGCCGCAATCGCTTTTTGCAGATTGAGGTAAGAAACCTTCAGAGCTTCCTGCATTTTCTCAGGATCGGTGATGGGCGCGGCCGATACCTGAGTACTCGGTGTGGCCGAAAGCATGCTGGCGAGCAGGCGGTTCTCTTTGACGATCAGGCTGAAGACGTCTGCGACGGAGCGAACGCCCTGGGCGGGCTTCCAGTCGTACTTGCCCGACATGACGCGCGCGAGCGCGGTGAATTTTTCGGAAAGCGTTCCGGCATCTTTTGCGAAAGCGGCCTGCAATCCTGCCGGCTGCGACTGCGCCCGCGCCAGGGGCGCCATGAGAGCGAACGAAAGCGCGCAAACCGCGTACCGAATCTGAATCTTCTTCATGAGAACTCTCCTCTATGTCATTGAAAAATGATTTCACGAGTCACTTCAGTGCCCAGAACTTTTCTGATCTCATTCCGGTGCACTCTGGCCTGGTTCTGACACGCACTGTTACAGATTACCTTCTCGGTCACCGCTTCAAACGCGTCTGCTCGATCGCCGATGTCCCCGGCATAAGCCGCCATGTTTTTAAAAGTAATCTCGAGATATACATTGGGCTGATCCGCCGATTTTGGCGAGGCCTGGAAGACCTTGTAACCGATGATTAGCCCGGCTTTCTTGGCGGCTTCCATGGTCGGCAACCATGTCGAGGTCACCCATGCCATGTATTCATCAAAGTGTCCGTACTCGACGTGTATGTAGTCCACCTCGGTGACCGGACCGTAGTTATACCCGCGCTCATCCTGGGCGCGTGCATCAAGCGAAAGCGCGGAAGCGGTGAGACATATGGATAAGAGAATGGCTTTCATCATGTTTCTCTTCACCTCAACTTTCCGTGTGTCGCGTCAAGCCTTGACGACGAGGTCGATCTCAACGCAGGCCCCAAGCGGCAGAGCAGCCACCCCGATCGTCGTGCGAGCGGGAAACGGCTGGCCGAAATGCTTTGCGTAGATCCCATTCATCGCGACGAAGTCGCTCATGTTCGTGAGATACACGCCGGCGCGCGCCACATCATCGAAACTCCTGCCGGCCGCCTCGAGCACCGCTGCGAGATTCCGAAAGACACGCTCTGTCTCGGCCACAATGCCTCCTTCGACCACCTTGCCAGTGGCGGGGTCTTGGCCGACCTGACCGCTGAAGTAGAGAAATCCACCGACTTCGATTGCCTGCGAAAATGGGCCGGCCGGCGGCGCCAGTTTGGGCGAGATGATTGGGGTCTTGCTGATCTTCGACATGATTTCAGTTCCTCCGATCTCACATGAGCAGCGCGCCGCCGTCGACGGGGATGACGGCGCCGGTCAAAAAAGGATTACCGATTGCGAACAGCACAGCGTCAGCCTGCTCATCGGGAAGGCCGACGCGTCGCGCGGGTGAACGCAGGGCGAAGTCCGAGAACATGCGCTCGCGTGCTTCGTCGCCGAGGGCGCTCCAGAAAGACGGGCCCGAGTCGACGATGCCGGGCGAAATCACATTGACGCGAATCGGTCCGAGCTCGACGGCCATCGCTTTCGCAAACGCTTCCAGACCGCCGTTGACGAGACTCGTGATCGAGCTCCGCGCGGCCGGGCGTGCTCCGCGGATTCCGGAGAAAAAGGTGAACGAGCCGGCGGCGTCGATGTGCGGCCTACCGTGCTTGACGAGAAAGAAGGGCGCCCACAACTTCGCGTTCATCGCCCGCTGCACGTCGGACGCGCTGAGCTCGCCGACCGGTCCGGCGGCTCCCTGACTGATCGTGCTGACGAGATGGTCGAACGCGCCGGTGCCGGCGAAAAACGCTTCGACCTCAGCCTCGTTGACGGCGTCGAGGACACTGATGTGCACCGGTCCCGTCGCGAGCGCCCCGGTCTGCTCCAGCGCGTCACGTTTGCGGCCGGCCAGGATCACCGACGCGCCGGCGCGCGACACGGCGACGGCGACCGAGCGTCCGATACCCGAGCCTGCGCCGACGATGATGACGCGCTTCCCATGAAGATCCATGACCACCTCCAGTAACTGCATGAACGGGTTACAGCCTACCTGCCCGAGTCTAACCTGTCAAGGTGGTTACAATGAGGGGGTGGGCGACGGCGAGTTGCGCGACGGATTCAAATTTCGCGGCGGCAGCCTGCCGCTCGACTTCGCCGCGACACTTGCGGCGCGTCTCCGCCCCGAACCGCGCGACTTGTTAGCTGAGCCGGACGACCTGGCGCGCTGGTTCGTCGCGGCGGGCCTGGCGAAGGAGAGGCCGAAGGTAACGGCGCACGTGCTGGAGCTAGCCCGCGAGCTTCGCGAGGCGATCTATCGGCTGGCCATCGCTCGGGCGCGGAGGCGGCCGTTCCCGGAAGCCGACCGCGCGCTGCTGAATCGGCGGGCTGCCGGCGCGACGCCGGCGCCGCACCTCGATCGCAACGGCTCCGCCTGGACGACGGGCAGCGCGTCCGAGTTCCTCTCTCTCATCGCGCGCGCGGCGGTCGAGCTCTTCGGAAGCGCGGTCGGCGACCGGATCCGTCAGTGCGAGGGAGAGGGTTGCGCTCTCCTGTTTGTCGACACGTCACGCTCCGGTGCGCGAAGGTGGTGCTCGATGGCGGGATGCGGCAACAAGGCGAAGGTCGCGAGCTTTCGTGCGCGGACGACGCCGCGTTAAAACGGTGGCTGGGAGACAGGGACTTGAACCCCGATTCATCGGTCCAGAGCCGATTGTCCTACCATTGAACGATCTCCCAGAACTTTGCCCGGTCGGGCGGGGCGGTGGATGGTACACGGCCAAAAACCGCGTCGTCAACGGGGGCATTCCTGGGGGTGCGATCACGGTATCCGCGAGCGCCACGCTCCTCACCCTGCGCTTCGCGCCACCCTCTCCCGGAGGGAGAGGGAGATGACGCTCGACAAGTCCTTCTGCCTCCGGAGAAGGTGCGCCAAGCGGCGGATGAGGGGCGCGCACGTCGCGATGAAGTTGACACCCGTGGCACAATCGCAGCAGAGGATGAGGCTGTGCTTCCCGAAGTCTTCGAGTGCCCGCAGTGCAAGAGACAGTTCGTTTTCGACCTCGTTGAAAACGGAGAGGACCGCTCCATCCACTGCCCGCAGTGCAAGCGGTACCTCGGCGAGAAGGACATCCACTTCGTCCTGGTGAGTGAGATCGAGGAGCTTGGCGAGCGGCTGCGGTTCGAGCGCGATCGGCTGGAGAAGGACGAAGCGGTCTACTCCATGACCGACTGCGACGCCGAGCTTCGCCTCTACGGTTCCGAGGTTCACAAAGTCGTCAGCATCCTGCGGCGCACCCTAGCCGAGCTCGACGCGCTGAAGCAGCAGTACCGGTGAAGCGGCTCCCCCTCCACGGCATCCTCGTCGCCGACTTTTCGCGCGTCCTTGCCGGTCCGTTGTGTACGCAGATGCTCGGCGACGCCGGCGCGCGGGTGGTGAAGGTCGAGGAGCCGCTCCGGGGCGACGAGACGCGGCACTGGGGACCGCCGTTCGTCGACGACGTCAGCGCCTACTTCCTCTCGATCAACCGGAACAAAGAGTCGCTCGCGCTCGACTTGAAGCGCGGCGGCGAAGTGGCGCGAAGGCTCATCGAGCGCGCCGACGTCGTGGTCGACAACTTCCTGCCGTCGCAGCGGAAAACCCTCGGCCTCGATCGCGTCCCCAAGATCAACCCGCGCGCGATTCACTGCAGAATTGCCGGCTACGACAGCGACGGCCCGAGCGCCGCGACGCCCGGCTACGACCTTCTCGCCCAGGCGGCCGCGGGGCTGATGGCGATCACCGGCGAGGCGCACGGCGACCCGATGAAGGCCGGCGTCGCGCTCAGCGACGTCCTGACGGCGCACTACGCGTTCGGGGCGATCACCAGTGCCCTGTTTGCGCGCGAGCGTAGCGGCGAGGGGGCATCGATCGAGATTTCCCTCTTCGGCGCCACGCTCGCGTCGATGGTCAATGTCGCGCAGAACGCGCTCGTCACCGGCGCCGAGGCGAAGCGCTACGGCAATGCTCACGCGTCGATCGTCCCGTACCAGCTCTTCCACGGGAAGGACCGGCCGTTCGCGGTCGGCGCGGGGACCGACCGCCACTTCCGGGCGCTGTGCGAGATCGTCGAGCGGCCGGAGCTCGCGGACGACAGGCGGTACGCCACCAACGTCGCGCGCGTGAAGAACCGCGATACGCTCGTGCCGCTCCTCGAAGGGATCTTCAAGACGCGGAACGCGAAGGCGTGGGTGGCGCGATGTCACGCCGCATCGATTCCCGCGGCGATCGTGCAAGGGGTGCGCGAAGCGCTCGACTCGCCGGAGGCAGCGCCGCTCATCGACACACTCGATCATCCGCGGATCGGGGAGTACTCCGCTGTCCGGAACCCGCTGCGCATCGACGGCAAACGTCTCGCGATCGGCACGCCGCCGCCGCTCCTCGGGCAGCAGACCGACTCGGTTCTTCGGGATCTCGGCTATAGCGCGCGCGAGATCGCGCAACTCCGGCGCGACGGCTTCATTGGCGCACGACCGACCAACGCAAGAGCACGAGGCAAAAAACGAGGATGAGCGCCACCGCAGCGAGCAGCATCCGCAGACCCGCCACGCCACTCCGCTCCGCCGGGTCGCCGAAGGCACGGAAGGCAAAGTAGAGGGCGACGGTACCGACGGTGAGAACGATGAAGCCGACGGCGAGGACGCGCGTGGTCACGCGCACGAATTCGGGATCCACGTTTTCGACGTTATCACGATGAAAGCGGCGCTCTTCGACTTCGACGAGACGATGATCGACCTCGAGCGCGAGCACGATGCGGCGCATCGAGCGCTCTGCCGCGACCTCGGGTGCGACTACGGCCAGCTCCCGGAGAGCTTCCGTTTCGGATCGGGGAGGCGGATCGTTGACGACATCAAGGAGATGCGGGACTTCTTCGGATGGACCGCCCCCGAGGAAGAGCTGTACGCCATCCGGCACGAGCACTTCCTCAAGGCGCTGGCGAGCTCCGATCTCACGCTCATGCCGGGAGTCGAGCGCGTCGTTCACGACCTGCACGCCCGCGGGATCATTCTCGCGATCACCACCTCGGCCGACGGCGACGCCGTCGACCTTCTGCTGAGCCGCTTCGGCATCCGCGACCTCTTTTCCCTGATCGTGGACGGCGCGGAGGTGAGAACCGGGAAGCCTGATCCGGAGTCTTATCTGTTGACAGTGCGGAAATTAAAGATGGAGCCTAAAAACTGCATCGTTTTCGAAGACTCGCACGCCGGCGTCCTTGCGGCGAAGGCGGCCGGCATGTACTGCATCGCGATCCGCAACCCGCGCGCGCGAACCAGGCAGGACCTCAGCACCGCCGACCTCATCCTCGATTCGTTCGAGCAACTCGACATCGAGACGGCCATGGGGCAAGCATATTGCTGTCGAGGGCGGTTGGTACCATGACACCCGGTCGCGAGCGGCGCAGCTTCTGGCGAGTAGGCCCGGAGAGTACCTGGACGACCGTATTGCCGGTCGCGTTCATCATCGTCTCGCTTCTGTCACTGGTCGTACTGCCGCTGGTCGTCTCGAACCACACGGCAACCATGCGGAGCGAGATCACCAAGGTGGCCGATCCGGCGCGGCGCGGCGTCAACCAGATCCAGATCGACCTCTCGTCCGAGCTCGACAAGATCATCGCGTTTCAGGTCACCGGGCAGGAGCAGTACCGCCGCGAATACGAGGCGCTGTACGCGCACGAAGAGCAGAACCGGCGGCTGCTGCAGAAGCTCGCGCCGCAGATGGGAACGGAGATCGCCGGCTCGATCAACGACTTCTTCATCGCCTCGGCACAGTGGCATGCGGCAGTGCGCCAGCAGGAGTTCGTGTCGCGCAAGCTGCCGGAGGAGGTGTTCCTCGCGCGTCTCTTCGAGAAGCACCCTGTGTATGAGAGCTCGCTACGCTCCGCGTCCGACCTCGAGGCGGCGATTCAGGGCTCGATCGAGGACCGGCTGGCGCGCATTCGCGACGCGGAACGGCTCAATCTCTCGCTGACGATGATCCTGACGATGCTGGCGCTCACCTCGGCGCTTCTCGTGGCAGGACTCGGCCGGCAGATGCGCCTGCTGGCGCGCGAGGCAATGCGGCGGCGTCAGGAGGCGGAGCGCGAAGCGGCCGACGCGAAGATCGCCCGAACGGCTGCCGAGCACGAGGAACGCCGCGCCGCCTTCCTCGCCGCGGCCGGACAGGAGCTCGCTGCGTCGCTGGACCTCCCGCAGACCATCGCGCGTCTCGCAAGGATCACCGTCTCGAACCTCGCCGAGGTCTGCGTCCTCGACATGAGGCAGGGGGACGGCACGCTGCAGCGCGCTGCCATCGCGCACCGGAAGGCGAATGGCGAGGCGACTATGTCGAAGAAGAGCGGCCAGATACTCGACACCCCCGAGGCGATCGCGAACGTCATGAAGCAGCATGCGCCGCGGCTGATCGGCACCGCTTCTACGATCGCGTCGTATTTCGGCATGGAGAGCCCGCATCCGATACTCGTCGTCCCGCTGGTCAGCCGCGGGGAGACCCTCGGCGTCGTCGCGGCGATCGCGCGTGCCGATCATCCCTTCACGTCCGACGACGTGGCGCTCTTCGCGGAGCTCGCGCGGGTCGGGTCGCTGGCGATCGACAATGCGCGGCTGTATCTCGACTCTCAGCAGGCGCTGCGCGCGCGCGAGGAAGTGCTCGCCATCGTTTCGCATGACCTGCGCAATCCGCTCAACGCCGTGAAGCTCGGCGCATCGCTGCTGGCGCACTCCGACGCCATCTCCGGCGACGACCGCGAACAGCTCGAGATCATCGACATCTCGGCGAACCGGATGGCCGACCTCATCGCCGACCTGCTCGACGTGACGCGACTCGAAGGCGGCAAGCGACTGCCGATCGAGCCGGCGCGCGTGGAGGTCGAAGCGCTCTTCGTCGAGGCGCATGAGCTGTTCCGGTCGCAGGCGACGGCGAACGGGATCGACCTCGATTACGAGATCGAGCACGGGACTCCCCCCGTCTACGCCGATGAGCATCGCGTCATGCAGGTGCTCTCGAACCTGATCGGCAACGCGCTGAAGTTCACGCCGGCGCATGGAACCATCGTCTACCGCTCGAAGCCCGACCGCGACGGCCTCGTGCTCTTCTCCGTCGCCGACAGCGGCCCCGGCATCCCGAGAGAGAACCTGAAGGACATCTTCAATCCGTACTGGCAGGCGAAGCGCGCGGAGCGCATGGGCGCCGGCCTCGGGCTCCCGATCGCAAAGGGGATCGTCGAGTCGCACGGCGGGAAGATTTGGGTGGAGAGCGAGGCGGGGAAGGGAACGACGTTCTACTTCACCGTCCCGGCAGATCGCGACGCCGCCGGCACACCGAACGTCAGGCGCGCCGCGGAATCTCCAGCGCCTCGCTGACCGATAGCTCCGCGAAGAGCCGGATCAGCCGCCGCCCCTCCTCATCGGACGCGTGGTAGACGCGCTGCAGGCGCTGGACCTCGTCGGGATCGACGCCGCGCGCGACGGTGAATCCGGCGGACGGCTGCTCCGGCAGGAAGACGGCGCGCTTCTGCCATCCCTTGTCGTCGAGCCGATAGCAGATGTATCCGGTGTCCTTGCCGCGGACAGTCTTGTCGCCGTCGATCTTGCGGGCCATCGCGAGCGTGGCGTCAGAGTGCGCCTCGAGGGCGCGGGTGACGAGTGTCGCGAGCATCGCCCGCAGGTGGTCGCCCGAATCGCCGACCGCGCCGCGAAAGCGGACCCCCGACTCGGTCCCGCTCCCTGGGTATCTCGACTCCTGGCTCGCGATCGTCCGGACGACCTCGCACTTCAGCGCGATCTCTTCGCCCTCGAACGAAAAGCGCAGCTCGCCCTCGTTGCGATCGAGCTTCTCGCCGTGATGCAGCCGCGCCCCGAGAACGCCAATCTCGATCAGAGAGACCGGCGTGACCGCGTACGAAGCGGGGATCGGAGGATCGACAAGGAGACGCTGGAACTCCCGCCGCTCTTCGCCCGACTGCATGGCGACATTCTAGTTGAGGCGGGGAAAGGCAGCCTCTAGCGAGCCGGTTCGAGCCGCATCGAGGCGAGGTACGTTTCGCGAATCTGTTTGCGGAACGTGCGGTCGTGGGCGTTGACGCGCTGGACGTACTCGCGCGTCTCGGCGAACTCGGGGATACAGTTGCAGCGCTCCACCACTCCTTCGCCGGCGTTGTAGGCGGCGAGCGCGATTCGCTGGTCGGGGAAGCGGTTGAGGAGGTAGCGGAGGTACTTCGTCCCGGCAGCGATGTTCTCCGAGGGGTCGAACAGGTTCGAGGCCCCGAGATCGCGGCCGGTGCTCGGGACGATCTGCATCAGCCCGGTGGCCTTCTTATCCGACACCAGCCGGACTCGGAAATCCGACTCCGCCTGAATGACCGCCGCGACGAGCTCCGGCGACAGGTTGTTGCGCTCGGCCTCGCGATAGATGATCGGACCGTACGGCACGTGCGCCGCGAAGAACTGCTCCTTTGCGACTTCGAACGTGAACTGCACCGGTGCGGTCGCAGGCGTCAGGAACTGAGCCTTCGCGCGCCGTGTCGTGAAGATCCGGAACTGCGAGCGCGCGGTGGTCGCGATCGACGCGATCTTCTTCTCCAACGACGGAGTGATGGCGATGTTCATCGCCTTGATGGGGATGCCGATCGCGCCGAGGGCGAGCGGAAGGCCGATCATCAGCGCCACGCCGTTGTGGCTCACATGGCGAACCACTCTTTGCGTCAGTCGCAACGAACGGCGCCAAAGCTTCCGCTCCCGCGCCCGGTGTCGCTGGCAATCGCAAATAATCTGAACGTCGCGATAGCGCATCCAACCAGGCGCCAAGCGCAAAAGACGGACCAGCTTCAACTTTGTCTGCACCAACTCTCTGACGGCTCAGAACATCGAGTCGTCTCCCCTATTGAGGTTTTCACCTCCAAAACAGGGGGGAGTCGTGTTGCGCCGAGCGAAAAGCGGCTTGGGCTGATCGTTCGAGACCCACTCCCGCCACTCCAAGCGTGTCGACCCGCGATGATGCCCTGGGATCGAGTGTCCATCTACGAGTGTACGCCCTATCCGGGCTTCGGGCCTTCGGGCTTCGAACTTCGAAGTTCGGCCCGAGGCCCGAGGTCTACGGCGGAGGTACGGTGGATGTGGTGGTATCCGACTTTATCGTCTCCGTCGTGTCCGTCGTCGACGTGATATCGGTCGTATCGGTCGTACCGGTTGTGTCCGTCGTATCGGTGGAGGCGGCGGGCGGCGTCGGCGGCGAGGCGGTATCGCTCGGCGGGGTCTGCTGTAGCGCGGTGTCGGTCGCGGGCGGCGCCTGCGGCTTCTTCTCGGTCAGCACCTCGCTCTCGGCCAGGTAGCCCCACCGTCGCAACCTGGCGAGGATCATCTTCTGCCGAGCGCGCAGCCGCTTGTTCGGCGCCGACGAGTTCATCACCCGCGGGTTCGGAAGGCACCCGGCGAGGAGCGCGGCCTCCCGCGGAGTGAGCGCCGAAGCCGGCTTGTGAAAGTAGAAGCGTGCCGCCGCCTCGGCGCCGTAGACACGCTCCCCCATCTCGACGACGTTGAGGTACAGCTCCAGGATCCGCTTCTTCGTCAGGTGTCGCTCCAGCGACATGGCGAGGAAGTACTCGCGGACCTTCCTGAACGGATTGCGCGAAGGCGAGAGGTAGAGGTTCTTTGCAAGCTGCTGCGTGATCGTCGAACCGCCGTGCGTGATCTGCTTCCGCTTCCAGTCGCGCTCGAACGCCTGGCGCATCGCCTCCGTGTCGACTCCGCTGTGTTCGTAGAAGCCGTTGTCCTCCGCAACGAGGACCCCGCGCCGCAGGTAGGGAGAGATCCGCGCGTACGGCACCGGCATGTACTGCAACGTGTCGTCCTTCCCCTCACTGCGGAGCTCCCCGCGGCGGATCTCCATGAACGAAGTCGTCTTCGGAAACCCGCTCTTCAACTCCTCCACATTCGGGAACGTCGCCCACTCGTATGCGCCGTACCCGAGGACGACGAGGAGGAACAGCAGGAGGATGCGACGGATCACGCGCACGATTCTACGCAGCGACTTATCATGATCGACGCCAATGACGCCCGTCATCGTCCTGACGACCGTCGGCGAGAATCACGCCGTACGCGAGCTGGCCACTGAGCTTGTCGAACAGCGGCTCGCTGCGTGCGTGAACATCGTGCCGAACGTCTACTCCGTCTTCCGCTGGCGCGGGAAGGTCGACGGCGATTACGAGCAGCTTCTCATCATCAAGACGGCGGCGGAGCGGGTCGACGCGCTGCGCGAGGTGCTCTTCGGCCGCCACCCGTACGAGGTGCCGGAGTTCATGGTCATTCCAATCGATCGGATTGAAGGGGCGTACCGGGAGTGGCTCCTCGACGCCGTGCGCGGCGGATGATGAGGACGATCCCCATCGCGGCGAGAGTCGCGAACGAGACGGCGCGGCCGCGGACGAACCAGTCCGGCAGATAGACGACGCGCAGCCGGCGGTGCCCTTCCGGGACGTAGAAGCCGAGGAACGCGACGTCGGCAAAGTACGTCCGGATGCGATGGCCGTCGAGGTAGACACGCCACCCGCTCCAGGCGGACTCGGTCATCACAAGCCACGCGGCATTCGGACCGTTGACGTCGATCTTGTAGTCGCTGCCGCGCTGCTTCGTCACGATCGCCGGCTGGCTGTTGACGATGACGTACTGCTGAGGATCGTCCGTCTCGATCCAGCCGGTGGCGGCGTAGTCGTTCGCGTGCGACACCTCGTCGAGGATCTTCTCCGGGCCACCGCCGTAGCGGATCTCGCGCGGCGCGAAGACGCGCGGGAGGGCGCGCGAGTTTTCGAGAAGACGGGTCGTACGATCGTCGAGCGCGATCCGCCAGCCGTCCGGCGGCGTCTTGCCGATGTCGGTGAGCGCGTAGCGGACGCCGAGGAGTGAGAGAAACGGCTTCGAGAGATCGTCGACGCGGTTGAAGAAAACGTTCTGCGGCGCGCACCACAGCGGAAACGTCTGGGCCAGCCGGCTGAACGTCATCGCCTCGTAGCCGCGGACGTCGTCGAGGTGGTAGACGGCGGAGCTGTTCGGCACGAGCGCATCTTCGACGCCCGTCATCCGGAACGGCTCACCGCCGCGCATGCCATCGAGCACCGGCAGGCGCGGGAAGAAGGTGTTGCGCGCCATCGCGGGGTAGATCTGCCCATCCTCGTTGACCCGTTGCAGGAGCATGAGGGCGAAGACGATCGTGAAGGCGGCCGCCGTACGCGGGCGTCGCATGAGAAAGATCAGAACGACGAGAGGTACGAGCTCGGTCGCGACCATCTCGAGGAGATATCGCTCGTTCTGATGTAACTGGAGCTGGATCGGAATGGCGAAGCCGGTCGCAATCGCCAGGACGATCGTCGCGACGCCGATGACGAGTGCGGCGCGACGCGGCCACGCGTCGACGGCGAAGGCAGCGAGGAGCGATGCGGCGAAGGCGCCGCCGAACGCCAGCCGGCTGTTGACGGCGATATTGAAGAGCGGGATGTAATGGAGGAGCTGTGCGAACGGCGGCGCATCGAACGCGGCTCCGAGGCAAACGAGCAGGAGGACGGCGAAGAACTTCGTCGCGCCGCGGCGCCACGTCGCGAAGATTCCGGCGAGGGCGAGCGCGAAGATGATGCTGCCGACGCGTGCAGCTCCCGTGTCCCAGATTTCGAAGAGGTTGAACTTCCACGACGACCCGCCCCACCACGGGAGAAACGACGTCGCGGCGCGATGCGCGATCAGCTCCCACAGCACGCGCGGCGGCTCGGACGCTTCGAGCGTCCGCCCGGCCCATTCCTGCGTCTGTTTCACGGCCTCGACGAAGGGGAGGAGGAAGATCGCGGTGACGAGGAGCGTGAGCACCCCGGCGGCACACGCGAGGGCGACGGCGCGCAAAGCACCGCGCCGGACGCACACAATTTCGAAGACGCCCCAGCCGATGCCGATCGCGACGACGTGGAGCATCGTCTCCGGATGGCCGGCGAGGACGAGCATCGTCAGCGCTAGCGTCAGGAGGCCGGAGCGATGTTCGCGAACGACGCGGCTGACGGCGAACATAACCAGCGGGAGGAGCGACCACGAGCGCGTGTGCGGCGCCCATCCGATCGTGAACGCCATCGCGCTCGACAACATGAAGCCGGCCGCGGCGAAGAGGGCGGAGTCGTCGCGGATCCCCTGCGCCCGCGCGAACGCGAACGCGAAGAGCGCCGCGAGGAAAAACGTCATCGACGCTTCGAAGGTGAGCGAGAGGTCGAGCGGCAGGAGGAGCCCGACGAGGTTCAGCGGATCGTAGGGCGCCGCCTGCATGCCGCCGGCGAGGATGTCGCCGCAGAGCATGAACGGATTCCAGAGCGGCCACTGGTGGTGCGACCACGAATAGCGCGCCGCCGCCTGCCACGGAATCATCTGCGTGTAGGTGTCGGAGAGGACGCCGTTGTGCACGTGAACGCCGAGGGTGTCCGCGTAGTCGATCAGCGGGCGGGATAGATAGCCGTAGTCGGAGGCGTCGTAGACGCGGCCGGTGAAGAGCGCCCGGCCGGTGAAGAGCGTCGGCAGGAGCAGGAGCGCGATCGCGGCCGCGCGCGGAATCGGCTGCAGGAGGCGATGCCACGCGAAGAGAATCGCCCCGGCGACGATGACGTAGAGGATCAGCGCCGCCATCGCATGAAGCCGAAACCGATCACGAGCATCAACATCGTAGCGATTGAGATCGCGCGTCCGCGGACGAACGCGTCGGGTAGATACGCAATTCGTACGTGGTGGCGTCCAACCGGCACGTAGACGCCGAAGAAAGCGACGTTCACGGGGATCGTCTTCACCCGCCGTCCGTCGACGTACGCACGCCAGCCGGGCCACGCCGTCTCCGCGACGACGATCCAGCCGCCGGAGCGCATATCCGCATCGACCTCGTAGCGCGATCCGGTGCGCCGCACGTGCAGCGTCGCCGCGCCGTTCGGCTGCGTATGTGCGGAGACGTCGCGCGTGAAGAGCCACGCGGAGTCGGCGAAGTCGGTCGCCGCCATCATCGCGGTCATCGCCTCGCCGATGTTCGCGACGACCTGCACGTTCTTGGGACCATAGACGCGCGGCAACGCACGCGTGTTCTCGAGGAGGTGCGAGCCACGGTCGTCGCGTACGACGCGCCAGCCGTCGGGCGGCGCGGTCGTCGATGCCGCGAGCGCGTAGCGGACGCCGAGGAAGTTCAGGAAGGGACGCGAGAGGACATCGACCGTGTTCGCGGGGGCTCCGGCGCGGCACCAGAGAGGATACGTCTCGACCAGCGGGGCGAACGTCATCGCCTCATAGCCGCGGACGTCGTCGAGGCCGTACATCGTGGCGATGTTCGGCGCGAGATGCGAACCGACGCCCGCAACGCGATAGAGCGGATCGCGCGGGATGGCGGAGACGAGCGGTACCGAAGGGTAGAACGCCTCTTTCGCAATTGCTGGATACGTCCCGCCATCTTCGACGATCCGTTGGAGACAGATGACGCCGAGGATGATTGCGAGCACCGCAACGCCTTCGCGGCGGCGGGCGAGTGAGGCGATGGCGAGGCCGCCGATCTCCGCGACCGCGCAGGCGGCGAGCCATTTCGCGTCGACGCCGTGGCGGAGCTCCCACGGAACCGCCGCCGCCGTCGCTACCGTGAGGACGATCGCGGTCCCGAGGACCACATTGCCGCGGATCCGATCGACGCCGAGAGCGGCGAGCAACGACAGAGAAAGAGCGGCCAACATCGTGTATCGATAATTCGCAGCAATATTGATGAGCGGTATCCAGCGCAGGAGCGACGAGTCCCATGCGGCGATCAGCGCTCCGGCCGCGAGCAACGCGAGGAAGAACGTGATCCGCTTACGCATCGAGACGCCGGCCAGCGCCAGCGCCAGGATGACGCTGCCGACCCGGGCGTCGCCAAACATCCAGTCATTCGTCAGCGAATGCCACGATGAACCGCCATGGAACGGAAGGAACGTCGCAAGCATGTCATTGCGCACGTCACGCTTCGTGAGCTCGCCCCCCGAAGACTTCATCTCCGCGCGCGCCTGATACTCCTCGGAATACCGGACCACGGACAGAAAAGGCAGCAACACGACCGCGGTGAGAAGGAGTGCTACGACTCCGGCCGCCGCCGCGATGCCAACGCCTCGGAGCCACTCGCTCCGCAACTCGACCGCGCCCCAGACCAGGCCCGCAGAGACGGCGTGGACCAGCGTCTCCGGATGACCCGCGACGATCAGCAGGACGAATGCGATCGTCAGGAGCACACCCGCGCGAAAGTCGCGGTCGCGCGCTACGCGCGAGACGGCGAAGAGAAGCAGCGGTACGAGCGCCCACGCGCGGCCGAGCGGCCAGCCGGCGTTGAACGCAATACCGGCGGAGAGCATGTAGCCCGCGGCAGCGATCACCGCGCCGCGCTCGCTCGCGCCGACCTGCCGAGCCAGCGCGAACGACGTCAACGCCGCAAGGAGGAGAGTGATCGTCGCGCCATACGTCGTCGCGAGGTAGAGCGGCAACAGGAGCGCGAGTACGTTGAACGGATCGAACGGCGCCGGCTGCATCGCTCCGCCGAGGACGTCGCCGCAGAGCATCGACGGGTTCCAGAGCGGCCACTCGCCGGCACGCCAGGCGTCGCGGACCGCCTTCTGCCACGGGACGATCTGCCACGCCAGGTCGCCGAGAATTCCGTTGTGCGGTGTCTCCACCCCGTAGTCATGCCCGTAGGCGTCGAACGGCGGCTGGAGGAAGACGAGGTCAGCAGGCGAGTAGGCGCGGCCCGTCAGAAGCGCCCGCCCCGTGAGGAGAAGGGGCAGCAGAATCAACAGGATCGCGGCCGCACGGCTCAGCGGCTGGACGAACCGGCTCCACGCCCAGAGGATCGCCGCCGTGGTCCCGACATAGAGAAACACTGCCGCCATTTCCACGGATCGTAGAACGGGAAGAGCAACGGCGTCATGCGAAGTTAAATAAGGTCCTCACCATGGACTCGATCGTCATTCGCGGAGCACGCGAGCACAACCTCAAGAACATCGATGTCGTCATCCCGCGCAACAAGTTCGTCGTCATCACCGGCGTCTCGGGATCCGGCAAATCGTCTCTCGCCTTCGACACCATCTTCGCCGAGGGACAGCGGCGGTACGTCGAGTCGCTGTCGGCGTACGCCCGGCAGTTCCTCGAGCAGATGGAGAAACCGGACGTCGACTCGATCGAAGGACTCTCCCCCGCGATCTCGATCGAGCAGCGAACGACCTCGCGGAACCCGCGCTCCACCGTCGGGACCGTCACGGAGATCTACGACTACCTCCGCCTCCTCTACGCGTCGGTCGGCGTGCCGCATTGCACGCAATGCGGGCAGGAGATCCGGCCGCAGACGATCCAGCAGATGGTGGACCGGCTGCTCGCGCTCCCGAACGGCACGAAGTTCACGGTGCTCGCGCCGTACGTGCGCGGGAAGAAGGGCGAGTACCGGAAGCAGATGCTGCAGATGGTGAAGGAGGGCTTCACCCACGCGCTGGTCGACGGCGAGGAGGTCGAGCTCTCGGATCCCCCGACGCTCGACAAGCAGAAGAAACACTCCATCGACATCCGCATCGACCGCATCGCGATCAAGGACGGCGTCGCGCAACGTCTCGCCGACTCGCTCGAGACGGCGACCCGCGTCACCAAGGGACTCGTGAAGATCCTTTATCAGGAAGATAAACGAGAAGAATTACTGTCGCAGAATTATGCGTGCCCCGACTGCGGCGTTTCGATCGGCGAGATCACCCCGCGTCTCTTCTCCTTCAACTCTCCCTACGGCGCCTGTCCCCGCTGCTCCGGCCTCGGGGTCCTCCTCGAGGTCGACGAGCGGAAGATCATCCCCGATCCGGCGAAGTCGATCTCGGACGGCGCCATCGCGCTCTGGAAAGAAGGCTCCGAGCACTGGCGCCTCCGCCAGATCCACACGATCGCGAAGCACTTCAAGGTCTCGGTCGACACGGCGTGGAAGAAGCTGCCGGAGAAGGCGCGCAACTGCATCCTTTACGGCTCGGAAGACAAGATCAAATTCGAGTTCAGCGGCGAGGCGAGCGCGTATCAGTACACCGGCTCGTTCGAGGGACTCGTCCCGATGCTCAAGCGGCGCTACCACGAGTCCGACTCCGACGAGATCCGCGAGGAGATCGAGCGCTTCATGACGCCGAACAATTGTCCCGAGTGCGCCGGCCGTCGGCTGAAGCCGGAAGCGCTCAGCGTCACGGTTGCCGATCAGTCGGTCGACAAGGTCGTGGCGCGCTCGCTCCGCGAGGCGGAAAAGTTCTTCAAGACGATCACGCTGACGGCGCGCGAGGAGCAGATCGCCGGCAAGATCCTCAAAGAAGTCCGCGACCGCCTCGGCTTCCTCAACGCGGTCGGCGTTGGCTATCTCACGCTCAATCGCGGCGCGGCGACGCTCTCCGGCGGTGAGGCGCAGCGCATCCGCCTCGCGACGCAGATCGGCTCGAAGCTGATGGGCGTGCTGTACGTTCTTGACGAGCCGTCCATCGGCCTCCACCAGCGCGACAACCGCAAGCTCATCGAGTCGCTCCTCGAGCTGCGCGACCTAGGCAACACGGTCATCGTCGTCGAGCACGACGAAGAGACGATCGAGACAGCGGACCACATCATCGACCTCGGCCCGCGCGCCGGCGAGCACGGCGGACATGTCGTGGCCGAGGGGACGCTCGAGCAGATCAAGACCTTCCCATCGTCGCTGACCGCGAAGTACATCCGCGGCGAGTCGACCATCGTCGTTCCGGAGACCCGCCGCCCGGCCGGCGAGAACGTGCTCGTCATTCGCGGGGCGCGGCAGAACAATCTCAAGAACATCGACGTCACCATTCCGCTCGGCCTCTTCGTCGCCGTCACCGGCGTCTCGGGCAGCGGGAAGTCGACGCTCGTCAACGACATCCTCTTCAAGTCACTCTCGCGGCACTTCTACGACTCGCCCGAAACGCCCGGCGATCACGACCGCATCGACGGGCTGGAGCTGATTGACAAGGTGATCGACATCGACCAGTCGCCGATCGGCCGCACGCCGCGCTCCAACCCGGCGACGTATACGCAGCTCTTCGGCGAGATCCGCAGTCTCATGGCGCAGACACCCGAGGCGCGCATGCGCGGCTACGGGCCGGGGCGCTTCTCGTTCAACGTGAAGGGGGGCCGCTGCGAGGCGTGCAAGGGCGACGGGCAGATCAAGATCGAGATGCACTTCATGCCCGACATCTACGTCAAGTGCGACGTCTGCGGCGGGCGGCGCTACAACCGGGAGACGCTCGAGGTGAAGTACAAGAGCCACTCGATCGCCGACCTCCTCGAAATGACGGTCGAGCAGGGGATCGACGTCTTCCGCAACATCCCGAAGATCTTCAACATCCTCCGCACGCTCGACGAAGTCGGCCTCGGCTACATCAAACTCGGCCAGTCATCGACGACCCTCTCCGGCGGTGAAGCGCAGCGCGTGAAGCTGGCGAAAGAGCTCGCCAAGCGTGCCACCGGCAGGACGCTCTACATCCTCGACGAGCCGACCACCGGCCTCCACTTCGACGATGTCGCGAAGCTCCTCCACCTGATGCAGGGCCTAGTCGACCGCGGCAACACAGTGGTCGTGATCGAGCACAACCTCGACGTCATCAAGACCGCCGACCTAGTCATCGACCTCGGCCCCGAGGGCGGCGACGCCGGAGGAAAGATCATCGCGACCGGAACCCCGGAGGAGATCGCGCGTGTGAAGGGGAGTCCGACCGGCGAGTTCCTCAAGCGCGTCATCACGAGCGATTCGAGGGATCGGGTGCCGGCGAAGCGGGGGTAGATCCACTCCTCCGCCTCAGTCCTCGGTCCTCAGACCTCAGATGCGCCTGCGCCCATCTCCCTCTCCCACCGGGAGAGGGTGGCCCGAAGGGCCGGGTGAGAGGAGTGCAAGATACGGAAAGCGTGGAGGCGCCCTCTTCGCAACCGCTAGGCAAGTGCGTTCGCGCTGAGGACAGCCGGCGTTACCGCGTTAGGTCACCCCACCCGTTGATGCGTGCATACGTTCGTGCATATCATGGCGCCGATGCCGTACGAGTGGGATCCGTCGAAACAAGGCGAATTATGCAAAGCACGGCGTCCATTTCGCTGACGCCATCGGCGCTTTGGAAGACGAGCGAGCCCTGACCGAACCAGATGACACAACCCCGGAAGAGCGATTCAGGACTCTCGGGATGGACTTCCTCGGCCGCCTGGTCGTAGTCGTCTACACGTGCCGAGGAGAGGACATTCGGCTGATTTCGGCGAGGAAAGCGAAACCAACACAGCGGGCGAGTTACGAGAGGAAACGACCATGAAACGAAGCGACGATTTCAGTCACGCGAGGCGAGGCGCGGTTGTATCGGTTCCGAAAGGAAAGACGCGCATCACGATCCGAATTGACGATGACATTCTCGACTGGTTCAGAGATCAGGTAAACGCCGCCGGCGGTGGAAACTACCAAACGATGATCAACAATGTGCTTCGAGACTACATCGATAGCCGTGAGGTAGTGTCGCTAGAGAAGACACTACGGCGAGTCATTCGCGAAGAACTACGCAAACGTGGCGCTGCTTGACCGTGAGACCTTATGACGCGCTACCTTGGCTCTGAGTGCAGCCGCCCGAGCCCGAACCGGTTCGTGTGGCTGGACTTTCGACCTGAGGAGCGCGGCCCCGGCGTACGTGCGTTCCACGTGATCAAACAAGGTGTTCATTCGGGTCGCCTTAACTCGGAATGAGCCGCGCGCGTGAAGCATGCATCAAGAGGGCTGCGCATGCATGTCGGGCCAACGCTGTATTCGACTTTGTGCCGCCGATGGCCGGTCCGGGTGGGACCCGGCGGCTGTTCGGGGGAAGCGTCCGGGCGCGCTTGCGCGCGCCCGGACTGAGGGTCTCCGTGATTACTTCTGGGGCGTTTGCGGCGTCTGCGTCGGGATCGGAATTGGGGTAGACGACGGCGTCGGATCGGACGTCGCCTTCTTCCGGCCGAAGCGATTCAGGCGCTGCATGTTGTCGAGGTGGGGGAGAAGATCGGCGTGCTCCGATTTCCGGGTGAGCTGGCGGGTGACGCCGTACGTCTGCAGCGCCGTGAGGCCGAGGCGATGACGGCGACCGAGGTTCGCGGCGGTGACGCCATTCAGCATCGCACGCAACTCATCCTCGACGGCCGACCAGCGCGCGACGTCGCTCGATTCCTGCAGCAGTTCCTCGGGCGAACGCCCAACCGCCGCCTGCACCACCGTAGACGCGCCGATCGTATTGATCGAGGCGTTCACGAAGTGAGGCGAAACGTTGGCGGCCGAGTGGAGCGTGGTCTTCACCGTGGCCGGGATCTGCCCGTATTCCGGAATGAGCTGACGGATTGCTCGGAGCTGGGTGACAACGTCCTCGGGGTTGGCGGTAGTGCTTGGCGTTACAGGAGTATTGGTCGTGCTGTCGGACATGGCAAATTCTCCTTTCGCAGACAGGTAGTGAATCGTGCTAGCCACACGCTGACGATTCGGGTTGATGGGATTAGTCCCGAAGCCGCGGACCTCGGGCGCCTCATCCGGAAGCAGGCGTCAAGGCGGCTACTGCGGTCTGCGGCCCCTCTTCCCAGCAGTGAGGGCGTCAATCGACCCATCCAACACTGCCACGCTCCCGGCGCGCTCGGAAGGTCCCTCATGCCTGAGGGTTCCGATACGCAACACTATTCTATATGCCAGGCGCGACCGTATGTCAAGCGAAAAAATATCGGAATGCTCCGGAGGCGTATCGAAATGCTTTTCAACCGTAAATCAGGCCTCGAAAGCATTTCGAAATGGCTCGCTGGGTCTAACGCACACCCACGAAGGCATTTCGGAATGATCTTCAACCGTACCGCACGCGCCGAAAGCATTTCGAAATGCCTCACTGGGTCCAAAACACGCCCGCGAGGACATTTCGAAATGGTCGCGAGGCATTTCGAAACATCCTTGGATTAAATCGAAATGCTTTCCCGCCGTAAGTTGCGGAGCGGAGGCCGCGCTGTCGCGCGGCTGAGCGGACGAGACGTCCGCTCCCCTCGGGATGACGGCGCGGCGGCCGCATGTTCCGGACGTAGCAATGCCCCGGAAGGTCTTCCTCCTCTCGCCCGCGAGCACGAGCGGTTTACGGGCGAAGCAGCTCATGTCGCCGCGGGCGCAGTTTCCGACGGCGCTGCGCTTTCGCGCCGGCGAGGTGATGATCGGGGAGGCGTTCGCGTTCATGAGCGCCCTCTACTTCCGCGGGAAGATCGGGTACGCGCTCCACTTCGGCGGCGCGGAGAACACCTTTGTCATCGCGCCCGGCTATGGCCTCGTGCCGCCGACTTGGACGCTCAATGAAGAGCGGATGAAGAAGATGTCGAGCACCGACGTCGACATGAAGGACCGAACGTACGTGAAGACGCTGCGCGACAGCGCGACGAAGCTCGCGAAAGAGATGGATGACGACGCGGAAGTCGTGCTCCTCGGGAGCGTCGCCAGCGGCAAGTATGTCGACGTGCTCCTGCCGATTTTCGGCGAGCGGCTGCGCTTCCCGCACGCCTTCGCGGGCCTCGGGGACATGTCGCGCGGCGGCCTGATGCTGCGCGCCGTACGCGCGAACTGCGAGCTCGAGTACGTCACGCTCGACAAGCCGCGGCACCGCGGTCCCGGCGGCTCCGGGAAGATGCCGCTGCATCTGCTCGAATGAGATTCACCACAGAGACGCGAGAGGACTCAGAGAAACTCTGTGATCTCTGTGTCTCTGTGGTGAGTAGACTCTCGCCGTGGCGAAACGCTTCCTGATCCCAACGAACGAAAACGACGTCACGCTCCGCTTCGGCGAGCGCGAAGTCCGGCTCACGAACCTCGACAAGCTTTTCTGGAAGAAGCTCGGGATCACGAAGCGCGACCTGCTGCAGTACTACGCCGACATCTCGCCGTGGCTGCTGCCGCACATCACCGATCGCGCGATGGTGATGAAGCGCTACCCGAACGGCGCCGAGGGGGAGTTCTTCTACATGAAGCGCGCGCCGTCGCCGCGGCCGGATTGGATCGAGATCTGCCCGATCATGCATTCGGAGATGGTGAACTTCCCGATCGTCCAGGACCTCCCCTCTCTCCTCTGGCTCATCAACCTCGGCTGCATCGATCTCAACCCGTGGTACGCGCGCTGCGACGACACCGACCGGCCCGACTTCCTCCACTTCGACCTCGATCCCGGTCCGGGCGCGGACTTCAAACAGATCTGCGAGGTTGCGCTGCGCGTCCGCGACATCCTCGGCGCTCTGAAGATGCCGACCTATCCGAAGACGACCGGCTCGAAGGGGATCCACGTCTACATTCCGATCGTCCGCGGACCGCTCCAGAAAGAGGTGTGGACGTTTGCGAAGGCGATCGCGCTCGAGCTCGAGTCGCGCCACCGCGACATCATCACCGCCGAGTACCGGAAGGTGAAACGCCCGCATGCGCGCGTCCTCGTCGACTACAACCAGAACGCCTGGGGACGGACGTTGGCCTCCATCTACTCCGTCCGCCCAACGCCGTTCGCAGGTGTCTCCGCCCCCGTGACATGGGAGGAGATCGAGCGCGGCATTCGGATTGAAGACTTCCGCGTCGACAACATCGTCGCCCGCGTGCAAAAAGTCGGCGATTTGTGGAAACCCGTCCTCGGCAAGAAGCGTTTCAACCTGTACACGATCCTGAAATGACCCTCCCGATCCAGCCTCCCTACCCGCCGATGGAAGCGCGACGCGCGACGACGATCCCGCGCGGCGACACGTGGCAGTTCGAGCCAAAGTGGGACGGCTTCCGCGCGGTCGTCTTTCGCGATCACGACGACGTACAGGTTCAGTCGAAGGCGGGCCAGCCGCTGGCGCGCTACTTCCCGGAGCTCGTCGAGGCGTTCCGATCGCTCAAAGCGAAAGAATTCATCCTCGACGGCGAGATCGTCATCCCGGTGAACGGCAAGCTCTCGTTCGACGACCTACTGCAGCGCATTCACCCCGCGGAGTCGCGCGTCCGGAAGCTGGCGGCGGCGACGCCGGCGCACTACTACGCGTTCGACATCCTGGCGCTCAAGTCGAAGGATTTGACGAAGCTGCCGATCGAAAAGCGGCGCGAAGAGCTCGAACAGTTCTTCACGTCGATCGATCACGAGTTGATCACGCTATCGCCGGCGACCACCGATCGCGCCGTCGTGACGCAGTGGTTCAAGAAGATGGGGAAGCTCGGACTCGACGGCGTGATGGCGAAGAAGCTCGGCGAACCGTACCACTCGGGCGACCGCGAGGGCATGGTCAAGGTCAAGCACCTCAAGTCCGCCGACTGCGTCGTTGGCGGCTTCCGTTACGGCGAGGGGACGAAGGTGATCGGCGCGCTCTTCCTCGGCCTGTACGACGACGAGGGCCGACTCGTGTACATCGGCCACACGTCGTCGATCAAGAAAACCGACCGGCCGGAGCTGACCAAGAAGCTGGAGGCGATGGCGTCCGACAACCCGTTCGAGGTCCGCTCCCCCGGCGGTCCGAGCCGGTGGGCGCAGTCGAAGACGAGCACCGAATGGACGCCGATCCGTCCCGAGCTCGTCGTCGAAGTCGAGTTCGACCACTTCTCGCAGGGCCGCTTCCGCCACGGATCCAAACTCCTTCGATGGCGCCCCGAGAAAGCTCCGCGCCAGTGCACGATGGACCAGGTCAAGTGAGAATCGTTATCCGTTATCCATTAGTCGTTATCGCGCTGCTCTTCATGGTCGCGGTGAACGCGCAGACCGTGCGGATCACCGAGAAGCCCGAGGGGCTCGTGCATGGGACGTTGAACGTGCCGGTCGTTGCGACCGATCCCGTCGTGCGGCTGGCGCTCTTCATCAACAACGTCAAATTCACCGAGGCGTCGGGGAAGGCGATGACGGCGCAGGTGAGGGTGGGCGACTACATCCGGCGCCTTCGGTTCAAGGCGGTCGGGTACGACGCGCAGGGCGCTGAAGTCGCCTCGGACGAGATGGTCGTCAACGATCCGCGGCCGCCGTTCCGCGTTCACCTCTCGGCGCCGCCGGCGCTGGCGAAGAGCGGCCCGGTCACGATGACGGCGAACGTCATCAGGCCGGTCGAGACGAATGTGAGCGGGGTCGATTTCTTCGTCGGCGAGGAGAAGATCGCGACGGTCGCGCGGCCGCCGTACGAGGCGAGCTTTGACGCGGCCAAGTACCCGAACGCGATCTACGCGCGCGTCGTGGCTCGCGCGTCCGACGGCACCGAGGCCAATGACGTCGCGTTCTTCGGCGACCGGCCGAGCGAACAGGTGCAGGTCAACCTCGAACAGATCCCCCTGTCCGTCGCCTCCGGAACGAAGCCGTTGCGGATCGAGGACCTGTCCCTCACCGATAACGGGGCGCCGAAGAAGATCGAGGCGCTGGTGCCGGCGTCGGACCAGCCGCTCTACGTCATCCTGCTGATCGACTATTCCGAGTCGATGCTCGAGGAGCTGCCGGTCGTGAAGGCGGCGGCGAAGTCGTTCGCGCGGGCGCTGCTGCGGCCGCAGGACCGCATCGCGATCGTCGGCTTCAACCAACGCGCGTTCTGGCTGACGAACTGGACGAACGACTGGAACGCAGCGGCCGACGCCGTCGATCGCGTGAAGCCGATCGGCGAGACGCACCTCTACGACACGGCGATCGAGATGCTGTTCGAGCTGCAGAAGACGCCGGGACGGCACGCGCTTGTCGTGTTGACGGACGGCGTCGACCAGGGATCGGAGTTCAAGCTCGATCACCTGATCCATTACGCGCGGTACGCCGGCGTGCCGGTGTACCCCATCATCAAGAACCATGTGCTGGCGCGGCTGATGCGGTTCGGGGTCGGCTACCTCGAGGCGCGCAAGCTCGCCAACATCGCGAAAGACACCGGCGCGACGTACTTCATCATCCAGAAGGAGCGCGAGCTGCCGGCGGTCTATGTGCGGCTCGCCGAGGAGCTGCGTCAGCAGTACCAGCTCGTCTTCTACGCGCCGGCGGAGAGCGGCGACAACTGGCACTTCCTGAACGTCACGTCGAAAGCCGGCCAGCAGCTCCGCGTACCACGCGGGTATTTCCCTTGATGTAGCGCGAGACGCACGCCCCTCATCCGCCGCTTCGCGGCACCTTCTCGCGAGGGAGAAGGAGATGTCTTTCCAAAGAGTCCCTCTCCCTTGGGAGAGGGTGGCCGAAGGCCGGGTGAGGGGCGTGCACCCCGCGCGTAACGTTCACGGCACGCCTCATGAACCGTGAGCCGCCGTGGCTACGGCGCGTCATCGCGTCTTCGGTGGGCTCAACGAGCGGCAAGAGCACATCTTCCAGTGGATCGGCGTGGTCGTCGTGCTGTTGTATGTCACGGCGTGGACCGGTGCGCTGAAGAATGTCTACGACGTTCACCGGCAGACGATTGCGGTCGCCAAGATCACGCACGTTCCTCCGCCGCCGGCGCCGGTGACTCCGACCCAGCAGATCACGGCGGCGATTTCGGGCGACGCGCCAGCGACCGCGTACATCAACGACGCCATGCTCGGCTTCCTCGACCCATTGCGCGGCGCGAGCGGAAAAGTGCGCTTCACGACGCGCGTGCCGGGAGCGCCGATCACCGACGAGCACGGCAAGCTCACCGCCGTGCTCAACAACGGCCAGGCGACCGACATCTCGCCGGAGTTCGTCGCGCCGTCGCAGCCGGGCGTGTACGACCTTGCGGTGAAGCTCGGCCAGGCGACGAAACAGATCGACGATCTCTCCGTCGTCACGCTCGTCCCCTTCTCCGAAAAAAAGGGCGGCCACATCGGCCTCTACTACCTCGGGAGCTGGCCGTTCGAGAAGGGCGGGAAGATGAAGTCCGCCGCATACGCGGACCCGGCGGGATTCATCGAGGTCACGCCGCAGAACGCCGACACGCCGGTCTCCGAGCACTTCAAACTGCGCGACTTCCTCACCAAAGACCAGTACAACGTCTGGCCGAAGTACATCCTGCTCAACCCGAAACTGCTCGACAAGCTCGAGCTGACCATCACCGAGCTGGAGCGCACCGGACACCCCGTTCGTAACATGCACATCCTGAGCGGGTTCCGGACGCCCGAATACAACTACACCGGCGGCAATACTCAGGGGCGCGCGAACCTGAGCCGCCACATGTACGGCGACGCCTCGGACGTCTTCGTCGACAACGACGGCAACGGCGCCATGGACGATCTCAATCACGACGGGCGCTCGGACATTGGCGACGCGATGGTGGTTCTTCAGGCCGTCGAGCGCGTGGAACACGACCACCCGGAGCTAGTCGGCGGAGTTGGCGTTTATCCCGCATGTTGCGGACATGGACCGTTCACGCACATCGACGTGCGCGGCTATCGCGCGCGTTGGCGTGGAACAACGGGAGGGTAGGACAGTGGCAACAGAAGTGACATGTCCCGACTGCGGGACGCAACGGAAAGACTCCTCGGAACCGTGCGCCACGTGTGGCGCAGCGCCGGTCAAGGAAGGCGATAAGCGCGCACGCGAAGAAGAGGTCCGCAACGACGACCTCGAACCGTATGTGACGCTCCGCTACATCGCGCGCCTCTTCAAGGTGCTCGCGATTCTGATGGCGGTGATGCTGATCGGCGAAGTCGTCACCGGCTTGATGACCGAGGGACAGGCGGCGCTCCTCACGTTGCTCGGCGAGGCGACGCGGCTGCTCGTGCTGTCGGGTCTCATGTGGGCGGGCGGCGACATCACGATGCTGGTCATCGACGCGGGACACGACCTCCGCGTGGTTCGCATCCTCCTGGGACGCATCCACAACGACATCCAGGCCCGGGGCGGTATCGACACCCACGATCGTGCTGCTTAACGATCGTGCTGCTTAACGATCGCGCGGCTTAGCTGATCGCGCGGCGCATCACTTCGCGGAGCTCGGTGAAGACGTTCTCCGGGGGGAGACCCATCTCACGATGTCCGGACGCGCGTTTGATCAGTGTCTCCGCCGTCTTCTCGTCGAGCACGCGTGTGTCGACAGTGCGGTTGTTCAGCTCCGAGAACGCGAAGATTGACGCGAGCGCGACACGACGATTCCCGCCGTGGAACGGATGCGCTTGCAATAGCGCGAAGACGAACGCGGCCACCTTGTCCGCGAACTGAGGATAGGCCTCGTGGCCGAGAGTCATGATCTGCGGACGCTGAACGGCGTTGAGGAGGCCGAACTGCGACTCGACCACGCCGGGACGCGCCTGCGTGCCGCCGAATTCGGACGCGACCGCCTTGTGGAGGTCGACGACGTCCTGGACGCTCAGATAGCGAACGCCGCCGTCAGTCGGGGAGGCGGCGGAAGGCGTTACTGTACTTCTTAGCAGCGCGCTTGAAAGCTGCGGCGATGATGGGGTTGCCGAAGCTGGCGTCGCCGGTTTCGGGGCGGGCGCGGTTGCCGTTGCCTTCGGGCGCGCGGGAGGCGGAGCCGGCTTTCGCAATGGCGCCTTTGATGACGACTTTGCCGGAGCCTTTGCCGCTGGCTTGGGCTGCGCTTTTTTCGACTTTGGCGCCGGCTTTGGCTTCGCCGCCTTTGGCTTCTGAGGCTTTGATTTTTGCGCCGCCGGCTTTGCTGACTTTTTTGTCTGAGGTTTTGCTGGCTTTGCTGGCTTTCCCTTTTGCTTTGTCGCCATGCTTCATCTGCACCCTCAAGGCAAGATCGTAAGGCCCTTAAGTGCTTGAGTCAATGCATTTTACGCGCCGCAGCAGACCGAAGCGTCAGTTAATGGAAAGCGCTTGGAAGACGTAAGTTGCTGATTTAGCAGGAGGTTACCGCTGGAGAAAAGTGCACTAGTTTGTGTGCATCATTCGGCCACGACTTCGGCGTCGCCACTTTCCTCATTCGACGGTTTCGCATCGATCGCCAGAAACTCCTTCGCCTTTTCCGTGACCGTGTAGCCGCCCGAACCGTCGGGTGTGAGAAATCCCTTGGATGCAAGCGATTGCGCCGGCGCTTCGCCGCCGCCGGTGGGGTGCTTGATCGCCTTGATCGTCTCGGCGGTCATCGTCTCCGCACCGAAGCGCCGGAATTCCTGGAGGACGCGCATCTCCTGAATCGTCAACGGGAAAGGAAGCACAATCGCCATGCATTCATTGTAGCTGACACCGCGGGCACCAATACGTGACGCGGGCGTCGAGCCCCTGCTTCCGCATCTCGATCGCCGTTCCGCAACGGCGGCACGGCTGGCCGCGACGTCCGTAAACGGAGAAACGGTTGCGACTGCTGCTCGCGACGCTCTGCTTGAGCAGTTTTCGCGCAGTGACGACGATCTCGCGCAGCTTCGCATCGTCGATGGCGTCGACTCGCGTGAACGGCCACACGCGACATGCCCACAATGTCTCCGACTTCCAGATGTTGCCGATGCCCGAGACCGCGCGCTGATTCAGTAGCGCCTGGGCAATCTCTTCGCTCGCGAGCAAGCGCAGCCGAGAGACCGCATCGTCGACGTCGATCTCATCGGCAAGAAGATCCGGCCCCACGGGGACCGGCTCGCCAGCACCGCAGAACTCGGCGACCGGCAAGTTGAAGCCAACCGCCTCCCACTCGTCCGTCCCGAGAACGACCCGCATATCGCTCCGCGGGCGTTGCCATCGCTCACCCGTCCGATAGATGTGCCACGACCCGTTCATCCGGAGGTGCGACCGCAACTCGAGATCGCCGGATAGCTCAATGATCAGATGCTTTCCGACCGCGCGTACGCGCTCGATCGTCCGCCCTCGAATCGGCGTCTCGTCGTCGACACGCGCGAGCTTCGGCAGCACCGTCTCGAACCGCGTCACCCTTTTTCCGGCGAGCGCCATCTGCAGCGTCCGCGCGATCCGGTGGAGCGTATCGCCCTCAGGCATGCGCGAGCGCCCGCATCTGGTACCCCATCGCGCTCGGCGTGAATCCAGCCTCGGCCAACATCGGCGCGAGCGGGCTCTTCGCGACCGGCGCGTCGTCGATCTCGGCGATCAGCAGCGCGCGTCGCACGCCGTTGCGGACGAGCGACGCGAGGGCATTCGCGACCGCGCGCGCTGCGACGCTCCGCGCCGGCTCATCCTCGGGGAGGAAGGTCGCGATCTGCTTTTCGCCGCGCCCGACGTACGCGGCAAGCGCTCCGTTCACGATGATCGCGCTCGCGCCGACGCTTCGCGTGAGCGCCATACGCGACTCCGGCCACTTCACGATCGAGCCGTACGGATTCGCCGGATCGGTCGCGGCGATCATCACCGCCTCCGGCTGGTCGGGGTCTTCGCGGAAGGAGCGCAGCATCTCGAGCGCGCCGCCGGTGGCGAATTGCGTGGCGCCCAGGCCTGCGACGAAGTAGCCGCGGCGGATACGGCCGGCGTCTTCCATCGCCTTCAACACCGGATAGACGGCGCTGAAGCCGCCGGCGATGTTCTCGCTCGGCGCCGTCTCGCGCGTGACGACTCCGTATCGCGCGAGAAGCTGGTGCGCGAGCGTGTTCGCGCGCGTCGTCGGATTCACCTCGAATGACGGCACGAGCGACCACCGCCCCTGCGTCGCCGGCGGCGCCGCCGACAACCTCGAACGGAACGCCCCCCGCGGCGCCGTCGATCTGCGCGACGTCGAGGTGCCGCGCGTGTAGCTGCGGAGGGCGTGAAAGGTGTCGTTCGTGACGACCCCTCGCCAGACGAGCGACCAGAGCGCGTCGACGACGTCGTTCGCGAAGCCGCCGGTGTCGGCGTGGATCTGCGCGAAGAACGACGCGCCGCGCGTTCGGAGGTGTTCGACGATCTTCGTTTCCAAGTCGGTGGTTGGTGCTGCTGGAACACCCGGCGGCATGGCGCTCGCCAAGAACAGCGCGATGCGGCCGTCGCGCTCGCCGAGAGGTTCGACGCCGCGCCAGACGACTTCGCCAGCCGAGGTGAGCGTGTCGAGATCGCTTGGTTTGTACTCGTCGATGCGAGCGGCGAGGATCTCGCTCTCGAAGATCGAGGCGGCCATCGGATAACCCTGCAGCGTTTCGATCGCCTCGAGCAACGCGTCGAGGCCGCGGCGTCTTTTCGTCACGCCCTGCCACGCGGACATGAGCCGCGCGAGCGCGCGTGGCTCGACCGGCTCGATCTCTTTCCGCAGCTTCGCCAGCGAGCGTTGCCGGATCGCGCGGAGGACCTCGGTGTCGCACCACTCGCGCTGCGTTCCGCCGGGGCGGAACTCCCCTTCCGTCAGCCGTCCGCGCTCCACGAACGTCTCGAGCGCCCGCGTGATCACGGCGACGCCGAGGCCGTATCGCTTCGCCACCTCGGCCGGCGTGAACGGACCATGCGTGCGGGCATACCGAAGCACGAGATCGCCGACAGGATCGGCGACGCTCTCGAGGTATCGATCGGGAATCCCCTGCGGCAGCGGGATGCCGAGCGCATCGCGGTAGCGCGACGCATCCTCGATCGCGATGAAGCGCTTCTCCTTCGCGACGGAGATCTCGATGATCCGCCGCTGGCGCACGAGCTCCTTGATCGCGTCCGGCGCGTCGATGACGGAGCGATCGGCGATCTCCTGCGCCGACAGGTCCCCGAGGCGGAGGAGCATGTCGTGTGTCGCGTCGATCGACTTCGCCTTCCTGCGCTCTTCGAGCTGTTGCAGCTCGCGCTCGGCTAGCTCGAGCGCGGCGGGATCGAGCAGCTCGCGGAGCTCTGGCTCGCCGAGGAGCTCGCGGAGCTGCGTCTGATCGATGGCGAGCGCCTGCGCGCGGCGCTCGGCGAGCGGCGCATCGCCGTCGTAGAGGAAATTCGCGACGTAGCGGAACAGCACCGACGCGGCGAACGGCGACGGCTTCGGCGTGTCGGCGGTCGTGACGCGAATCGTCCGCTCGCGAATCCGCTTCATCGTCGCGACGAGCGACGGCACGTCGAAGACGTCGCGCAGGCACTCGCGATACGTCTCGAGGATCATCGGGAACGATCCGAAGCGCGAGGCGACCTGGAGTAGGTCGTACGCCCGTTTCCGCTGCTGCCACAGCGGCGCGCGGCGCTGCGGGTTCATACGCGGCAGCAACAGCGCGCGCGCCGCGGCCTCCCGGAACTTCGCCGCGAACATCGACGACGACCCGAGCTGGCGGACGACGAGCGACTCCACTTCGTCGGGATCGGGAAGCATCAGCTCCGCGCGCGGCGGAAGGTCGGTCTCGGGAAAGCGGACGATGAAGCCGTCGTCGGCCCACATCGTCTCGACGTCGATCGCCAGCTCGTTGCGCACCTTCGCGGTGACCGCCATCGCCCACGGCGCGTGAATGCGTCCGCCGAACGGCGTCAGGACGCAGACGCGCCAGTCGCCCATCTCGTCGACAACCCGCTCGATGACGATGTTGCGGTCGTCCGGGATGGCGCCGGTGGCATCCGCCTGATCGTCGAGGTATTGCAACAGGTTCTCGGCGGCGAGGCGGTCGAGGTCGTGCCGCTTCGTCAACGTCTTGATCGCGTCGCCGCGTTTCATGTCGCGCAGCTGGCGAACGAGGCCGCCGATCTCCTCTCCGAACGGGACGGTGCGCTGCGCCTGGTCGCCTTTCCAGAACGGCATCTTCCCGATCTCGCCGGGGGCGGGACTGACGATGACGCGGTCGTGGGTGATCTCCTCGATCCGCCAGGTCGACGCGCCGAGGGTGAACGTCTCGCCGGCGCGCGACTCGAAGACCATCTCTTCGTCCAGCTCGCCGACGCGCGCGGATCCGCGTTCCGCGCCCATGAGAAAAACGCCGAAGAGACCGCGGTCAGGGATCGTGCCGCCGCTCGTGATGGCTACGCGTTTCGCCCCGCCGCGCGTCGTGAGCTGGTTCGACGTCCGGTCCCACGTGACGCGCGGACGCAGCTCCGCGAATTCATCGGATGGGTAGAGGCCCGACAGCATGTCGAGCACGCCATCGAACGTAGTTCGCGCGAGCTCTGCGAACGGCGCGGCCTGGCGCACGGCGGCGTACAGTTCGTCGGCGTTCCAGTCGTCCATCGAGATCATGGCGACGATCTGCTGAGCCAGGACGTCGAGCGGGTTGCGCGGATAGCGCGTCGGCTCGATGCGCCCTTCATGCATCGCGCGCGTGACGGCGGCGCAGGCGACGAGGTCGCCGCGAAACTTCGGAAAGATGATCCCCTCGCTCGAGGCGCCGACCTGGTGCGAAGCGCGGCCGATGCGCTGCATGCCGCTCGCGATTGACGGCGGCGCCTCGATCTGGATGACGAGATCGATCGCGCCCATGTCGATCCCGAGCTCCAGCGACGACGTCGCGATCAGCGCCGGCAGGCGGCCCGACTTCAGGTTGTCTTCGATCTCCACCCTTTGCGCGCGTGCGATCGATCCGTGATGCGCCTGGACGAGCAACTCGCCAGCAAGCTCGTTCAGCGCCGCCGAGAGCCGCTCCGCGAGACGGCGCGAGTTGACGAAGATGAGCGTCGATCGATGCGCGCGGATCAGCTCCAGCAGCCGCGGATGAATCGCCGGCCAGATCGACGCCTTCGTCGGCCCGATGACCGCGTTCCCGCTCCGAATGTCGCCCACCTCACCGAGCTTCGCCATCTCCTCGACGGGGACTTCGACTTTGAGGACGAGCGTCTTTTTCTCGCCGGTGTCGATGATGGTGATGGGGCGGAAGCGGGGTTGGCGGTGGTCTTCGAATTCGTCGTGGAGAGTGGTTTCGGGGTTACCAGGTTGCGAAGTTGCGGGACCTCGTAACGTCGGAACCTCGCAACCTCCGAGGAATCTCGCCACCTCCTCCAACGGCCGCTGCGTCGCCGACAGCCCGATGCGCTGCGGCTCGCGATCGCAGATCCGGGCGAGGCGCTCGATCGAGAGGGCGAGGTGGGCGCCGCGCTTGTTCGGGACTAGCGCGTGGATCTCGTCGATGATCACCGTCTCGACGCCGCGGAGCAGCTCGCGGGCGTTCGACGTGAGAAGGAGGTAGATCGACTCCGGCGTCGTGATGAGGATGTCGGCGGGATCGCGGTTGAAGCGGGCGCGCTCCGGCTGCGGCGTGTCGCCGGTGCGGGTCGCGATCGCCGGCATGACGAATGTGTCGCCGCGCGCGGTGGCGACGTTCGCGATTCCGGCGAGCGGCGCGCGGAGGTTCCGCTCGACGTCGACGGCGAGCGCTTTCAGCGGCGAGATATAGATGACTCGGCAGCGGCGCGACTTCTCCGGCCGCGCTGAAAACATCAGACCGTTCAGCGCCCAAAGGAACGCGGTGAGCGTTTTTCCACTCCCTGTAGGAGCGGTGATGAGCGTGTCATCGCCTTTCGCGATGGCGGGCCATCCCAGCTCCTGCGCCCGCGTCGGAGCGCGAAATGAGGCCGTAAACCACTCGCTGGCTGCGGGATGGAACGGCGCGAGGGGCGATTTGGATGACATTGCGCTGCTTCGCTGGACAACTTCTTGACCCGCTGCAACAATACTAGCCACTCTCCAACTGGAAAAGAGTGAGTGAAGGGAAGGGAATGCGGCTGAAGGTGCTCGGCGCGTACGGCGCGTCGGACGCGGAACACAACCTGACCGGTTATCTGCTCGATGACTGGCTCGCGGTCGACGCCGGCACGCTGACGTCGAAGTTGTCGTTCGCGCAACAGGCCCGCGTCTCGGCTGTCTTCATCACGCACTCACACGCGGATCACACGCGCGACCTCCCGCACCTGATCCACAACCGCTTCAGCCAGAACGCGCCGCCGCTCGTGGTCTTCGCCGCGCGCGACGTCCTCGACCTCCTGATGCGCGACACGTTCAACGGGGTCGTCTGGCCGGACTTTTCCACCATCAAGTCGCCGATCACCGGAAAGCCCGCGGTCGAATATCGGGCGCTGATGGCAGGCAAGAAGATCACGTACAACGGCGTCGCGCTCACCGCCGTTCCGGTCAATCACCAGATCCCGGCGGCGGGGATCATCGTCGAGATGAACGGACAGGCGATGACGTTCACCGGCGACACCGGGCCGACGAACGACATCTGGAAACGGACGAACAAGACGTCGAACGTCGTCGCGATCGTGACCGAGGCGTCATTCCCGAACGATCAACAGGCGCTTGCGGATGAGACCGCGCATCTGTCGCCCGAGACGTTCGGGCAGGAGCTGAAGAAGATCTCCGTCGACGCGCCGGTCTACGCGTCGCACCGCAAGATCCCGTTCGAGCGCGACATCGAGTCGCAGATCCGCAACCTCCGCGACCGCCGCGCACGGGTGCTGCTCGAGAAAAATTACACGCTGTAATTTTTCAATGCACGCCGATCGCGGCGGCGACCTCTTTCGCGTCGAACACGTTTCCGTCCTTCACGACCGTCCGCACTTTCCGCACGTCGCTGATGTTGGTGGTTGGGTCGCCGTCGACGATGTCGAGGTCGGCGAGCTTGCCCGGAGCCACGGAGCCGAGCCGGTCACCGCGATGCATCACGGTCGCCGCGCCGAGTGTCGCGATGCGCAGCACCTCGGGAGCCGAAATGCCCGCCTGCACGTAAAGCTCGAGCTCGCGGTCCAATGCGAATCCGGCCAGTGAATCCGTTCCGGCGACGATCGGAATGCCGTTGTCGTACAGCAGCTTCACCATCCGCTCCATGTTCGCGAACGAGTCACGGAACGTCTGATCCTTCCCCTCGGGCACCGGCAGTCCGCCCGTCAAGAACCCGCGCCGCACTTGCGGAGGGAGGCGATCGGCGGCGGCAGCAAACGTCGGGCTCATCGTCCCTTTCCGCGCGACGTAATTCTCCTCGAAGACTCCGAGGGTCGGATCGACGACCGTGTGGTGTTCTTTGAGCAGAGCGACGAACTCCTTGACCTCGGGAGACTTCAGGTCGATCGACGCGCTCCGCTCGGCCGGAGCCGTCAGGCGCAGCCGCGTCTGCGTCTCCTTCACGTCCGGCATGAAGTTGAGCATGAGCATATTGATGTGCTGAATCTCGTCGTACCCGTCGCGCACCGCCTGCGACGCAACCATCCCGGCGGGAATGTGGCCGCTCACGCGCATCCCCTTCTCATGGGCGTGCTTCGCCATGAACGGCACGAGCTCCGGCTTCACGGAGCTGTAGATCTTGAGCTGCTCGAAGCCGAGCGATGCGTACTTGTCGATGGCGGCGCGCGCTTCGTCCTCGTTCGAGACGAGCATCTTCGTCGGCCCTGCGTACGGGCCGGGGCCGTCGACGAGGCCGGCGAGCACGACGCGCGGGCCGACCGCGTCGCCGCTCTCCCACTGCTTTTTCAGGTTGAGAATCGTGTCGATGTCGTTGCCGAGGTCGCGAACGGATGTGACGCCGTTGGCGATGTCGAGCATCCCGTCGTCGTCGCCGTTGTGCGTATGCATGTCCCACAAGCCGGGGATGACGACGCGGTTGGCGGCGTCGATGTGCTCGAACGACGGCACGTCAGGTCCGCTGATCGACTCGATCTTGTTGCCACGGATGACGATGGTCGCGTTCGGCGTGAGCTTTCGCGCGACCGGATCGAAGAGCCGCGCATTCGTGATGACGATGCCGCCGCCTTTCGGTTTGTGCGTGAGCTTCACGGCGAGTGCGTGCGTCGCCGCGTCATGCCATTCATCCTGCGCCTTGATCAGTTGCGGGATCGCCGCGTCCTGGCCTTCGGCGATAACGGAAAGCCACGACGACGCGCTGGCGAACAGCTCGTTCTTGTCGTCGAGCCACACCGTTGCGGGCGAAAACCCGAAGCCGTAGATGTCGTACGCCGTGATCTTCTTGCCCTCCATCGTGAGCTCGCCGAGCTTCTTGATCGACGCTTCGCCGGCCGGCAGCAGCGGCAGTTTGTGATCCGGCGTTGCAAGCAGTGCCCGCCCGATGGCCGCACTCTCCTCGGGTGGCCCGTACATGCTCGCGTAGAGCGCCTTCGCGTTCGCCGAGGAGCCGTTCTCCGCACCGTTCGACCACTTCCCGTTCGCGAACGTCTCGTCGACGCTCGCTTTGTAGTAGTCGACGCCGGTCGTGGCCATCGAGCCGGGCGACATCACGGTGTGCGTCCTCGGCCCGCGGCCGCGGTCGTTGAACTCGTAATCGACGGTCCGCGTGGCGCCGTCGATGGAGAGGGTCTGCGCGCCGGCGGGATGGCCCGCCATGATCACGGTGTACTTCAGGACGATCGCGAGAAGGACGGTGTGCATGCAGGCAGTCTAAACTCTGGCGGAATGGCGCGGGTCCCGGTCTCGGCAATCATCCATGTCCTCAATGAAATCGAGTACATCGACGACTGTCTGAAGTCCGTCGACTGGGCCGACGAGGTCTACGTCATGGACTCGTTCTCGACCGACGGCACAGTCGAGCGGATCCGCGAGAAGTACCCCCGGGTTCGCCTCGAACAACGCGAGTACCTCGGCGCCGCCTCGACGAAGAACTACGCCATCGACCGCGCGCAACACGACTGGATCTTCATCCTCGACGCGGACGAGCGCGTCACACCGAAGCTCCGCGACGAGATCCTCCGGACGCTAGACGGCGATCTGACGTTCTGGGCGTACTCCGTCGGCCGCCTCAACTTCATGATGGGGAAGCCGGTGCGCTTCTCCGGTCTGCAGCGCGACCGCGTCACGCGCCTGTTCCATCGCGGCCATGCTCGCTACCCGAACAAACGCGTCCACGCTGACCTGCTCGTCGACGGCGAGACGGGAGTGCTCCGTCACAAGATGGACCACTTCTACATCCGCACGTTCGATCACATGATCGCGAAGATGACGCGCTACGCCGGCTGGGGCGCAGCGCAGATGTACATCGACGGGAAGACCACCAGCGCGTGGGGGATCTTCAGCCACTCCGTCGCCAAGTTCGTCCGCGACTTCATCTTCAACCTCGGCTTCCTCGACGGCGTCCGCGGCCTGATCTCGGTCGGCATGCACGTCTACTACACGTTCTGGAAGTACGCGAAGCTGTGGGAAATGACGCAGCTCAAGCGCCGCGGCAAACCGGTCCCGCTGCCGAAGTTGGATCAGGACGAGGAACGGTGGGAGTTGCCGTGGGAGAAGAAGCCGGCGAGCTAATCCGCCGGCTCCACCAACACCCGCAAACCGTCCACGCGCGCGACGCGCACGCGCGAGCCGGCAGCGATCGGTGCCATCGCCGTTGCGTTCCAGAGCTCGCCGTGCACGAACACCTTCCCCTCCGGCTCGAGCTGCGTCCGCGCCACACCCAACTCGCCGATCATCCCCTCGGCCCCCGTCGTCACGTGGGACCTCCGCGCTTTCATCGCGAGCGTGGCGAGGAAGATCGCAATGACGCCGACCGGGATGCCGACCGAAAACGCGGTCAGGAGATGCACGCGCATCTGCGGAATCGGGCCGTCGACGAGGAACAGTCCGCCGATGATGAGACAGACGATCCCGCCGACGCCGAGGACCCCATGCGTCCCGAACTTCGCCTCGAGCGCGAAGAGAACGAAGGCGGCGATCAGCAGCGCCACCGCGGCGAAGCGCGTGGGTAGAAGATTGAGCGCGAAGACGGCGAGGAGGATCGAGATCAATCCGACGACGCCGGGAATCACCGCGCCCGGATGATTGAACTCCGCCCAGAGCGCGAGGCCGCCGAGGGCGAAGAGGATGAACGCGACGTTGGGATCCATGATCCACGAGAGCAGCCGCTCGCGGAGGCTCTCGTCGAACGGCACGATCGGCTTGTTCGCCACATGCAGCACCGACGTCGCACCGTTGAAGCGGCGGAGCGGCTTGCCGTCGATCGCCTTCATGAGCGATCTCTCGTCCGGCGCGATGACGTCGATCAGCTTCTGCGCCAGCGCCTCGCGCTCGCTGAACGACTTCGACTCCCGCACCGCGCTCTCCGCGACGGCGACGTTGCGTCCGCGTTGCGCTGCGATCGAGCGCATGAACGCCGCAGCGTCGTTCTCCAGCTTCGTCTTCATCACGTCGTCCATCTTTTCGCCGAGGAGGACGGGATGCGCCGCGCCGGCATTCGTGCCGGGCGCCATCGCCGCGATGTCCGCCGACTCGAGGATCACGAACCCAGCCGACGCCGCATAGCTCCCGCTCGGCGCGACGTAGACGATCACGGGGACCGGCGACTTGATGATCTTCTCAACGATCGAGCGCATCGAGTCCGACAGCCCGCCGGGCGTACGCAACTGAATCAGCAGCGCATCCGCGTGGCGCGAAGCCGCGAAGTCGATCGCCCGCCCGATGAACTCATCGCTGATGGGATGAATCATGTCGTCGACCGTGATCCGGACGACGTCTGCGGCCGCGACGTTCGCGAGCAACATCAGGAGGGCGAGGGCAAGACGTTTCATGGACAGTCTCCGAATGGCGTCCTCTATCGTACGACCAACGCGCCACGCGCGCCGGTTTGGGACTCCTCCTGCCTCGGACAGCGGTCCGAGTGCCAAAATCAGGGGTCCGAGTGCTGAGATCAGGGGTCCGAGTGCTGAAATCAGCGCTCCGGGTGCTGACATCAGCGCTCCGGGTGCTGAAATCGGCACACCGAGCCGTCTACACCGGCATGTAATCCGGTTGCGGCTCGTAGTTGAAGAACTTGGTGATGTCGTTGCGGAAGACGAGCTTGAAGTCGCCGATGGGGCCGTTGCGCTGTTTGGCGATGATGATCTGGGCGATGCCCTTCTCTTCGGTGTCCTTGTTGTAGACCTCGTCGCGGTAAATGAACGCCAAGACGTCGGCGTCCTGCTCGATCGCGCCTGACTCGCGGAGGTCGGCGAGTTGCGGGCGGTGGTCGCCGGTGCGCTGCTCGGGACGACGCGAGAGCTGCGAGAGCGCGATGAGCGGGACGTTCAGCTCCTTTGCGATCGCTTTGAGGCCGCGCGAGATCTGCGAGATCTCCTGATGGCCGCGATCGAACTCCCGAACGAGGTTGCGGACCTCACGAACGTGGTCCCGGAGCGCATCAACTCGGTCTCAGAGCGAGTTAACTAGGTTCCGGAGCCAGTCGACTAGTCCTAGGGGCTAGTTAACTCGGTCTTGGGGCTAGTTAACTCGGTCTCGGAGCCTGCTTACAAGGGCTCTCAGCGGGGTGGCACGCCCCTCATCCGGCGCTTCGCGCCACCTTCTCCCGAGGGAGAAGGAGTTGGGAGCCCCGCGTGGAGAGAGATCACACGTACTCTTGCAACGCCACTCGACGGGTCGCCATCGCGCACGAAGCGCGTGGCGATGACACCGCCCGGCGCGCGGCCGAGCTCGACCCACTCCTGGAGCGCCACGAAGAGGCTGTGGCGCGAATCGGCATCGGGCCGGATCCGCGGCGCAACTTGACCACCTCCGAACGACCGTCATGCTAGTTCCTTTTTGACAAAGAGTCGTGCGCTCTCGAGAATGGGTACCGCGGTTGTATTTGGAATCGTGATGAGCTCCGCAAGCTGCTTGCCTTCGTCAGCACCGTCCAAATGCCATTGCTTAAAAATCACCGGCGGCTTCGCTTTCTTGTCGAAGCGGAGTGTTCCGTCGTGAGTTTCAGCGTTTCGGATTAGCCGCGCAAAGTTGTACCAGTCACTCGCCAACAACTTGTCCTTTTGGTGCGTGCCTTCACAGTATTCACGAACGTGTTCGATCGTCTCGGCGAGTAGAGTTCGGAACAACATGTTTCTGAACCCTAGAAGAAGGCCGTGCCGCAATGATTCCTTGCGAAGAGCATTGGTGGCCGCATGCACCGGAAATTTGTACGAGAAGTTCTCTTCCTTCAACTCGAGGCCAGCCGGCACGAAGCCGATGTAAGCGCCTTCCAGCAGGTCCCATGACTCTGGCTGTTCGAGGAGGTACGTCGCAGCCATTCCGGTCATGAAGTTGTTCTGAAAAAGATTTAAGAACTCAAGTAATTTGTCCTTCGCTTCTGGACGCATTCGTTTCTCACCGCGTGCTATTGGCGTCGGAGCGCACACTCATGTCGCAACTCGCTACGCGACGAAAGTCGATTGGCCTTCGCCCGGCTCGTCGCGATTGCATGGGATCTCACCGCGAGACGACTCGCCATAGACCGTTCGTACAGACTAATAAGAAAACGATGGAGGCAGCTTTAGTTCTCCGTAAATCTCACCTGTCTTTGGATCTGCCCAAGCGTTGGCCGTGGTGAGGTGAATCTTGACGAGCTGATGGCCACATGCACCGCAACAGGCGATGTCGCCAACCTCCCACGGACCGGCATACTCAAACGAACAGTCACACTTGTCAGCGGCGCACGTTACGCCAAAACTCTTACCGTCCATTAGCCCTCCTACACCGGCATGTAGTCCGGTTGCGGCTCGTAGTTGAAGAACTTGGTGATGTCGTTGCGGAAGACGAGTTTGAAGTCGCCGATCGGGCCGTTGCGTTGCTTGGCGATGATGATCTCGGCGATGCCCTTCTCTTCGGTGTCCTTGTTGTAGACCTCGTCGCGGTAGATGAACGCCACTAGGTCGGCGTCTTGCTCGATCGCGCCGGATTCTCGGAGGTCGGCAAGCTGGGGGCGGTGGTCGCCGGTGCGTTGTTCCGGGCGGCGCGAGAGCTGGGAAAGGGCGATCAGCGGGACGTTCAGCTCTTTGGCGATTGCTTTGAGGCCGCGCGAGATCTGCGAGATCTCCTGCTGGCGCGACTCGATCTTTCCCTTCACCGTCATGAGCTGGAGGTAGTCGACCATCACGAGGTCGAGGCCCGCCTCCATCTTCAGGCGCCGGGCCTTGGCGCGCATCTCCATGATGTCCATGCCGGGCGAGTCGTCAACGAAGATGCGGCCCTTCGAGAGGCGCGCCGACGCCTCCGCGAGATCGCGCCAGTTCTTCTCGCTCAACATTCCGGCGCGGATCAGGTGGTTCGACACGCCGGACTCCGAGGAGAGAATGCGGAGCCCGATCTGCTCTTTCGACATTTCGAGCGAGAACACGCCGACCGAGTGAAGGCGCGCCGCGGCGCCGCGCGGCTGTCCATCTTTGCCCGGGATCGCGATGGACTCGGCGATGTTCATCATGAAGGAGGTGTTGTGCGTGACCGTGTAGTTGTCGGTGATGTAGAGCTGCGACGGGTGCGAAACGGCGATGCACTGCGCCTGCGACGAGCGAGAGGGAGTGATGGAGCGGATGTTGAGGCGCCGTTTGCGCATTCCCAAGCGGCGGCGGGTCTGCTTCGCATCGATCAGCTTCAAATCGACATCGTCGGGCAGTTGGATGTTGCAGACGTACGAGATGCGTCCCGTGCGCCGCTCGCCGCCATACGTATACGAGGTCTTTTTCTCGAAATAGGACGCGCTGCCGCCGATCGAACGAACCAAGTCCACGACGTCGAGCGCGAGGCGCTCGCTGCACGATGAGAAGCGAATGCTTCCCCACTTCTCGATCCAGCCGTCGGTATCGATCAGGCCCTTCAGGAGCCGCTTGCGCGACTCGAGCGACGCACTGAGATACGTCTTCGGGATGAACTTGTCCTGCGCGCGCGCGCCCCAGATGCCGACGGATTCGAGCGCCTGTTTGAGCGGACTCGGCGACCGGTAGCCGCGGCCTCGCGTTTTCGGACCTTTCTGAACGATGCGATAGTCATAGCCTTCGCTGGAGACGACGTCGTGATCATCCGCGACCACTTGCCGCACTTCGTCGAGCGTTTCGGGACTCGCTGTCGAAAAGCTGACGCTGGTCCCGTGCGTCGCGCCGTCGCCAAGGAGAACCCCGAGGAGCCACGGATCGATCGGCAAGTCGTGGTCCGAGCCGAAGTCGCCCGAGAACGTGTCAATGTACAGGCGGCCCTGGTAGCGCTTCCGCTGCAGCATTTCGATGAGGCGCTCGGTGGTGAGTACACGCGGCGCTTCCCATGTCCGATAGGTGACGCGCCACAGGTGCTCGCGGCAGCACTCGGTGCTGCGGCCATCGGAGAACGTGATGCGAAACAGCTCCTTCTCGCCTTGTGGGAAGATGCCGGCGACGTGCGACGGGGCGCCGTCGATTGACGCGAGCTCGTCGCCGACCTTCAGCGATCCCATACAGAAGAATCCGCGGCGAGTGAGAACCTTCGCGTCGAGCGGCTGAGCCTTACCCATTGCAGGTCGCGCGGCGATGATGATGAGGTCCTGCGGCTGGAAGCCGGAGGTGAACTCGTTGAAGCGGTCGTAGCCGGTGGGGATGCCGGTAATCAGTTTGCCGGCTTCGTGGAGTTGCTCGATCGCGGTCATGTTCTGGCGCGTGATGCGATCGAGGGCGACGAAGCCTTTCTCCGTGCTTCCTTCCGCGATCTCGTAGAGGGACTTCTCGGCGATGTTGAGGACGTCGGCCGGCTCGTTCGGGGCGTCGAGGGCGGCGCGCATGACGCTGTTGCCCATGACGATGAGGCGGCGGAGCGTCGACTTCTCTTTGACGATGCGGGCGTAGCGCTCGACGTTGGCCACGTCGGGGACGACGTCGGTGAGAGAGCTGACGTAGGCCGAGCCGCCGGCCTGCTCCAGCTGGCTGCGTTTCGCGAGCTCGTGCTTGACCGTCAGGAGATCGATCTCGACGCTCTTCTCCGCAAGCGAACGGATCGCGGCGAAGATGAGGCGATGCGCGTCTTTGAAAAAGTCCTCGGTGTCGACGACGCTGACCACACGGTAGAACGCGTTCGGGTTCTCCAGGATCGAGCCGAGGACCGCGCGCTCCGCGTCAGGGCTCTGCGGCAATGGCCGGTCGAGCGTTACGTCGAGTTGGGCTACCGACATGAATGATGTGCCGCGATTGTCGGGAAACGGGCGGTCAATGTCATCAGCAGATCGCTCGACAACATTTCCACATTCCGTAGAGTGCCCGAACGCCCCCCTGCTTGAGAAACGTGACGTTCTCCACAGAGGGGAGAGAACCGAAAGACGCTACCCCCTGTGGAATCCGTCGCGACCCCCTCGCGTTCGTCCCCGGCATGAAACGTTTGGTCACTCTCATCCTCGTTGCCGGCGCTTCGCTGCCCCTCATCGCGCAGCAGCAGCCGTCGCCGAAACCGCAGGACAAGATCGTCGCGCAGATCAACGGCGAGGTGATCCGGCAGTCACAACTCGATGAGCTCTACGACTCGCTCCCGCTCCAGATGCACCAGCAGTACGAGCGCGCCGGCGGGAAGGCGGCATTCCTCGACAACTACACACGCAAGCGCCTGCTGCTGCAGGAAGCGCTGAAGTCGGGATTCGACAAACGCCCCGATGTGCAGCAGGCGGTGGACGCGGCGAAGGAGAGCGCGCTCTTCGACCGCTACGTGAAAGAGGTCATCTCGCAGCAGATCGTGACCGACGACATGGTGCGCAAGTATTACGACGAGCACCACGACGACTTCAACGAGCCGGAGCAGGTGAAGGCGTACCACATTATCGTGATGTACAACGGCACGGGCCCGAAGCCGAAGACGAAAGAACAGGCGCAGGCCGAGATTCAAAAGATCGCGCACGATCTGCGTGACCGCGCCAAGGGGTGGACGAGCGTCGACGCGGCGCAGCAGGCTCACCTGCTGCTGGGGGCGTTCAACGACGCCGCGAAGCAGTACTCAGAGGACGGTACCGCGCCGCGCGGCGGCGAGCTCGGATGGTTCGAGCGCGGCAAGATGGACAAGACGTTTGAGGACGTGGCGTTCGGCCTGAAGCCTGGCACGATGAGTGATCCGTTCGAGACACGCTTCGGCTACCACATCGTCTTCGTCGAAGGCCGGAAGGCGGCGCGGGTCACGCCGTACGACGAGGCGAAACGCTCGATCCGCGACAAGCTGATCAACGAGCACACCGGCGACATCATGCAGACGGTTCAGCGGCTCACGGACGAGCTGAGGACGTCGAGCAAGGTCGCGGTTTATCCGGAGAACATCCGCTACTGACGTTTCTCCAGGAGCGTTACTACTCGCCCGGCGTCGGCCACGACGTCGGGCGGGAAGCCGTAGAGCTCCAGGATCGCGATGGCGTTGCGCGTCGACGAAGGTCCGCGCTGGAGCTTGTAGTCGAACGCGAGCGCGTTCTGCTCGATCAGCTCGCGGAAGTGGTACGCGTCGTATCGATCGGCGAGCAGGCCGACGAGCTCGAGGTCGTGCGTCGCGACGATGACGAAGTCGTTCTGCCGGGCGAGGTATGCGAGGACCGCCCGCGCCGCGGCGATCCGCTCGATGGCATTCGTCCCGCGGAAGATCTCGTCGATGACGAAGAGATGCCTCTTCTCGCTCTCCGCATCCCGCAGCAGGTCCCCAACCCTCTGCACCTCGGCGAGGTAGTAGCTCTTCCCCGCGAGCAGGTCGTCGCCGCGCCCGATTGAGGACTTCACGTCGACGAGAGGCCCGTGCCAGCCGCGCGAGCAAGTCGTGAAGATGGTCTGCGCCAGCACGGCGTTCACGGCGATGGTGCGGAGGAACGTCGACTTGCCGGACATGTTCGAGCCGGTGACGAGAACTCCGTTTCGGGCGATGGTGATCGAGCTCGCCACGGCGTCGGGGACGAGCGGGTGATACGCGGAGTCGATCTCGAGCGCATCGCCGGTCAACTCCGGCTTCGCATGGACCGGCAACGAATCCCGGAACTTCGCGACGGCCATCGCGGCATCCGCCTCGCCAATCGCTTCCCAGACGCGCGCGATCGTCTCGCGCTCGCGTTCGACGATGCCAAGGGTGGCCGCGAACGCGTTCACGTCGGCGAGGAAGAACATGTTGAGGTACTGCACCGCATAGGAGATGAGGTCGTCGCGGCCCTCGGTCTCGACGATCAGCCACGCCGTGGCGCGGCGTAGTCCGGCGAGCCGGCCCACCTCGTCCGGTGCGACGGCGGCACCTGCCGTGAGGAACGCGCTCAGCATCCGGAGCGGCTGGATGTACGCGTAGATGCGCCGGCGATAGAAGATCTCGATGCCGATGTTCGTGGCGAGGATCGCAAGCAGCGGGAGCAGCGCGAACGGGGTGACGAAGACCCCGATGATACTGAGGAGCGCGCCGATCGACAGCAGCGGATACAGCCACGCGAATCGCGCGCGGTCCGGAAGCGGCTGCAGGAAGAGGTAGGGGAGGAAGTACGCGCGCTCGTCGTTCAACTTCGCGAGGGAGCGGGAACGGCCGTCCCGTTTATCCACCAGCGCGTCGAAGCGTCGGAGCTCGTCGACGTCGTCTGAAGGTGTGCGGAGTCGGTGGTAGAGGTACTGGCGGCCGACGGCGCTCGAAGTCATGTCCAGCGAGGTGAAGACGTCGTCGAGGTTGAGATCGTCCCACGTCCGCGCGTCGATACCACCGCCCCCTCGGAGGCGGTGGTAGATCGAAATGGAATCGAAGTCCGTCAGCGCGTGGGTCTCCAGTGGAAATTACGGCTGGATCTCGATCTCGGGATCGTGAACCTGTCCGTTGGCGGTCACGGTGTAGTGGACCGAGTACTTCTGCGACTTTCCGGGAAAGGGAGCGCTCGTTCCGCTGAAGCGTCCGCCGCCCGGGTTGACGTTGGGATTGGTGTACGGAGCGGGGAGATGAATCGCGAAATCGCTGTCGCTGACCCACGTGACGGTCTCGCCGCCTTTGATCGATACCGTGGGTGGATTCGCAGACAAATCGGGATTGATGATTACCGTTGCCATGAAGCCTCCTTTGTTATGTTGGACCTTGGACCCGGAGGCGATTATACGGTCGGTAGATGCTGAAAGGTGGCCGTCTTACGAGCGGCTGCGAACTCGGGCTCGAGCTCGATCTCCATTCTGCTGCACCCGCGCTGGACTGCATGCGCCAGCAGGCGGGCAGCGCCATCGGCGTCTCCGCGAAAGGCCGCGATCTTCGCGGCGTCATAGAGGACGTTTACGTTTTCGCCGTCGCGTCGAAGCGCTTCGGCGATCTCTTTTTCGGCTGATTTCGCGTCGCCGCTCTTCGCCAGGCACTCGGCCATGCGAGCGCGGATCACCGCATCGTTCGGGTTGTTCGCAATTTCGGCGCGCGCCAATTCCGCCGCCTTCGCATACGCATTGGCCGCCCGATCTTTTTCGTCGACCGTGGCGCGGTAGGCGTCGCCGAGGTTTGCCCAGTACTTGTAATGGCTCGGAGCAAGGCCGATGGCCTTCTCGAAATCGTCCGCCGCGTCCTTGTATCGACTGAGAAAGTAGTAGCAGGTCCCAAGGTTCGAGTAGGCCTGAGCAGTCGGCTGCTGGTCGATGGTTCGCTGGAAGACGTTGATCGCGTCGTCGTAGCGGCCCGCCTGCTGGTACGCGGCGCCGAGATTGTTGTAGCCACGCATGTTGTCGGGAACGAGTTGCACGACTTTCTGAAAGAACGGGATGCTTGCCGCCGTGTTGGCGTGCGTGAGGTAGAAGATTCCCATCGCGTTGTACGCCGACCAGTACTTCGGCTGCAGTTCGATCGCCTTCTTGTACGACGCCTCCGCTTTCGGCAAGTCCTTCTTCTTGTCGTACGCGCGGGCGAGGCCGAGAACGGCGTCGGCGTTGTTCGGCTGCTGTTGGAGGGCACGATTGAACTCGGCGATCGCCTGGTCATATTGGCCGGTCTGGTAGCGCACCTGGCCGAGCGTGAGGTGAACGTCAGGGTTCAGAGGATCGGCGGCGGCGGCGCGGTCGCTGAACTCGCTCGCCTTGGTGATGTATTGGGTGTCCCGGTTGGTGATAAACTTCTCGAGATATGCCTGGCCGAGCGCCGCCTGGACGGTCGCGGAGGTCGTGCCGAGATCCTCGAGCGTACTGATGGCGGCGTTGAGCGACTTTTCGTCGTCGTAGCGGCGGAGATGCCCAAGGGCCTCGAGGTAGCGCTGCTGCGAGACGTTCGGATCCATCGTCGGGAAGCGCTGGGGAGCGGCCTTCGGGTCGAGGTATGAGGCGATCTTGGTGACGAGCTTGTCCTGCACGTCGAAGAGCTCCGCGGCGGCCCCGTCGACCGTGTCGGCGGCGAGCTGCGACCCTTTCTGGGCGTCGATGATGGCGTAGCTGATGCGGATGCGGTCGCCGGCGCGCTGCATTGAGCCGCGGACGACCATCGTGACGCCGAGGTCGCGGGCAATCTTCTGTACGTCTTCGCTTTCGGCGACGTCCTGCGGCTTCGGGCGGATCAGCTGCACGGACGGTAGTCGCGCCAGACGGGTGCTCACGGTCTCGGCGAAACCGTCGCCGACGAGCTGCCCGTTCACGTCGCCGGAGAGGTCGCGGAACGGAAGGACGGTGACGTAGCTCTTCGGTTTTTGCTCCTGCGCGGCGGCGGCCGCCGCCTGCGTGCCGCTGGTCGTCCGCCGGTTCATGACCACGACGGCGAGGAAGAGCAACAGCGCGATCACCGTCCCGGCGCCAACACCGATCATGCGGCGCTGCTTCGAGGTGAGCGCGGGCGGCTTCGGCAGATCGAGCGCGCTCCCCTCGGCGTGAATGCGGTCGCGGAGCGCTTTGAGCTCGCTCGCGCATTCACGCGTGGTTGCGTAACGGCCGGATGGTTCCTTCTGCAGCAACCGGTCGATGACCCACGTCAGCGGTTGCGGCACGCGCGCGTTGTAGTCGCGGACGGGCGGCGGGTCGTCATGAAGGATCGCCGACATGACGTCGATGGCGTTCTCGCGCTCGAACGCAGCATGGCCGGTCGCGAGCTCGTACAGTATCGCGCCGAGCGCGAATTGATCGGAGCGGAAGTCGATGCGGCGACCGGTCGCCTGCTCCGGCGACATGTAGCCGACCGTGCCGAGGATCGTGCCGGGCATGGTCGACGGGACGCGGTACTCCACCGTTTTCGAGATTTCGTCGGCCCCCTCGGCGAGCAGCTTGGCGAGGCCGAAGTCGAGGATCTTCACGAAGCCGTCCTTCGTCACCATGACGTTCTCCGGCTTCAGGTCGCGATGGACGATCGAATGCTCGTGCGCCGCAGCGAGACCGTCGGTGATCTGCGCGGCGATGTCGACGGTGAGGCGGTTCGGCTGCGGACCCTCGTTGATCAGCATCCGGAGGTCGCGGCCGTCGATGTACTCCATGGCGATGAACGGCTTCCCGTGATCGGTGCCGATCTCGTAGATGGTCACGATGTTTGGATGCGAGAGCGCCGAGGCGGAACGCGCCTCCTGGGTGAAGCGCGCGAGCGAGTCGCGATCGGTGGCGAGGCGCTCCGGCAGAATCTTGATAGCGACATTCCGTCCGAGGAGCGGGTCATGGGCGACGTAAACCTCGCCCATCCCGCCGGAGCCGAGGGGTCGGAGGATCTCGTAGCGGCCGAGCCGCTCCGGATTGGACGCCATGGAGGCTCGACTATAATCGTCCGCACCGCAGAGAGGAACGATGTCGCAGTGGCGCACTCGCGCGTCAGCTCTATCCGCATTTGCGATAGCGGCCGTAGTTACGGCGCAAATACAGTCTGCGAACGCGCCGGCGACGTTCGTTCCGTGGAAGGTCCTGAACCATGGCGAGGCATTGGCCAAAGGCGAGCTGGTGCTGAACTGGATTCCGGCAACGCGCGATGAGATCCGTCATTCACCGCTGATCACGTCTCGTTCGCTGGCGCTTTCGGCGTCGCAGTGCGTGGCGATGCAGATCATCCGGCCGGATGACGACGAGACGATCGAGCAGCTCGGCGCGGAGCAGCTCCCGGCGGCTGTGCTGGTCGACGGCAAGGGCCACGTGGTCGCGCGTGCCAAGAGCGACGGTGGCACGCTGCGAACGACGGACGTCGAGAGGATGGTGCGTGATGCGCTGGCGAGCCGCGACCAGGAGCTCGACCACGTCCTCGACAGCGCGCGGACGAAAGCGGACGCCGGAGAGCGCGACGCCGCCGTCGATCTCTATCGCCGAGTGTGCGCGCTCCGCTGCCTCTTCCCGCGCAAAGCACGCGATGCCGCGCGTGCATTGAGCAAGCTTGGCGTCGAGGTGAGGTGAACGTAGCGCTTTTCGCACGTTTTTCGTGAGCAACACGCTCCTCACCCGGCCTTCGGCCACCCTCTCCCGGAGGGAGGGGCCAAGACGAACCACAACCCGCTCGCGGAGGGAGAGGACTTCAAAAAAACAAACCCTCTCCCAGCGGGAGAGGGTGCCGCGAAGCGGCGGGTGAGGGGCGTGGCTCGCGCGAAAGAACGCGTTTACGCCACAGCCTGCGTCCGGGCGATCAGGCGCAAGGCGCTCTTCCACTCGCGGCGCGAGCGGCGGACGTGATGACGTGCGAGGCGGCGCGTCTCGCGCCAGCGGTTAGCGGCCTGGGTCCGCTCTTCGACGTGCTGGCGCCAGAGCGCGAACGCTTCCTCCAGGTGATGGGCGGCCGCGGTGACGCGCGCGCGAAAGTCGTCGGCAAGGTGCTTCGGCGCGTTCTCGACGCGCTGCTCGACGAGATGAAGCGCGGCGCGCATGCGCGCCTGCTCGATCTGCGGCGGCGGCGTGGCGACGAGGTCTTTCGCGAGGCCGACGGTGCGTAGGGCGCGGATGAACCACTTCGCCGGATCGAAGTCGTACCAGCGGAGGCCGTTGCGGAAGTCGGCCGGGAAGCGGTGATGGAAGCTGTGATACCCCTCGCCGAGGGAGACGAATGCGACCAGCCAACTGTCGCGCGCCGAGACCTCGGCGTTGTAGGCCGGCTTGCCCATCACGTGTGCCAGCGAGTTGACGAAGAAGGTGGTGTGGTGGATGACGACGATCCGGAGGAATCCGCCCCAGAGCAGGCCGGCGATTGGGTCGCCGAACATCGCGCCGATCAGCGTCGGGATTCCGAAGCCGCCGACGATGAGGATCGCCTTGTGCCAGCGGTGCTGCCACATCACGACCGGGTTCGCCTTCAGGTCGGGGGAGTTCTCGAACGTCGCGTCGCGCTCCTCGTTCCGGTAGAAGATCCAGAGGATGTGCGCCCACCAGAAGCCGCGCTTGATGTTGTACGGGTCCCAGTCGCGGTCGACGTACTTGTGGTGCACGCGGTGGGACGACGACCACCAGAGGATCGAGTTCTGCGCCGCCATCGCGCCGAAGAACGCGTAGAACGCCTGCACGAACGGCGAGCACTCGTAGCTCTTGTGCGAGAAGAAGCGGTGGTAGCCGGCGCAAATCGACATGCCGACCAGGGCGTACATCGTCACCGTGAGGAGCGGCATCCACCAGTGGAAGCCGTTCCGCCATGTGTACAGAGCGGTGCCGGCGAGACCGATGACCGGCGTGAGGGTGAGGAAGAGAATGTTCACCCAGTCTTTTTTCTGAGCTTCGATGATGATGACACCTCCGACCGTGGGCTACGAACGTTGGTATAGCTCACTCTATTCGTTTTCGGGAATTCCCCGTTGCACGAAAACGCAACATCCGGGCCGCCGTGAGAAACAGCAGAGCTACGAAACCCTTCGTTGACTTTCTACGTAGTCCTTCGTAGATTGTCTATAGGAGGCTCCCATGAAGGGACTGGTTTTCACGCTCGCTGCTCTGCTCCTCGCTTTCGCCGCCTACGCCGCAACGTCAACGCACGATGTTCACTCCGGAGTCTGGACAGCCGAGGTGATCGACGGAGCGAAGCTCAACATGAGCATGTTCACCGGCCGGAGCGACAACCACTGGGGCAACAACATGTCCGGGTTCACGCTCCCGCTCGCAAGATTCGAAGGGCTCTCGACGGGCGACGGTCCGGTGAAGTTCACGTTTCACGCGCCCGCCGGAGAGGTCGCGTTCGGCGGAAGCTTCGACTCGCTCAAAGGGGCCGGGCACTTCACGTTCTCGCCGAACGACGCGTTCGTTCGGGAGATGGACTCGCTCGGCTACAAGGACTTCCGCGACGAAGAGCTGCTGACGTTCACGACGACTGACTTCTCACCCGACTCGCTCCGCGGCCTTCGCTCCATGGGGTACGACATCACGCGGCGGGAGCTCGATGAGATCGCGGTCTTTCACATCACACCCGAGGTGATCCGCGAGTACGCGAAGGTCGGTTACGCGAACCTGGCGATGCGCGACGTGGTCAACTTCCGGGTCGGCCACGTGACGCCGGAGTACATCGCGGCGATGCGCGAGCTCGGATACGACACGATGCCGGCGCGCGAGCTGGGCGACATGGCGGTCATCGGCGTGAAGCCGGAGTACGCCCGCGAGCTGCGCGGCGCCGGCCTGACGAACCTGACGGCGCGCGAGCTGACCGATCTCCGTATCGGCCGGATCACGGCGAAAAAGATCGACGAATACCGCTCTCTCGGATTCGACCATCTCACGGCTCGGCAACTTTCCGAGATGGGGATCATGAACGTGACAGCCGATTACATCCGCCAGATGCAGGCTATCGGGGTAACGGATCTCCACAAGCTCATCGAGATGAAGGCGACCGGGGCGGCGGACATCCTGTTGAAGAAGCGCAACTAGGAATTGAGCATCGGAAGGTCGAGGCCGCGTTGGTGGGCAATGCGGATGGCCTCCGGATACCCGGCATCGGCGTGGCGCATCACGCCGGTGCCGGGATCATTCGTCAGGACGCGCTCCAGGCGCTCGGCGGCGGCAGGCGTACCGTCGGCGACCACCACCATGCCGGCGTGGAGCGAGTAGCCGATTCCGACTCCGCCACCGTGGTGGAACGACACCCAGGTCGCACCAGAGGCGGTGTTCAGCAGTGCGTTCAGGATCGGCCAGTCGGCGATTGCGTCCGAGCCGTCGCGCATCCCCTCGGTCTCGCGATTCGGCGAAGCGACGGATCCTGAGTCGAGGTGATCGCGTCCGATGACGATTGGCGCGGTGACCTTTCCGTCCGTCACGAGCTTGTTGAAGAGCAGCCCCGCGCGATGGCGCTCGCCGTAGCCGAGCCAGCAGATCCGCGCCGGCAGGCCCTGGAACTCGACGCGCCTCTGCGCCATCCGGATCCAGCGGTGGAGCGGTTTATCGTCAGGAAACAACGCCAGCAATTCTTCATCGCTGACGTGTAGGTCGTTCGGATCACCCGAGAGTGCGGCCCAACGGAACGGGCCTTTCCCCTCACAGAAAAGCGGCCGGATGAAGAGCGGGACGAAGCCGCCGACCTCGAACGCGTCGGCAACGCCAGCCTTGTCGCGCGCCTGGCCGCGAAGATTGTTGCCGTAATCGAAGGTGATCGCGCCGCGCTTCTGCAGCTCGAGCATGGCGCGCATGTGACGCGCCATCGTCGTGTAAGAGGCGTCGATGTACATCTCCGGACTGCTCTCGCGCATGGCGAGCGCCGCGTCGTACGACATGCCGGCGGGGACGTAGCCATTCAGCTCGTCGTGCGCCGAGGTCTGGTCGGTGAGGATGTCGGGAACGATGTTGCGTTTGATGAGCGCCTCGAGGAGCTCGACGGCATTCGCGACGACGCCGATCGATACCGCTTCGCCCTTGTCGCGTGCTTCGACGGCGCGTTTGATCGCGGCGTCGAGCGACGGCGCCTCTTCGTCGAGGTAGCGCTTCTCGATCCGGCGCTGGATGCGCGAGCGGTCGACCTCCGCGATCAGCGCGGTCGCCTCGTTCATCGTCGCGGCGAGCGGCTGCGCGCCTCCCATCCCGCCGAGCCCCGCGGTGACGACGAGCTTGCCGCGGAGCGTGTCGTTGAAGCGCTGGTTCGCGACCGACGCGAAGCACTCGTAGGTTCCCTGCAGGATTCCCTGCGTACCGATGTAGATCCACGAGCCGGCGGTCATCTGGCCGTACATCGTGAGGCCGAGGGCATCGAGGCGGCGGAACTCGTCCCACGTCGCCCACTTCGGGACGAGGTTCGCGTTCGCAATGAGCACGCGCGGCGCGTTTTCGTGCGTCTTGAAGACGCCGGCCGGCTTCCCCGACTGGACGAGCAACGTCTCGTCGTTGCCGAGGCGCTTCAGGGTGGCGACGATTGCGTCATAGCACTCCCAGTTCCGCGCCGCCTTCCCGATGCCTCCATAGACGATGAGCTGCTCGGGGCACTCGGCAACCTCGGGGTCGAGGTTGTTCATGAGCATCCGCAGCGCCGCCTCCTGCTGCCATCCGCGGCAGGAGATCTCGGTGCCGCGCGGCGCGCGCACGGTTCGGGGTTCCGCGAGTGTCGTGGTCATGATTTGATTCTATGTCCGTGGCGACGAAGAAGCAGGAGCGGGCGCATGACATCGCGGTACGTCTCAAGCAGATGTATCCGAAGGCGAAGTGCTCGCTCGATTTCACGAACGCATTCGAGCTGCTGATCGCCACGATGCTTTCGGCGCAGTCGACGGACGCGCGGGTGAACATCGTCACGAAGTCGCTGTTTCGCAAGTACCCCAACCCGGCGGCGTTCGCGCAAGCAACGCAGCAGGAGATGGAGCGCGACGTCAAGCAGACGGGCTTCTACAGGAACAAGGCGAAGGCGGTCATCGCGACATCGAACACGATCGTGGAGCGCCATGGCGGCGAGGTGCCGCAGTCGATGGACGAGCTGACAGCGCTCCCCGGCGTCGGCCGCAAGACGGCGAATGTGGTGCTGTCGAACGCGTTCAAGAAGCCGGTCGGTGTGGTCGTCGACACGCACGTCACCCGCCTCTCCGGCCGCCTCGGCCTCACGGAAAGCGCCGACCCCGTGAAGATCGAAGAGGATCTGATGCAGCTGATCCCGCCGAAGGAGTGGACCAGCTTCTCGCATCGCCTGATCGAGCACGGCCGCACCATCTGCATCGCCCGAAAGCCGAAGTGCTCGGAGTGCCGGTTGAACGAGCTATGCCCGAGTGCGGAAGAGCCGCTGGAGTAGTTGCCGGTTGCCAGTGGCGGTTGCCAGAGCAGGTCTCCCGACCGCTATCCGGCAACTGGTAACTGGCAACTTTCAAGGAGGATCGACCGTCCCCAGCTTCGTCCACGGTCCGCAGCGGGCGACGCGCCAGATGGCCTTTGCGGTGCCGATGTAGAAGCCGTACTTCTGGATCACGCCCTGGCCGTAGGCGCTGCAGGTCGGCGTGAAGCGGCACTGGACGATGCCTGTCAGATGATGCGAGACGTGGGCACGGTACTCGCCGATCGCGTAGAGCGCGACCGGCGCGCCGATGAACTGCAGGGCGATGAGGACCGCCGCGGCCAGAACGACTAGCCGCGCTCTTCTGCCTTTGCCTCGTCCCACAGCGTGTCCATCTCCTCGAGTGTGAGCTGATCGAGGTTCCGATCGCTCGCGTGTACTTTCGTTTCCATCGACTCGAACCGGCGCGTGAACTTCCGGTTCGTCGACTGCAGCGCCTCCTCGGCGTGCACGTTCAGTTTGCGCGCGATGTTCGCAATCGTGAAGAGGAGATCGCCCAGCTCGTCCTGAACGCGGTCATTCTCCCCGCTCGCAATCGCCTCGCGCAGTTCCCGCGTTTCTTCGTCGAGCTTCAGCAGCACGTCCTCGGTGCGCTCCCAATCGAAGCCGACACGTGCCGCTTTTTCGGTGAGCCGCTCGGCGCGCAATAACGCCGGCATCGACTGAGGGACGCCGGAAAGGATGCCCTTGTTCTCCGACTTCCGTTCGTCGCGCTTCAGCTTTTCCCAATTGACGAGCACCTGCTCGGCGTCCTTCGCCTCGACGTCGCCGAAGACGTGGGGATGACGGCGGACCAGCTTGTCGTGGATGGCGGTGATCGAGTCGCAGATGTCGAACGACCCTTCCTCGCGCGTGATCTCGGTGATGAAGACGGCTTGCAGCAGGAAGTCGCCGATCTCTTCGAGCAACGCGCCGCGGTCATCGCGGTCGATGGCGTCGACCACCTCGTACGACTCTTCGATGATGTATGGCTTGAGGCTCGGAAGCGACTGTTTGCGGTCCCACGGGCAGCCGTCGGGTCCACGAAGAGTTGTCATCAGTTTTACGAGATCGTCAAACGAGCGCTTTGCCATCGTGCAATTCTAAAAGCGTGAGCGAGATCACGGCGGCACAATCAGATCGGCCCGAAATTGAGCGTGAGATGCCGAAACTTGTCTGGATGGTCCTCAATGACGGGCGTTCGGTGGTCGCCGGATGCGGCACCACTGCCACCTCCGTACTCGACGAGGTTTTCGAAAAACGCGACTCGATGCTGGTGCTCACTTCGGACGACCGCGTCGAGCACATCGCGTCGGCCGCCGTTCGCAATTACGTCGTGTTCGATTCGAAGTCGCAGATCCCGCCCGCGACCTCGATTTATCGTCTCGTCCACCTGTAAATTGGGTAGGATGATTCTTCCGGCTCCGGAGCCGGGCATCGATGCCCAACAACGTACTCATCGTCGCGACAGAACACGCTGCGCGCGCGAGTGCTGATGTTGCGCGTTCCCTCCACTTCACGCCGGTCGTAGCCAAATCCTCCGACGAAGCGCTCTCGCTGCTCGAGGAACACCCGTTCAGCCTGATCGCCGTCGACGACGAGAGCACGCTGCAGCGCGTCCGCGCGGCCGCCGCGGCGAAGCAGCCGATGACAAGGGTTCTGCGGCTTCCGGAAGGCCCCGGCGGCGACGAGAACGCCGTCCGCCGGCTGATGACCCGCTACCTCGATCCGCACCTCACCACGGAGCGGCCGAGTCTGTCGGAGGAGCGCTATCGCTTCCTCGCCGGCGTGCTCGAGTCGTTCGCGGCGACGTGGGAGATGAAGGACGTCGTCCGCCGTATCGTCAGCGTCACGCGCGAAGAGCTCGCCGCCGATCGCGGCTGGCTTCTCCATCCGATCAACGAGCTGGTCGAGGTCGCAAAGGCGGTCATCGTCATCGCCGGCGAGGCGATCGAAGAAGACGAAGCGCGGGAGAGCGCGCTGATCCCGATGACGCGCTCGCAGGCGCTGATCCGGCGCGCGATGGAATCGCCGATGCCGATTACGGCGTACGACGGCGACCCAGACCTCGACCCGGAGCTGGTGGAGCGTTACGGCGCCCACTCCGTCCTCTTGCAGGTGCTCCGGCCGCGCGAAGGGGAGCCGTGGGCCCTCGGCCTCAGCAACCAGAACGCACGGCGGTGGACGACCGAAGAGATCGAGATTTTCAACGAGATCGGCCGCTACGCCACGCTCGCGCTGAACAACGCGATGCTGCGCGCGCAGTCGCAGCGCGACATGGCGAAGGTGAACGCGATCCTCGATCAGATCCCGGAGTCGGCCGCGATCTACAACGCACGTGGCGAGCTGGAACGGATGAACCTCGCCGCCACGCGCGAACCGGCGTACCTCTTCACCCCCGATCCGGAGGGTCGCCTACGCAGTAGCCGCCATCGCTACGTCGACGGAAGCCCTCTCTCCACCGAAGAACTGCCGTCAATGCGCGCCTTGCGCGGCGAGGTCGTGAAGTCCGATTACCTGGTGCGCGATCCACGAACGAACGACGATCGCGTCATCAACCTGAAGGCGGCACCGATCCGCGACGACAAGGGACGGATCGTCGGCTCGGTCGTCCTCTCGCGCGACGTCACTGACGAACGTCAGAACGCGGAGCGCGAGTCGTGGCGCCGCCGCCGCGCTGACTGCCTGGCGAATCTCGGACTCGAGTCGGTCACGGTTCAGCCGACGTTCGACGACCTCGACGAGCCGGCGCACCGCATCGCCGAAGCGATCATCGGCACGGCGATGATTCACCTCTACGCCGCCGGCTCCGGCGAGCTGCACATGGTCGGCATGAGCTCAGTTGCGCCGACTGCCGACGCGACGCAACGCTTCCGCGATTACCTCAGACGCGAGCCCTACCACCCCGGCGAAGGCATCCCGGGCACTGTGTTCCAGATCGGACGTCCGCTGTTCTTCGCGGACGTGAAGGCGAATGCCATCAGCGACTACGCTCGCGGCCCCGCCGACGCCGAAATCCTCGGCGCGATGAACGAGCTGACGCTCGCCGCGGTGCCGATCGAGTCGTACGGCGACCGGATCGGCGTCCTCGTCTTGGCGCGTTCGGACGAGCGCCGGAACTTCGACGCCGAGGATCTCGAATTCGCGCAGGCGGTCGCGGAACGGATCGGCGCGGCGGCACACATCCACCGCCTGACGCGCATCTCGCAGGAAGGCCACCGCGCCGCCGAAGAACTGGCGCGCCGCGAGGTCGATGCGCGCGTCCGCTTCGAGGCGGTCCTGGAGAACGCTCCGGTCGGCATCGCCGCCATCTCGGCCGACGAGCTACGCTTCGAGCTGGTCAACGCGCGCTTTGCCGATTTCGCGGAGGAATTCGGAAAAGTGCCGCCCGACACGAAACTGGTCGGCCTCCGCGTCGACGAGGTGTTCCCCGACTTCGAGCGAACGCTGAAGCAGGTCGCAGAGACTGGCGAGACGCGCATCGACGAAGCGTGGGAAATCGCGTCGAGACCTGCGCCGCGCTACGTCAACCGCATCATCAGCGCGGTCCGCGGCCGTTTTTCGGGTATCACGCAGAGCGTCACGATCCTCATCCAGGACGTTACCGAACAGGTGAAGGCAAAGCGCGAGATCGAGGATCTCGCGCAGATGATGGCAGAGCGATCGGCCCGTCTCGACTCGATCCTCTCGTCGATGACCGACGGTCTGTGGGTCTACGGCGCGAAGGGTGAAGTGGTCGACGTCAATCAGGCGGCGCTTGCGATGTTCGGGCTCGGGTCGCGCACCGAAGCAGTGGAGCACGGCTCGTTCGAGCGCCTCTCCCTTCGGTATCCTGACGGCCGTCCCGTTCCGTCCGACGACCTCCCGTTCGCGCGCGCACTCCGCGGCGGCATCGTTCCGGACTACCTCGCGATCGGCAAGCACCTGATCTCCGGCAAGGACCTCGACCTCTCCATCGCCGCCGCGCCGATCGACAGCGGCGGCGTGGTCGGCGCAGTCCTCGTGATCCGCGACATCACCGCGCTCCAGGAGCTCGACCGCAAGAAGGACGAGTTCCTCTCGGTCGCCTCACACGAGCTGCGGACGCCATTGACGACGATCAAGGGATACACGCAGCTCCTCGCGCAGACGGTCAACGATTTGTCAGTGGAGGAGCGGTCGACGTACCTCACCGCGGTCCTCGGCGAGATCGACCGCATGATGGGTCTGATCTCGGAGCTGCTCGACGTCTCGCGCATCGAGACGAACCGCCTGCAGATCCACCCGCAGGCGATTCGCTGGGTAGAGTTCCTCGAGCGCCGCGCCTCGGCGTTCCGCGTTCAGAACCCCGGCCGTTCGATTCGCCTCGATACGTCGCAGGCGACCGATCGCACCGTCACAGCCGATCCCGACCGCATGCGCCAGGTGATCGACAATCTCCTCTCGAACGCGCTGAAGTACTCGCCGGAAACATCCGACATCGACGTGTTGGTGTCGGTTGAGAATGGCCAGATGGAGACGTGCGTCGCCGATCACGGCATCGGCATTCCGAGGGACGAGATCCCCCAGCTCTTCGAGCGCTTCCACCGCGCGCGCAATGTGTCGTCGCGCTATTACGGCGGCCTCGGCCTCGGTCTCTACATCGCGAAGGCGATCATCGAGGCGCACCGCGGCTTGATCATGGTGGAGAGCGAAGAAGGCCAGGGATCGCGTTTCACGATCCAGTTGCCGCTCTCGAACTGACGCCGCCGCATGCATCCGTTGCGCGCCCTCCTGTTTCTCTCGGTCGGCATCGCGGCGGCCGTCGCCGGCGCGTTCGGATATTTGCTCCACCGAGCCGGCGTCGCCGAGGCGAGTGCGACTCTGCTCGCTGTGTGCGTCTTCGTCGCGTTCATGCTGCCGTGGAGCGGCGTCTTCACATGGGCGCTCCGGCGAGCGAGCGACCTCGATACGCTGACCGATCGCACCCGCGACTTCGAGAAGCCGATCCACGATCGCGAATATCACGGCGAGCTCGATGACCTCGCCCGTGCGATCGAGGAGGTGCGCGTGGCACTTCTTCGCGAGCGAGCCTGGTCGCAGGAGCAGCGCGCCACGATGCAGCAAATCGCCGCGTCGCTCGGCGAAGGCTTGCTCGCGCTCTCGCCGCGCGGACGAATCGTCCTCGCGAACGACCGCGTGAACGAGATGTTCGGGATGGAGGGGCCGATCGTCGGGAAGTCGCTGCTGGAAGTGGCGCGCTCACAGCAGCTCATGGCGGGCTTCGACGAGGCGCTGAAAGGGGAGCGGTCGACGAGTCAGACGCACGTCGGCGAGCGGCTGATCGAGATTCGAGCGTTCCCCGTTGCATCCTCGACCGAGGTTGCGGCTGTCGCCTTGCTCATCGACATCACACAACTCGACCGGCTGCAGAAGATGCGGAGCGAGTTCCTCGACGACTTCTCGCATGAGGTGCGGACTCCGCTCGCCGGCCTTCGATCGGCCGTCGAGACGTTCGAGGGGGGCGACCTTTCGACCGAAAACGAGCAGAAGCTCCGTCAGGTGATGACGCGGCAGCTCGCGAGAATCGAGCGTCTCGTCCAGGAGATCTCCGAGCTGAACAGAATCGAAGCGGGCGAGCTCGTACTGGAGCCGCAAACGGTCGACCTGTACCAGGTCATACGCGAGCTGGTCGACGACCTAGGGGGGCCCGTCGCGGTGCACGGCGAAAAGACGCCGGCCAAGGTCGACGTCTCGCGCGCGCAGCAAATCTTCACGAACCTGATCGACAACGCGCGCAAGCATGGCGGCGGGAAAGTCGACGTCGAGGTGAAGCCGGAAGACGGCTGGGCCCTCGTTCGCGTCTCCGACGAGGGAGAAGGCATCCCGCACGCCGAGCTCGAGCGGATCTTTCACCGCTTCTACCGCGTCGACAAGAGCCGTTCGGTCCAGGGAACGGGACTCGGCCTCGCGATTACGAAACATCTCGTCCTTCTGCACGGCGGTTCGATTCGTGCGTTCAACCGGCCGGATCGCGGCGCGACATTCGAAGTCAGGTTGCCCTCTCCGGTCGTATAGAATTCGCGCGCTTTTCCGAGGAGATCCAGCGTGGCCAAATTTCGACTGATTCCCCGCGAGGAAAAGTTCTACGACGACTTCAGGGCGATGGCCGATCAGCTCCGCGCCGGCGCGAGGCTGCTCGACGAGATGCTCGCCACCGACCCGCCCTCGATGGACAAGGTGCACGAGATCAAGGAAGCCGAGCACAAGTGCGACTTCCTCACCCACGAGATCATCCAGCGCCTGAACAAGACATTCGTGACGCCGATGGACCGCGAGGACATCCACGCGCTCGCGCGCACGCTCGACGACGTCATGGACGCCATCGACGACGCCGCGGCGCTCTTCCCGCTTTATCGCATCGACCATTGCCGCAGCGGCGCGCGGGAGCTTTCGCGCATCATCCTCGCGCAGACGGAGGAGCTGCGGAAGGCGATGGACGCCCTCGAGAACAAGCATTCCGTCGTCCTCGAGCACGCCGTCGAGATCAATCGTCTTGAGAACGCGGCGGACCGCGCGCACATGAAGGCGATGGGGGAGCTCTTCGACGAAGGGCTCGACGCCATCACGGTCATGAAGTGGAAAGAGATCCTGGACCTGCTCGAAGACGCGACCGACGCGTCTGAGGATGTGGCCAACCTCCTCGAAAACGTCGTCGTGAAAAACGGATGATGTCGAGCCAGCTCCTGCTCGTCATCGGCCTCATTGCGGTCGCACTCACGTTCGACTACATCAACGGCTTCCACGACGCCGCAAACTCGATCGCGACCGTGGTGTCGACGCGCGTGCTCTCGCCAGGGCAGGCGGTGATTTGGGCGGCATTCTTCAACTTCGTCGCCGCCTTCGGCTTCGGGACGGCGGTCGCGAAGACCATGGGCAAGGGGATGATCGACGTATCGGTCGTCACCTTCGCCGTGATCTTCTCCGGACTGATCGGCGCCATCGCCTGGAACATCATCACGTGGTACTTCGGCCTGCCGACCAGCTCGTCACACGCGCTGATCGGCGGCTACGCTGGGGCCGCGGTCACACGCTCGGGTGTACAGGCGATCATCCTCTCCGGCTGGACGAAGACGCTGGTCTTCATCATCCTCGCGCCGCTGATCGGCCTCGTGCTCGGGTGGGTCGTCGCGGTGCTGACGCTTTGGATCTTCCGCGGGTCGACGCCGCGCCGGGTCGACGCCCTCTTTCGCCGCCTACAGCTGCTCTCTGCCGCGATGTACTCGCTCGGCCACGGTACCAACGACGCGCAGAAGACGATGGGCATCATCGCCGGGGTGCTCTTCACCGCCGGCTACATCAAGGTCTTCACGATTCCGATGTGGGTGATCCTCGCGGCGCACACCGCGATCGGTCTCGGGACGCTCTCGGGCGGCTGGCGCATCATCCACACGATGGGCTCGAAGATCACGAAGCTGCAACCGGTCGGCGGATTCGCGGCGGAGACCGCCGGTGCCGCGACGCTTTTCCTCGCGAGCTCATTCGGCATCCCGGTCTCTACCACTCACACGATCACCGGTGCGATCGTCGGTGTCGGCGCAACGCGCCGGCTCTCCGCGATCCGGTGGGGCATCGCCGGTCAGATCGTCTGGGCCTGGGTACTGACGATCCCATGCGCCGCGATCATCGGCTGTGTAACCTTCTGGATCTGCAAGCTTTGCGGCGCCAGCTAACCTCAGAATTTTTCTTCTATTCTCGCCGTTTCCAACACGGATACAACAAGATCACCAACGTCATCAGAGGTTAGTTCAATGAAAGCAGAGATTCATCCGAAGTATCAGCAGGTCCCGGTTCACTGCGCCTGCGGCGAGACCTGGACGACCGGATCGACCCGGAAAGAGCTGCGCGTCGAGATCTGCTCGAAGTGCCACCCGTTCTTCACCGGCAAGCAGAAGCTCGTCGACTCCGCGGGCCGCATCGATCGCTTCCAGCAGCGCTACGCGAAGAAGGAACAGAAGGCGGCGAAGTGACCGCGAAGCGGTCATCCTGAGCGAAGCGAAGGATCTGATGCCTAAGACGCTAAATCAGTCGTGGTCGGGAGCAGCGAGGCTCTTCGTCGGCGCGTTCAACGCGTTCACGAACGGGCTCACTTCGTCGATGCCGTCCGCAACTGACAGGAACGTCGACATGCTCATCGGCGGGCAGGCGGTGATCGAGGGCGTCATGATGCGCTCGCTCACCGGTTACTCCGTAGCGGTCCGCCAGCCGGACGGCGGCATCTCGATCAAGAAGGACAAGCTCACTTCGATCACTAAGCAGTACCCCTTCCTCAAGGCGCCCATCCTCCGCGGCTCGGTGGTCCTGATCCAGTCGCTGATCCTCGGCATGCGCGCGCTGAATTACTCGGCGAGCGTGGCGACGGAAGGGGAAGACGGCGAGCCGGAGATGTCGAACTGGGCCGTCGCCGGCTCGATGATGTTCGCGCTCGTCCTCGGCGTCGGATTCTTCATCTTGGCGCCGCTCGGGATCACGAACCTGATCCGCCACTACTACGCGCCGCACATGGGCAACCTCGCCTACAACGCGATCGACGGCGTGCTGCGCGCGCTCTTCTTCTTCGCCTACATCTTCGGCATCTCGCTGATGGAAGAGATCCGGCGCGTGTTCCAGTACCACGGCGCCGAACACAAGACGGTCTACAGGTTCGAGGCGAACGAGGACCTCACGGTCGAGAACGCCCGGACCAAATCGACGCTCCACCCGCGCTGCGGCACGAGCTTCCTGATGTTCGTGATGGCGATCTCGATCCTGGTCTTCTCGCTGGTGCCGTCGACCGCCCCGTTCCTCGTGAAGTTCGGCGCGCGCGTGGTCCTGATCCCACTCATCGCCGGTCTCGCGTACGAGATCATCCGCTTCTCGGCGCGCCACCTCGACAGCGCCGTCTGCCGGACGCTGATCCAGCCCGGCCTGTGGCTGCAGCGCATCACGACCAAAGAGCCGGACGACCACCAGCTCGAGATCGCGATCGTGGCTCTCAAAGAGGCGTTGATGTACGACGCCGTCGAGCCCGAGCAAGCCGCCGTCGCTTAGCGTAGCTCTGAGCTCCAAGCTGTAAGCTCTAAGCCCCTCCGGCCGCTCTAGAGCTTAGAGCTGAGAGCTTAGAGCTATGTACGAAGAAAAACTCACTGACATCGAAAAACGCTACGACGAACTGCAGCGCAAGATCGCTGATCCGTCCGTCGTCACCGACGTCGCGGCATACCGCAACACGATGAAGGCGATCTCCGAGATTGGCGAAGTCGTCGCGAAATATCGTCAATTGAAAGATGTACGAAAAAGACTCGCCGACGCGCGCGGTATGCTGGCGGCCGACGACGAGATGCGCGAGCTCGCGCAGATGGAGATCGCCGACCTCGAGCCGCAGGAGCCGGCACTCGACAGAGAAATCCAGGTCCTGCTCCAGCCGAAGGACCCCAACGACGAGAAGAACGTTTTCGTCGAGATCCGCGCCGGCACCGGCGGCGACGAGGCTTCTCTCTTCGCCGCCGAAGTCATGCGGATGTACATCCGCTACGCCGAGCAGAAGCGGTGGAAGGTCGACATGACCGACGCGAACTACTCGTCCGTGAACGGCATCAAGGACGCGACGCTCCAAATCGAAGGCAACCGCGTCTACTCGCGCCTGAAGTTCGAGTCGGGCGTGCACCGCGTTCAACGCGTCCCGCAGACCGAGACGCAGGGACGGATCCACACCTCGGCGATCACGGTGGCGGTCCTCCCAGAGGTGGAGGACATCGACATCGTCGTCAACGAGAAGGATCTCCGGATCGACACGTTCTGCTCTTCCGGGCCGGGCGGGCAGTCGGTCAACACGACCTATTCGGCCGTTCGCATGACCCACCTCCCGACCGGCGTCGTCGTCTCCTGCCAGGACGAGAAGTCGCAGATCAAGAACCGCGCGAAAGCGCTCAAAGTTCTCAAGGCGCGCCTCTACGACATCGAACGCCAGAAGCGCGAGGCCGAGCTTTCGGCGACGCGCAAAGGAATGATCGGCAGCGGCGACCGCAGCGAGAAGATCCGCACCTACAACTTCCCGCAGGACCGCGTCACCGACCACCGCATCGGCCTTACCGTCCACAACCTCCCGGACGTCATGAACGGCAACCTCGACGTCATCGTGGAGCCGCTCGCCGCGAACTTCCAGGCCGAGAAGCTGAAGGAAGCGGTCGAGGCGAAGTAGCCGAGGTACACTCGAATCATGGCGCAACATCGAGGAATTCAGATGTGACGCTCTTCACCTGCCAAGGGACGAGCGGCAAGCTTTGGTGGGTTAGTTGATGCGCCGTCTCGAGCCGGAGGGTGAGGCCAGCTTCACGCCAGAACAGATCGCGGAGGGGTATCGATGCCTCGAAGATCTGCGCTCTCCGTGGACGTTTTCATGCGATCTCGCCACGCGTTCTCACGATCCCCTGGCGCAATCATGCGATCGCGGATCACGTGCACGGTCATCCGGGAACGCGTTTGTTGCGCTGGCCCCACGCATTCACGTCGTCTCCGAACGCGTCGACGCGATCCGGTCACTCATGAGCGTGATCACGCGTCGCATTGAAGACGATCGTGGATCGCGTTCTTGCGGTCAGGCGGCGTGCTCACGCGATGGGGGAACGCGTGTGTGCGGCGGCGGATCATCCTCACGGCAACCTCAGACGCACGGATGCGACCTCATGACGCATGAACGCGATCGGTGGTCGTGCTACGGCGTCTCCGGCTCGGGCGTAGGGAGGATGTCGCCCACGACGTGAACGGTTCCCTTTCGTTCCAGCTTGCCCCAGCCGGTGCGCATGCCGGACAACGCCGTCTTCACCGACTTGATGAGAACGGCGTACATGAGCTGGCGGTATAGGAAGCGCTGCCAGAAGAGCCAGACGAGCATCTTGTTGTTCTCGTGGTCCAGGTGGAAAGCGACGAGCGACCCGATCAACTCGATCACGAAGAAGAACGCGTACATGAACCCGACCAGGTAGAGCTCATCGAGCGCCTGCGGGAACGTGCGCCACTCCTTCAGGTAATGCGTCTGAGCCCACGACCGCATCACCTCCGTCACCGACACGATGATCTGCAGATCGACGAGCGGCGAGATCGCCTGGTAGATGATCTGGAACAGCCAGAGTGACGGGAGCATCACGCGGCCGAACCAGCCGTAGCGACCGATGGCGCGACGATGCTTCCACAGGCACTGCAGCGTCCCGAATGCCCATCGGAAGCGCTGTCTGAACAGCGCCTTGAACGAGTCGGGCGCTTCGGTGTGTCCGACTGCCGCCGGATCGGTCTCGACGCGCCACCCGATACGGCGGATCCGCCAAGTCAAATCCATGTCCTCGGCCATCGTGTCCGTCGTGTAGCCGCCCGCCTGCAGCACCGCGGCGCGGCGCCACGCGCCGACCGCGCCCGGAACGACCGTGACCGAGTTGATCACCGAATACGCGCGCCGATCGAGGTTCTGGCTCGTCACGTACTCGATTGCCTGCCAGTACGTGAGCGTGTTGATGCGGTTGCCGACCTTCACGTTTCCGGCGACCGCGCCGACAATCGGATCGCAGAACGCGCGAACGAGGTTGCGGATCGTGTCGCGCGCGAAGATGGTGTCGGCATCAAGTGCGATGATGATCTCGCCGCGCGCGTGCTCGATTCCCGTGTTGAGCGCCGCCGCCTTGCCGGCATTCTCCTGCATCAGGAGGCGGACGCGGTCACCGAACTTGCGCATCACTTCGCCGGCGGTGTCGTCCTTCGAGCCATCGTCGACGACGACGATCTCGAGATCGGGATAGCCGTTCGCGAGGACCGCCTCGATCGTCCGCACGATCACCTTTTGTTCGTTGTACGCGGCGATCACGACACTGACAGACGGCTGGTACGTGTCGTCGAATCGTTTGTGCTTCTCACGCGCCTTCTCGACGAACGCGAGGATCGTGACGAACAGCACGCGGAGCGTGCCGAGGATGATCCCCGAGATGAACATGATCGAGAGGAAGAGCTCGCAGAGATACAACGCCTCGAACACCACCCGATCGCTGGCGAGCATCAGGTTGTCCGACGGCGTCACGGGCGGATTCACCTGCTCCCGCGTGGCTCCGATAAGGTCGGAGACATTGACGAACTGATATCCCTTCGCCCGGAGCGTGTTCACGAGCATGGGGATCAGGCGCACGGTTTCAGTGCGGTCGCCGCCGCCGTCGTGCAGCAGGATGCAGCTCCCGTGTTCGTTCTCGATCTGGAGCAGGATGCTCTGCAGCATCTCCTCGGCTGTACGGCGATGCCGGATACCGTTTGGATCGATCGGCTCGGTGTTCCAGTCCTGCGGGTCGAGCAACTCAAGGACCGTGATGTAGTTCAGATCGGTGGCGAGCTCGATCGGCCGCACTTCTTCCGATCGCGTCGGCGCGGCGTCCGCGTTGTACGGCGGACGGAACAGGATCGTCGACCGGTGCAGGAGCGCCTGAAACACGCGCTGGGTCGCGTTCAGCTCGAACTTCGCTCGCTGCTCAGGGATCGTGCCGATGTTCGGGTGGGTGTAGCTGTGGTTCCCGATCTCGTGACCCTCTGCCCAGATACGCCGGACGAGATTCGGGTAGCGCTCCGCGTTCTCGCCGATGAGGAAGAACGTCGCCTTCACGTTCAGCGCCTTCAGCTCGTCGAGCATCTGCCCTGTGTATGGTTCGGCGGGGCCGTCGTCGATCGTCAGCGCGAGCATTTTCGGGTGATAGCCCGACCTGCTGATGAGGTACGACGTCGGGAACGCCGAGTAGCTCTCGTCCAGAACGAGGTGGGTTCGCGGATCGACTTCGAGGGTGCGCGCGCCTTTCGTCGGCCGTGCGACGATCCGCGTCACCTCGCCCCCCTCGCCCGTGAAGTCGACGTCGTAGGGGAACTCGATCTGCTCCAGCTTCGTGACGTTCGGCGGCCGCTGGAAGGTCTTTCGGTCGAGAAAGTCCCAGACCGTCGGATCGGTCATACCGAGCGCCCAAAGCGCGACGCCGCGGGGCGAGTAGGCCTGCGCGATCCGCCATTCGTTCGCGGCGGTGATCGCGTCGAGCATCCAGACTTCGTGCTGTTTGTCCTGGCCATCGACATACGAGTACGTCGGATTGAGCGCCTCGGGGTCGAAGTCGATCAACTGCTGCGGCGGCTCTCCCGGATGGTTCTCACGAACGCGGACGAGCGCCTGCTGATATGTCAGCGGCTCGGCAAAATCGCTGTCCTCGGTCCAGTCATAGGCGTAATTCGCCAGGCCGATGACCAGCTTCTCGCGAGGGATCTCTTTCACCGACGCCGCGAGAACGCGGCGGTAGAACGCGATCGACGAGATCGGGCCCGGAGGCGTTCCGTTCGCATGCTCGTCGTAGATCATGACGACCACGAAGTCGCAGACGGACGATGCGACGCGGAACTCCGCCGGCTTGAGGCGCAGCGCTTCGAGGTCGGCGCTGACGATCAGGTGACGCGGCGCAAACTCGTTCCGCACGCGCTGCAGGAACGAGACGAGCAGTGGATAATCCGAGAATTCGAGGTTCTCGAAGTCGATGTTGATCCCCTGAAACTTGTTCTCCTCCACCCAGAGCCGGAGCTGATGAACGAGCACCGTCTGCCGGCGCGCATCGTTGAGGAAGACGTGAACGCGCTTGGGGTCGAATTCGCCGCCGATGGCGTTGCTGAAGACCGGCACGATGTTGAGGTTGTTCTCCCGCGCGATCTCGACAACCGTGGCATTCGACGGGTTCAGCCCCTGCTCCATCGTCCAGTCGCGGAAGTCGAGGCCGTTGGCGCTCTCGGTCAGCTGGACCCAGATCGGCAGGACGTGCGTCATCCGCGACGCGTTCGTCCGCAGCGAGTTGACGCCCGTCTCCTGCCACGGCGCATAGAAGGCGGCGACGATGTTTCCCGCCTTCATCGGGGGGAGCGCGGCGCGAGCGGCAAAGGACTTCTGCTTCTGGTCGATGTCGTCGAGAAGACGCTTCCGGTCCTTCGCGAGGAGGAACTGCTGCAGCTTCGTCCCGTGCCGCGGCAGGCGCAGCGACCGGCGCAATGAGCGCTTCACCGCCGTCGCGAGCTGGAAATTCGGAAGGAGCGGCGTCGCGATGAAGACGCTGAACAGGAACACGGTCACGATCACGGCGCTCACGAGCCCCAAAAGCGTCCCCAAACGCTTGATACGGGACCAGCGCTTGCGAGAAGGATCGAAGAAGACTGCGTGTTCCGACATTGGGTGGTGGATTCAACAGTTGCCAGGCAGCAGCCATTCTGCTGCGCAACCATTGCCGCCAATAGCCGTAGAAGCGAGAAGCATGACTGAGACCGTCATCGAAGTCCACGACCTTGCAAAGGTCTATAAGACGTCGTTCGGACGCCCCCCCGTCCGGGCGCTGGACGGCGTGAGCTTCACCGTTCGTGCCGGTGAGCTGTTCGGCCTTCTCGGCCCGAACGGCGCCGGAAAAACGACGAGCGTAAAGATCATTCTCGGTCTCACTCCGGCCACAGACGGCGAGGCGCGGGTACACGGATTGCCGGTGCGCGATCCCGAGAGCCGCCGGCGCGTCGGGTACCTTCCCGAGGGCCACAAGATCCCGGGATATCTGACCGCGCGCCAGGCGATGTCGATCTTCGGCCGGATGTCGGGGATGGAGAAGAGCGACATTGCATCGCGAACGGCCCTCCTGCTAGATCAGGTGAAGCTGTCGCAGTGGGCGGACGTACGGGTGAAGAAGTTCTCCAAAGGGATGACGCAGCGCCTCGGACTCGCCTGCTCGCTGGTCCACTCGCCGGACGTTCTTCTGCTCGACGAGCCGACAGACGGCGTCGACCCGGTCGGCCGCCGCGAGATCCGCGACCTCCTCCGCGAAGAGGCGAAGACCCACGGCACGGCCGTGCTGCTCAACTCCCATCTTCTCTCGGAGATCGAGCTGACATGCGATCGCGTCGCCGTCCTCCGAAAGGGAAAAGTTGCGGCCGAAGGCACCGTCGACGAGCTGACTCGCAAGAGCGCGAAGTACAAGATGGTCGCCACGCCGATCGACGACTCGCTGGTCGCGTCGTTCCGCGAGACAGGAGCGATCGTGGAGCGCGTCAACAGCCACGTCGAGCTGTCTGTCGACGACGTTCAGCACCTCAATGCGCTGGTTGACCGCCTCCGCTCCCGCGGCGGCATGCTGACGGAGCTCGCGCCGATCCGCTCCACGCTCGAAGACGTATTTGTCGACATCATCAAGACCTCGGAGCCGCCGTCATGAAAGTGCTGATCGCCAACATCGAGGACGTGATGCGCGAGGCAGCCGCCCGCTGGACGCTCGTGTCGTACTTCTTCTTATCAACACTTTTCATCATCATTTTCGCATTCGCCGTGAACCTCGACATCGTCCAGGGCTCGCTGGCAGGCGCCGCGTTGTTCGGTAAACAGGTCGAGATGAACGGTTCCTCGCAGATCTCGATCGAGAAGCTCGTCCTCGGTTTCGAGTCCGGGTTCTCCGGCTTCCTCTACTTCCTCTGCACCTTCCTCGCGATCTTCGCGACCGCGCATCTCGTCCCGCGGATGCAGGAGAAGGGAACGATCGACCTCTATCTCTCGCGGCCGGTGTCGCGCGTCAAGCTATTGATGTCGCGGTACGTCGCCGGCCTGTTGCTCGCGGCGTCGAATATCTTCTACCTCATCCTCTCGATGTGGGTGATCGTGATGTGGAAGACCCACGTCGTCCATCCGAAGTTCCTGATGGCGGCGGTGATCATCCTCTTCGTCGTCGCAACGCTGTTGGCGTTCGCATTCCTCGTCGGCGTCGTCACGTCTTCGACTGCCGTTTCGATCATGAGCAGCTACGCCATCTTCTTCTTCGGCCTGATGCTCGCCGGCCACGATCGGTTCGCGGCGGTCGTATCGAGACAGTGGCAGGCGTGGCTCATTCAAACGCTCTACTGGATCTTCCCGAAGACGGCGGAGCTGTTCGCTTCGGTCGTCGCCTTCGTTTCGGACGGTCGCGTGCCCGCGGCGATGGCGAGCGCCCTCACGCCGGCACCATTCCTCGCTACGGGCGCATTCCTGATTGTTTGCCTCTCGCTTGCCTCATGGTTGTTCTACCGAAAGGAGTTCTGATGAAACGCCACCTGCTGTCCGCCGCCGCGCTGCTCGTCGCGCTGCCGCTCTTCGCCAAGAACGACGCGCTTTCTCTCATCCCGAACGATGCTGTCACCGTAGGCGTCGTGAAGCTCGCCGACCTGCGGCACTCGGCACTTTCGGCGACGCTCTTCAAACAGACCGACGCCGTCAGCAGCAATGGCGACGCCGCGAAGTTCCTCGAAGACGCCGGCCTGCAGCCGTCGAAAGACATCGACGTACTGGTCGTCGCGACCTCGCCGAAGACGAACCTCGGCGATGAAGCGGAGCTCCTGGTTGCCGCCGACGGCCGATTCAACGTCGATCGTCTCAGCGAAGCGCTGACCAAGCGCGGCGCCGTCAAGAAGAACGGCTACTTCGTTCTGCCGCAGGAGGCGAACGAACACGGGAAGCAGGGAGTCGTCGCGTTCCCGGACTCGCACTTGGTACTGGCCGGCAGCGAAACCGCCGTCTCCGAGGCACTCGCAAATCACGCGAACGGCGGTACGACCTTTTTCTCCGCGAGCGGCCTTGGACGCGACGTCTCCCGCATCGACAGCCGCGCCAGCGCCTGGGCGATCATCGACGTGCCGCGCGCATCGCGACTGACGAACTCGCCGCACGTTCCGTCAAAGAGCGCACAGGCCGAGGCGCTTTCGAGCGCCGTGAAAAACCTGTCGACCGTCGCGATCTGGGCGACGGACGGAGGCGACGCGTTGAAGCTCGGCGCCTTCGGCATCGCGCATGACACCGACACCCTCCAGCTCATCGAGGACACCCTGCGCGGCATGCTCGCGGCGATGCGCCTCGCCGTCCAGGACAAGGCGCCGGACATGGTCAACGTCCTCCGCAAGTTCGACGTCACGCACACGAGCGATACCGTGCAGATCGTCGGAACCGTTCCGGCCGATGCACTGAAGTCATTCGTCGCGAAACATAACGCCCGCTAAATTCAGACGCGGAGCACCTTCACACGAAGCGGCGGAGGTGCTCCCGCCAGAACGGCCAGTCGTGGCCGAAGACGCCGCCCCAGATCTCGAGATAGTTGCCGATACCTTTCGACCAGAGCAGCGACGAGAAGTCGCGGTTCTTCTGGACCAGCGTGTCGTGCTCGCCGGTAGCGATCACCCAATTGACCCGGCTGAGCTTCGCGACGAACTCCCCGCTCATGTTCGGGATGTAAGCAGTCGGGCAGTGGAAGTAACAGGTCTCGTCCCAGTAGCCATCGAGAAAGCTGTGGATGTCGTACACGCCTGAGAAGCAGACCACGCGGCTCACGACGTCCGGATAGCGCGCCGCGAAGTTCGCCGCGTGGTACGCGCCGAAGCTCGCGCCGTAGACGGTGAGATCGCCGCGCTGCGCTCGTTCGAAGACGTACGGCACCATCTCGTTGCGTAGATAGGCGTCGTACTGCGCATGCCGCGCCGCTCGCACTGCTGGATGGATGCCGCGGTTGTACCAGCTCTCGCTGTTGACGGCGTCGACGAGAACGAGCTGGATCTCGCCGTTGTCGACCTTATCGGCAAGTGAGTCGGTGAGGTGGAAGTCGTCGTTCTCATAGAATTTTCCGCTCGACGTTGGGAAAAGCAGCACCGGCCGGCCGAACTTTCCGAACCAGAGAAACTCCATTTCGCGACCGAGGGCTGCACTCCACCATTTGCCGTATTCGCGGTACATGATGAAGTGGGAGATTACCCCAGATGCAGTACGATCCGCGCCATGGCGAATAAGCGAATCGGGCTCCTCTTTGGGATGGAGGACACTTTTCCGTGGGCGCTGATCGAGGCGATCAACGCGCGTAATGCAGGTGTCGAGGCGTCGCCGTGCCAAATATCGTATTTAAAAGATGATGGCGTTTTTCCGTACGCCTTAATCCTCGATCGCATCAGCCACGAGGTGCCCTTCTACCGCACGTACCTCAAATGCGCCGCGGCCTCGGGCGTCAAGATCGTGAACAACCCGATCTGGTGGTCCGCCGACGACAAGTTCTTCGACAACCTCGTCGCGAAGGCCGCGGGCGTCGCGGTTCCGAAAACCGTTCTCCTGCCGCACAAGAACTACCCGCCAAACACCGAGGCGAAGTCGTTCCGGAACATGCAGTGGGTCAACTGGGACGAAGTCTTCCAGTTCCTCGGCTGGCCCATCTTCATGAAGCCGGCCTACGGCGGCGGCTGGAAGGACGTGTACAAGGTCAACAATCCCGAGGAGTTCCTGGCAGCGTACGACCAGACGCGCGACCTCACCATGATGGCTCAGGAAGCGATCGAGTTTGAGTCGTACTACCGCTGCTACGTCCTCGGGCGGACCCGCGTCCGCGTGATGATGTACGACCCGAAGCAGCCGCATCACCTCCGCTACGTTGCGAACTACGTGACGCCAATCGACCTCATGGAGCGCATGCACCGAGACGCCATCGCGCTCTGCGAGGGTCTCGGCTACGACATGAACACGGTCGAGTTCGCCGTTCGAGACGGCATACCGTACGCAATTGATTTCATGAACTGTGCTCCCGACGCCGATCGTCACTCGGTCGGCGACGAGAACTTCTCATGGATGGTCGACAACATGGCCGAAGTCTTGATCGAGATCGTGAGCGGGGGAACGCCGCTCGAGCTGACCGGGACATGGCCGAAGGTCATGAACACCGGAAAAGCGCCCGGCACGCCGATAGGCGCCTAGAATTCACGCCATGCCGCCGCAACCATCTTTCACGCTCGGAATCGAAGAAGAGTTTCAGGTCGTCGATCCGGAGACGCGTGAGCTGAAATCCCACATCCAGGAGCTCTTCGCCGAAGGTGAGAAACGGCTGAAGGACGAGATCAAGCGCGAGATGCACGATCCCGTCATCGAGGTTGGAACGCCGATCTGCGCCAACGTCAGCGAAGCGCGTCGCGAGGTGACGCGGCTCCGCGGCGAGATCATCCGGCTGACGCGTGAGGCGGGGCTACGGATCGCAGCGGCCGGGACTCACCCGATCTCGCACTGGGCGAATGTCGTGATGACGCGTGCACCGCGATACGACCAGCTCCTTTATGAGATGCAGATGCTCGCGCGTGCGAATCTCGTCTTCGGCCTGCATGTGCACGTTGCGGTAGAAGACCTCGAGACACGCATCCAGATCATGAACGCGGCGCGTTACTTCCTGCCGCACGTATTCGCGCTCAGCGTCAACTCGCCGTTCTGGTGCGGTCAGAACACCGGATGGAAGAGCTACCGGGCCAAGGTGTTCGAGCGGTTTCCGCGCACCGGCCTACCCGACTACTTCGGCGCTTTGCGCGACTACGAGGACTATGTCGACGTCCTCGTGAAGACGAACACGATCGACAACCCCAAGAAGATCTGGTGGGACGTCCGTCCGCACCCGTTCTTCCCCACGCTCGAGTACCGCATTTGCGACGTTCCGCTACGTGTCGACGAGGCGATTTGCTTTGCAGCGCTGTTCCAGGCGATCACCTGCAAGCTGTTCCAGCTCTACAACAAGAACATGGGATGGCGGCTGTACCGCCGTTCGCTCTTGAACGAGAACAAGCAGCGCGCGGCGCGCTTCGGCGTCGAAGCGAAGCTGATCGATTTCGGGAAACGGGACGAGGTGCCGTTCGAAGAGCTGCTCGACGAGTTGCTCGAGTTCATTGACGACGTGGTCGACGAGCTGGGCTCGCGCGAAGACTGCAACTATGCGCGCGAGATCGTGAAGCAGCGTCCCGGTGCCGACCGGCAGCTCGCGGCCTACGAAAAGCGGCACGACCTACGCGACGTCGTCGACTACATCATCGCGGAGACCGAGTACGGCATCCCGATTGCCTGACCAGATACGAATGCGACGACGCGACATTCACAAGGCATACGAGTTCTTCGAGTACGTCCGGACGGACGCTGGTGTGCCACCAGAGGATCCGGGAGTCATCGACGTCGCGTTGCTCGACATGAACCACTCGTGGCCGAACGTCGGTCACGACTCGATCGTGCACGCATTGCTCGAGTCCGCCGAGTCGCTGGCGGCGCCGGGGCTCAAGGTTCGGGTCCTCTCGTACGACGTGCGTCGTCGGAACGCGCTACCCGACCTCGCGGGCGATCGATTCTCGCTCTACATCGGCACAGGTGGCCCGGGTCACCTCGATCCACGACTGAACGACGGCGTGAGCGAATTCGCGCAGGGGATTCACGAAACGGGTGCCTGGGAAGCTCCGCTGTTCCGGCTGTTCGACTCGATCATCACGCATCCGACCGCCGCGCTGATGGGCGTCTGCCACACGTTCGGCCTCATGTGCCGTTGGGCGGGCGCTGCCCATCCGGAGTTGCGAGACGAGAAGAGCAGCGGCATGCCTGAGAACGTCCTCTCGCCCGCTGCCGCCGATCATCCATGGTTCTCGCGCTTCGCAGACGAGTTGCCCGACCGCCGCCATTTCCGCGTCGTCGACAACCGGCTGTTCGATCTGGTGCTCGATGGCGGCGGCGTCACGCCGATCGCGTTCGAGAATGAGCATAGCGGCACCGTCACGATGGCGGAGTTCGCCCGCTCGGGCGACATGCCGCGCGTGTGGGGTGTGAACCACCACCCGGAGATCATCGATCGCGAGCATCTGCTTGCCGTGCTTCGTGAAAAGCGAACACACGGCGAGGTGACGCCGCAGTGGTACGAGGAGCGCTCGCACACGCTCGAGAACGAGATGATCGGCGACGCGGAGACGCAAAGCCGCCTCACTTCCGAGTACACATTCCTCGGCGTGCTGCGCCATCATCTGCAGCGGCTGATCGCAGACGTCGCCGATAGCGGCGAGGAGAAGAGTGGATCCGCACTTTCGCGCGCTGTTTAACGCGCAGTTCACTCCCGCGATTTACGAGTCGTACGTCCGCGATCTGTCGCAGCGCTGCGATTGCACGTTCGAGTTCCGGCTCGCCGAGTCGCCAGTCTTCCTGCCGGACGACTTCAACGCCCGCGTCGTCGCGGCCGCGAACGCGATCATCGATCAGCTCTCGCATTCGGAGACGCTCTCAAAAATGAAGGCGGCGATCCCCGATCGGTGGGACGTGCCGGGCATGGACGCGCTTCCGAACTTTGCGCAGGTCGATTTCGCCGTCGTGCGCGAGAACTACGTCCTCGTCCCGAAACTCATCGAGCTGCAAGGCTTCCCATCGCTCACTTCGATGCAAGTCGTCCAGCGCGACGCGTGGCGCGATGCTTTGCGCGGGATGGACGGGCTTGATCGGGAGTGGTCGTGTTGGTTTTCGGGAATGGATCGGGAACAGTTTCTCGACCTGGCCCGCCGCACGATCGTCGGGAATCACGATCCGGCCGAAGTGGTGCTGCTCGACATCGATCCTCCGCGACAAAAGACGGCGCCCGACTTCCATGCGACGAAACTGCTCTTCGGCGTCGACGCGGTCGATCCGCGCGAGCTGACGAAACGCGGACGCGAGTTGTGGCGCGGCAATCAACGGATCAAGCGGATCTACAACCGGATCGTCTTCGACGAGCTGATCGCAAAGAAGATCGAAGTCCCGTTCGACTATCGCGAAGAGCTCGCCGTCGAGTGGGCACCGCATCCGAACTGGTACTGGACCTGGTCGAAGTACTCGCTGCCGTTCCTGCGGCACGAGTCGGTACCGCAGGCGACATTCGTTTCCGACCTCGAGACGATTCCCGACGACCTCTCGCGATTCGTCCTCAAGCCGCTCTTCTCGTTCGCGGGCGGCGGTGTGAACGTCGAGCCGACCGCCGCTGACGTGCGGGCGATCCCGGAAGACGAACGGCACGCCTGGTGTCTGCAGGAGAAGATCGAGTATGCGCCGGCGCTTCAGGCTGCAGACGGCGGCGGCGTGAAAGTCGAGATCCGGATGATGTTCCTTCGGCCGGACGACGAGCCGAAACCGATCCTGGCGCAGAACCTGATTCGCCTCTCGCGCGGAAAGATGCTCGGCGTCGACTTCAACAAGGAGTTCACCTGGGTCGGCTCGTCGATCGGACTTTCCGCGACGTCATGAGGCGAACGATCAACAACCTTCGCGAGGAGGCGGCCGTCTGCAAGGCGTGCGACCTCTGGCGCAAGGGCACGCAGACGGTTTTCGGCGAAGGCAAACAAACGTCCACCGTCATGTTCATCGGCGAGCAGCCAGGCGACAAGGAAGATCTCAGCGGCCGGCCGTTCGTCGGTCCCGCCGGTGCCCTGCTCGATCGCGCGCTCGAAGAGGCAGGCATTGATCGCACGAAGGTCTACGTCACGAACGTCGTGAAGCATTTCAAATGGGAGCCGCGGGGCAAGCGCCGCATTCACAAGAAGCCGAATGCGGTGGAGATCGCGGCGTGTCGTCCATGGCTCGATGCCGAGATTTCCGTCGTGAAGCCGAAGGCGATCGTCTGTCTCGGCTCGACGGCAGCAGAGGCCGTGATCGGCCCGAAGTTCCGCGTCTCGATCCAGCGTGCGCGGTTCGTCGAGTCGACGCTCGCGCCGCTCGTCACCGCGACCGTCCATCCATCCTCGATCCTCCGCGCTCCGACCGACGAAGCGCGCCACACCGAGACGAAACGCTTCATCGCCGACCTGAAGAAGATCCGGGCCGCGATCGAGCGCGCCGCCTAACGCCTCGGCGGGAGCAGCTTCGCCGGTTCGTTAGCGAGGAAATCGACGAGGTCCCCTTGAGCGGTAGCTGCGCGCGAGTCGTGAGCGCTTGCATAACAGTCACGGCGGATCCGCAGGACGTCCTCGCGCCACGGCGGCCACGGCTCGACGGCATGTAAGGCGCCCATCGTCGTCGCCGCGCAACCGAAGACTTCGTGATCGAGGAAGATGCGCCGGAGGCGGCGTTCCTCCTCCCACTGGCCGGCCGCCCAAGGCTGCTCGAAAGTTGCCGCCATCGCCGGCGCGAGGGGGCGGACCTTGGCAATGAGCGGAGGAAGCTCGATGGCACGGCGCATCAGGTCGACGCTCGGCCATGCGTCCCGCCGGTATGCGTCGAACGCTCGCGAGATGAGCTGCGCCGCAAGCGGCATGTCGCCGCGACGATACGCGAGGCGAGCAGCGATCGCCGTCGCATCGGTCGGCGCGATCGGACGAAGAGCGTTCGCGAAGCGAAGGGCCGCCGGATCTCCCGCGTTCGCGAGCGACTCGCCCAGCATCCGCTGCTCGGCCGAATTGACCGGCTCGAACGGGTGCTGTCGCCATGCAGCCACGACATCCGCGAGATTGCCCTTGTCGTAACTCAGCGCCGCCCGCCGGCGAATCTGCAAGTCGGGCGTGACCTTCAGCGGCAGCTGATAGATGTAGGTCGTCGACGCGCGGTGCTTGGCGACCAGGTTCCAATCGATCGCGCCGCGGACTTTCAAGGGATGGTCGCCGTTCCGCGCGCGCGCATAGCTGGTCAGCTCGTCTTGATTGAAGGCCGTCTCGTCGCCAAGAGCGCGAGCGAATCCGAACTCGATGAGCGTCTGATCGTCTGTATTACGCAGCGCCTCGTTCTTCGCGATCGCGCGCGTCATCGCATCGGTCGCCACAAAGTGCGAAAGGAATCCCTCTGCACCTTGCACGTCCCACACATGCGCCAGCGCGCTCGCGAACGGTTCCATCGAGACACGCTGCCGGATCGCATCAATGTCGTAGACGATTGGCTTCTCCGTCGCCACCAGCAGAAGGTCGCCCGAATCGGTGTGCCATGTTTCGACGTTGGGAAATACGTGTCCGATCGTCGCGAAGATTGTCCGAATCGTCGATGGCTCGACCGCGTATGCCTGCAGCCATTGCAGGAATATGCCTCCGCTATTCAGTCGCGCTTTTGATGCTTGATAAAACTCTTCCGTAAAAAGGCTCGCAATTCCTGCGCGATAAGGATTCGACGGCTCCGAGAATATGATGTCGTACCGTTCCGGCGTGGCCAGGAGGACCTCGCGTGCGTCGCCGATCCGAATGTGAACCTTCGGGTTGTGCAGCACGTCGTGGTTGACCGGCGTGCACGCCTTCGCCACGCGCAGGACGGCGGGCTCCAGTTCCACGACGTCGAGGCGCTCCATCGTCGGAACGGCGCCGAGCCACCCGGCCGTGCTGCCGGTGCCGAGGCCGATCACGAGCGAGCGCTGTGGCTTCGGATGCAGGATCGCGCCGACCAGCCCCGCCATGACCTGCGTGCCGTCGTCACCGCGCGCGCTTCCGTCGACCTTGCCGTTCACGACGAATGCGTAGTCGTCCGGCGCGATCAGAGCGACGGCGCTCTCCCGCCCGTCGGCATCCCAGACCAAAGTGCGGCGAGCAGTCTGGATCCAGCCGCGTAAGCCGTTCGAGGTCTTCGCGATGTCGGCGCGGCCGACGCCGATTCCGCTGTGGCGCCACGCAGCCGTCGGCCCGAGCGCGAATGTGCCCGCGACCGCGATCACGGCGAAGGTTCCGGCGAAGAATGCTCGACCCGCGACTGCTGCCGCGATCCCCAGGAGCGCGAGCAGAACGATGACGAGCCGCCACGCGCCCGGAGCGCTGAGCAGAGGGATGAGGCCGAATCCTCCCGCGAGGGAGCCGGCGATCGCGCCGGCCGTGTTCCACGCGTAGGCGTGTCCGACGTCGCGGCCGACGTCCTCGCGTCCGCTGCCGAGGAGCGAAATGAGAAGCGGAAACTGAATGCCGGCGATGAAGGCGGCCGGAAGGACGACAACGACCGTCAGAAGCGTCCACGCCAGGACGTAGCCCTGGAATCCGAACTGGCCGAGGTCCCGGAGGAACGCCTCCGCGACAGCCAGCCGGTCACCGAGCGCGAAGGGAACCGCGATCGCCACCGCTTCTAGGGAACACGTGAGAGCGAATCCCCCTACCGTCGCGCGTCCGCCGCCGCTCCAGAACGAATACGCGGCGCCGCCGAGTCCGATCCCGAGGAGCGCGACAGCGAGGATGAGACCGAAGGTGAATGTCGATCCTCCGAGGAGTGGAGCGAGCATCCGGTACCAGACCAGCTCCATCAATAGGAACGCGAAGCCGACAATCGCGGCGGCGATGAGGATGTTGAAACGAACACGTCCCTCACGCGGCCTTCGGCCACCGTCTCCCGCCGGGAGAGGGTCGTGGGAAGCACCCACACTTCGCGCGATCACCGCAATGACCGCATTGACCAGTACCGCGAGCAACAGCGTCTTCCGGTTTCCGAAGATCTCGAGCGCGAAAAACGTGGAAACGAGCGTCCCCGTGACTGCGCCGAGCGTGTTCGCGCCGTACAGCAGCGCCAGATTCCGCCGCCCGTTGTCCTCATCCGTCTCGACCGCTCGGGCGGCCGCGGGCAGCGTTCCGCCCATCATCACCGTCGGCACAACCAGCACGATCGCGGCGAGAATCAGCCGGACGACCGTCGCCACGCCGATCCCCAGCGTTACCGAGCCGCCGTTAGCAAAGTAGATCTTTGCCACCAGCCACAGCAGGAGCTGCGATGCTACGGCCGAGACGGCGATCAGCAGCTCGAGATTGCCGTAGAGGACGAGCGGCTTCGGGTGCGCATCAGCCCGCCGGCCGAGAATTGCGCTTCCGACGCCGAGGCCGCCCATGAAGATCGCGAGGACGGCGGCAGTGGCGAAGGTCGAGGCGCCGAAGATCAGCCGGAATTGACGAAACCAGACCGTCTGGTAGGTCAACGCGCACGCCCCGGAGAAGAAAAGCAGGACGGCTGGACTCGCGGTGCTGCGGCGCATCAGACGGCAGCGATGCTACACATTGTGGAGTCGATCCGCGAATTGTCTCGGGATTACCGCTGTTTTCTTGACCGGCACCAGACCGCCCCGTACACTCGCCTCACCACACGAATGCCCGTCGATCGTCCTCTTCCGCGCCGCTCCTCGGCGACCTTCTTTGGACGAAATGAATGAAGGAGCAGGGCCATGGCCATCATCCCCACTGACAAGTTGAAAGCCGCTGAAACCGCACTGACGCAGATCGAGCGCCAGTTCGGCAAAGGCTCGATCATGCGCCTAGGCGCGAAGGAGTTCCTCCCGATCAGCGCGATCTCGACCGGCTCGATCGGCGTCGACGCCGCCCTCGGCGTCGGAGGCCTCCCGCGAGGCCGCATCATCGAGATTTTCGGGCCGGAATCGTCCGGCAAGACGACGCTCTCGCTGCACGTAATCGCCGAGGCACAGAAGACCGGGGGGCTCGCGGCGTTCATCGACGCCGAGCACGCGCTCGACGCCGAATACGCGAAGAAACTCGGCGTCGACATCGACAACCTCCTGGTCTCGCAGCCCGATAGTGGCGAGCAGGCGCTCGAGATCGCCGAGATGCTGGTGCGCTCGAACGCCATCGACGTGATCGTGATCGACTCGGTCGCCGCGCTCGTGCCGCGCGCGGAGCTCGACGGCGAGATGGGCGATTCTCATGTCGGATTACACGCACGATTAATGTCACAGGCATTGCGCAAATTAACCGGCATTGTTGCGAAGTCAAAAACGTGCATGGTTTTCATTAACCAGATCCGCGAGAAGATCGGCGTCATGTTCGGCAACCCGGAGACGACCACCGGCGGCCGAGCACTGAAGTTCTATTCGTCGATCCGCCTCGACATCCGCCGCACCAACCAGATCAAGGAAGGCGAAGAGGTGGTCGGCTCGCGCGTAAAGGTCAAGGTCGTCAAGAACAAGTGCGCCGCCCCGTTCCGCCACGCGGAGTTCGACGTAGGCTACGGCGAGGGGATCTCGAAGACCGGCGAGTTGATCGACATCGGCCTCGACAACAAGATCGTCGAGAAGTCGGGCTCCTGGTTCTCGTACGGCGACATGCGCCTCGGACAGGGGCGCGAGAACGCCAAGAGCTTCATCAAGGACAACCCGGACCTGTTCGCCGAGATCGAAGGGAAGGTTCGCAGGGCGCTCGGCATCGGCGGCGCTCCCGAACTGACCGTCATCGAAGGCGGCGAAGCGGCCGCTGTGAAGAACGAGCGCGCCGTCCGGAAGTAGTACGCGTCTCGACCAGGCGATCGCTGCCCGCTATCCCGAGCTCTCGCGCCGCAAGGCGCGGGAGCTGATCGCGGCGAAACGCATTCTCGTCAATGAACGGCTCGTCGCCGTCGCGTCGCGCGAAGTGAGCGACGGCGACCGGATCGCGATCATCGACGCCGCTCCCCAGCTCGACGTCATCCGCGAGACGCCCGAGTGGGTGGCGATCAACAAACCTGCCGCAATGCCTACGCAGCCTCCGCGCGATCGAGCGACTCGCTCAGCCGAGGAGTTGCTGCGCGCGAAGTACCGCGAGATCTACCTCGTTCATCGCATCGACACGCCGACGAGCGGGATCGTCGTGTTCGCGCGAACCCGAAACGCTGCCGCGGAGCTCTCGAAGTTGTTCGCGAGCGGCGCGATGAAGAAGACCTACGTCGCGCTCGTCGCCGGCACGATCGTGCCGATGACCATTGAGACTCCAATCGACGGCAAGGAGGCGGTCACGATCGTGCGACCGCACGCTCGGCTCGTCGAATGCGAGATCAAGACGGGGCGGACGCACCAGATCCGGATCCATCTCGCGTCGGTCGGCCACCCGGTGATGGGCGACAGGCGTTATGGCGGCGTTCAGGCGCCACGGCTGATGCTCCACGCGTGGAAGCTCGAGCACGCCAGCATCGGCGTCCTCGAAGCTCCCGTTCCGATAGACTTCGCCCCCTGATGGAAGAGATTCACGCAACTACCGTCATTTGCGTCCGTCGCGACGCCAAGGTCGCGGTCGCAGGCGATGGGCAGGTGACGGTCGGCACCACGGTCATGAAGCACGGCGCGGCGAAGGTCCGCCGCCTCTATCACGACAAGATCCTCGCCGGTTTCGCCGGCTCGGCGGCAGACGCATTCGCGCTCTTCTCGCGCTTCGAGGCGAAGCTGGAGGAGTACCGCGGCAATCTCGAACGCAGCGTCGTGGAACTGGCAAAAGACTGGCGCATGGACAAATACCTCCGTCAGCTTCAGGCGTTTCTCATCGTCGCGAGCGCCGAGAAGTCGTTCCTCATCTCCGGGACGGGCGATCTCATCCAGCCGGACGAAGACGGCATCCTCGCCATCGGCTCGGGCGGCCCTTACGCGCTCGCCGCGGCGCGCGCACTGATGAAGCACACGCCGATGACGGCCGAGGAGATCGCGCGGGAGTCGCTGCGAATCGCGTCCGAAATCTGCATCTACACGAACGACAGCATCACCGTCGAGAGCCTCTGATGGTCATCCAACTTCCAGCCCCCACCGAGTCCGCCTCGGAACGCCTCACGCCAAAAGAAATCGTCCTGGAGCTCGACAAGTACATCGTCGGGCAGCGTGCCGCCAAGCGCGCGGTCGCCATCGCGTTGCGCAATCGATGGCGGCGGCAGCAGCTGCCGAGCGACCTCCGCGATGAGATCGCGCCGAAAAACATCATCATGATCGGGCCGACGGGCGTCGGAAAGACGGAGATCGCACGCCGTCTTGCGAAGCTCACCCGCTCGCCGTTCCTGAAGATCGAGGCTTCGAAGTTCACGGAGGTCGGCTACGTCGGCCGAGACGTCGAGTCGATGGTTCGCGACCTCACTGAGCTCGGCGTCAAGCTGGTGCGGGAAGAGAAGCAGCGCGCCGTCCGCGAGGCCGCCGAGCGCAATGCACGCGAGCGAATCCTCGACATCCTTCTTCCCGACTCGCGCCGT
>DASXHZ010000034.1:0-26372 GCA_036488085.1 Thermoanaerobaculia bacterium
GACGTTCCGGGACAGAGGCCCGCCGCGACGAAGCCGGCGCCGAAGATCAATCCGCCCAGCAACTGCGGGACGAGATACGTCTCGGGGACGGAAATGCTCGCGAGGCTGATGACGCCGAGGCGGACGAGCCAGAAGACGCCGAGCATTGCGGTCACGATCGCGGTGAACATGACCTTGAAGACGGTCAGATCGGTGAAATAGAACTGGCCGGCGAGCTTGCGAGAGTCGCCGAGACCCGCGCGCTCGAGAGCCCAGCCGAACGCGATACCGATCACCAGTGGGGTCATTGCCACGACCTCCTCACGAAAGGCGCGAGCATGTACGCGCCGGCGAACGCCGCGATCATGAAGACCCAGCCGCCGACGCTCAGAAGCGCGCCGCCGGTGAGCGCGAGGCCGCTCGTGCATCCGCGCGCGAGGACGGCGCCTAGACCCATCACGGCGCCGCCTCCGAACGCCAGCGACATCCGTGACTTGTTCTCCAGCTTCCAGTGCAATCGGCCGGCGAAAAGCGCCGACAGGAATCCGCCGACGATCACGCCGCCGATCTCGATCAGCAGCCACTCGGACTGATGGAGATTGGAAGAGGCGGTGACCTTCGCGGCGACGGTCGTGAAGGCGCCGGACGCGCCGAGACCTCGTCCGGCGAACACGAACGACGCGAGCAGGACCAGGCCAAGCCCGGTCCCCGCCACGTAAGGATCCGAGTACGCCTGCGGGCGGCTCATTTCGCCCCCGAAGCCTCCACGGGATACTCCGGATGCCGCGACCAATCCTGGAACGATCCGTCGTAGAGCATCACCGGATGTCCGAGCACGCGGGCCGCGAAGAGCATCGCCGTCGCCTGCTGTCCGATGTGGCAGTAGCCGATGACCGTGTCGCCGGACTTGACGCCCGCCTTCTTGAAGAGCGCCTCCAGTTCCGCGGTCGACTTCAGCGCGTCGCGATCGTCGGTGATCTGATCGTACGGTACGTTCCCGGCGCTGCGAATGTGGCCGCGGCGGTGCTTCTCGCCGTGCTGGCCGCCGATGCTCTCGCCGGAGTAGTAGTTCGACGAACGGCCGTCGACGATCGCATAGCCTTTCGCGCCGATGTGTGCATTCACGAACGCGGCGTCGACCACGATCGGCTTCGTCTTCAGCGGCGACAGCTCGCCGGTTTTCGCGGCAGGCACGTCCTTCGTGACCGCGCCGCCGTTCGCGGCCCACGCGTCCATCCCGCCGTCCATGAGCGACGACTTGGCGCCGAGACCGGCGTAGTCGAGCGTGAAGAGGATTCGCGTGGATGGGGAAACCCAGTCCTGCCCGTAATAGACGACGACGCGCGAGTCGTCGGAGATCCCGAGCGCCTCGAGATGCTTCTTCAACTCGTCGGCGGGCGGCATCTCCAGCATCAAACCTTTCGACGTGTGATCGGAGACGGAGAGGTCGGACATCTGGACGAAACGCGCGCCGGGGATGTGCGCGGCGTCGTAGCCCTCTTTGTCGCCGACGTGAAGGACGACGAGATTCGGATCGTGAATGTGCTGGACGAGCCACGCGGGCGAGACGACGAGTGAGGTGCGCGCGCTCGAGACGGCGAAGAGAAGGGAGAGGATCAATGGAATCATGACGGCCTCCTTGTTTCCGTGAGGATCGGGCCGCGATGTCTCCGCGTCACCTCAAATGCAGCGAACGGGACGCAGAATGATGTGAACGGGTGGTTGCAGCCGGTCGATCTACCGCGCTTCGCTCCGGAGTTGTGCGATCTTCCCGGTCAGTACCGCCTCGAGGTCCTCGCCGCCAATGAAGCCCGTCCGGCGCATCCGAATCCCCGAGGAGCGCGCTGAGGAGAATCGAGTTGCTGCTCTTCCGCCCGCGCCAGAATCCCACCGCGACTGCCAGCATGACGAGCGCCGGGAAGCAGAGATACCTTAGCGCAGGACTCTGGAGCAGAAGCCGGGCGCTGAAAAACATTAGGGTGACGAACAGCAGTCCGGTGAGAAGGTCAATCAGCGCCGAACGCCGCAGTCCTGGCGGACTCGGCCTCATTCATGCATTCATAATGTCCTCAGATCCGGGATGGCGCCCCTCAAGGACCTCATCGAGCAATTCGATTGGGCTTCGACGCCCGTCGGCGCGCGCGACGCGTGGCCGCAGAGCCTCCGCACGTCGGTCGACATCTGCGTGGCGTCGCGTTTTCCGATCCTGATCTGGTGGGGGCGCGACCTCACGATGATCTACAACGACGCGTACTCCGCCTTCCTCGGCGAGAAGCATCCGCGCGCCCTCGGCGCGCCCGGCCGCGAGGTGTGGGGCGAGATCTGGACGGTCATCGGCCCGCTGCTCGACAACGTCACATGCGCGGGCCTCGCGACGTGGTCCGACGACCAGCTCCTCGTGATGAACCGCCACGGCTTCTACGAGGAGACGTACTTCACCTTCTCCTATAGCCCGATCGCCGGCGAGAGCGGCGGCATCGCCGGGATCTTCACGGCGGTGACCGAGACGACGCAGCGCGTGATCGGCGAACGCCGGCTCGAGACGCTGCGGCAGCTCGCGGCGAATGCCGGGCAGGCGAAGACGATCGAGGCGGCGTGCCGGTGCGCGCTGGAGATCCTTGCCGAGAATCCACGCGATCTGCCATTCGTCGCGATCGAGCTGGAGGGCGAACGGCTCGGCGAGACCGGCGATCCGACCATCGCGGCGAAGCTCGAGCTGCCGCTGACGGTTCCCGGCGAAGACTTACGCGGGAGCCTCGTCGCCGGCGTCAGCCCGCTCCGTCCGCTCGACGAGGCGTACCGCAGCTTCGTCTCGCTCGTCGCCGGCCATATCGCGTCCGCGATCGCCTGTGCGAAGGCGTACGACATTGAGCGGAAGCGCGCCGAAACGCTCGCCGAGCTCGATCGCGCCAAGACGGCGTTCTTCTCCAACGTGTCGCACGAATTCCGGACGCCACTGACGCTGATGCTCGGGCCGCTCGAAGACGTGCTGGCGGGCGAAGGACTGCCGCCCGCGGCACGCGAGCAGCTCGACGTCGTGCACCGCAACTCGCTGCGGTTGCTCAAGCTCGTGAACACGCTGCTCGACTTCTCTCGGATAGAGGCGGGGCGTGCCGAGGCGGTGTACGAGCCGGTCGACCTCGCGGCGTACACGGGCGAGCTTGCGAGCGTCTTTCGATCGGCGATCGAGCGCGCCGGATTGCGGCTCGTGCTCCGTCTCGATGCAGAGGGCGGCGCGCCGGTCTACGTCGATCGGGAGATGTGGGAGAAGGTCGTTCTCAACCTTCTTTCCAACGCGCTCAAATTCACGTTCGCGGGGGAAATCGAGGTCGCTCTCGAACGCCGCGACGGAAACATCGTGTTGTCGGTCCGCGATACGGGCACCGGCATCGCGCCTGAAGATCTGGCACACCTCTTCGAACGCTTCTATCGCGTGCGGAACGCCCGCAGCCGCACGCACGAAGGAAGCGGCATCGGCCTGGCGCTGGTGCAGGAACTCGCGCGGCTCCACGGCGGAACGGTCGGTGTCGCCAGCGAGCTCGGAATGGGCAGCACGTTCACCGTCTCGGTGCCGCTCGGAAAAGAACACCTCCCTGCGGACCGCATCGGAGCGGAGCGGACGCTCGCTTCCACGTCGCCGAGGATCGAGGCGTGGGTCGAGGAGGCGGAGCGATCGGCTTCACCCTCTCGATCGGAAGAGACGAGGCAACCGCCGCGCGTCGACGCGCACATCCTCATCGCCGACGACAACGCCGACATGCGCGAGTACGTCGCGCGGCTCCTCCGCGATCGCTACGAAGTGACGGCGGTGTCCGACGGCGTCGAGGCGCTCGCGGCGGCGCAACAACGCCTGCCGGATCTCGTTCTGGCCGACGTGATGATGCCGCGCCTCGACGGCTTTCAACTGCTGAAAGCGCTCCGCGAAGGACCGCGTACGCGCGAGCTGCCGGTCATCCTGCTCTCGGCGCGCGCCGGCGAGGAAGCGAAAGTGGAGGGGATCGAGTCGGGAGCGGACGACTACCTCGTGAAGCCGTTCAGTACGAAAGAGCTGCTGGCGCGCGTCGACGGCCACCTTCGCCTCCACCGCCTTCGCCGCGAGGCGGAAGAAGCGCTGCGGGCATCCGAGGCGAAGTTCTCGACCGCCTTCGACCGCAGTCCGCTCGCGCTCACCATCACCGCGCTCGAAGACAGCCGCCTGATTGAAGTGAACGAGGCATTCATCCGCCTTTCGGGCTACTCGCGACAAGAGGTGATCGGCCGGACCGCGGACGAGCTGCAGTTGTGGGTCGAGCCGGAGAAGCGCGCGGAGCGGGTCGCGATGTTCCGCACCGGGACGCCGGTACCGGAAGCCGAAGCGCGCTTCCGCCTGAAGAGCGGCGAAGAGCGGGTCGCTCTGATCGGCGGCGCGCGCGTCGAGATCGGCAAGCGGCCGTGCATCCTCAGCTCGGTGCTCGACATCACCGACCGAAAACGCGCGGAGCAGGCGAAGGACGAGTTCCTCGCGACGCTCTCGCACGAGCTGCGCACGCCGCTCACGTCCGGCTACGGCTGGATCAAGCTCCTCGGCAAAACGCGCGAGCCGGAGCTGCTCGAAACGGGACTGCACGCGCTCGAGCAGAGCCTGCTCAATCAGATGAAGCTGATCGACGATCTGCTCGACATCTCCCGCATCGCCGCGGGAAAGATCTTCATCGACCTGCAGCCGCTCGACCTCGCGGGCGTCGTCGAATCGGCGGTCGAAACCGTGCGGCCGGCGGCGCAGACCAAGAACGTCACGCTGGAGCTGCACGCGGGTCCACTGCTTCCGATCGACGGCGACAGCGCGCGACTCAAGCAGGTGATCTGGAATCTGCTGTCGAACGCGATCAAGTTCACGCCGGCCGAAGGGCGGGTCGAGGTCGAGGCGCGCGTGAACGGCGGGTCCGCGGAGGTCGTGATCCGCGATTCGGGCGAAGGGATCGATCCGCAGTTTCTCCCGTACGTCTTCCAGCGTTTCCGCCAGGCGGACAGTTCGACGAGCCGCAGGCACGGCGGTCTCGGCATCGGCCTGGCGATCGTGGCGTCGATGGTCGCGGCGCACAACGGCGAGGTGCGCGCGGAGAGCGACGGCAAGAACAAAGGATCGACGTTCACGGTGACGATTCCGCTGCTACAACAGGGAAACGTGAGCCCCGCGCTGAACGTCGCGGCAGGCCATGCGCAACGTCGGATCGAAGGCGCACGCATCGTGGTCGTCGACGATGACGACGCCGCGCGCAGCATCATGACCACCGCGCTGACCAACGCCGGCGCGGTCGTGCGCGACTGCACCAACGCCGGCGACGCGTTCGAAACCGTCGCGCGGTGGCAACCCGACATCATCGTCAGCGACCTCGCGATGCCGAACGAAGACGGCTACACGCTCATCCGCCGTATCCGCGAGCACGGCAACACCGCCCCCGCCGTCGCGATCACCGCCTACGCACGCCCGGAGGATCAGGCGAGGGTGCACGACGCCGGATTCCAGCGGCACGTGACCAAGCCGTTCGATCCCGCGGTGCTCGTGGAAGTCGTGAGCGAGCTCGCGCGGTATCTGTAGATATAGAGCGCCGGCGAGACCGCCGGCGTCCCACTTAGAAAATTACTGGCCGAGCTTCTTGCCGATGTCGCTGACGGCTTCGCCGATCTTCCGGCGCGCCTTGCCGATCCCGTGTTGGACGTCGCCGGCGGCGCGCTGGTCGGCGCCTTCCTCGGCGAGCACTGGATCAGCGGTGGTGTTGCCGATCGCTTCTTTCACCTTCCCCACCGTCTGATCGATTTTTCCCTTCACTTCGTCGTCGTTGTACGGCATTCGCGTATTGGTCATTTTGAGAGTCTCCTCGGCTCTCTCTTTCTCAAGAATCGCGCCCAGAATCGTTATCCGTTATCCGTTATCCGTTACGAGTTTCGGCCCTTCGTAACGGATAGCGGCTAACGCATAACGGTCGAGGGCCGCCCGCTTGCATCAGCTCGACGCGATGAAATCACTCCTGCTGGTAGCGGTGCTCGTCGCGGCAACAGCCTCAGCCGATGAGATCGCGCTGAAGCCGTTCGTGAGCGGGCTCGACCGGCCGACGTCGATCGTAAATGCGGGCGACTCGCGGCTCTTCATCACTAATCAGACGGGCACGATCGTCATTTTCGACGGCACGCACCTTCTCGCGCAGCCGTTCCTCGACATCTCGTCGCTGATCTCGCTCGCGGAGGAGCGGGGGCTGCTCGGGGTCGCCTTTTCGCCGCACTACCGCGACGACGGCTCTTTCTACATCGACTACACGAACACGGCCGGCGACACGGTGATCGCGCGCTATCACGTGTCGGCATCGGACCCGAACCAGGCGGATCCCGCCTCGGCGCAGATCCTCTTCACAGTCGCGCAGCCGTACCCGAACCACAACGGCGGCGAGCTGCAGTTCGGCCCCGACGGGTATCTCTACATCGGCATGGGCGACGGCGGCAGCGGCGGCGATCCGCAGAACCGCGCGCAGTCGCTCGGCACGCTCCTCGGCAAGATTCTCCGGATCGACGTCGCAAACGCGGCGACGTATCGCGTCCCGCCGTCAAATCCGTTCGTAAGCCGCAACGGCGCGCTGCCGGAGATCTGGGCGTACGGAGTTCGCAATCCGTGGCGCTTCTCATTCGACCGTGTGACCGGCGACCTCTGGATCGCCGATGTCGGGCAGGACAACTACGAAGAGGTGGACTTCCAGCGCGCCACCAGCGCCGGCGGCGAGAACTACGGCTGGCGGCTGATGGAAGGCTTCCACTGCTACAACCCACTGGTGAGCTGCAACGACGGCTCGCTGACATTGCCGGTCCTCGAGTACAGCCACGCCGACGGCTCCTGCTCCATCACCGGCGGCTATCGCTATCGCGGATCGCGTTGGCCACGGCTGTACGGGACGTATTTCTACGGCGACTATTGCAGCGGAAAGTTGTGGGCCGCGACCGCCGATACGTCAGGCGGTTTCACATCACGCCTGCTGCTCGATACGTCGATGCAGCTCACCACGTTCGGCGAGGACGTGAACGGCGAGCTGTACCTCGCCGACTACGCAACCGGCACGATTTACACGATCACGGATCTCGTCCCGGGCCAACCGCGGCATCGCGCGGCACGACATTTCTAACCCACCGCGGAATCACAATTCCAGCAACCGCGTCGTACGCGAAGTGGGCGACGATCGCCGGGAGCAACCCGCCGCTGTAGATCACGATGAAGTGGAAGCCGGCGGCGATGACTCCGATGACGATGGTGCTGCGCCATCCCTGTACCGAGTGTGCGAGGGCGAAGACGACGGACATGATCGCGGCGGCGGCCCAGACGGTGAGTCCGAGGCGGACGAGCAGGCGGAAGGAGACGCCGCGATAGATCACCTCCTCGGCGATGCCGGCGACGACGCAGAGAACGAGATACGGTCCGAGCTCGCGGCGGTCGTGCGGGAGGATCGCGTAGAGGCGGCGCTTGTCCGCGTCGTCGCGCGACGGCCAGCGCAGCTTCAGGACCAGAAGCGCAAGCACCAGCAACGCGAGCGCCGGCCATGCTCTCCGCCATTCGACCGGCACCAGACGCAGGCGAATGGCGTTCGTCCACGCCGCGACCAGCGCGAAGCCATAGATCAGCAATTGAAAGATCGCCGTCTGGAAAAAGAACTGCGCCCGCGGCAGCGGCAGCTCGTCGCCGTGGAAGCGCTGCTTCGTCTTCCACGCCAGATACGGAATTGCAACACCGACGATCAGCAGCAGTCCGGCCCCGAATCCGTCGATACGCATCGGTGCGATTGTAGAATCGTGGCGAGGTATCCATGCGCATTCGAGCAGTCCTGGTCGCGACTCTGCTCATAGCCGCCACCGCACAGGCGAAATCGCTGTACTGGCCTTCGATTCACGTCGACGCGCACCTCGACGGCGATGGGCGGATGCACGTCGTCGAGACGCAGACCTTCATGTTCGACGGCGACTGGAACGGCGGGGAGCGGGCGTTCGAGGTCTACGGCAACCAGTCGCTCGACTTCGAGAAGCTGACGCGCGTCGACCGCGACGGCAGCGAGACGACGCTGATCATGGCGCCGCTCGACAAAGTCGACCGCTACCAGATCCTGCCGGGACCGAAGGTTCGCTGGCGCTCGCGCCTCACCACCGATCCCCCGTTTAGGAACACGATGCTGACGTACCGGCTCCGCTACACGCTCAGCGGCATCGTCCGGCGCGTCAACCAGCACTACGTCCTCTCGCACGACTTCGCATTCCCGAACCGGCTGCCCGGCCAGGTCATCCAGAACTTCTCCGTCCACTTCACGATCGACCCGATCTGGAGCGGCGCCCACACTCCGTTTGACGGCAGGGCCACGAACCTGACGCCCGGACGCGGCTACGTCGTCAACGCCTCGCTCGAGTACCACGGCTCGCGCGCGCCGGTGGCGGTGCCGTACGGCGCGAGCAGCGCCGTCGCGTGGCAGTTCGCAATTCTGCTGATCATCGGCGTCGGCGTCCTGATCTTCGGCTTCGTCGCGGGCGAACGGGCGCGCGGACGGTTCGTCTTCACGCCGTACGAGGAGATCGACGAGCAGTGGCTGCGCGACAACGTGCTGCGGTACAAGCCGGAGATCGTCGGCGCGGCGTTCGACAACAAGATCGGCGCGCCGGAAGTCGCGGGGATCCTCGCAGCGCTCGCGAAAGAGAAGAAGATCGCGACGCGCGTCGAGCAGCGGCGGATGAAACGTCCGCTGCTGCACATGACGCTTCTCGTCCCGCTCGAGGAAATCGAGGGCTACCGGCGGACGCTACTCAAACGGCTCTTCTTCAAGGGGAACGAGACCGACACCGACTCGATCCGGAAGCACTACGAGCACACCGGATTCGAGCCGGCGGCGCTCATCGAGAAGGGAATCGAAGGGGAGCTGTCCGGCTGGTCGAAGTGGACGGAGAAGTGCACTCCCTTCGACTGGAAGCTCGACGTGACGCTCCTCATCGTCGGGATCATTCTCTTCTCGTTCCTGGGCCGCGGCGGAAACGACGGCGCGCTGACGGGTGAATGCATCTTCTTCGGCGTCATCGCGCTCGTCGGCGGGCTGATCGCCGCGCACCTGAACTCGCGCGCCGTCACGTCGATCACGCCGCGTTTCATCCTCGTCGGGGCGTTCATGGTGCCGCTGCTCTTCGCGACGTTCCGCTACATCACCGCGGCGCCCGACCTCGCCATCCACACACACGAGCTCGTGCTCGCGGCGTTCTGGTCGCTCGCCGTCGTGAAGATCATCCTCGACAAGCTGCGGATCGACGAGTCGAGCGAGCGGATCGCCACCCGGATGCGATTCGAATCGGCGCGACGCTACTTCCGCGACCAGCTCGCGACGCCGAATCCGAAAATCCACGACGACTGGTTCCCCTACCTCATGGCCTTCGGCCTCGGGTCGAACTGCGACTCGTGGTTCCGCACGCACGGCTGCCCGGCGTCGCCCGCCACGTCTTCTTTCGGTAGCTCGAGCGGCAGCAGCGGTAGCTCTGAGAGCGCCGCCTCGGCGTGGAGCGGAGGCGGAGGCGCGTTCGGCGGCGCAGGCGCGAGCGCGTCGTGGGCCGTCGCCGCGGGCGGAATCGCATCCGGCGTCGCCTCCCCCAGCTCCGGCGGATCGGGTGGCGGCGGCGGTGGCGGCGGTTCGTCGAGCGGTGGCGGTGGCGGCGGGGGATGGTGAGCAGGCGGTTCGATCGCTTCATCGACGCGCTCGCGACCACGGTGGTCAGCGAGCGAGCCTGCAATCAGTATTCGAGAATTGAAGGCGACCTTCGCGGTAACGCGATTCGCCGCCGCAATCTGCGGCTCTATCTCGGTGAGCTCGACCGCATCGGCCCACGGATGCTGCTGATCGGCGAGGCGGTGAGCTACCGCGGCGGACGCCTCAGCGGGATCGCATTCGTGAGCGAAGCCGTCATGCTCGGCGGCATTGACTCGCACGCCCTAGGCGCCGATCGCGGCTATCGCAAAGCGACGTCGGGACCGAAGCTCTCGACCGAGGCGAGTGCGACGATGGTGTGGGGAACGATCCGAGACATCGAGCCGCTCCCGATGCTCTGGAACGCGTTTCCGTTCCATCCGTTCCGTCCCGGCAACCCGTACTCGAACCGCGCGCCGGCTCCCGCTGAGCTCGAAATCGGCGCGCACTTCATCGAATGGCTGCTGCGCCTCTTCCCGTTCGACACCATCGTCGCGATCGGCAATCACGCCTCGGCGTCACTGACGCGTCTCGGCGTCGAGCACGAAAAAGTGCGCCATCCTTCGCAAGGTGGTAAACAGAAGTTCGTCGCCGGCATGGCGAATGTAGGGAGAACAACGTGAGCACGAAGAAGAGTCAGATCCAGCAGATCAAGGAAGGGCTGGCGATGCGCCAGAAGACCTACGGCGGACGCCTGCAGCCTTTCGGCCCGAAAGCCCCGCTCCCGACGAAGAACGCCGTGAACCTCTCGACCGTGCCGTCGAGCGCGGATGAGAAGTTCAATGGCGGGAAAGACGAGTGATCTTGCAGTTTATCCCGCGCGTTAGCGCGGGATCAGCGGAGCATCTCGCGACAACCGTACCCGTTGTCATCCCGAGCGTAGCGAGGGACCTGGGCGGTAGGGCGGCACGCGAACCGAGCCTCGCACCCGCCCAGGTACCTCGCTGACGCTCGGGATGACAACCGTGGCGCACACGCACGGTACGGACGAACGTGCTGCGTGGATGCTCCGATGATCCCGCGTCCTCGCGCGGGATAAACTGCTAGAACTCACCCTCCAATATGCGACATCTCCACCTTCTTCGCGGCGCGCGTTTCCTCGGAGCGCATTTCGGAGTAGCGGTCTTCGCGAATGTGCCAGACGCGGGTGATTGCGGCGCGGAGGTCATCATCCGAGGCACCGGTACGGATGAGGGCGCGGAGGTCGGTGCCGCGCTCGGCAAACAGGCAGGTGAAGAGCGATCCCTCGGATGACAGGCGCGCGCGGGTGCATGAGCCGCAGAACGGTTGCGTCACTGAGCTGATCACGCCGAACTCGCCGGCGCCGTCGGAGTAGCGCCAGCGCTCCGCCACCTCGCCGAAGTAGTTCGCATCCATCGGCTCGATCGCCCACTCGGCGGCGATCATCGAGACGATCTCGCGCGCCGGGACGACATCCTCGGAACGCCACTGGTTCGAGTTGCCGACGTCCATGTACTCGATGAAGCGGACGATGTGTCCCGTCCCACGGAACCGCCGCGCGAGGGCGACGACTTCGCGGTCATTCGCACCGCGCTTGATCACCGCGTCGATCTTGACCGGACGCAGACCCGCGGCGTCGGCGCATTCGATCGCATCGAGCACGCGCGCGACCGGAACGTCGGTGTCGCAGAGCGCGCGGAATGTCGCGTCGTCGAGCGCATCGAGACTGACGGTGATACGCGACAGACCGGCGTTCTTCAGCGCCAGCGCCTTCTCGCGCGTCAGCAGCGCGCCGTTCGTCGTGAGTGCAAGATCGTGCACACTAGTCGCGGCGAGCATTTCGATGAGATGTTCGAGGTTCCGGCGGAGCAGCGGCTCCCCGCCCGTGATCCGGATCTTCTCAACACCCAGAGAAACAAAGACATGCGCGACGCGTGCGATCTCCTCCAGCGTCAGCAGATCGCTCCGCGGGACGTACGGAAAGTCGGGTCCGAAGACCTCGCGCGGCATGCAGTAGACGCAGCGGAAGTTGCATCGGTCTGTAACCGATATCCGCAGGTCGTGCGCCGGGCGTCCCAGCTTGTCGAGCATCCAGGAAAACAACTACTCCGTCGGAAACAAAAACTCCAGCACCTTCCGGGCGCGGCCGGACCAGGCGCGCTCGCTATGGTCGGCGCGGCGGTCCTCGAAGAAGTGGAGGTTGCGCTCGTTCCAGCCGCGCTCGAGGAGGCAATCATTGAGCGCGCGGACGTCGGCGACCGCGTCGCGTCCTTCGCGTCCGCCGATGTCGAGCCAGATGCGCGGACGTCGCGGCGTCTCGCTCACCGTCCCGAGGATCGAGCGACCGTTCCACCACACCGAGGGGGACATCACCGCCGCGGTGCGAAACTCGTCGCGCGTCAGGGCGAGGTAGAGCGAGACAAGGCCGCCGAGCGACGAGCCGCCGATCAACGTTCGATCGGGAATCGTGCGGTAGCGCGCGTCGATGAGCGGCTTCAGCTCCTCGACCAGCATCCGGCCGTACTCATCCGCGCGCCCGCCCGCTTTCTTCGCATCGTCGAACACCGGCGTGAACTCGTTGATCCGGCCGGCGTGGGTGTGATCGACGCCGGCGATGATCATCGGCTGCGCCGTGCGCGCGCCGATCGCGTCATCGGCGGCGCGATGCAGACGCCAACTCACCCCGGCGAAGGCGCGCGAGTCGTCGAACAGGTTCTGGCCGTCCTGCATGTAGAGAACGGGATAGCGGCGGTCGGGATGCTCGTCGTAACCGGGCGGAACGTAGAGCGTGATCTGCCGCTCGTTCTCGAGGATCGCCGAAGCGAACGACGGAATGACTTCGAGCCGCCCGGCACGAACGTGCGAACGGCGGTTGAAGACTCCACGGAACGCGTGGCGGAGGGTGGTGGACATGTCGGGCATAGGTCGAATGAGGGGTTGCGAGGTTACGAGGTTACGAGGTTACGAGGTTACGAGGTTGCGAGGTTGCGAGGTTACGGGGTTACGGGGTTACGGGGTTACGAGGTTACGAGGTTACGGGGTTACGAGGTAACGAGGTTACGGGGTTACGAGGTAACGACGAGACTTCGTAACCCCGAAACCTCGTAACCCCGAGACTTCGTAACCCCGAGACTTCGTAACCCCGAAACCTCGTAACCCCGAAACCTCGTAACCCCGAAACCTCGTAACCTCGTAACCCCGTAACCCCGTAACCCCGAAACCTCGTAACCTCGAAACCTCGTAACCCCGTAACCTCGCAACCCAAACGAGGGGCGTGCATCCTCGAAAAGGTATCATCCGGAGGCTTTAAACCTTCTCATCACAGGACCGTAATAACGTGGCAGAACGTGAGCAACTCGACGACCGGACGCTCGTCGCCCGGATCCTCGGGGGCGACCGTGACCGGTTCACAGACCTGGTTGCACGATACGAAAAACGGGTCGTCAACTATGTCTACCGGATCACGCATCGCTATGAAGATGCCCACGATCTGACCCAGGAGATTTTCGTCAAAGTGTTCCTCGCTCTCGACCGATACGATCCGAAGTACCAGTTCTCGACCTGGCTCTTCCGGATCGCGCAGAACAGCGCGATCGACGCGCTCCGGAAGAAGGGCGTGAGCGAGGTCCCGCTGACTCGCCCGAACGACGAGGACGAGGGGAGGGAGCGCGAATTTGCGGACGACGGCATCTCCCCCTACCGCGCCCTGAAGAACAAGCAGCTCAGCGCCGCCATCGACGGCGCCGTCGGGAACCTTCCGCCCGACTACCGGGAGCTGATCCAGCTCCGCCACTACGCGGAGATGTCGTACGAAGAGATCGCGACGATGAAGAAGTTGCCTCTCGGGACCGTCAAGAACAAACTCTTCCGTGCGCGAAATTTGCTGAAGGACGCGCTGGAGCACTACGTCGAACCGCTATGAAGACCCCTGACTGCGAGCGGTACATCGAAGACCCCGAGGCGAATGCGTCGCATCTGGCGGCGTGCGCGGAGTGTCGGGCGTTGTTCGGCGCGGAATCGAATGTGCCGTCGCCGAAGATCGACTTGAATGCGTTGCCGCTCGCTCCGTGGGAAGGGGCGCAGCACCGTCCTTGGCCTCTCGTGACCGGCGCGGCGCTCGCGATCTTCGCCATCGCGGCGGCGCTCTTCGCGGCATCGGGAGTCTCGCCGGCCGACACGCTGGCGGCGAACATGCCGACGCTCAGCCGGCTGCAGTCGCTCGTTCTTTTGATGCGGCAGGCGCCGATCGTGGTCGTCGGCGTGCTTTTCATCGTCGTGAACACCGTCTTGATCGCGCTGCTCCGGCGTGCGCCGAAGGGGCTGGATGTCTAAGGGGCTAAATGTCTAGGGTGACGCGATTCATCGTGCCGGCGACGATGCTCACGGCCGTCCTCGCGCTCGTTCTGACGCTCGCTCCGGCCTTCGCCGGCGTGGCGGACGCAAAAGCCGCGACGCCGGCTTCCACGGACCAGCCGTTCCTGTCGCAGCTGTCGTCTTTCACCACCATCCAGGGGGCGGCGGCGGCGATGACGAAGACCGCGGTCATCGTCTCGCTCCTCTTCGTCTGGATCATCGTCGCGGTCATCGTGACGCTGTTCGCCGGCCGCGAGGTCCGCTACTCCTCGGTCGAGGTGCGCGCCAGCGCGTTGTACTGCTTCGCCCTCGGGCTCGTGGCGTTCACGAGCTTCGTCATCACGGCGATCGTGTTCAGCTATCTCGTCCCGTACATCGTCGGCGTTCCGCTCCTCGCGGCGTTGGGAGTCTTCGCGATCCTGACGAAGGTCTACGGCATGATCTCGATCTTCCACGCCGCCGGCTCGATCGTGGCCGGGTCACGCACGCGCTCCCAACTCGAACGGCGCCGCTGGTTCCGCGGCGACCTCGCCATGGTGATCGTCGGACTGGTCGTCCTCGGCGCCATCCGCCTGATTCCGCTCGTCGGCACCATCATCTGGAGCCTCGCCTCGGTATTCGGCATCGGCACCGCGCTCGCCACCCGCTTCGGCCGCCGCGACCCCGCCTTCCTCGCCTGGCGCCCCGCCCGCGCGTGAGCGGCGTCTGTCCGAACTGCGGCAGCGACCACACGCGCCGCGGCGGCAACGCGATCTGGGGCGTCTACATCGTCCTGCTCGCGATCGGGGTGCCGGCGGTGGTCGTCTTCCACCTGCATGCTGGCATTGTGGGCGCGATCATGGTCGCAGGGATCGTCATTGGGCATCTCGTGTTCGGGACGCGGGTGTGTCTTGACTGTGGGAATCAGTGGAAGGGGTAGGGGACGGCGGGAGAAGATGAGGTTCGAAGTTCGAGGTTCGAAGTAGGGAAGAACTTGAATGAACTCCTTCCTTCTTCATTCAAACCTCGAAACCTCGAAACCTCGAAACCTCGAAACCTCGAAACCTCGAAACCCCGAAACCTCGAACCTCTTCGCACCACCCTCCGTCGCTGACGCTCGGGATGACAACCCGCCCCGTTCGTGTTAGACCGCCCGCTGACGAATGCCTGATCCACAGTACATCCGTAATTTCTCGATCATCGCGCACATCGACCACGGCAAGACGACGCTGTCGGATCGTCTGCTGCAGAAGACCGGCGCGGTCGAAGTGCGCGATCTGCACGAGCAGATGCTCGACGACATGGACCTGGAGCGCGAGCGCGGGATCACGATCAAGGCGCGCGCCGTCACGCTCAAGTACAAGCATGCCGACGGCAACGAGTACACCTTCAACCTGATCGACACGCCGGGACATGTCGACTTCTCGTACGAGGTCTCCCGCTCGCTCGCCGCATGCGAGGGGGCGATCCTGGTCGTCGACGCCACGCAGGGCGTCGAGGCGCAGACGCTCGCGAACTCGTACCTCGCGATCAACAACAACCTCGACATCCTCACCGTCATCAACAAGGTCGACCTTCCGTCGGCCGAGCCGGAGCGGGTGCGCGAGCAGATCGAGAACGTCATCGGACTCGACGCGCACGACGCCGTGCTCGCGTCGGCGAAGGCGGGCATCGGCGTCGACGAGGTGCTCGAGAAGATCGTCACGCACATCCCGGCGCCGAAGGGGACGGCTGACGCGCCGCTGCGCGCGCTGCTGTTCGACTCCTGGTACGACTCGTACCGCGGCGTCATGTGTCTCGTGCGCATCGTCGATGGCACGGTCAAGCGCGGACAGAAGATCAAGTTCATGTCGACCGGCCTCACCTACGAGGTGACCGAGCTCGGGATCTTCACGCCCAAGCCGAAAGCAGTCGACCAGCTCTCGGTCGGCGAAGTCGGCTTCTTCGCCGGCAACATCAAAGACATCGTCCAGGCGAAGATCGGCGACACCATCACGGGCGACCGCGAGAGTCCCGAGATGCTTCCCGGCTTCCAGGAAGTGAAGCCGATGGTGTTCGCCGGCATCTTCCCGATCAACACCGACGACTATGAGAACCTGCGCGACGCGGTCGGCAAGCTGAAGCTGAACGACGCGTCGTTCAGCTACGAGCCGGAGTCGTCGGTCGCGCTCGGCTTCGGCTTCCGCTGCGGCTTCCTCGGCCTGCTGCACATGGAGATCATCCAGGAGCGGCTGGAGCGGGAGTTCAACCTCGAGCTGCTGACGTCAGCGCCCGGCGTGCGCTATCGCGTGAACCTCACGAATGGCGAGTCGATCTGGATCGACAACCCGCAGAAGCTTCCAGACCCCGCGTACATCTCGAGCGTCGAAGAGCCTTTCTTCGAAGTGACCATCCTCTCAACGGACGAATTTGTTGGCCCGATTTTGGCTCTGGCGATTGACCGGCGTGGACAGCAGAAGAAGCTGGAATACGTCAGCAGCAACAGAGTCATGATCGTTTACGAAATGCCGTTGAATGAGGTGATCCTCGATTTCTTCGACAAGCTCAAGTCGATCTCGCGCGGATACGCTTCACTCGATTACCAGTTCATCGGATACCGCGAGAGCGATCTCGTGAAGATGGACGTCCTCGTAAACGGAGAGCCGCTCGATGCGCTGAGTCTCATCGTTCACAAAGACAAAGCGTTCGGGCGGGGCAAGATGCTTGTCGAGAAGATGAAGGAATTCATCCCTCGGCAGATGTACGAAGTCGCATTGCAGGCGGCGGTCGGTAATCGAGTGATCGCCCGCGAAACCGTGAAAGCGCTCCGCAAGGACGTCCTCGCCAAGTGTTACGGCGGCGACATCTCTCGCAAGCGCAAACTTCTCGAGAAGCAGAAAGAAGGGAAGAAGCGGATGAAGCGGGTAGGCAAAGTGGAGATTCCGCAGGAGGCGTTTCTGGCTGTGTTGAAGATTGACTAGATCACTTCCGGCTTCGTCGGAGGTGTTCCATGAAATCTTCATTGTTCGTTGTCACAGTGATGTTGACTGCCACGGCCGCGATGGCTGCGCAGGTCGACATGAAAGATCCTCGCCGCGCGCTCGGACGCCAGGATGACGTCCGGATCGACGCGCAACTCCTGCAGGACACGCTTCAGCCGAACGGCCCGGTCACGGTGACGTACCAGGTCGAGAACCTCTCGAACGCGCCCATCGCCATCGCCGACCGCGTCTCCGACACCGACTTCGACCCCGACGCCAGGGTGTTGACGCTGAGCATCGGAGCGGAGGCGCTCACCGCCAAGACGTTGCCGCACCTGGCCGTCATCGCGCCGGGGGCGAAGCGGACGTTCAGGGCCGGGGGATTCGTTCACGGTGTCCTGAGCGCGCACGGACCTTTCGCGGTCGTCCCGCACGCGGTGCAGATTCGCGTCAACGTGCTGCGCGACGTCGCGGCCTTCCGGCAGGCGATCACGGTACAGGAGCAGCCGAACGCCGTCGTCGCGGTGACGAACGACATGTTCGACCACTGGATCGACTCGAGCGACTCGATCGAGCTGAATGCGTTGCCGGTGCGGTGGTCCGCCGAGGCAACGCAAGAGAGTGTTACAAGTGCGGATCAACAGGGGCCGGTGAGGGTTGGACGGAGGGGTGGCAACTTCCAGTAGGGCTATCATCGGGGCGAGGAAGTATCGTGAGACCACTCGCCCCGGTTGCTGTTCTCTCTCTTCTCTTTGCGGCCTGCGCCACCACGACCCCCAAGGTGGACATGAAAGAGCCGCGGCGGCTCGTCGCGACCGATAACGACGTCCGGCTCGACGTCCAGGTGCGCGGCGAGACGCTCGCGCCCTCGAACGACATCCCGATGGATTACGAGATCACCAACAATCGCGACACTGCCATCGCGGTTGCCGAGCTGATCCCCGACTCCGCCTACGACCCCGATACACAGACCGTGACGATCTCCCTCGGATCCGAGGTACCGGGCCAGCAGATCTTGCCGCGCCTGATCGTGATCAAGCCCGGCGAGCACAAGTCGTTCAGCCACGGGGCGCGGGTCAGTCTGCCGATCACCGAGATGGTCGAGCAGAATCCGTATCACCGGTTCCCGAACGCGCTTCGTGTCCGGCTCAACTTTCTGGCCGAGACGAAGCCGTTCGAGAAGCTGATCGGCATCAGCGAGCGTGCCGTTCACGATCCGGCGCTCGCCGCCGAGCTCTTCCCGATCTGGGTCGAGCACAACGAGAGCGTCATCACGAACGTGCTGCCGATGCGTTGGATCGGAACGCCCGCGACCAACAACGAGGACGTTCCGATCGGACCGGTGAGGGCGCGGAAAAGACCGTGACGCGCTAGAAGCTGCCGACGGCTTCCTGCTCGTTCTCGTACACCTCGAAGACCGTGATGAGCTGCGTCACGTGGAGGAGCTCGTTGAGCTTCGCCGGGAGGTGGAGGAGTTTGAGCTTTCCGCCGCGGTTCGTGACGGTGGTGTAGGAGCCGACCAGCTCGCCGATTCCGGACGAGTCGATGGTCGTGACGCTGCTCATGTCGAGCAGGATGTTCGTCTTGCCTTCGTTGACGGCGTTTCCGATGACCTCGCGGAGCTGCTGATCGCCCGCGCCGATGGTGATCTTTCCATCGAGCTTGATGATGTCGACTCCATTCACGTTGCGAGCAGTGGCTTTCATTTCGTTATCTCTCCTTAAGCTTTCGTGCTGGCGATGCCGCTTCCCTTCGCGAGGTTCTTCGTCATGACGAGCGAGGTCCCGCCGTCCGGGTTGAACGAGTAATGAACCGCGTCCATGAACGTTTTCATGTAGAAGATGCCGCGACCGCTGGTTTTCATCAGGTTCTGTTTGTCGAGCGGGTCGCTCACCTTCGCGGGGTCGAACCCCGCTCCTTCGTCCGAGATTCTGATCTCGAGCTCGGAGCCGCGAAGATCGAACGTGGCGTTCACTTTCTTTGATATGTCGAGTTTGTTGCCGTGTTTGATGGCGTTCGCGACCGCTTCCCGTACCGCCATCCCGATCCAGTGCGAGCCATCCTCGTCCACCCCTGCGTTTTCGCAGAGGTGTTCCGCGATCACCTGTACGAGCTCGATGTTTTCAAATCGGCTGCTGATGGTGATTTCGATCCGCTCGCCGTCGCCTTGCATGGACTGAATCGTCCGCGCATTCTAGGCGAGTCGCGGTGCGCAGACAAGAATGTCTGCGCTCCAACCGGAATGCGTTTCCCGCCCCTCCCGTTGCTCCCCGCATGTCCAAGCGCCTCCTCGGCGTCGCCGTTCTGTTCCTTTTGGCCTCGGGCGCGGCCGCCGAAACGCTCAATCAGAGCATCAAGGACGTCGAGCAGATTCGCGGCCTGAAGTTCCTCGGCCCGGTCAAGACCGTCTCGATCGAGCGCGACAAGCTGCCGGTCTACCTCCGCGCCCAGTTCGAGAAGTCGCTCCCGTACTCCTTCGACGACTACATGCTGCTCCTCGAGTCGCTGCGGCTCGTCGATCCGGCGACGAAGAACCCGGAGCAGAGCCTCATCGACCTCATGCAGCAGCAGGTCCTCGCGTTTTACGACCCGCTCACGCATGTCTACTACGCCATCGACAAGCTCCCGGCCGGCGTGCCCGCCGGCGCGTCAGGGATGGCGCTCGAAGACTCGGTCGCGGTCCACGAGCTGACGCACGCGCTCCAGGACCAGCGATTCGGGATCGCGAAGGCGGACCTCGCGACGCGCCACGATACCGACGCGAACCTCGCCCTCCATGCGCTGATCGAGGGCGAAGCATCGCTCGTCATGATGGTCAAGATGCTCGAGCCGATGGGGGTCACGGTCGACAAGATCACCGGCGACGACCAGATGATCGACGCGCTGGCGAAGGCGTCGACGGCCATGACGTCGAACGGCACCGCGCCGCGCTACTTCGTCGAGTCGCTGGTCGTGCCTTACACGGCCGGCCTGAAGTTCGTCATCGCCGCGTACCGGCGGGGAGGATGGCCCGCGGTCACGCGCGTCTACTCGAATCCGCCGCAGTCGATGCGCGAGATCCTGCACCCAGACGAGTACTTCTCCGGCAAGCGGACCGCGAATCCGTTTCCGCTCACGCCGCCCGTCGCCGTCTCGCACGTCCTGTCGGTCGAGCACCTCGGCGAGTGGCACTGGCAGTTCCTCGTCGGTGAGGAGGCGTCGCGCGGCTGGACCGGCGACCGCGTCACGATCGCTCAGGATGCGTTCTGCAATCCGACGGTGCTGGTCGAGACGCGATGGGAGTCGGCGGAGCGGGCAGCGGCGTTCCGCACCGCGTACGCCGATTTTCTGAAGAAAGAGAAGGTGGGCGCCGAGGTTCGGACGAGGGGGAACGAGGTCGACGTGGCGTACGGCGCCGATCCGGCGCTCGTTGAGCGCTTCATCACGCGATGATCGACGTCGACTACACCAACCTCTGGAACGAGCTCGAGACCGGCGCCTTCCGCGACCGGCTCGAAACGGAGCTGACGCGCGGATTCCGCCAGATCCACGCGACAGGAGAACGCCTCCCACCCGCCTCGCACTACGCCTCCCAGATCACCGAAATCATCAACCGCAACGCCGCCGAGCCGCTGACTGCCGAGGTCGCGTACGAGCTGTACCAGGAAGTGCTGCTCGCCTGCGAACGTGCAAGAGCCGCGGTGCTTGGCGAACAACCCAATTAGAATCGCGGCGTGCGGCACAAACTCCGTTCGTCTTACCCCGCGCTTTCCTCATTCGCCACGACCGGCGGTTGAGCCTGCAAGCTGGGTCAGGATGACCTGCGTTCCGTTCTCTCTCAGCTCCCTTCACCGGAAGGGATGGGGGATCTTCTTGTCGGCAACAGCACGAACGACGACGCTGCCGTCCTCCGTATAACGGGAGACACGGCGATCGCGCAGACGGTCGACTTCTTCACTCCGATCGTCGACGATCCGTTCACCTTCGGCGCGATTGCAGCGGCGAACTCCGTCTCCGACATCTACGCGATGGGCGCCACGCCGATCCTCGGCCTCGCGATCGCCGCGTTCCCGACCGACAAGCTCCCGCTCGAGACGCTGCACGAGATCCTGAACGGCGGGGCGTCGAAGGCAGCCGAGGCGGGATTTCCGGTCGCCGGAGGCCACACCATCATCGACGACGTTCCGAAGTACGGTCTCGCGGTGACGGGAGTCGTGAGCGTCGACAAGCTGGTGCGGAACTCGACCGCACGGCCGGGCGACGTCCTCTTTCTGACGAAGCCGATCGGCAACGGCATCATCATTTCAGCGCACCGGGCGCAGACGACGCGGCGGTTCTTCCGTCGCAGCGGGCCGAACCCAAATAAAGCGACTGACGAGGCGATCGACTGGATGCTTCGCCTCAACCGCGACGCGGCGCGCATCATGAGCGAGGTCGGCGTCACGGCGGCAACCGACATCACCGGCTACGGGCTTGTGGGGCATCTGCTCGAGATGTGCGTCGAGACTGGGGCCGAGTTGCAAGTCTCGCAGGTGCCGGTGCTCGCGAATGCGCGCGAGCTCCTGGCGCGCGGCTACCTGCCGGCCGGATCGAAACGGAATGTCGAGACGTTCCGGAAGCGCGTCCGCTCGTCGGTGAGCGAGAAAGAGCTTACGTTGATGTGCGATGCGCAGACGAGTGGCGGCCTGCTGATCGCGGTAGGGCCGGAGAAGGCGGAGCAGCTTGGCGCGCGATTCGATCAAAGCGGTCTGTTCTATGCAAAGGTGGGAACGATGACGGGCGAGAAGGGTGTCGTCGCTCTCGTCCGTTGAAAATGGAGGAACTGATGGCCGAAGAGAGGGAAAACGTGAACACCATTCGTGCGGACGACGGCACGATGTGGGTCGAGATCGCCAGTTGCGGCACCGCCGACGAGGCGAACCTGCTGCGCGGCTTTCTCGAGGCGGAGGACATCCCGGCGCAGATCGAGAACATGAAGTTCTCGATGGAGCCGATCAACTTCGGCACGATGGGCGACATCCGCATCTACGTTCCTGAAGACGACCGAGCGGATGCGCTCGATCTTCTCAAACAGCGCCAGACCGAGTTCGATAACCTCGACGACGACACGGAGACGGTGGTGACGGACGAGGGGACGGCGGCCATCGACGACAACGCGGAGAGCGAAACTGAAGCGTGATGACTGACGTACCTCCGCCGGAGCATCCCGGCGACCACGAGCCCGAAGCGGCGCCGTTACCGTCGTGGGTGCCGGCGCTGATCGGTGCGGTATTGGTGATTCTGGCCGGGCTCGCGGTCTACACCGGTCTGCGGTATCGCGACAGCACGATCGTCAGCGTGGTGAAGCCGCGTCGCCTGCCGGCTTCGAATTCGCCGGCGCCGCCGGGTGAGCCGCAGCCGGGCGCCTCGCTCGTCTTCCCCGGCGAGGCAGGCGACAACGCGCCGGTAGCGCATCCTGCGGTCTCCGGCAGGTCGCGCGCGACCATCGCCGGCACCGGCCACGCCATCGAAGGGACGGTGCGCATCTGGGCGCGGCGCGGGATGACGATGAGCGTGACACCGCCCGACGCCCTCGTGTACGTCAACGACGTCGCCGTGGGGCAGGCAAATCAGCTCAGCAGCGAGCCGTACGAGTTCCCGCAGCCCGGCAGCTACAACGTCCGCATCACCGCCCCGGGCTACCTCGATCGGACCTACGTCGTCACCGCCGCGGACAACGCGAAAGACGAGATCGCGACGATTCAGGCGAAGCTGGACAAGCAATAGCGCTCAGCGCTTTGCGCTCAGTGCGAGTGCGCCGCGGCCTGTTCCTCTTGCTTCTTCTTTGCCTCGGCGATGATCTTTTCCTGCAGGTTCTTCGGCACTTCCTCGTAGTGCGAGTACTCCATGTGGAAGCTGCCGCGGCCCTGCGTGATGGAGCGGAGCGTCGAGCCGTAGGTCAGCATCTCGGCAAGCGGCACGCGCGCCTTGACGGTCTGCATGTCCTCCTCGGCGTTGACGCCTTCCACGCGTCCGCGTCGTGAGTTGAGGTCGCCCATGAGGTCGCCGACGTACTCCGACGGCGCGCTGATGTCGACGTGCATGATCGGCTCGAGCAGCGTCGGCCTCGCCTTCTCCATCGCGTCCTGGAACGCCAGCGAGCCGGCGATCTTGAACGCCATTTCCGACGAGTCGACGTCGTGGTACTGCCCGTCCGTCAGCCGGACGCGGAAGTCGACCACCGGATAGCCGGCGAGGTAGCCCTTCACGCGCGCATCCTGGATCCCCTTCTCGACCGCGGGGATGTACTGCCGCGGGATCGCGCCGCCGAAGATGTCGTCGACGAACTCGAAGTCGGCGCCGCGCGGCAGCGGCTCCATCGTGATCTTGCAGTCGGCGAACTGCCCGTGGCCGCCCGACTGTTTCTTGTGGCGTCCGTGCGCGTCGGCCACCTTCGTGATCGTCTCGCGGTACGGAACTTTCGGCGGATGGAGGATGACGTCGACGCCGTACTTCTTCTTCAGCTTCTGGACGATGATCTCGACGTGGAGCTGTCCCTGCCCGCTGATGAGGAACTCTTTCGTCTGTTCGTCGCGCTGGAAGCGGATGGTCGGATCTTCTTCGATGATCCGGTGGATCGCGGACGAGAGCTTGTCCTCGTCGCCGCGTGACTTCGCTTCGATCGCGAATGCGATCGCCGCCTCCGGGTACTGGATGTGCGGGATGACGATCCAGTGGTCTTTCGCAGCGAGCGTGTCGCCGGTGTGCACGTCTTTCAGCTTCGCGACCGCACCGATGTCGCCCGCTTTCAGCTCCGCGACCGGGACCTGCTGCTTGCCCTGCAGGAGCTGCAGCTTTCCGATGCGCTCCTCGTGATCTTTCGAGGTGTTCCAGTACGACGAGTCGCTCTTCACCGTCCCGCCGAAGACGCGGAACAACGAGACGCGGCCCGAGAACGGATCGGAGAAGGTCTTGAACACGAGCGCGGCAGGGAACGCCTCCGGGCGCCGCTCGAACGTCGCGGGCTGGCCGTTCTTGTCGGACCCGTCGATCGTCTTCGCCTCGTCGGCTGCCGGGAAGAGCGACACGAACGCGTCGAGGATCGCCTGTCCGCCGATGTCGTGCGACGCGCTCGCGAGGAGCACCGGATAGATCTCGTGGTGCGACACCTCGCGCCTCATCCCGTCGAGGAGCTCTTCCTGCGAGAGGCCGCCCTGCTCGAAGAAGCGCTCCATCAGCGTGTCGTCGCCTTCGGCGACCTTCTCGATCAGCTTCTCGCGCCACTCGTCCGCCTCAGCCTTCTGGTCAGCCGGGATGTCCACCGTCTCGAACTTGCCGGAGCCGTCGGACGCGTACTTGAGCGCCTTCATGGAGATGAGGTCGATGATGCCGCTGAATGCGTGCTCTTCTCCGATCGGGAGCTGCACCGGGACAATCTGTTTGCCGAACTTCTTCTGCAGCGCCTCGAGCGTGCGGGAGAACGAGGCACGCTCGCGGTCGAGCTTGTTGATGACGACGAGTCGCGGCAGCGAGTAGTCGTCAGCAAACTTCCAGACTTTTTCGGTCGTGACTTCGACGCCGGTGACGCCGCTGACGACGATCGCGGCAGCGTCGGCGACACGGAGCGCGGCCCGTGCTTCCATCAGGAAGATCCCAAAGCCGGGCGTGTCGATGAGGTTGATTTTCGTGTTCTTCCACTCCGCGAAAGCGATGGCGGCGGAGATGGAGTGTTTGCGCTCGATCTCGTCGGGATCGAAGTCGGTCGTGGTGGTGCCGTCTTCGATGCGTCCGAAGCGCGAGGTCGCGCCGGCGTTGAACAAAAGCTGCGAAACGAGCGTCGTCTTGCCGGTGTCGTTATGCCCCGCGACGGCGACGTTCCGGATTTCGGATCCCGAATAGACTTTCATAGAGCTGGTCCTCGCGATGGGAATTCATGAACAGGCGGGGAATCATAAATTAAACTCTGAAGCGGGGAGATATCATTGTCGGCCTATGGGACGTCCGAGTCCGGAGACGCCGGCCAGGTGAAGCTCGGGCGCTACGAAGTCGTTCGTGAGCTTGGGAAGGGGGCGATGGGAATCGTCTACCTCGCCAAAGATCCGCTCATCGGACGCCTGGTTGCCCTCAAGACCATCCGACCCGCGGCGCACGCCGACGACGACGAGACGAAGGAGTTCCAGCAGCGCTTCATCCGCGAGGCGCAGGCGGCCGGCATCCTCAACCATCCCGCGATCGTCACCGTTCACGACATCGGGCAGGACGACGGCACCGGCGTTTCCTTCATCGCGATGGAGTACGTCGAGGGCCAGAACCTGAAGGAGGTCCTGCAGCAGGGACGTCCGGTCAGCTTCGAGCAGATCGGCGACATCATCGCGCAGGTCGCGGAAGGGCTCGATTTCGCCCACGCGAAGGGCATCGTCCACCGCGACGTCAAGCCGGCGAATGTGATCCTCCTCGAGGGGATGCGCGCCAAGATCACCGACTTCGGCATCGCGAAGATCGCCAGCGGCGTCTCCAACCTGACGACCACCGGCCAGTTTCTCGGCACGCCGAACTACATGGCGCCGGAGCAGATCAAAGGTGCTCCCGTCGATGGCCGCTCCGACATCTTCTCTCTCGGCATCTGCCTCTACGAGTGCCTCACGCGCCGCAAGCCGTTCGGCGGCGACTCGCTGACGTCGATCTCGTACAAGATCGTCCACGAGCCGTTCCCGCCGCTCGGGGAGATCAACCCGCAGATCCCGCCGGGGTTCGAAGAGGTCGTCGCCAAGTGTCTCGCGAAGGATCCGGCGAAGCGCTACCAGCGCGCGCGCGATCTCGCGATCGCACTCCGCGCCGTGAATCGCGGCGAACGTCCCCCCGCCGAGCCGATGCAGGCGGAAGAGACGATGATCACGCGCGGCCACGAAAAGATCCCGACCGTCGAGATCCCGTTCCCCGACGAAGGCGGCGACGAGACGCCGTCGTCCCCTGGCCCTCTCACTACGAATCCGACACCGACCGCCGCGCCCGCCGCCAAGGTTGAAGCGCGTGCGCGCGCCGCAGCGGCATCACGGACCGGCACGGGCAAGCCGCTCCTTCGGCGCCAGCTTCACCCCGCCCTCTTCCTCGGCATCGTCGCCGCCTGTTTTCTCGCGCTCGGCGCGATCGCGATCGCGCTGAAGACGAAGGCGCCCGCGGCGCACCCGGTCGACACGCGCGCCGAGCAGCAACACGCGCGCGAGCGGGTGCTGCGGGAGCAGGCGAACGCGTTGCTGCGGCAGGGCCGCGTGAACGACGCCTACGCCAAATTCGCGGAGCTCAACCGGATGGCCCCGCGCTCGCCCGCGGTTGTCGCGATGCTGCAGAAGCTCAACGCGGCTCGTGCGCAGGAAGAGATCGGACGGCAACAGCAGGCGAACGCGAAGACGAAGTTCGACGAGGGAATGGCACTGTACAACCAGAAAAAGTACGC
>DASXHZ010000075.1:0-21938 GCA_036488085.1 Thermoanaerobaculia bacterium
GCCGGTGGAGGCGATTCCGATCCACCAACTGCGCGACATCATCGGGATGGTGCCGCAGGAGACGTTCCTCTTCTCGGAGTCGATCGCGGAGAACATCCGCTTCGGCCGCGCCGAGGCGTCGAGCAGGGAGGTCAACGAATCGGCCGATCTCGCCGGCCTCACGAGCGACGTCGCCGCGTTCCCGAACGGAATCGAGACGATGATCGGCGAGCGCGGGATCACGCTCTCCGGCGGACAGAAACAGCGCACCGCCATTGCGCGCGCGCTCGTCCGCGAGCCGCTGATCCTGATCCTCGATGACTCGCTCTCGGCGGTCGATACGGCAACCGAAGAGCGGATCCTCAATGCGCTGCGTAACGTGAGGAAGGGGAGGACGGTGCTCGTCGTCTCGCATCGCGTCTCCTCCGTCAAAGACGCCGACCACATCGTGGTGCTCGATGACGGCCGCATCGTCGAGCGCGGGACGCACGAGACGTTGCTCTCGCACGATGGCTACTACGCCGATCTGTATCGCCGTCAGACGCTCGAAGACGAGATCGCGGAGATCGCCTGATGGCTGACATCGAACGTCACGAAGAGGAAGCCGCCAAGGCATTCGATCCGCGGCTTGCGCGGCGGCTGCTGAAGTACCTGCGGCCGTACCGCGCCCGCGCCACGGTGTCGGTCCTTCTCGTCATCCTCTCGTCGATCCTCGAGCTCCTCGGTCCCGCGATCATCGCGGTGGCGATCGACCTCTTCGTCAAACCGTTCAAGGGCGCGCCGTCGATCGGCATCAGCGAGCGCCTCGGGCATTGGATCGCGGCGAACGGCTGGACGCTCCAACCGCTCGACGGGATCGACATCGCGGCCGGCATCTACCTCGTCACCCTCGTCGCGGGCTTCGCCGTCCTCTACACGCAGATGGTCCTGATGAATCTGATGGGGCAGTACATCATGTACGACCTCCGCAAACAGATCTTCGGCCACCTGCAGCGGCTCGACGTGCAGTACTTCGACCGCCATCCCGTCGGCCGTCTCATGACGCGCGTCACGACCGACGTCGACGCGTTGAACGAGATGTTCACCGCCGGCTTCGTCTCGATCTTCGGCGACATCGTGGTCCTCCTCGGCATCATCGGCGTCCTCTTCTGGATGAACTGGAAGATGGCGCTCGTCCTCTTCTCCATCACGCCGTTCATCGTCGGCGTCTCCGCCTGGTTCCGGCGCGGGGCGCGGGTCACGTATCGCGCCGTCCGCGTGCGCATCGCCGCGATCAACGCCTTCCTGCAGGAGCACTTGAGTGGGATGTCGACCGTGCAGCTCTTCAACAGGGAAGACAAAGAGGCGGAGAAGTTCGATGAGCTCAACGGCCGCCACCGCGACGCGAACATCGACTCGATCTTCTACTACGCCGTCTTCTACCCGGTGATCGAGCTGATCGAGTCGGTCGGCATCGCGCTCATCGTCTGGTACGGCGGCGGACAGGTGATCCGCGGGACGCTCTCGGTCGGCGCGCTCGTGGCGTTCTTCCAGTACGCCCAGCGCTTCTACGAGCCGATCTCCGACCTCTCGGAGAAGTACAACATCCTGCAGGCAGCGATGGCGGCGAGCGAGCGGATCTTCAAACTCCTAGACACGCCGGCGAAGATCGTCAAAGACGACGGCGTGCAGGTCGACCACATCGAGTCGATCGAGTTCCGCAATGTCTGGTTCGCGTACAACGTACCCGAGTGGGTTCTGAAAAACGTTTCATTCGAGGTACGCCGTGGCGAGCGCGTCGCGCTGGTCGGACACACTGGGGCGGGAAAAACCACGGTCACCGCGCTGCTGCTCCGCTTCTACGACATCCAGCGTGGTGAGATCTGCATCAACGGCATCGACATCCGCGACATCAACGTTGCGTCGCTCCGCCGTCTCTTCGCGATCGTGCAGCAGGACTTCTTCCTCTTCAACGGCAACGTGGCCGACAACATCTCCCTAGGCGACGCCGAGATCACGGAAGAGGCGGTCCACACGGCCGCCGTTCGCGTCCAGGCCGATCGTTTCATCTCACGGTTGCCCGAGGGATATGCGTCGGTCGTTCGCGAACGCGGCGCGGGATTCTCCGTGGGGGAGAAGCAACTCCTCTCCTTCGCCCGCGCGCTCGCCTTCGACCCGCCGGTCCTGATCCTCGATGAGGCGACCTCGTCGATCGACACCGAAACCGAACAACTCATCCAGCAGGCCATCCAGACGCTGCTCGAAGGCCGCACCTCGATCGTCATCGCCCACCGCCTCTCCACGATCCGCTCCGCCGACACCATCCTCGTCTTCCACCACGGCGAGATCCGCGAGCGCGGCACGCACGAAGAGCTGATGGCGACGAACGGCTTGTATCGGAAGCTGTACGAGATCCAGTACCGCGAAACGGCCGTCGCATGACGTGTTACGAGGTTGCGGGGTTTCGAGGTTTCGAGGTTGCGGGGTTACGAGGTTAGGGGGTTACGAGGTTGCGGGGTTTCGGGGTTACGGGGTTACGAGGTTACGGGGGGGGGGAACGACGTTCGGAACCTCGAAACCTCGTAACCTCGAAACCCCGAAACCCCGCAACCCCGAAACCCCGAAACCCCGAAACCCCGAAACCTCGAAACCCCGAAACCCCGAAACCTCGAAACCTCGAAACCCCGAAACCCCGAAACCCCGAAACCCCGAAACCCCGTAACCGCGCCTGGAATGTACGCTCCGCGCAAAACATCTTTATTTGACTTACGTAATAAGTAGGAATACCGTTTGCTCATCGTTCAAAACGGTAGAACCACAGTGAGTGGAGAGGAGGGGGATGAATGACCGTAAGGTTTTTCCCCGGAAGCCGTAGACAGAAAACCAGCTTAGTGGCTGGCTTCCTGCGGCAGTTTCAAGTCGATCACGAGCTCGCAATGCCCGAGGAGTACCGTGGCAGCACGTTTCACCTCGGCACCGACCCGGCGGTCGAAGTCGACGGACGCCTGTTCGTCGATCCCAACGTCGACGCGTTGAAGAAAATCTTCCACGTCGGCTGACGCGCGCTCAGGCGCGTCCAAACATCGCAGCTGCTTCCCGTTCGACCGTGCTCTTGACGCGCGGTTCGAACGGCTTCGCGATCAGCGGCAGCTTCGCATCGATGATCACCTCGGTATCGGTGACTTCGATCGTCCCGCTGGCGGAGAAGCCTCTCGCCTTGCCGTTGAAGTCGAGACGGTCGCCGCTCCAGGTCATCTGCGAGTCGGTGGCGTAGTGCCCGTACTGCGCGAACAGCTCGCCTAGACGGCGGTCGACGATCTTGCGGGCTTCTTCACGGGTCGTGTGGTGCGGAACGATGATCTTCATGCGCGGCGCGTTGTATCACGGCAAGTGTGGTGCCTGGGAAGGGAGCAGCTTCACCGCCAGCCACCGCTTCCCGACCGTGAACGAACCGCCAATGGGCGCGATGCCGCATCCTTCGACACGGCGAATCCAGAGCGAAACATGCGTCGCGTCGCGCGGGGCCCACTTGCTGCAGTCGCCGTAGAAGTAAATCCCGTCGTAATCGTGCTCGGCCTGGATGTCGAAAATACCGACGTCCGTGTGCGCGTCGCCGCTGTCGACCTCCACTCCGATCTGGCCGTAGCTGCTGACGTCGTGTGCCAGTACTTCGAGGAAGCCGTCGACCGACCATGAATAGTTCTTCACGTCCGGCGGCAGCTCCAACTCGATCAACTTCGTCCAGCGTCCGCACGGCTGGACCATTCCGGGCGGCTGTTCGGCGTCGCCGTCGGTCGTCGCGAGGGTCGCCCCATCGTCTTCTGCCTCGGCGATCGGAGGAATGCGTCCCGGTCTCGTCTCATGCGGAAAGCCGACGAGATCGATCGTGATCCCCTCGAGCTTGGCATCGCCGCCGCTCGACCGTCCCCAGAGTTGCAGCGTATGCGCGCCCGCGTCGATCCAGGCGCGATGATCGAAGATCGTCGCGCCGTCCGGCTGGATGCTCGGTGGCGCGATCGCCCCCGACCTCCCGCCCGGCGGTTCGGAGTCGAGACTCCACGAGAATGACAGCGGCGTGGCGGCGGAAGCGATCGTGAACGACGCCTGCAATGCCGCATCGACGTCGCGCGCCGTCTCGATCGGCAACGGAGGTCCAATCATGGTCCATGCGGCGCCGAGGGTCACCTGATCGACGGCCGTCCGATTCCCGCCGAAGTTCACTGGCGCTCCTTGCGCGGTGATCCACTGCAAGGCGATGAGAACGGCTCCCGGATCGCGCATCCGGATCCACATCGTCAGCAGATGATTGCCGGCCGGGAGCTGCTGTACCGACCCGCCGAACCGATACGCCTTCGGCAAGTGGTCGCCGACGCGCCGTGAGTGCGTTGCGATCGGCTCCCCGTCGACGCGAAGTTGCACGTCGAACATAGCGTCCGGCGCCGCGGTGGTCTCCCTGACGAGAAACGACGCGCGGATGAGGAGTGCGACGGCCGTCGACGCGTTCACGTTCGTCTGCTCGCTGCAGGCGGTCTGCAGGAGCGTCCAGTCGTTCTCCGCGCTGACCCACAAGCCGCTCGGCACCGGCTCGCTCGACGGCCGTGTCAGGTCCTCGGTATACGGATACTGCGACGACGCGAGGGTGTAGTGGCCATTGGCGATGCAATCCGCGATGAGCGGGGAGGCAGCAAGGAGGAGCAGCGCTCCGAGGACGGCTCGCACGATATGTTTACGTTTGACGGCGCGAATCCGTCCGAGGTAGCCTCGGCCTGGGACTTCCGCAGGGTCGACACCCCGCATGCTTTCCAAGGTATGCAGTGCCGCCACCCTCGGGATTGATGCAGTTCGGATCACCATAGAAGTTGATACACACGGTTCAGGCCAGCCGAAGTTCAGTCTGGTCGGCCTGGGCGACCTCGCTGTGCGAGAGGCGTATGCCCGCGTCAAGTCGGCGCTTGCCAACTCCGGCTTCTTCTTTCCGTGTCGCTCCATCACCGTCAACCTCTCGCCGGCCGACGTTCGCAAAGAAGGTTCCGCATTCGACCTTCCGATCGCGCTCGGAATCCTCGAAGCCGAGGAGTTCCTTCGCAAGGAGCACGTTGCCGGGCGCGTCTTTGTCGGCGAGCTCTCGCTGGACGGCACGATCAACCCGATTCGGGGAACGCTCTCGATCGCCGCGGCAGTCGGGAGGGATTCCTCCGTCCGAGAACTGATCGTTCCGGCCGCCAACGCGAACGAAGCCGCGGCAGTAGAAGGGGTGACGGTCGTCGGCGCCACGACACTTCCGCGCCTCCTGTCACATCTTCGCGGCGATTATCCGCTGCCGCGCGCGGAGTCGACGATCGTCACCGCGCCGGTACGTGATTTCGCCGACTTCAGCGATGTTCGCGGACAGGCGCTCGCTCGACGAGCGCTCGAAGTCGCCGCTGCCGGCGGTCACAACGTCATGATGATCGGGCCGCCGGGCTCCGGAAAGACGATGCTCGCGAAGCGTCTTCCGTCGGTGCTCCCGCGACTCACCGTTCCCGAGGCGATCATGACCACGAAGATCCACTCGGTCGCCGGCATCTTGCCTCCGTCGAGCGGTCTGCTGGCGCGACGGCCATTTCGCGCGCCGCATCACACGACCTCGATGGCTGGGCTGGTCGGCGGCGGAAGCTTCCCGCGGCCGGGCGAAGTCAGCCTTGCGCATCACGGCGTCCTCTTCCTCGACGAGCTCACCGAGTTTCGCCGCGACACGCTCGAAGTGCTGCGCCAGCCGATCGAGGACGGTTACGTGACCATCTCCCGAGCGCAACGAACTCTCACGTTCCCGGCCAGCTTCACGCTTGCTGTCGCTCTGAACCCGTGTCCCTGCGGCTTCCTCAACCACCCGCGACGCGAGTGCATATGCACGCCGACCCAAGTTTCCCGCTATCTCTCCAAGATCTCCGGCCCGCTCCTTGACCGCATCGACCTTCAGGTTGAAGTCGCCGCGCTCACGGCCGACGAAGTCTCCTCGCTGGAGCCCGGCGAGCCGTCGTCAGCAATCCGCGACCGTGTGGAAGGCGCGCGCGCGATCCAGCGCGAACGTTTTCGCACCTCACGCGTGACCTGTAATGGCGAGATGACGACGCGTCATCTCCGCAAGCACTGCGAGCTTTCCGGACCCTCGCGTCAGCTTCTGACGCAGGCGATCGACCGCCTCGGTCTCTCCGCTCGCGCCCACGACCGCATCCTCAAAGTCTCGCGGACCGTCGCCGACCTGGCGGGAACCGAGACGATCGAATCGGCTCACGTAGCCGAGGCGGTGCAGTACCGGGCGCTGGATCGAGCCTATTTCAGCAGCCCATCACCGAAGGACAATTTCATCCGTACTGCATGTTGACATGTGCAACGCATGCGCGCATGTTGTGTGGCATGGGTCGCATGGTCCAAATCCGCAACGTTCCGGAAGAACTTCACCGCAAGCTGAAGGCGCGCGCGGCGCTCGTGGGGATGTCGCTGTCGGACTATCTGCTCGACGAAGTGCGGCGGTCGGCTGCCAAGCCGTCGCGCGAAGAGCTTCTGAATCTGCTCCGCGGTCTCGAGCCGGTCAAACTCAAGAAATCACCGGCAGAGATGCTGCGTGAGGAACGGTCGAAACGGGATCGTGTACTCAATCGCCGCCGCGGTCGTTGACGCGTCCGTCGTTCTCGAGATGATTCTCGGCGCCGCTCGCGCCGAGGATCTGCTCGACCGGCTGTTTTCGGGCGAAGTCCTTTGCCATGCACCCCATTTCATCGATCTCGAGGTCTTGAGCATTCTCCGCCGGACCGTATTGTCGGGTGAAGCGAAGGAGGAGCGCGCCGCACGCGCGGTGCATGCCTTCGCGACGTTTCCGATCGAACGGCATGCGCATGAGTCGTACATGGCACGCATCTGGGCGTTGCGGCACAACTTCACTTCATACGACGCGTCATACGTCGCACTCGCGGAGGCGCTGAACGCTCCGCTGATCACCTGCGATGCGCCCCTGGCTCGCGCCGCTGCGAAGTTCGTGGATGTAGAGATCGTGCGGTAGCCGGTGCAGAAAGCCTCCGTGATGCGAGAATCGCATCCTCAAAGTCTCCCGCACCGCCGCCCCCTGGGCCGGAACCGAGAAGATCGAATCCGCTCACGTAGCGGAGGCGGTGCCGTACCCGGTTCTCGATCTTCCGAGGGTAGGGATTTCCGGCTCTGTGTCACTCCGTAAGCAGGAGGATCCGCCATGCGCTTGCGCAAGATTGCTGTCCCTCTGCTTTTTGCCATCGCCGCCCTTCCTCTCCCGGCCCAACAGTCGGTCGTCGGGGAATGGGGCGCGAAATTCGACTGGCCCGTCGTCGCCGCTGAGCGACGCGACCCGTCAACTCATCCTCGCCAAGCGGAATGGTCACCTGCGTTCGGCGACAATTCCAATACGGCGCGAATTGCGTCCCGTGAAAAAACCTTCGCGTTTATGTCGATCTCGGTGCGACCTTCAATTGCCGCGGCTCGATCCACTTTTACGACCAGACGCAGAGGGCCAGTGAAGGGCCCGACGCGTACAACAACTCGCGACCGACGAATGGAAGCTCGCGGAATGTCTGCAGTGCTAAAGAGGCTTCGAAACGTCAAAGTGCTATCAGTTATTACGATGCGGAACGACACGATCCAGAGGAAACAGATGGCTGCTGCGACAGCGATTACCGCCACGATCTCGCGCGCCTGTACGTACCGCCACTTGAGCGCAAATGCGCCCGCCGGAATGGCAAAGATAATCGCAAAGACGACGTATGTCGAAGTCGCGGCGCGATAGATTTTCACATTATCAGTGACAGCCGCAAGTTGGCGACTCCTTCGTGATCTGCGATCCAATTGCACCTCCAACGATCGCGCCCTGATACGCCGCCGTTTCTTCTGCGCGACCAGCGAACATTTTAGCAGCCGTCCGCACGGTTACGCGCGTCGTCGCACCGGACCGCATGCGCCCGACCTGTGTTCGGAAGACGTGTATCCAACTGCCGTTCCCCTCCGTGATTCCGGGACGAAGCCCGCCGCCAAAGAATGCGCCGGTCGCTGCGCCAACCGCGGTGTCAACGGCAAAGCTAGCGATGCTCGACGGGCAATCACTCATCCACTGTTTGATGCCGTTTGCGGCAGCAGCACCTGCAGCGCCAGCGAGTGCGGGTCCGGTATAAAGAAGGGCCTCCCCACCTACGGCTCCGCCGACTGCGGCGGACACGTAATCCGATCCATCGCCAAGCGATCCGGTTGTGGCGACATTTACCAACGCCTGAGCAGCAACACCGATGAGCGCGCCGCCCACGATAAAGGCGGCATCATCAACTCCGGTGTAGAGGCCGGTCGGATCCGTCATCGAGACGGGGTTCTGCAGCACGTACCCATAAAGATTCGTATCGCCGCCTGCGAACCCTAGCGGGTCACGGGTCGTCCAGCGGCCCGTCTGCGGGTCGTATTCTCGAGCGCCAAAATGAACGAAACCCTTGTCTGGATCGTATAGTCCTCCGGCGAATCGGAACGGTTGAAAGGAGGCATTAGAATCAGAGAGTATCGAACCATACTCGTCGTATGTGACCGACTCCGCGACTGTTCCACCGGAACCCTCGAGGAGATAGCGGGGGCTTCCCAACTGGTCGGTCACAAATCGATAAGTACCGCCAGACCAAATCATGTAATCGGGTATATTCGGTCGGAGGCCGTGCACAAACCGTTTCGTGACATTTCCCGTGCCGTCCGTTTCAGCGACGATGCGAAGCTGATCCGAATAGAGCCAGCCCTGAACCAACGTGCCATTCACCTTCTTGCCGACGCGACGATTCCACCCGTCGATGACGTAATCGATGACGTTGCCGTTCGGCAGAACGACCCGTCTCAATAGACCGAACGCATCGTACGAATAGGTCGTCGTTCCACTCGCATCGACCTTGGTTTGGAGTTCGCCGCTCGTCGTGTAGGTGTACGTTGAGCCGGCGAATGATACGAGATGGTCCTGATCATCGAACGTCGCCGTGACGGGACCACTCGCGTCAGTTTTAGTCAAACGATTGCCACTCGCATCGTAGTCGTAATGTCGCACGAGCGTGCCGCCGACCGATACGTCGGAAAGTCTTCCCGCGGTATCGTAGACATAGGTCGTGGCCGTAGTTTGACCATTCGCAGTCTCCGTGATGGACGACAGTCGGCCACCGTTGTCGCGACCGTATGACATCGTGAAAACAGTCGATGATCCAGCCTTGACCGCACGCGCGGTGCATGCCTTCGCCACGTTTCCGATCGAACGGCATGCGCATGAGTCGTACATCGCACGCATCTGGGCGTTGCGGCACAACTTCACTTCATACGACGCGTCATACGTCGCACTCGCGGAGGCGCTGAACGCTCCGCTGATCACCTGCGATGCGCCCCCTGGCTCGCGCCGCTGCGAAGTTTGTGGATGTAGAGATCGTGCGGTAGCCGGTGCAGAAAGCCTCCGTGATGCGAGAATCGCATCCTCAAAGTCTCCCGCACCGCCCCCCCCTGGGCCGGAACCGAGAAGATCGAATCCGCTCACGTAGAGGAGGCCGTGCCGTACCGGGTTCTCGATCTTTCGAGGGTAGGGATTGCCGGCTCTGTGTCACTCCGTAAGCAGGAGGATCCGCCATGCGCTTGCGCAAGATTGCTGTCCCTCTGCTTTTTGCCCTCGCCGCCCTTCCTCTCCCGGCCCAACAGGCGGTCGTCGGGGAATGGGGCGCGAAATTCGACTGGCCCGTGGTCGCCATCCACGCGCACCTTCTTCCGAACGGTCGTGTGCTGACGTGGGAGCGAAAAGACACGGTGCTCACGACCGAATCGTGGCTGTGGGACCCGAAGACCGGACATTTCTCGAAGGTCTTGAACCCATACGCGAGCGTCTTCTGCTCCGGGCACACGTTTCTTCCCGACGGAACGCTGCTCGTCACCGGCGGACATCACTTCCGAGACGGTGACGGAGAGAAAACCGCGACGCTCTACCACACCGCCACCGAACAGTGGACCAAGGGGCCGAACATGAACGGCGGCCGCTGGTACCCGACGAACCTGATCCTTCGCAACGGCGACGTCGTCACGATGTCGGGTAGCCAGAACGGTAGCGACGCGATCATCCCGAATCCATTGCCGCAGGTATGGCAGACGGCGACGAGCACCTGGCGCGATCTGACCGGTGCCATACGCACGCTCGATCTCTATCCGCAAGTGCTGCTGGCGCCCGACGGCCGTCCTTTCGTGGCCGGTCCGCAGCCGCAGACGCTCTACCTCAACACCGCCGGAACCGGCTCGTGGGAGAACGGGCCGAAGACGGGCGGTGTCTATCGCGACTACGGTTCGGCGGTCGAGTACGAGCCAGGCAAGCTCCTCATCGTCGGCGGGGGTCCACCGGTAAACACGGCGGAGATCATCGACCTCAACGCCGCCTCGCCGAAATGGACGTTTACGGAGCCGATGAAGTTCAAGCGCCGGCAACTGAACGCGACCCTCTTGCCGGACGGCAAAGTGCTGGTCACCGGCGGATCGAGCGCGCCGGGCTTCAACAACGCGGACGGCTCAGTCTTCGCGGCGGAGATGTGGGACCCGAAGAGCGGCAAGTGGACGACGATGGCCAGCATGAAGGTGCGGCGCCTCTACCACTCCACGGCCGTGCTGCTGCCGGACGGCCGCGTCCTCTCGGCCGGCGGGGGGATGCCTCCGAGCCCCGAGGGCGGTGATAAGGATCATCGCGACGCGGAGATCTACTCGCCACCGTACTTGTTCAACGGACCGCGGCCGGCCATCACCGCCGCGCCCGAGCGCGTCGGGTTCGGCGAGGAGTTCCGCGTCGATACGCCGGAAGCGGCGAATATCGAGCAGGTGACCTGGATCCGCCTCTCATCGGTGACGCACGCGTTCAACCAAAGCCAGCGCTTCAACCGGCTGCACATCGTCTCGAAGAATGCCGGCCACGTGATCGTCACGGCGCCCTCGAATGCGGCCTGTCCGCCGGGGCCGTACCTGCTGTTCGTGCTCAACGGCAAAGGCGTGCCGTCTGTCGGAAAGGTGGTGTTCATCCGATGATCGGGCCGCTGCTGCTCGCGGCGGCGCTGCACGCGCCGCTGATGGAGCTTCCCGCGCCGTTGCCTGACGTCGAGATCGTCGATCAGGACGGCCGGACGCATCATTTCTACTCCGACCTGATCGAGGGAAAGCTCGTGGTCGTCAACGCTGTCTACGCGAGTTGTACGAACGTCTGCCCAATGATGGAGCGCTCATTTGCAAACCTGCAGGACGCCCTCGGTGAGCGTCTCGGCAAGGACGTGTTTCTGATCTCGATCTCGCGCGATCCTGATCGCGATACGCCGGCGCGGCTCAAGGAGTACGGCCGGCGCTTCCACGCGAAGCCGGGTTGGATGTTCGTCACCGGCCGGCACGACGCGATCGATCGCGTGCTGCGCGCGCTGACCGGCGACCGCGCTTTGCCGGGGGGCCATTCCACAGTCGCGTGGATCGGCAACGGCGCGAATGGGGCGTGGCTGCGCACGTATGGGGCAGATGAGCCGTCGCAGACGATCGAACTGCTGAACGAGGTCGCTACGCGCAGTCCATGAGTCGCACTCACTGACTCGCCTTCGACACGAGCCGCATCGGTCTGGACCTGCTCGTCGCGCGTCTGGTATCGGATCGATTGCCTAGGCCTCCCCGTTCGCGCTCAGGCAAGCGGCGCAGTACCGGGCGCTGGATCGAGCGTACTTCCAATGATGCGAGAATCGCATCATGGAAGTGACGGATGCGCAGTGAACTGACGGAGCTCGAGCGGTGCACACTCGGGGTGATCTGGCGCGACGGGCCGATGACGGCGTATGAGGTTGCGGCGCTGTATGCACGCTCGCTGTCGCCGTATTGGAGTGGGAGCGCCGGGGCGGTGTATCCGCTCGTCAAGCGTCTGCGGCAGCGGGGGCTCATTCATGGATCGCGCCGCGCGTGGAACGGGAAGAAGAAGACGGTCCTGGAAGTGACGGATACGGGGATCGTGGCCTTGCGGGAGTGGCTCACGCCGCCGCTGCCGTCCGACGCCGCTGCGCCGTCGCACTACCCGCTGCGGACGCGGCTCTTCTTCGTCGACGTCCTCAGCGACCGCGAGAAGCGTGCGTTCTTCCGCGATGCCGAGCGGGCTGTCCGCGAACAGCTCGTTGCGGTGCGTGAGCAGCGGAGGAAGGATACGGAGGCTGCCAACACCTCCGAGGCGATCGGGTCGCTCGGCGTCATGTACGAGCTCGAGGCGCGGCTGCGATGGCTGCGTGCCGTGCGTACAACGCTCGGCATCCGCTGATACCAAGCAGTTTCTCGATCGGTTACGAATCGTAATACGGCGGCGGCGTACCTTTTGGCGAGGAGGTGCACGCTTGAAATCGAGACTCGCTCAATGGGTGGTGGTGTTCTTTGCCGCGTTCGCGGTGCTGGGGCAGACTCCTCCCGACAAGAAGCCGCCGGAAAAGCCCGAGGAACGGCCCGCCAAGTTCGTTCGGACGCACCACATCCGGCTCGACGGCGCCGACGTGCCGTACACCACGACCGCCGAAGAGATCATCCTCAAAGACGCTGCGGGGAAGAGCACCGCGCGCTTCTTCACCATCTCCTACACCAAGGACGGCATTTCGAATCCCGAGACGCGCCCGGTCACGTTCGTCTTCAACGGTGGCCCGGGCTCCGCGTCCATCTGGCTGCACTTCGGGCTGGTCGGCCCGCGCGTCATCGACATCCCGAGCGACGCGCAGGACCCGGGCGCGCCGCCGTACAAGATGCGCGACAACCCGTCGACGATCTTCCGCGCCACCGATCTAGTGTTCGTCGACCCGGTCGGTACCGGCTACAGCCGTGCGACAGGGGAGAAGAAGGATGAAGACTTCTGGGGGTTCGACGAGGATGCCGACTCCGTCGCGGAGTTCATCCGCGCATTCATCACCCAGCACGCGCGCTGGAACTCGCCGAAGTACATCCTCGGTGAGAGCTACGGCGGCATTCGCGGGTCGCTCCTCGTGCAGCGTCTCCAGCAGAACCTCGGCATCGCGCTCAACGGCGCCGTCCTCATCTCGCCGGCGCTGAACGTGGCGACGCTCCCGTTCTCCTTTCAGGGGAACGATCAGGCGTACGCGACCTCGCTGCCGCCGATGGCCGCCACCGCGTACTACCACCACCGGCTCGGCGATGAGTTCAAGGACCTCGACTCGCTGCTGCGCGAGGTCGAGACGTTCGCGGGAGGGGAGTACCTCACGGCGCTCTTCCGCGGCGACCGGCTCGACCCCCAGGAAAAGCAGAAGGTCGCGGCGGAGCTCCACCGCGTGCTCGGACTCCCGACCGATTACATCCTCCGCAGCAACCTACGCGTCCATCCCTTCCGGTTCGCGAAGGAATTGCTCCGCGATCAAGGGAAGGCCCTCGGCCTCCTCGACGGCCGCTATACGCAGAGTGAGCTTGACAACGTCGCCGACGTCTCGCAATTCGAACCCTTCATCACCAAGACCAGTCCGATCTACGCGGCGCTGTTCCAGACCTACCTGCGCAACGACCTCGGCGTCGATTACGAGCGCCGCTACATGACCGGCAACGCCGACGCCGGCGCGAAATGGAAACGCCCGGCGGCCAGCGCCTCCGCCTTCGCCGGCTTCCCCGACGCCACCGCCGCGCTGGCGCAGGGGACGAAAGACAACGAGGCATTCCGCATCTTCGCAGCCGGCGGCTACAACGACCTGATCACGTCCTACTACGCGACGCAGTACAACCTCGATCACAGCGGTATCGATGCGGGCCGCTACAGCATGCACATCTATCCCGGTGGCCACATGATGTACCTCCACCGTCCCTCGGGTGAGGCCATCTCCAACGACATCGTGAAGTTCATGACCGTCACTCCACTGGCAGGTTCTTCCGGATGATGTCCGCCAGCCGGACTCCGGCCTGCTCGAGGCGCGTTTCGACTTCCTCCTGATGCTTGTCCTGGTAAGTCTGCTTCAGCGTCCGTCCCGGACCGGGGAGCGCGCTACATGAGGAGCCGTCGTCCGAGCAATACTCGGTCGGCGGCTCGATCGTGAGCTGATACGACTCGTGCGCCCACGCGACCGGCGTCGCGCCCTCCAGTCGGAAACGTCTTCGTCCGTGATGCTCGCGTTCAGGCCGTCCGCGAAGGCCTTCCAGCCGTCCTGCGCTTCGTCATTGGCGATGATCCCGCTGTCCCCACACGCTGTGCAGCGCCTTCGACGTGTAGAGGCCACCGTCGATCGGCTTGATCTTGTTGCCGCCCTGATCGTCGGCATAGCTGACGTGGAGCGGCTGATGGATGTCGCCCACCCAGTGGAGCCGGTTGACCTCTTTCTGGTGCGCGTGATCGAGCCGCAGGTACGCGATTTCACAGACGGTGCGATGGCCGTCCGGCCCCCAGGCGAGCGCGGTACCGGCGGCGGCGAACAGCAAGAGCATCGTGATCGTACGGATTCTCATGGGGGTAGGACCCTCCTACAGGTAGGAGTGTCGTGGCGGGCGGAGTCCCTACCGCGCAGGCGGGCGCGGCGATAGGACGCAGCGCCCCCGTCCGTTCGCAACCTATTCTTTACCAGAAACTTAGCGGAAATCTGCACGGAATCCGCAGAATGGGTATGCGTAATTATTTGGCAATAAACCGGCACTCCGGATCGGTTTCCGGAGTGAATCGGTTGCGATTAATTGTTGACAAAAACCGAAGGATTTTTATGATCGTATCCACCACAGAGGGCGGGACCGGGATGGGTGAGGAGTCGGCGCATGGGATTTGAGAGATGGGATCCGCAGCCTGAATACGAGCGTTTTCCCGCTTCAGCAACCATCGTTCAGTCGCGTTTGATCCGGTTGCCGTCTCCGGTCGCTTCCATGCTCCGCCTGCGCGGCAAAGCGAGCGCGAACCTCTACTACGACAAGAAACGTAAGGTCATCGGCATCAAGCCGATGGAGAAAAAGGACGAAGGTTCGGCGAAGATCCGCCAGTCCGACAAGTCGACTTCGCTCCATGTGCCGAGCTTCTTCCGCGCGTACGACATCGACGTCCCCGGCATCAAGCGCTTCCACTGCTGGTATGACGAGAAGGAGCGGATGGCGATGATCGACATCTCCAGACCGTCTCCCCGCGGACGTCCCGCGGGAACTTAATCGCAACTCAAAAACGTGACGCAATGAAAAAGGCCGGCGCGATGCGCCGGCCTTTTTTGTGTTCATCAGATGGACGAGGTCAGAATCGCGTCGCGCGTCGCTTGATCGGCGTCTTCGGCTGATTCAGCATCTGCATCATCGCCGTCGCCGCCTCGGGGCTGATCGAGTACTCGCTCGACGTGAGCGGGAGACCCGAGAGCGTCAGGAACGTCGCGCCGTTGTTCGCCATGAGATCGGCGACCGACGCCAACGGGATGTGCGTTCCGTAGCCGTTGTTGATCGCCTTGATGTACTCATTCGCGAACATCGTGTAGCCGATGTCGGTGAGGTGAATGCCGTCGAGGCTGAAGAAGCCGCCGGTGATGAACGCGCCCGTGAGCTGGAACGGACCAACGAACTCCGTGCCGTTCGCGACGCGATCGAACAGTCCCTTGATGTCGGCGACAGGGATGTTGCGAGCGGCAGCGGCCGTGACGATCACGTTGTTGTAGTCGAGGATGCGCTGCTGGATGGTCGCGAATTCGTCCGGCGTGATGACGACGGCGCCCGGCAGCGGCTTGCCCGCGTTCGGGAGCGTCGGGAACGCCGGGGCGAGCGCGGCCGGGATGCCAAAGCCGCTTCCGAGCAGCGAGCTGGCGCCGAGCGTGACGAAGCTACCCGCCGGAATCGGAGTGGCCACGCCGGTGCCCGGGTCGTACGTCAGCACGACCGGCTGTCCGCCGATCGTCACCGGCGACTTGGTCGCGGGATTGATGAGGAAACGCGAGACGGTGTTGAGGAACGGCACCGCGGCGGGATTGGTCGGCAGCGTGCCGACCACCATGCCGGCGGTCGGGGCGCCCGCGATCAGCTTGTCGAGCATGGCGTTGTACGCCACCGTGAAATCGGCGACCGGCGTGAGGCCGGCCGACGTTCCCTGCGTCACAGACCCGAGGAAGTCGTTGCCGCCGATCCAGATGGCGATGAACGTCGGGTGCTGTGCGAGCGCCTGATCGACTTCCGGCGCCTGCCCGCGCAGGATCACCTGCCCGATGCCGGTCTTCCCGAAGTTCGTCAGCGTGTCGGCCACGTTGTAACCCGGCACGGCGAGATCGTTGTACGGCCGCCCGAACGTCGCCATCAGCGGCTGGCCCGTTGCCGGCGGCGTAACGATGACCGGCGGGTAGCTGATGATGTCATTGAGCTGCAGCTCGGCCGCGCCTGGGAGGCCCGGAGCGCTGATGAGCGGAAGCGCGAAGCAATGATCGGTGACCGTCGACTGCGGCGTGCAGATCGTGTAGCCGACCTGCTTCGCGATGATGGCGGGCCAGCCGAAGACCTGATGGTTCTGCTCCAGGCCGCCGCTCTGGAAGCCGGCGCCGTAGCTGTCGCCGATCGCGACGAAGCTCGTGAAATCGGCGCTGCCGCGCGCCGCGAAGACCGGCAGTGCAACGAGCGCTGCGACTGCGACTGCCGCTGCGAATCTTGCAAATTTGCTGTTCATTTTGCGGATCTCCTATTTGCCGAAGCGATACCCGAAGTTGAGGCTGATCAGGTTTGCGTCGGTCTTGAAAACACCGTTGAAGTTGTCGCTGCTGATGCCCTCGGTACTGCGGTTCTTGAAGTGGAGCGCGAACTCGGTGACGTCGAGGATGAACGGTCCCTTGTGGTAGCCGACGCCGAATGAGAGGCCTTCGCGGTCGGCGTCCGGGAGGAGCGCGCCGACGCCTTCGGTCGGCTGCGGGTTGCGGTCATACACGGCGCCGAAGCGGACGTCCCAGTGCTCGCTCACGGTCTTGTTCGCGCCGGCGCGGTACGCCATGGTGTCCTTCCAGTTCTGCGGGCGGTTAAGGTCGGTGGCGGGGGTCGTCGCGAATGCGACATCGAGATTCTTGAAGCGGCTCCAGGTCGTCTGCGACGCGTCGAACTCGAGGTCCCACTTGCTGCCGGTGGTCACCGCGATGCCGGCCTGGATCGTGGCGGGGAAGTTGATCGTCGTGCTGATCGCCTGATTCGGCGGGAGCTGCGACTTGACGATGGCGTCGAGCTGCGCGTTGCCGGTCGGGATCTGCGTGAACGTCGCGTCGCCCGTGAAGTCGATGTTCGCGTCGGTGCGGTACGACGCGCCGAAGCGCCAGTTGCCGGCCTTGAACAGGACGCCGGCGTTGTAGGCCCACGTGCTGTCCCAGTCGCTCGACAGGTACGCGTTCGCGACGTCGACGATGCGTCCGGTGAACGGATTGATCGTGCCGTTGTTGCGGTTGAGTGCCAGACGGCCGCGGCGATACTCCGCGCCGACGCCGATCGCGACGTTGCCGCCGCCACTCTGCCACGCCAGCGCGGGCTCGACGGAGAGCACCTTCACGTTCGCGTCGCGTGAGATGAAGCGGCCGACCCACGGATCCGCCCAGTTGGTGCGGAGGCCGAACGGCGTCATCACGCCGACGCCCGCCGTGATGTTCGACCCGATCGGCAGGACGAAGTAGGCGTTCGGCGGCACGAACGTGTGCGCGCGATAGCGGCCCGACTGTCCGCTGGTGAACGGATCGTTCGGATCGCCGGTGAACTGGTTCGAGAACGTGATCGCCGTGCCGCCGAGGAGAATCTCGGCGTGCCGCTGTTGCGCGAGACCGGCGACGTTGTAATAGATGGCGGATGGATCGTCGGCAGTCGCGACGAAAGCACCGCCCATTCCGACCGCTTTCGCTCCCTGTTCGGGCAGCGCAAAGCCGGACGCGAATGCTGAGCCGCTCGCTAGAACAGCAGAGAGAGAGAGCAGCAGGAGTCTTGTGGTTGAACGCAAGGTAACCTCCTCAAGTCGTTTCTACGCTTAAGATTACGGCTACGGAAACGGCGCGCATCATAGCACCTGGAGAATAGGCTTGAAACGCATCATCACTGTCATCTGGGTTTTTCTCGCAGCTCCCGCCGTTTTCGCCGGTGTCGTCTATCACTTCGAAACCGTTACGACCGGCCTCGGCGAGCAGCACATCAACGGCAGCGTCGAGGCGGACGGTCCCCGCATGCGTGTCGACATCGTCCACGGCGACGGCGCGTCCTTCCCCGATCGGTCGTACGTGCTCGCCGACGGCAATCGCATCAGCGTCTGCGATCCGAGCACGAAGACGTACTACGACCTCGTGTTCGATCCGCTCGCGCCGCTCAAGTCGATGCTCGGCGACGCCGTCGCGATGTCGAACGAGCACTCGTCGACCCGCGACCTCGGCGCCGGCCACTCCATCACGACGAGCTCCTACGACATGAACGTCGCGATCATCGACAAGAAGGTGACGATGCACGTCACCGTCACGACCGAGAGCTGGACCACCGACAAGTACCCCGCCTCGGCGTCGATCGCAAAGGTGCTCAGCTCCGATCCCCACGCCGCGGCCGGCGGCTTCCCGATGAAGCAGGTGACGACCTACCACATCGACGAGAACGGCACGCCGATCGAGATGACGTCGACGACCACCGTCACCGACGTCACCGCCAAACCGGTCGCGCCCTCGGATCTCGCCATGCCCGCCGGCTACAAGAAAGTCGAGTCGCCCATCGACCGCGCCATGAAGTCACTTGGGAAATAGTTCCCCGTCCCGTCATCCTGAGCCGCGAAGACGGCGAAGGATCTCAAAATGCAGGCATTTCGTATCTTGAGATCGTTCGGCGCGCTACGCGACTCAGAGGTTGTGAAGAAATCTTCCCCCTCCGTCATCCTGAGTCGCCGAAGCCGCGAAGCGGCGCAGGACGGCGAAGGATCTTAAGATACGAGGCAGGAGCCACATACAGCGCATTTGGAGTTCCTTCGCTGCGCTACGCGCCTTCGGCGCTCCGCCAGCTCAGGATGACGGAAACGAGATTTCTTCACGGCTCTCAGGATGACGGGCTTGTTCAAGCTTCCTAGGGCTTGGACGTTGACGAGCTCGATCCCGAGAACGAGAACTTCGCGATCGCGACGCCGAGGAAGAACTCCTTCACTTTCGTGAGGACGGGACCGACCGATCCGTTCTGATACGAGGCCGCCACCTTGAACCCCGTCGCGGGATTCTCGAGATACGAGATCTGCACCTGGAACATCCGCTGCGTCCGGGGCACGGTCGCCGCGCGGTTCGAAAAGTCGTTCAGCGTCCACTTCTCCGAGGCGCGGACCTCGTACTTGTCCCAGACGTACAAACGGTAGGCAACCGTTCCGTCGCCGCCGCGCCCGTGCAGGTTGTCGGTCGCGGTCTCCTTACTCTTGTACCCGTACGACAGATCGATCGTGAGCGGCGGCGCCACGTAGTCAGGCACCGAGCTCAAGATCGTGATGGCCGGCACCTCGGGGACCCACGTCGAGAACGTCGCGGTGACCATGCCGTCGTGCAGGTCCTGGTGTGCCGCCTTCGTGAGCTCTCCCTGAATCCCGAAGTGCACCTGGTTGAGGCCGGGCAACTTCATCTGCAGCGACCGCAGCCCGAACGTCACCTCGTTGTCGTCGATGAAGCCGGCCTTGTTGGTCGTCGTGGTGTCGATCGACGCCGTCGCGCGCGTCTCGAACTTCGCCGCGGACGTCGTGCGTCCGAAGAAACCGCTCTGAATGAACTCGCCGTTGTACTGCAGCCGTAGCGCACTCGTCGTCGCTGACGCAGTCGCGGCGCTGCCGTTGTCAGCCTGCGACGCCGGCCCGACCGACCACGTGTAGCGCTTCGTATTCACAGCTATGCCGTTGAGCACCTGCGCGTTCACCGTCGTGCCGTTGTACGTGACGGTCCCAGTGCCCGAGGGGAACGCCTCGAGCGATGCGGCGTCGTCGGCGGCGGGGGCGCCTGCTACGGCGTCAACTTGCATGAGCTGAACGCTCCCCTGATTTACGGTCCGGATCGAGGCGACCGTCCCGGAGACCTGCTTTTGCGACGACATGACGGTGAGCGAGTCACCTTTGTTGATGTTCGTCGCCTGGCCGCATGACGGCCGCGTGTCGAGCACGACGTAAATGTGGCCGCCGATGTCGCCTTGATTCATCGTGACGGCGTTCACACACTGCGCCTGTGAGATGACGGGAAGAACGGCGAGAAGCGATCCGAGCAGGAGCCTGCGCATCGTCGTCATCACGCCTGCTGCACCATCTGATAGATGATCTCGATGAGGTCGGAGACCGCCATCGCCGACTCCATCTGCGCCGCGACGATGATGACGCCGACGAGATCGCCCGGATCTTTGCTGAGCTTGAACTTGACGCAGCCGCGGATCGAGATCGCGATCTGCGCCTTCACGTTGTCGGGGATCGGCGGCCAGGTGATGATCTGGTCCGCCGACGTGATCGCGTTCAGCCCGACTGAGTCGAACGCGGCCTGGATACACTCGTAGATTGCCTGCCTCGTGGGATCCATCTAGGCCCTCTCTCTAACCAAGAATGTCGCGGAGGATGTCATTCGCCAGGTCGGCCTTCGCCTTCCCGCGCGTTTCTTTCATCAATTGTCCTACGAGGAAGCCGAAGACCTGCGTCTTGCCGCCACGATACTGCTCGACCTGGGCGGCGTTGCGCTCGACGACGCGGAGCGCCGCGTCTCGGATCGCAGTCGGATCGGAGATCTGCGAGAGCCCTTTGCGCTCGACGATGGCGTCGGCGGCCTCGCCGCTGACCGACATCTCGTCGAATACTTCCTTCGCCGCCTTCCCGCCGATCGCCCCGCTCTCGATCAGTTGAATGAGCCGCCCGAGCATCGCCGGCGTGACTTTGTAGTCGCGGAGCGCGATCTTCCGGTCGTTGAGGATGCGCAATACGTCATTGCGCACCCAGTTGGCCGCGAGCCGCGGGTTGTTCGACGCATCGGCCGCCGCCTCGAAGTACTCCGCGAGCTCCCGCTCCGCTACGAGCGCCTCAGCGTCCACCGCCGGGATGTTCCACTCGCTCTGGTACCGCGCGCTCCGCTGGTGTGGCAGGGGAGGGATCGTCTCCCGCACCTTCGCGATCCACGCGTCGTCAACGTCGAGCGTCAGGAGGTCGGGGTCGGGGAAGTAGCGGTAGTCGTGCGCCTCTTCCTTCGAGCGCATCGGCCGCGTCTCATCGGCGCGCGGATCGTAGAGCCGCGTCTCCAGCACGATCGTTGCCTGCGCCTCCAGCACCTTCGTCTGCCGCTCGATCTCGAACTCGATCGCGCGCGCGAGGTAGCGGAAGGAGTTCACGTTCTTCACTTCGGTCCGCGTCCCGAGCGGCTCGCCCTCTTTGTGCAGCGACACGTTCGCGTCGCACCGCAGCGAGCCCTCTTCCATGTTCCCGTCGCAGACGCCGATGTACATGAGGACCTGCCGCAGCCGCGTAAAGTACGCCGCAGCCTCTTCGCTCGACGTGATGTCCGGCTCGGAAACGATCTCGATCAGAGGCGTCCCGGCGCGATTCAGATCGACGAGCGACGCGTCGGCCCCATGCAACAGCTTCCCCGCGTCCTCCTCCATGTGAATCCGCTGTACACGGATCGTCCGCCCTCCGATGACGACCTTCCCATCCGTCGCCAACGGCCGATCGAACTGCGAGATCTGATACCCCTTCGGGAGGTCGGGGTAGAAGTAGTTCTTCCGCGCAAACACGCTCCGGTTGTGAACCGTGCTCTCCGTCGCCAACGCCATCCGGATCGCCAGATTCACCGCCTCCCGATTCAAAACCGGCAGCGCGCCGGGATACCCGAGACAAACCGGACAAACATGCGTATTCGGCGCCGCCCCAAACTCCGTCGGACACGCGCAAAAGATCTTCGTCCGCGTCAGCAGGCGCGCGTGAACTTCGAGGCCGATGGTGGGGAGGTAGGGGGCCATTGCGCGCGAGGGTATCGCAGGTGGTTGCGGGGTTACGAGGTTACGGGGGT
>DASXHZ010000087.1:0-22615 GCA_036488085.1 Thermoanaerobaculia bacterium
TCGGACTTCACATCCTCACCACTTGCGTTACGCTTCTTCGGGGTCATTGACTCTCTCCTGTTCGGTTTGGTTTCGCCACTTGAACTTTACAGGAGCGGTCTTTGACCCTTTCTTTTGCTGAACTTTCCAGACACTACCGACTTATCCATCTCCCTCTCCCCCCGGGAGAGGGTGGCGGAGCGCAGCGAGGCCGGGTGAGGGGCGTGGCTCTCGCACCAACCGCGTTCGATGCCGCCCGACCGACGAACCCGGGCAGGCTGGGAGCCTGCCCACACACTAAAACTTCGCGATCTCCTTCGCGATGGCATCGAGGGCGTGGAGGGCGTCGCTCGTGTTCGCGAGGTGGTGGTTGAGGATGATCGAGAAGTAGCGGTACGTCCCGTCGCTCCCGCGTACGACGCCGCTGAGGGCGTTCACGCCGTTGAGGGAACCGGTCTTGCCAATCATGCGGCCGGCGAGGTCTTTGAGGCGGTTGTGGAGCGTCCCTTCGCTGCCGGGCTGTGCGAGGATCATCCACCACGTGCCGCGCCGCTCCGGCGCGTTCATCCAGCGGAGGACCTTCACGACGGCGGCGGGAGTGACCAGATCGTCGGGAGCGAGGCCGGAGCCGTCGACGAAGCGAAACTCGGCCGGATCGACGTGCGCCTCGTCTATCGCAAAACGCCGCTCCAGATCCTCCGACGCCGCATACGACCCGCTCGCCGACGATCGCTTGAACAACATTTCCGCGTAAAGGTTGTCGCTGTTCTTCAGGACGGTGGTCAGAAGCTGGGCGAGCATCGGCGACTGGATGCGCGTGACGAAGGTCGTCCAGACGCGCGGTGACGTGTTCAATTTGACGGCGCCGTCAACGCGGATGCCGCCCATCAGGAGCGCATCGCGCAACTGCTGGGCAGCGAAGAGCGCGGCGTCGGGCACCGACTCGCCGGCGAAGACGTTCTCGTCGTACGCGAGCGCATCGACCGGCGCGGAGTAGTCGGCCGGCAGGTTGCCGACCTTCCAGCTCCCCGGAACGGTGATGCGATCGGAGAAGAGCGACACATCGGCGATGACGTCGTGCAGGTGACGGACGCCGCGCGCCCGGAGCGCCGCCACGAATGGCGCAACGCCCGGAGACTCATGCCGCGTACTGGCGAACGACGGATCGCCGCCGCCGCGCAGCACGACGTCGTCGCCGTCGAGCCACAGCTCGGTCGTGAGCCGCGTGTCGAGACCGATGCAGTTCACGTCCGTCGCGGCGGAGAAGAGCTTCCGGTTCGACGCGGGAATCATCAAGACATGCGCGCCGTGCGCATAGAGGACGTTCCCCGCCTCGTCCTCGACGTCGATGCCCCAGACGGCGTGATCGAACGGCGGCGTGGCGATGACTTGATCAATCGAACTGGAAAGTGAAGTCGCGAGAACCGCGGCGAGTAGGAGGCTCACGCGAACGAATAATCCTCGAAAGAGCTCCCGTGCTCCAGGTTGTATTTCGCGGCGTCGAGGATGCGGATGTCGCGCAGCCGCTTCGTCACGGCGAACGACTTCAAGTACGCGCCGTAGTCGCGAGCGAGGTGGTAGATCGGCACGTCGCGGCGCGATGTAAACGCGGTGCCCGGTTTCATGGACAGCGACCCGAGGTAGTCGAATACGCGTTCTTCGACCGGCGTGCCGATCGCGGCGTCGAAGAGAAAGACGTTGTGCATCGCGTCGACCGATCCCCCCTCGGCGAGTGCATTCTCGACGAGCGCGGCGAGCTCCGCGCGACTGCCGCGCTCCTGATACCGCGGGCCTTTGTACGCGCACATCTCCCAGATGCCGATGCGCAGAACGGCGAAGCGGCCTTTGTCGCCGAGGATCTCGGCGAGACGCCACGCGGCATGCGCGACGATCAGCTTGTGCCCGAGGTCTTCGAAATCATCGGCGGCGACCGCGAAGTAGTCGCGTTCGAGATCGGAGTCGTCGATCCGCTTCGCGAGCCAGCGCTCGGCGCGCAGACGGTCCCCGTCGGCCACCGCGGCGCGAAGCTCCTCGACGTCGCCGCGCTGGCCGTCTTCGATCGGCGGAGGATCGAGGATCGGCGGCTCGCTCCACGGCTGGCGCGACTGCGCCGCGTAGATCGCACACTCGGTCAGCAGCGCGTCCCACCGGTCGCCGCACTCCTCGCGGATGTCATGCGCCGACAGACACGAGATCAACGCGTGCTTCGAATGCTGCGACGGCGCGTACGCCATCACCGCGAAGCGCGCGACCGCGAGAAACAGCTCATCGCTCGAGTGCATCTTGCGGTAGTCGCTGATCGCGGCGCGGATGCGGTTTTCGTCGCGTTCGAGAAGGGACTCGATCATGCGGTTACGAGGTTACGAAGTTTCGAAGTCAAGACCCCGTAACCTCGCAACGTCGTAACCTTACTTCTTTTTGCTCTTCTTTTTCGCGCTCGGAGCAGGCGCCTTTGCCGGAGCGGCCGACGTCTGCGTCCCCGCCGCCGTATCGGTCATCACTCCGCCGTCCGCCTCGGAACGGCCGTCGCCGACGTCCACGGTCTGCGTCACGTCGTCCGTTCCTGTGGGCGATGGTTGCGCGGCGGCGGGAGCGATGGTCTGCGTCTGCACGCTTCCGGTAGGGCCCGCGTGTTTCCTATCACGGCAGGCGAACGCGAGCACGATGAGGGAGACGATTGTCACGAGGAAGCGTGATCTCGGTGTCTTCATTGCCGCGACCGCCCATGCAAGTTTCCTGACAGGATTCGCTACAATTCGCCGCCGATGGCAAAGCGGAAGCGAGTCGGAATCTTCGGCTGGGGCATTGTGGCGCCGAAGTCGCCCGACATGGAGACGTTCGCGCGCAATCTCGAGGAAGGGGGCTCCTGGCTCACCCCCTTTCGCGGTTTCGGGCCGTCGAACTTCCTCGTCGGCTACCCGGAATTCGACTTCGAGACGTACCGTCCGTGGTTCGACGAGCGGTTCCCCCCCGCGAAGTTCGCGCAACTCAACGACAAGATGGGGCCGATGGTGCAGTACGCCATGGGCGGGTTCATCCAGGCGCTCGGCCAGAATCCCGGCCTGGAGCAATACCTTCAATCCCTCGGCATCAAGGCGCACGTCTACGTCGGCACCGGCGTCGGGGAGCTGACGGTGACTCACGAACAGTGTCTCGTCTACGACCGCGCTATACGCCGCTGGAACGAGTTCTGGGCCGCGCCAGAACGCTGCGAGCCGTTGGGCCGGCACCTCGACGGAACGAAGGATCTCAACTCGCCGCGCGATCCGAGCGAGCTGCGCATCGGATCGGAAGAGTGGGTCGATGCGAAGTACGCGTACGAGTCGTACTGGATGGAGAAGAGCGACGCGCTGCAGGCGTACCTCGCCGAGGCGCGCGCGATTCAGTCCGAGCCAGTGCCGCCGTCGACCGCGTCCGGCAACGTCAAGCTCACGACGATTCGCCAGAAGCTGAACCGCATCCGCGCGCTCAACAAGAAATGGGGCTGCCCCGCGGAACCGTGGGCCGCGGTCTCGCCGAATCTGCTGTGGAACATCGCGAACATCCCGGCGGCGCAGATCTCGATGATCGGCAAGATCGTCGGGCCGGCGGTCGCGCCGGTCGCCGCGTGCGCCTCGTTCGGCGTCGCGGTGAAGCTCGCCGACAACGCCATCCAGCTCGGCGAGGCGACCGCAGTGGTCGTCGGTATGACTGACCCGCCGCCGCACGGCGTGTTCATCTCCGGCTTCTACAACGCGAACGTCGTCTCGGCCGACGCCGACGTCTCGCGCCCCATGACGGCACTCAAGGGAACGCACGTCTCCGGCGGCGCGTGCATCTGGATCATCGGCGACGCCGACGCGATGATGGCGCAGGGATTCAAGCCGGTCGGCCTCGAGATCGTCGGGGTCGGCACGTCGTCCGACGCGCACCACATCATCACGCCGTCGAAAGGCGGCCCGCAGCTCGCGATGAAGGCCGCGCTCGACGAAGTGCAGGCGACCGAGGTCACGACGTGGGACATGCATGCCACCGCGACGCCGGGCGACGCCAGCGAGATCGAGCACTCGCTCGAGATGCTCCATCCCGACGTCCTCTTCACCGCGCGCAAAGGCACGTTCGGCCACGGCCTCTCGGTCGGCGGCGGATGGGAGCTCACCGCACAACACCTCGGCCTCGCGGAAGGAAAGCTCTACCCCGTCCCGCTCACGGAAGGTGAGCTCCACGCCGACGTGAAAGTGCACTCCGCCAAGTTCGTACAGGTCGACGGCTGCCAAGTCGACGTCGGCAGCCGCGGCTACAGCGGAAAGCTCAGCATGGGCATCGGCGGCATCAACTCCTGCGTGATCTCACGCCCGTGGGACCCGGAGTATGTCGAGGAGAAGGTCCACTCCTCGTAGGAAGTTGCCGGTGGCCAGTTGGCCGGCGGCCAGATAGCAGAGCGGTTTTCTATCCGGCAAGCGGCAACTGATTTACACTTCTTCCAGTCCAAACAACCGACAGGAGGAACCTATGAAATCCAAGGCCCTATTGGTCCTCGCCCTGCTCGTCGTGTGCACGAGCGCCGTGGCGCAGGAGCCGAAACAAGACGCGCCCGATCAGAAGGCGATGATGGACGCGATGATGAAAGCCATGATGCCGGGCGATGCGCACAAGCTGCTCGAGCACATGGTTGGCACGTTCGACGTCAAAGTCACCGCCTGGATGATGCCCGGCCAACCGCCGATGGACAGCAACGGAACCGCCGTGAACACCTGGATCCTGGGCGGCCGATTCGTGCAGCAGAAGTTCAGCGGCCAGTTCATGGGCCAGCCCTTCGAGGGCGTCGGCTACACCGGCTACGACAACGTCAAGAAGACGTACTGGTCGTCGTGGATGGACAACATGAGCACCGGCGTCATGAACTCGATCGGCGGCACGACCGACGGCGGCAAGACGTGGAAGTTCATGACGTCGATGCCCGATCCGATGACTGGCAAGGAAGGCCCGGTTGAGGAGCGCCTCACCGTCGTCGACCACGACCATCACAACTTCGAGATGTGGTCGCCCGGCCCCGACGGCAAGATGATGAAGACGATGGCGCTCGCGTATTCGCGCAAGCAGTAACGCGGATTAGGCGAGACGCACGCCCCTCACCCGGCGCTACGCGCCACCCTCTCCCGCGGGGAGAGGGAGATGTTGCCTCCTTGGCCCTCTCCCTCTGGGGAGAGGGTGGCCGAAGGCCGGGTGAGGGGCACGGCGCTCGCCTACATCTTCGCCTGGAACAGGTTGAACATCGCGCCCTGCGGATCGCCGACGACGGAGAACCGGCCGACGTTCGGGATGTCACCCGGTTCCTTCATGACGTGGCCGCCGAGCGACTTCAGTTTCGCCGTCGATGCGTCGCAGTCGGCGACCGCAAAGTAAGGCATCCAGACTTCCGGCATGTTCTTGAACATCTCGCCTTGCATCGGAAAAATGCCGGCGATGCCTTCCTCGCCGAGGTGCAACTCCGTGTACTCGGGGCTGACCTTCGCCGTCCAGCCGAAGAGCGACGTGTAGAAGTTCCGCGCCTGCTCCTCGTGGTGGGTCAGCAGCTCGTTCCAGCAGAGGGCACCGTTCTCGCGGTAGAGCTGCGCCCCTTTGTTGTATCCCGACTGCCAGACCGCCAGGACTGCGCCGACCGGATCGGCGATGACCGCCATGCGTCCCGCCTCGAAGACATCCATCGGGCCGGCGACGATGTTTCCGCCGAGCGACTTTGCCTTCGCCGCGGCATCGTCGGCGCTCGTCACCGCGACGTAGCAGTTCCAGTGCGGCGGCGCGCCGCTCTTCGTGTCCTGGTACAGCGCGCCGACCGTCTTGCCGCCGATCGACAGCATCACGTAGACGTCGTCCGGCCCCATCGGCTGCTCTTTCGCTTCCCATCCGAACAGCGCGCCGTAGAACTGCGCCGCCGCCTTCCGATCGTTCGTCGAAAGCTCCGTCCAGCAGAACGTGCCGGGTTTGTAGTTGTCCATTTCAGGCATGACTCTGACCTCCGTTAGTGCAGTTTCAAACCGGTAGCTTTCTCCAAAGACGCCGGATCGTCCAGAAGAATCCACTCGATCACACTCAGCGGTAGCGTGCCGTGCGCGATGAGGTCGTCATGGAACTGGCCGAGGCGGAACGAGGCGCCTTTCGCGTCGCGGTAACGCCCGAGGAGCCGCATGATCTGCCACTTGCCCGTGATGTAGCTGATCTTCTGCGTCGGGCTCGACGCCGCGCCGGCGGCCTCCCCTTCGGCCGCCTCGTGATCGAGGCCGCCGCCTTCCATGAAGTATTTGACGCCCTGCTCGAACGTCCATTTTCCGGTGTGCAGATTCACGTCGACGCCGATACGTGCGGCGCGGTAGCGCGAGAGCCGGAGGATCTGTCCCTGCGCCGCCGAGTTCTCCGGATAGAAGCCCTCGCGCATCAACATCTCCTCCGTGTAGAGCGCCCACCCCTCCGCGAACACCGTGTCTCCCTGCTCGCGGCGGATCTCATCGGGCACATGATTCGAGATCGAGATCTGGAGGAAGTGTCCCGGAATCCCTTCATGCCCGAGGATCGGGCGCGGGTCCTCGATCGCGGCGCGGATGTAGAAGTTCCTGCTGTTCGGGTCGTACGTCGGGATGAAGTAGAAGCCGCTGTTGTCCTTGTCGAAGAGGCCCGGCGGGTTCATGAAACCGCCGGGACTCGTCGGCTTGAACGCCTCCGGAAGCTGGCGGATCAGGAACGGTCCGAGGTACGACGGGATCGTGATCAGGTTCTTCTCGCGGAGGAAATCGATCATCTCCTTTTCGCGGCTTTCGTACGCCGCGAGGAACGCCTGCTGGTCGGGAGGGATGTTCTTGGCACGTTTCGGATCGGGATCGGCGAGCGAGGGGTCGGGAAGCATCGCCTCGAGGGCGCGGTAGCGCGCCAGCTCCACCTCGCCGAGGTGCGCGACCTCCCGGGAGTCCATCGGGAGGAGCAGCAGGTGATGGAGCATGAAGTTGTAGTGCTCCGTCCCCATCGCCTTCCACTCCTGCATCTTCGGGAGGCGTTTCTCGAGCCAGTCGGCGAAGGCGTGCGTCGAGTGGATCGCCTCGTCGCGCGCGGCGTCGTACTCCTTCCGCTGCTCGGGTGAGAGCGACCGCGCCAGCGGTTCCATGCTCTCGTTGAAGAGAGGATCGATCGACCGCGCCGAGTCGATCGCGAGCTGCGAGTACAGCTTCACCGGGTTCGTGAGGTTCTGCTTCCCCTCCTCGTACAGCTTCGGCATGGCGCGGAACCGGGCGGCGGCGGCCATCGCGCGCTTTTGCGGCGCGTCGTACTCCTTCTTGAGGAGCGAGAAGATGGCGTTACTGGCAGTTCCGACGTACGTCTGCGGGTCGGTCTCCTCCGACTGCAGCACGCGCGCGCCGAAGTCCGCGCCCTGGAGTTGCGAGCGGAAGAGTATCCAGTCGATCTTCTCGTCCTTCGGCCACTTCGCGATCTCCATCGCGTTCACCTTCGCGAGGAGCTCGGTGACGTGCGCCCGGCGCTTCGCGATCGCGGAGGCGGAATAGTCGGTCATCCGCTCGTCGAACCGGTGGTCTCCCTGATCGCTCGCGGAGACGGGGTAATTCACCTTCGACCACTCGTAGTAGTCGTCGGCGAGCTTGTGGAGCTGTTGCTGAGCGGCAATCGGCATGGCTAGCGCGAGAAGGATGTACCCAAAGACGACACGCATGGTCGTGGAGTGTAGCGGGGTTACGAGGTTGCGAGGTTACGAGGTTGCGAGGTTGCGGGGTTACGGGGTTGCGAGGTTGCGAGGTTACGAGGTTACGGGGTCATGAACCTCGTAACCTCGTAACCTCGTAACCTCGTAACTCCGTAACGCCCGCTTCAGCAGCCGCCACCGCCGCCGGTGTAGACGACCTTCCACGTCCCGGCGGCGCGCTTGAGGATCCGCCAGCTCCAGCCTTCATAGCTGTGCAGGCGCGCGACGATCTCGTCGACGCCGTCGTTGTCGATGTCGGCCTGGTCGAACAGCTCGAGCCGCCCCTGGCCGCCGTCATCCTCGGGATCCTTGCGGTGGTCGTAAACATATTCGGGGTGCATGCGGCCGCCGCGATGCTCCGTAGCGATGACGAGGAACTGATGTTCCGTGCGGCCCGCCTTCACGTCGCCGCTGGCGACGAACTCCGGCCGTCCGTCGTGATCGAAGTCGACCGCGACGATCGAGACGTCGCGCATGTCGCTGATGTGCACCTTGTCGCGGAGGAGCTCCTCCATCGCCGCCTGCTCGTCGGGCGTGACCTCGCGCGTCGTGTCGCGATGCTGGGCGATGAGCGGGCCGCTCGTGGCGAGGCCGAGGTTGTACGGCAGCCGGTTCGAGAGCTTGACGCCTGCCGCGAGCGACTCGCAGCTCAACTTCACGCGCGACTGCGCGAACGCCGTCCCCATCGCCTCGCCGCTGCTGAAGACGTCGTAGCGTCTGCCGCCGAAGTACTCCCGCTCGAACCTCTTCTGGTCGTGCGAGTCGGGCTCGGAGAACTGCAGCCGCTCGCCGTGCCTTTCCACGACCGCGATCGGCTCGATGTACGGCCGCTTCGCATCGGTCGCATCGATACCGAAGAGCACAACCGCCGCCGCAGCAAGGATCATAGAAACGACAGTCTACCGGACTGTGGAGTGTCCACGAACGGACACTGCATTTCCGCGGATGGACACTGGGCAGCAGCGTCAATTCCGACAACCACCGTCGAATGAATGGTTTGCCTCTTCGGCAACATCGGTTCCACGCTTGCGTTTGACACGGACGACATGGACGTCATCCGAAACACGGAGAAGAGACCGCGCATCACACGTCGAACGGTGTGGATCGTGGTCGCGGTCGCCGCTCTGATCGTGACATCCGTCGGCTTCGCGCGACTGAAGCCCGCCCCGCCCTCGGTCGACGGCTCTTCGCTCGTCATCGAGACCGTGCAGCGTGGAACCATGGTGCGAACCATCCGCGGGAGCGGGACGCTCGTCCCCGAAAACATCCGCTGGATCACGGCCGCAACCGATGCGCGGGTTGACCGCGTGCTGCTGCAGGCCGGCGTCACCGTCGCTCCCGACACGGTCCTCATCGAGTTGAGCGATCCGCAGCAGCAGCAGGCCACACGCGAAGCGGAGTGGCAGTTGCGCGCCGCCGAGGCTGCGTATGAGGCGGCTCGCGCGGAGCTCGAGAGCGAAAAATACGATCGCGACTCGGCGGCCGCGAAACTGCGAACCGAATCCGAACAGGCGCGCCTCCGCGCGAAGGTCGACGCCGACCTCGAAAAAGCGGGCCTCGCCGCTTCGATCACGATGCAGCTCTCGGCGTCAGCGGCCGACGACCTCGCGCGCCGTGTGGCGCTGGAGGAAAAGCGCGTCGCCGCCTTCTCCTCCTCGCAACGCGCGCGGCTCGCGACACTGCAGGCACAGGTCGAACAGGCGCGGGCGCTCAACGACTTGCGCCAACAGCAGCGCGCGTCGCTCCAGGTGCGCGCCGGCATCAGCGGCGTTCTGCAGCAGGTCGCCGTGCAGGCGGGGCAGCGCGTCACGCCGGGAACGACGCTGGCGCGCGTCGCCGAACCGTCGAAACTGAAAGCGGAAATCCACATCGCCGAGACGCAGGCGAAGGACGTCGTCATCGGCCAGCATGCGGAGATCGACACGCGCAACGGCATCGTGCAAGGCCACGTCACGCGCATCGACCCCGCCGCGATCAGCGGCAACGTCCTCGTCGACGTCGCCATCGACGGCGCCCTTCCCGCCGGAGCGCGGCCCGACGCCGGCGTCGACGCCATGATCGAGCTCGATCGCATTCCCGACGCGCTCTTCGTGGCGCGTCCGGTCGGTGCCGCCGCGGCCTCGCACGGAAGCGTCCTGCGCGTCGTGAACGATCACGAGGCGGTGCGCACCGCCGTCGACTTCGGGCGCGACTCCGCCACGAGCATCGAGATCCGCGCCGGCCTCCGTCCCGGCGACCGCGTCATCGTCTCCGACGACTCCGCATACCAGCGCTACGACCGAATCCGAATCCAGTAAGGAGAGAGCTCAATGACGAACAACGGCGAACCCCTGATCCGCCTCGAAGGAATCCGAAAGATCTTCTACACGGACGAGCTCGAGACACACGCGCTCTCGAACGTCCATCTCGAGATCGGCCGCGGCGAGTACGTCTCGATCGCCGGCCCCTCCGGCTGCGGGAAATCGACGCTGCTCTCGATTCTCGGCCTGCTCGACACGCCGTCCGGCGGGACGTACACGCTGAATGGTACCGAGGTGCAGAAGCTCGGGCCGGTGGAACGAGCGCAGATCCGCAACCGCGAGATCGGCTTCATTTTCCAGTCCTTCAACCTCATCGGCGACCTCACCGTCTACGAGAACATCGAGCTCCCGCTGACCTATCGCCGCCTTCCCGCCGGAGAGCGCAAACGGCGCGTCAATGGCGCGCTGGAGCGCGTCGGCATGTTGAACCGCAGCCGCCACTACCCGGCGCAGCTCAGTGGCGGACAGCAGCAGCGCGTCGCAGTGGCGCGCGCCCTCGCGGGCGAGCCGGCCATCCTCCTCGCCGACGAGCCGACCGGCAACCTGGACTCCAAGAACGGCGAGGCGGTCATGGGACTCCTTCTCGATCTCCATCGCGCCGGAGCGACCATCTGCATGGTGACGCACGATCCGCGCTTCACCCGCTACGCCGGCCGCAAGGTGCACCTCTTCGACGGCCGCATCATCGAAGAAACGCGCGACCACATGGCCGAAGAGAAGCTGAGCGCCAGCGGTTTCGCGGTCGCCTAGTAGAAGACGGAGACGACGATGAGCTCTCTCTTGTTCGACATCCGCTTCGCCATCCGCGCCCTCAAGCGCAACACCTGGTTCACCATCGTGGCCGTCGCCACGCTCGCCATCGCCCTCGGCGCGAACACGGCCATCTTCAGCGTCGTCGACGCCATCCTGCTGCGCCCCCTCCCCTTCAGCACCTCGGCGCGGATCGTGACGATCGCCGGATACAACAGCGTCCGGGTGGCGAGAAAGGACGCGGAAGTCTCGGCGTGGCCCGATCTCGAAGACCTCCGCAAGCAGTCGAAGACGCTGGAGCATCTTGCCGCCTACAGCGAGTCGGCGAGCTACATCTATCCCTCGGGCGAACCGGTTCCGGTAAGCGGTGCGGCGGTGGGATCCGAGATGTTCGACGTCCTCGCGATCAAGCCGGAGCTCGGACGCCGATTCACGGCGCGCGACGACCTCCCCGATGCGCCGCCCGTGATCGCGCTGTCGCACGAGACGTGGATGCACCTCTACGCCGGCGATCAGGCGATCATCGGAAAGACGGTCCGCTTCGGAAACTCGGGCAAGCCGCGCACCGTCGTCGCGATTCTGCCGCCCGGGCTCCGCTTTCCGATCAACACCGACACGATTTCCTTCTGGGCTCCGATCGGTCCAACCCTCGGCGACAACTTCACGGAACGAGGGGCGCACTTCTTGTTCGCGACCGGCCTGCTGCGCCGCGGCGTGACAGTGGCGCAGGCGGAGAGCGATGCGAACGTGGTCGCGGCGCGCTTGCAGAAGGCATATCCAGACAACGACACGGGCCTCAAGTTCGCGGTCGACTCCTGCCAGGAGCGGCTCACGCGCGGAGTGCGGCCGGCGCTGATGCTGCTGACCGTGGCGGTATTCGTCGTGCTGCTGATTGGCTGCGCGAACGTCGCCAATCTCCTGCTGGCGCGCGCGGCTGGACGCCACCGCGAAATCGCCGTGCGCAGCGCCATCGGCGCGACGCGAGGGCGAATCATCCGGCAACTCCTCGTCGAGAGCGTGGTCCTCTCGCTTCTCGCCGGCGCAATCGGCGCGCTGCTCGCGACGTGGGGCGTCGACCTCCTCGTGGCGCTCGCGCCTCCGACCATCCCGCGGCTCGATACCGTCCACGTCGATGGAAAGGTCCTCTTCTTCACGGCGGCTCTGTCGATGCTCACCGGCATCATCTTCGGCCTCGCGCCGGCGATCTCGGCGTCGAACACCAACCTCACCGAATGCCTCAACGACGCGTCGCGCGGCTCGACTGAGGGGAGAAAGCGCGGCAGACTGCGGAACCTCATCGTCGGTGGAGAGATCGCGCTGTCTCTCGTCCTGCTCACCGGCGCGGGACTCCTGCTGCGTAGTTTCGTCCAGCTCTTCGCCACGAATCCCGGCTTCGACTCGCGCAGCGTCGCCTCGCTCGCCTTCTCACCGCGCACGAGCACCTATCCCGACGACACGCGGGTCTACGCGTTTCAGAAGCGGGTCATCGAGGAGGCGTCGCATCTCCCCGGAGTGAAGTCGGCCGCCGGCGTCGACCTTCTCCCCCTGGCGGGCGACCAGAACATCAACACGTTCAACATCGCCGGCCGGCCGGAGGCGCTGCCGGGACAAGGGCCCACGGCAACGATCCTTTCGATCACGCCGCATTTCTTTGAGACGCTCAGCATTCCGCTCCTGCAGGGACGTGACTTCACGGCCAACGACACGGAAAACTCCGAGCGCGTCCTGATCGTCGACCAGACGTTCGTGAAGCGCTACTTCCCGCACGAAAACCCGATCGGCCATCAGATCGTATTCGGCGGGAACAAGACGAAGCCGCGGACGATCGTCGGCATCGCGAGTCCGATCCGCTTCGTCAGTGTCGACGTCGAGCCGACGATCACGTTCTACGCTCCGCAGTCGCAGCGCACCTCGAACTACATCCACATCGTCACACGCAGCGACAATCCGGCGGCGCAGTTGCGGCCCCTTCGCGAAATCATGCGCCGCCTCGATCCGCAGCAGCCGGTGATCGACGTGCGGACGTTCGAATCGCTCCGCGTCGAGACGTTCGGGTCGCGCCGTTTTCTGCTGACACTGACCGCGCTGCTGGCGCTCCTCGCCCTCGTGCTCGCCGCCATCGGGATCTACAGCATCATGGCGTACTCCGTCGCGGTGCGGACGCCGGAGATCGGCATCCGGATGGCGCTCGGCGCCGAGTCGTCGGAGATCTTCCGGCTCATCATTCGCCACTCCGTCCAGATCACCGCCGGCGGGTTGCTCGCGGGCGTCATTGCGGCGGTCATCGCGACACGAACGATGCGCACGCTGCTCTACGGTGTCGTGCCGGGCGATCCGATCACGCTCGCCGCCGTCTCTGCCGTTCTCGCCGCGGTGGCGATCGTCGCGAGCTACATCCCGGCGCGCATGGCGGCGAAAGTCGATCCGCTCGTCGCCATCAGGTATGACTAAGATCAGCGTCACAACTTGAATCCGCCGCGCATTCTGATCGCCGACGACCAACACGATGTCGTCGAGGCCCTCCGGCTCTTACTCAAGCCGGAGGGCTACGACGTGGAGTCGGCAAACTCCCCCGGCGCGGTCATTCGGGCCGTCGGCGCGTCGCAGTTCGACCTGCTGCTCATCGATCTGAACTACACGCGCGACACGACCTCGGGCAACGAGGGACTCGACCTGCTCGAACAACTCCACGCCTTCGACAGCACGCTTCCGATCGTCGTCATGACCGCGTGGCCGTCGATCGAGCTCGTCGCCGAGACGATGAAGAAAGGGGCGCGCGACTTCGTGCAGAAGCCGTGGGAGAACGCCCGCGTCCTTGCCACGATCCGCAATCAGATCGACCTCGGGCGCGCGCTACGCCGCAGCGAACGGCTCGAGAATGCGATGACGCTCGCCTCCCGCGGCGTCGAGCTCGTCGCCGAGTCGCCGTCGATGCGGCCGGTCGTCGAGATGGTCGCGCGCATCGGTCCCTCGGACGCCAACGTTCTGATCCGCGGCGAGAATGGGACCGGCAAGGGCATCGTGGCGCGCGCCCTTCACGCCGTCTCGCATCGTGCCGCGCGTCCGCTCGTCACCGTCAATGCCGGCGGCCTCTCCGAGACCGTCTTCGAGAGCGAGTTGTTCGGCCATGTCAAAGGCGCCTTCACCGATGCCCGCGCCGACCGCGTCGGCCGTTTCGAGCTCGCCGACGGCGGCACCCTCTTCCTCGACGAGATCGCGAACGTGCCGCTCCGCCAGCAGGCGAAGCTCCTGCGCGTCGTCGAGACCGGGGAGTACGAACCGGTCGGCTCGTCGCAAACCCACAGCATCGACGTCCGCCTGATCTCGGCGACCAACGCCGCGCTCGAAGACGAAGTGCACGCCGGCCGCTTCCGCCAGGACCTTCTCTTCCGCCTCAACACCGTCGAGATCCGCCTCCCGCCGCTTCGCGACCGGCGCGAAGACATCCCGCGCCTCGCCGCTACCTTCCTCTCGAACCACGCCGCGCATTACCGAAAGCGCGTCGACGCATTCGACCCCGCCGCGATGAAGGCGCTGCTCGACCATCCGTGGCCCGGCAACGTCCGCGAGCTCGATCACGTCGTCGAGCGCGCAGTGCTCATGACCGCCGGATCCACCATTGTCCGGAGCTCCCTCGGCCTCCAAACCACACACGAACCGCGAATGGACGACATGAGCCTCGAGGACGTCGAAGCGCTCTTGATTCGGAAGGTTCTCGTCCGTTACCAGGGGAACGTCAGCAAGGCTGCCGAGTCGCTGGGGCTGTCGCGAGGGGCGCTTTATCGCAGAATTCAGCGATATGGCCTCTGAGCGCGGGCTCCGCGAATGATGTACCAGCGCCGGATCGTCGTCACGGCGCTCGCCGCCTTCGTCCCCTCGGCGATCGCAGTTCTGCTTTTCGCCTGGAGCGGCGGCGTGTCGCAACGCGCGCAATGGACGGCGACGCTCGTCGTGGCGGCAGGGTTCGTCATCCTCTTGCTCATCCTCCCCGACGTGATCGAGTACCCGCTCCGCACCCTTTCGAATCTCGTGACCGCGCTCCGCGAGGAAGACTACTCACTGCGCGCGCGCAACGTCTTCCGCGACGATCCGGTGGGCGACATCCTCCTGGAGTTGAACGCCCTCGCCGACGTGATGGAGTCGCGCAAGCTCGAAGCGCTCGAAGCGGCGGCGCTCCTCCGCGCCGTCCTCGCCGAGATCGACGTCGCGATCTTCGCGTTCGACGCCGACTCACGCCTCCGCCTCGTAAACCGAGCCGGCGAGCGCCTCCTCGGCGTCCCGCGCGAGCGCGCGCTCGGCAGCGCCGCCGCGGAGATCGGCGTCGCCGACCTGCTCGAACAGCGAATGTTTCCTGGCGCACCTGCTGGCCGATGGGATATCCGTCACTCCGTCTTCCGCGAGCGGGGTGAAAGCCTCACGCTCGTCGTGGTCGCCGACATCACGCGCGCCCTGCGCGAGGAAGAGGCCGAGGCGTGGCGGCGCATCGTGCGCGTGATCGGGCATGAGCTCAACAACTCACTCGCGCCGATCCGCTCCATCTCCACCTCGATCGAGCAACTCGTCACACGCGATCCGCTACCCGACGACTGGCAGCACGACCTGATGCGCGGCATGCGCGTCATCTCGAGCAGAACCGAGGCGTTGACGCGATTCACCCGCGCCTACGCGCAACTCGCCCGTCTTCCGGAACCGCGCAAACGCCCTGTCGCCCTCGGCGATCTCGTTCGCCGAGTCGCCGCCCTCGAGACACGCGTTCCGATCGAACTGGCCGGAGACCCGACTCTCATCGTTTCCGCCGACGAAGACCAGCTAGAACAGCTACTCATCAACATCGTCCGCAACGCCGCCGAAGCCTCGCTCGACACCGCGGGCCGTGTCCACATCGAATGGCATGCACGCCGCGCCACCGAGCTCCTCGTCCTCGACGAAGGCGCAGGCCTCGGCGGCACCGCAAACCTCTTCGTCCCCTTCTTCACGACCAAAACCGGCGGCACCGGAATCGGCCTCGTCCTCAGCCGCCAAATCGCCGAAGCCCACGGCGGGACGCTGACCCTCGAAAACCGCACCGACGCCCGCGGCGCCGTCGCGCGTCTGACGTTGCCTACCTGAGAAGACGAGCAGACAAGAAGGTCTGCTCTCCAAGGTCGCGGAGCGCAGACATTCTTGTCTGCGCCGTCATCCGCTCACCGCGCCTTCGTGAGCCCTCGGGGCGCGAGCTTCACCAGCGCGTTCTCGCGCTCGATGCCGTGGCGTTTGTCGAGCATCGTCTGGCGGATGTAGTCGAGGAGGCGGTCGAAGTCCATGTCGGCTTGCGCCATCATGCGGGCGAGGCTGAGCACCACTTCCACGCCCGCCAGGTTCACGCCGAGGTCGCGCGTCAACGTGAGGATCATCTCCAGCTTGCGGATCTCATCCTCGCCGTAGAGGCGCGTGTTGCCGGACGTGCGGGAGGGCTTGATGAGGCCCTCCCGCTCGTACAGACGCAACGTCTGCGGATGGATGTTGTAGCGCTCCGAGATGATCGAGATCATCACGAAGCCATCTGCTCTGCGACGCACCATTGACGTTACCCGTTACCCGTTACTTGTTCTCGTCCACGACCTCGGCTTCGATGACGTCGTCCTTGTTGGCCGATGCCTCGGGGCCGGGCGCTCCTGCGTCGGGGCCGCCGGGCGAACCTGCACCGGAAGCACCCGCCTGCTGATACATCGCCTCGGCGAGCTTGTGCGAGGCTTTTTGCAGGTTCTCAGTCGCTTTGCGGAGGTTGTCCGCGCCGCCCTGCTCCATCGCCTTCCGCGCCTCGGAAATCGAATTCTCGAGCGTCTGCACATCCGAGCCCGCGAGCTTCTCGCGGTTCTCGCTGAGCATCTTCTCGACCGAGTACACCATCGAGTCGAGCTGATTCTTCGCCTCGATCTCGTCGCGCCGTCCCTTGTCCTCGGCCGCGTGCGACTCGGCGTCCTTCACGAGCTTGTCGACGTCGTCCTTCGACAGACCGGAGGAGCTGGTGATCGTGATCTTCTGCTCCTTCCCGGTGCCGAGGTCCTTCGCCGACACGTTCATGATGCCGTTCGCGTCGATGTCAAACGTGACCTCGACCTGCGGGATACCGCGCGGCGCGGGCGGAATGCCGACCAGGTGGAACGCGCCGAGGAGCTTGTTGTCGCGTGCGAAATCGCGCTCGCCCTGATGCACCTTGATCTCGACCGACGTCTGATTGTCCGCCGCCGTCGAGAACGTCTCGCTCTTGCGCGTCGGGATCGTCGTATTGCGCTCGATCAGCTTTGTCATCACGCCGCCGAGCGTCTCGATGCCGAGGGACAGCGGAGTGACGTCGAGCAGCAGCACGTCCTTCACATCGCCGCCGAGAACGCCGCCCTGCACCGCCGCCCCGACTGCCACGACCTCATCAGGATTCACGCCCTTGTGCGGTTCCTTGCCGAAGAAGTCCTGCACCAGCTTCTGCACCATCGGGATGCGCGTCGAGCCGCCGACGAGAACCACCTCGTCGATCGCCTTCGGATCCATGCCGGCATCCTTGAGCGCTTGGCGCACCGGACCCATGGTCTTCTGCAGAATCTCGCCGACGAGCTGCTCGAACTTCGCGCGCGTCAACTGCATGTTGAGATGCTTCGGCCCCGAGGCGTCAGCGGTGATGAAAGGCAGATTGATGTCCGTCGACGCCGTCGACGACAGCTCGATCTTCGCCTTCTCCGCAGCTTCCTTGAGGCGCTGCAGGGCCATCTTGTCCTTCGAGAGGTCGATGCCCTGGTCCTTGCGGAACTCGTCGATGATCCAGTCGATCAGCTTCTGGTCGATGTTGTCGCCGCCGAGGTGCGTGTCGCCGTTGGTCGACTTGACCTCGACCACGCCGTCGCCCACCTCCAGCACCGAGATGTCGAACGTGCCGCCGCCGAAGTCGTAGACGGCGATCGTCTCATTCGCTTTCTTGTCGAGACCGTACGCCAGCGCGGCGGCCGTCGGCTCGTTGACGAGGCGCTCGACCTTGAGGCCGGCGATCTCGCCCGCGTCCTTCGTCGCCTGGCGCTGCGAGTCGTTGAAGTACGCCGGGACGGTGATGACCGCGCGGTCCACCTTCTCGCCGAGGTAGTCTTCCGCGGCCTGCTTGAGCTTCTGCAGGATCATCGCGCAGATCTCGGGCGGCGAGTAGAGCTTCCCGTTGATTTCGACGCGAGCGTCGCCGTTCGAGGCGCGCGTCACCTTGTACGGGACCATCTTCATCTCTTCGTTCACTTCGTCGTACTTGCGACCCATGAACCGTTTGATGGAGAAAATGGTGTTCTCAGGATTCGTGATCGCCTGACGTTTGGCGACCTGCCCGACGAGGCGCTCGCCATTCTTCGCGAAACCGACCACCGACGGCGTGATGCGGCTCCCCTCGGCGTTGACGATGACCTTCGGCTCGCTGCCCTCCATGACGGCCACAACCGAGTTGGTCGTGCCGAGGTCAATGCCGATAATCTTGGCCATTTGCTTCTCCTTCTGACACTTGGACGCATATGAGCGTCCCGTTGTCAACCTTAACGCTATCTCAAACCTGAGTCTACCATTGTGAATTCCACGCGCAAGGAGTGCAAACAAAGGGCCGGTGTTGCCACCGGCCTCGTCAGGTTTGGTTCTGTGTTGCGCCACCAACTCGGCGGCGGGGTTTGTGTAGTTTGTGTAGAGACGCCGCCGAGTCGGCGGCGCTACACAGGTTCGGGTTCTACTGGAACTTCGGGGTGATCCCCATCTCCTGCAGCAGGTTATGGGCGCGATCGACGCGGTCCATCACCCAGAGCATGTAGGTGGCGTCGACGTGGATCGACCGGGTATTCGCGTCGGGAAGGTAATCCGAGCCGAGCGACTCGAAGGTGCCGTCGAAGAGCAGCCCGCAGAGCTCGCCCTTGGCGTTGAGAGTCGGCGATCCTGAGTTTCCGCCGGTCGTATCGACGTCGGAGAGGAAGTCGACCGCCACGGCGCCGAGCTGTGGATCGGCGTACGGACCGAAGTCCTTCGCCTTGATCGCGGCAAGAAGGTTCTTCGGGGAGTCGAACTCGCCGCTCCCGGTGTCCTTCGCCAGCACGCCCATGACGGTCGTCTGCGGCGTGTACACCACCGCGTCCTTCGGCGCGTAGCCAAGAACGTTGCCGAACGTGATGCGGAGCGTGCCGTTCGCGTCGGGGTACAGCTTCCCGCCGCTCATCTCGCGCAAAGCGTTGAAGTAGAGCGGGCGGACGCGGGAGAGCGCGCCGGCGCGGGCGTCGTCGCGCTTCTCGTTCTCGAGCTGCAGCGGCATCAGCTTCGCCGCGAGGTTGACCATCGAGTCGTTGCGCGCCTCGAGCTGCTGGGTCGTCTCGCCGTACATCACCTTGCGCACGCCGAGATCGTTGACCTTCGTATTCGCGTAGAGCTGGTCGAGGAACCTGTCGACGTCGGTGCCCGCGAGCGCCTGGTCAACGGCCGTGATCCGCTGGTTGGCCGGCAACTTCTGCGACTCGAGGAGGAAGTACTTCAGCCCCGCGCGGTCGCTCGGGACGTCGATCTCATTTTGCACCCGCGCCGAGCCGTTCATGAGCGACGGGACGTCGCGCTCCTGGTAGCCGGGGTTGCGCTCGATGTCGGGCTTCGCTCTCTCGATCGAGTAGCGATAGATCGTCCGCGCCTGCGAGAGGAGCGGCGAGCTGCGGAAGATCCAAGTCAGCACCGTGTCGCGCTGGAGGGTCGACATCTCTTCCTCATCCAGCTTGCGGATCTGATCGAGGACGCCGGCGTACTGCGGATGCGACGCCGCGTACTGCGCCATCGCCGCCTCGCGCTCGTGCGCGTGCGCCTGGATGCGGCCCGTCTGCATCGCGTTCCCGACGCCGGTGAAGTTCTTGAGCGTGTTCTCCATGCCGCGGATGCGCGAGGCGTTCTTGATCGCGACGTCGCGGTTGTTCTTCCCCTGCTCGTGCAGGATGTTCGACAGGTCGGTCGCGTAGCGGATGAAGGTCGGCATCGAGTAGTCGGCCGCCGTCTGGATCTCGTTCTCGGTGCGGTACCGAAACGTCCGCCCTGGATATCCCGCCACCATGACGAAATCTCCCGGGTTGATCCCCTCGGTCGACACCTTCAGGTAGTGCACGGGGTGGTACGGCACGTTGTCCTTCGAGTAGTCGGCCGGCTTCCCGTCCTTGCCGACGTACGCGCGGAGGAACGACCAGTCGCCGGTGTGGCGCGGCCACATCCAGTTGTCCGTCTCCCCTCCGAAGTTCCCAATCCCCTCGGGCGGCGCATAGACGAGGCGCACGTCCTTGATGTCCATCTGCGTCGTCCGGAGGTACTGCGAACCCTCGAAGAACGACGCCACGCGGCAGCGGACGCCGCCCTGCTTCTCGCACTCCGCGGTGAGCTCCTTCTGGCGCTTCTCGATCTCCTTGGCGCGCTGCGCGTCGGTGAGCTTCGCGCCGAGGTTGCCGGTCACGCGGCTCGTGACGTCCTCGATGTTCGTCGTGACGAAGATGTGCGAACCGGGAGCCGCGCGCAGCTCCTCTTCCTTCGTATGCGCGAGGAAGCCCTGCTTGAGCAGATCGCGCTGGGCGGTCGAGTTGTACTGCAGCGAACCGTAGCCGCAGTGATGGTTCGTGACCACCAGGCCGTCCGGCGAGACGAACGACGCCGTGCAGCCGCCGAGGGAGATGACCGCCCCCATCGGGTCGCCGGTGAGGTCCGCGAGACGGCTCGGATCGATCTTGATCCCCGCCTTCTGCATGTCGGCCGCAATCTGCGGAATCTGCTGCGGCATCCACATCCCCTCCGCGGCGAAGAGGGAAGGGGCACAGAGGGACGTGGCGCAAATCGAGAGCAACACGAACAGTGTCTTTCTCATCAAGGGCTCCTTTGGATTGTGAAGTCCGCCAGGCAACCGGGCGGGGTGAGGTGGGAATCGTACAACGGAAGCTGTGTGGCGCCGGCAATCCTGCCGGCGAAGCCGCGCGCGCTCCCGCTCATTTGCGGGGGGGGATGTCTCGTCCGCTCGCCCGCGCCGCTAACGCCGGCCGTGCGTGCTGCCGGGAGAAAGACCTTCGTTATTCGGGCGGACCGTTCCCCCAGTCTCGGCGGAATCAGGGCGTAGAGCCGGTTGAGTCCCGATGGTCCTCTGTAGCTCCTCCACCAAGACTCTACGAGTCTCTACCTCGCCGGCGATATCACTCAAGTCGACATCACTCAAGTCGAGACCGGCGACGGTCGAACGGGCGCTCTTCTTCGCCCGCGCAAGCTGGGCGAGCCTCGTCGCTGCGCGCAGCGATTCAAAGGCCGAGCCGTTCTTGACCTGGTCTATGAGAGCATCGTGTTCCGTGTCAGCCATCTCGTATCCTATTGAAGCGCTTCCGCCAGCCTGTCCTTCGTTTTCGCAAGCGCGCGCTTTTCTACCTCACTCGACAGAATACGCCCGCCGCCGATTCCCGTCACGACCGAGCCTGCGGGAGGCTGGGGCAGCCTCCTCGAGCTGTACGCCAAGCGCGTGGCCGAGAGCGTACCCGCATAACTCAGCGGTTCTTCTTCTGCCTGGCGCCGGCAATCCTGCCGGCGTCCCAGGAGAGGTCGGGGTCTTCAGCGCCATGTGTCGTTCAGCGTCCGCGTGATGGGCTTCACGCGGAGGCACCAGGACTTCTACCTCGGCTTGATTGGGCCAAATCGAAAGTCGCAAGAAGAGTTTTCCGTCACTTGGGCATTTTGAATATTAGCTGGTCGAAACGCTGGTATTGGACCGTTGCACCGAACAGGCCTGCGATGCATCCTGGTTGAACCTCGATGTTTACATCGGAGAGCTGGCAGAACTCCCACCCTTCAGCTGCCTGCTGATTGATCGCGGTCTGCAGTTGGTTGGTGACTTCCGAGGACGACAGTGTCCCACGGCTCTGTCCGATGAACGGCACAACCCTGTAATCGAACGCTCTATAGGAATCTCCGGGTTGCGCGGGGTCGGTAACGTTTCCCTGCACTTGAGAGGCCGTTCGAGGTGAAATTGTCGATCTCTCCCTACCCTGTGTCGACGCAGTATGATTTGCGCCGCCGCCCGGCTTCCACACCCGCAACCCCGCACCACACTTACCGCAGTAGTCTGCGATCGAGGAATCGGCCATATTCATTACTTGTGGTGCGGACCATTCGAAATTGGCAGAACAGCTTGGGCACTGGAATCGAACCCTGTCACCGTCGAGAGTACTGGCTACGTCGAGGAATTGCGCCACGGTCCCCTCCACACGCCGACCTCTGTCGGCAGACTAATTAGGCTTCTGAAATGTACGCGGCTCATCGAATTTACCGTTGCCCAACCACTTTGTTTGCGTTAGTTCGACGACCTTCCCGTTTCTGAAAGTGATAGTCGTATTGGTATCGTTGCCGTAATCGGTCAGATAGTTCCACACCTCTTCGTTCGTGCCGTCCTGGAGGATCCGAGCAGTCGTGCTTTCGGGCCCCTTATGCATGATCCCGCGGACTTGATCGGCGGTTTGGCCGAGCTTCACTTGACTGATCCAGACTGCGTTCTTTCGAGATTCGTTGAGCGCCATCCGGTTTGTTACGCACGCCAAAGCAAGAAGAACAGTTAGGCTCAGGGCTACACGTCTCACGGCTTCCCCCTCTTTCCTTATTTGCTGCATAGTGTACCGCGCACGACGGAAAACCACGCGTCACGCCGTAAGTTGGGGTCACATCCGGAAAGTCAACTTAACGCGGCCCGGATCTGATCCACCTTCTCGCGGTAGCGACCATCCGTGGCGTAGAGCGTCATTGCGGCCTTCCTCATCTTCGAAGCCGACCAATCGCTGACTCCCATCCAGTCGCCGATCGATCGAAGCGTCAGACCGGCCTC
>DASXHZ010000088.1:0-9503 GCA_036488085.1 Thermoanaerobaculia bacterium
CTACGTGAGCCGCTGTTCGGTGGCCATCGTGAAGAAGGACAATCGCATCGTGGCGTTCGCGAATCTGTGGGAAGGCGCGGGCGAAGAGCTCTCGGTCGACCTCATGCGCCATCTGCCCGACGCGCCGTCTGGCGTGATGGACTACATGTTCGTCAATCTCATCCTCTGGGGTCAGGAGCACGGCTACGCGTGGTTCAACCTCGGCATGGCGCCGTTGTCGGGACTCGAGAATCGCTCGCTCGGCACGCTCTGGACTCGCGTCGGGGCGCTGGCGTATCGGTTCGGCGAGAACTTCTACAACTTCCAGGGCCTGCGCCAGTACAAGGAGAAGTTCGATCCGGAGTGGGAGCCGACCTACATCGCCTCGCCCGGCGGCCTCGCCCTCCCGCGCATCCTCACCAACCTGGCTGCCCTTGTGTCGGGAGGGTTACGCGGGGTTTTTGCGAAATGAGGACGCGAGCCGAGCCGTTGTACGCCCCGGCCCGATGTTCCTCCTTCTTTCTGTCCTACTCGCAACGGCGAAGCCTCTCCCGCTTATCGACGTCCCGCCGGCGCGCGGGAGCTCCGAGACGCTGGTCGTCATCGTCTCGGGCGACGGCGGCTGGGCGAAGATCGACAAGTCGCTGTCCGGGGTGTTTGCGAACGAAGGCATGCCGGTCGTCGGCCTCAACGCGCTCCAGTATTTTTGGACGAAGCGCACGCCCGAAACCGCCGCGCACGACCTCGGCGCCATCATCGACTCGAACCTCGCGCGCTGGAAGAAACGGAACGTCGTGCTCGTCGGCTACTCGCGGGGCGCCGACGTCCTGCCGGCGATGGTTGCGCGCCTCACGCCGGACCAGCAGTCGAAGGTCCGCCTCCTCGCGCTGCTGGCGGCCAGTCCGCGCGTCGAGTTCGAGTTCCACGTCGTCGATTGGATGCACGACTCGAAAAAAGGGATGGCGGTCGAGCCGGAGCTCGCGAAGCTGACTTCTATGAAATCGCTCTGCGTCTGGGGCGACGACGACACCGACTCCCTCTGCCGCGGCCTCGCACTGCCGCATGTGAAGGTGGTCACTCTGCACGGCTCGCATCACTTCGACGGCGACTACGCGAAACTCGCGCGGATCATCCTCGAGGCGCTGAATTGATGTTGTCGCTTGTCCTCGCGTTATGCATCGCAAACGGCGGCGTCACCGACCTGCCGCTCATCGCGCTTCCGGCGAAACATCCGCCGCACGGCACGTTCGCCATCATGCTGACGGGCGATGGCGGCTGGCGGCGCATCGACGCTCACGTCACGAACCGTTTTCGCGAGGCGGGAGTCCCGGTCGTCGGCTTTCTCACGAACGAGTACTTCAAGAAACGGAAGACAGCCGAGGAGTCGGCGTGCGCGCTCGAACGCGTGATTCGGTACTACAAACTTCACTGGAAGTGCGATCACGTCATGCTGATCGGCTACTCCCGCGGCGCCGACGTGCTGCCGTTCATGGCTAATCGACTTCCGCCCGACATTCGCGCCTCGACCGAAGTGATCGCGTTCCTCGGCCTCGAGCCCACCATCGACTTCCGCTACCACGCGAGCTGGATTCCGCTCTATCACCCGCGCGAAATCCAGTACGAGGTCAAGCCGGAGCTCGAGAAACTACGCGGAATCCGCATGCTCTGCGTCTACGGCGAGAAGGAGAAGGACACCCTCTGCCGCGCGCTCGACCCGCAGCTCGCCACCGCCGTGCGCGAGCCGGGCTCGCATCACTTCGGCGGCCGCTATAGCAACATCGCGGATGTCATATTGGAATCCGTTGCGCAGCCGCGCAAGTCTGACTAGGATCGCGGAGCGTTGGATCGCTTCCAGGCCGCACGAGCCTACGTCAACCGCGCGGCATTCGCCTCACTCCTGGCCGGCTTCGGCCTGTTGGATCCCGCCGAGACCGATGACAAGCGGATCATCGTGGCTTGGAACGACTCCCACGCCCTGCTGATGCACGACGCGCACTTCTCCTATCAGGCGATCCTTCGCGCCGACGGCGACCGGTACGACATCACGAGCGAGTCGCTCTATGACGTCGCCGACAAGCGCGGAAGGAACGATGTCGCCGCCTCGCATCGCGCGGACGTCGAGCGTTTCCGCCGCGCCGGGCAGGCATACGTCGACACCTACGGGTGGCTCGTCGCCAGCGGGCACTCCGGCGTGCCGCCCCGTTAGTGGGTCGGTACCGGGAGATCGCTGTTGAAGATGTCGCGGAAGATGCGCCACCGTCCGTCGATCTTCTTCCAGACCACCACGTACTTGCCGCTGTCGGTCACCGACGCGGCCGTCCCCTTCGGCACCACGTGCACCATGTAGCGTCCCGTCTCGACCGCGAGATCGCCGGACTGCTGCACGTCGTCGGGCGTCAGCGTCAGATCGGTGCTGCTGAACTGGCCGAGGAAGCCGCTCCACGACGTCCGCACCGCGCTCTGGCCGTGCGCCGCCGCCATGTTCGGCGGCATGAACGTGGCGTCGGCTGCGTACATGTTCGCCAGCGCGTCCATGTCGTTCGTCCGCATCGCCGTCCCGAAGGCGACGTCCGCCTGTTTGATGTAGTTCTCCGCGTCGCCCGACTGATAGTCGTTCGACATCTGCGACGAGCCGCAGGCCGCGAGCAGGAGCACCGAGATCGTGAGAAGCCGTTTCATGTTTCCCCCTCCGTCGTGATCCGTTATCCGATAAACAAACTGACGGATCACAGATCACGCATGACGGATAACGATACGTTCGATCAGTGCGAATAGATGTCGATGATGCGAGAAATCGCGCGCTGGCACACCCGGCAGAAGCCGACCTCGTCGCGTGTGAACATGATGCAGTCGACCTCCGGCCGGTAGAGGCCCTTCGGCTCGTATCCGGCGCCTTCGAATGCGCCGACCTTGCCGGCGTACTTCTGGTCGTGATCGAGGAACTTCGTCTCCCAGTCGCGCTCCTCGCGGAACAGCGCGTCCATGACCGACTCCGGCTGGTTCTCCGCGCGGATCTGCCGGCGGCGCGCCTGAACCGCCTTCGAGTGTTCCTCGAACGCCGCTTTGTCCCACGGCGTCGGCAGCGGGACGTCCTTGTCGACCATCTCGAACCACTTCGGATGCGTGCCGCTCGCGGTCAGGTTCGGCTCCCACGGCTCCGGCTTCTCGCCGCCGGTCTCGTAGGCAACGTCGCTCGTGTAGTACTCGTCGCCCAGACCGGCGAAGTGATGCCCGAACTCATGGACGAAGACGTATTCGGAGAACGCGCTGTCGACGGACGCCGTCGCCTGATCGTTGAAGATCCCGCCGCCGCCGTACGTCTTCTCGTTCACGAGAATCTCGAGGAAGTCGTAGGGCGCAGCCGAGGCGATGTCGCGGAGCGCGCGGTTGTCGAACGTCAGGACGTACCGCTCAGAATCGAAGATGTTGTACTGCACCGACGTCGCGGTTCTACGGTCGTCGCTCGTCCGCGGACGATTCACCCCGCTCTGCGATGCCGGCAGATCGATCGCCCGGACGTTGAAGTCCTTCTGGCGCGACTTGAACGGCTCCGTCGCAAACAGTTTCGCGACCAGCCGCTTCGCGTCGTTGTGAAATTTCGTCTGCTCCGCCTCGGTGTATCCCTCGCCGATGACGAGCAGATCGACCTTCTCCGAGGCTGGACCGTTCTCGAAGAGCGTCCACACCTTGCCGGCCGCCTTCACGTCCGCCTTGTTCACGGAGCGCGAAGCAGGATCGATCACCGTCGACCAGATCTGCTGGAACGCGTTCTCCTTGTCGCGCTTCTTCAGGACGACCTGCACCGGGTTGCGCGGCCACGGGAAGCGCAGCGACTCGTGGAACGTACCGGCGTGGACTTTCGCATCGTCGGTCGTCTCCCACTCGCCGTACACCGACGAGAATCCGCGCGAGTACACCGGCTGATTCGTCTCCCGGTCGATCACCTCGAAGTAGTAACTGCCGAGGTTCGTCGCGTCGATCAGATACGTGCGGCTGCCGGGCCATGGTCCGTCGCTCACGACCCGATCGAGCGCCACGAGCTCCTCGCCGTGGTTGCCGGTGTGGAAGTAGTCGACGCGCATCGTTTTGTCGAGAAAGAGGTCGTCGAACCGCGCCGCGAACGCAGACGTCGCGATGAGAAGCGTTGCGAGAATGAATCGAATCCGCATGAGCGCGGATTGTAAACTCGACCCGTGATCCCGCTTCTCCTGGCGCTTTCGCTCGCCGCCTCACCGCAGGAGATGCGCACGCAGGAATCGATCACCGTCGAGCGTATCCTGATCGACGTCCGCGTCACCGACGGGCGCGGCGATCCGATCCCCAACCTCGAGCCGAAAGACTTCCGCGTGAAGATCGACGGCGTGCCCGCGAAGATCGAATCGGTGGAGTGGATTCCGGAGACCGCTGGCGCGCGCGAGCTCGCGGAGCTCGATCGTGAGTCGGCGAAATCGTCGCTCGAGGTGCCGGCACCGAAGGGACGGCTGCTCGTCTTCTTCTTCCAGACTGACTTCGCACGCGAGCGGGTGCGCGTCAGCGGACAGATGAAGATCCTCCCCTACGCCGACCAGCTCCTCGACTCCCTCGAGCCCGAGGACCGCGTCGCCGTCGTCTCGTTCGACTCGCATCTCAAGTTCCGCCTCGACTTCAGCGACGACCACGATGCGATTTCGAAAGCGATGCGCGACTCGCTCTCGATCGACGACCCACCTCGCCCGCCGTCGGTCCCGATGCCGTCGCTGGCCCGTGCGCTCGACGACCAGTCGCTCCGCAACGCCGTCGATTCCGACCGCGCCCTCTTCCTTCTCGGCAACGCGCTCCTTCCGATCCCCGGCCCGAAGTCGCTCATCCTCTTCGGCTGGGGCCTCGGCAAGCTAGCCGGCGGCCGCGTCGTGATGGAAAAGCGCTACGCGATCGCACAACGCGCGCTCGAAGCATCGCGCACCAGCGTCTTCTCGATCGACATCACCCAGGCCGACTGGCACTCGCTCAGCGCCGGACTGGAGAAAGCAGCCGAAGACACCGGCGGCTTCTACGCCGACACCTTCCACTTCCCGCAGCTTGCGATCGATCGCCTGCAGCGCGCGCTCGAAGGCCACTACGAGCTCGAGGTGCGGCGGCCGGAGACGAAAGCGAAAGGCATCCACGACATCGACGTCGAAGTGCCGGCGCATCGCACCGCGCTCGTGATGTCGCGCCGCACGTTCGTCGACAAATAGTGCGCAGAGCTTAGAGCGCAGAGCGCAGAGCGCAGAGCGCAGATACGCCGGGGGCGGAGGCCTGCGCTCTGCGTTCTGCCCACTGCGCACTCGTCTTGCACCGATCGTTGTGCATCGGAGGTAAGGCATGGCGAAATACGGCAAGAAGTCTCAGGACAAGGTCGAACGGGCGATGCACGAGCGGAAGCACGGCACGCTGAAGAGCGGCGGCTCCGGAAGGAAAGTCACGAGCAAGAAGCAAGCGATCGCGATCGGCCTCTCCGAAGCGCGACGCGAAGGCGGCAAGGTGCCGTCGCGCAAGAAGTCATCGAAGAAATCGTCGAAGAAGTCATCTTCCAAGAAGTCTTCGTCGAAGAAGTCGTCTTCCAAGAAGCGCTCGTCGTCAAAGAAGTCGTCCCCGAAGAAGCGTTCGTCGTCGAAGAAGTCATCGCGCAAGCGCTCTTCCAAGAAGTGATGGCGTAGCTCGCCGCATAATGGACGCGTGCTCGCGCGCGTCCTTCTCGCCGCGTACGTCGTCGTGCTGCTCTGGTCGGCCATCCGGCCGCACGACTACTTCACGTGGCTCATGGAGGTCTTCCCGGCGCTGCTCGGGATCGTGATCGTCATCGCGATCCAGCGGCGCGCCCCCATCACGCCGCTCCTCCTCACCCTCTTGACGCTCCACGCCATGATTCTCATGGTCGGCGGACACTACACGTATGCGCAGGTGCCGCTCGGCCGCTGGATGCAGCAGTGGTTCGGCTGGGCGCGCAACGACTACGACCGCATCGGCCACTTCGCGCAGGGTTTCGTACCGGCCCTCGCCGCGCGCGAAATCTTCATCCGCCGCAACGTCGTCCGCACGCGCGGCTGGATGTTCGCCATCATCCTGCTCGTCTGCCTCGGTATCAGCGCCGCCTACGAGCTGCTCGAATGGAGCACCGCGCTCTCCGCCGGCGCGCGCGCCGACGACTTCCTCGGCACTCAAGGCGATCCGTGGGACACGCAGGAGGACATGGCGACCGCACTGGTCGGCGCCTTCATCGCTTTGGTGTTGATGCCGCGCGTGCACGATCGCCAGATCGATAGTCTGTCAACAGGAAGATGAGCGCGATCAGCAGGCCGATCGCGACGAAGAAGTTGCGCGCGAGCACCCCCGCCGAGAAGTGCGCCAGCCACGGCAGGATCACCAGCAGCACCGCGACCACGATCTCGACCGTGCCGTGCAGCCAGAACGGCAGCGCCTTCGCCACACCGAGCGGGAAGCGCGTGATGACGGTGAGCAGGAAGTGCACGGCCGCAAGGCCGTAGCACATCATCGCCAGACGGTGGTTCGTGAAACCGGCGACTCCCGGCCCGACCGCGAGCAAGATCACCATCAAATAGTCGATGACGCCGTGGCTGAACGCTCCGAGTACTCGCATGGACGTAGTTTATCCCTCGCGGCTGCTCCGCTGGTCCCGCGTCTTCGCGGGGTGAAATCCGATCTCCACGACGTGGAATCCGAACCGGGCGAAGCGAGATCCGAGCGGCTCAACGTGAAATCTGACGGTCGTAACGTGAAATCCGATGCTCTCAACGTGAAATCCGATGCTCCCGAAGGTGAATCCCGGCTCCCCCTGTGTGAAATGTGGACGGCAGTGTGTGAAATCTGGACACCACGTTCTGCTTCGGATGCTCCGGTGTGTGAAATTTAGACGCCGCCTAGTGAGTCCGAATGCTCGGTGTGTGAAATTTGGACACCCCCTCGTGAAATCCAATGCTCGCTGAGCGAAATCCGACGCCCGCGCTTCATGCCTCGAATCCCTCGCCATGCTCGATGATCTCGAACGATGACGCGCCGGTCGGCGCGAGCGCGCGGCGCAGATCGTCGACCGGCTGCGCTTCCCCTTCGTCGCTGAGCCGGAACGTGCCGTAGTGCATCGGCACGCTCACGTCCGCGCCGAGGACCTTGTGCGCCTCCACCGCCTCGGCGGGATCGATGTGCGCCGGCCGCATGAACCATCGTGGCAGATACGCGCCGATCGGCAGCATCGCGAGCCGGATCGATCGAAAGCGCTCACGGACCCGCTCGAAGTGCGAGCCCCATCCCGTGTCGCCCGCGAAGTAGGCGTTCCCGCTCCGCGTCGCGATCACGAACCCTCCCCAGAGCGCGCGGTTGCGGTCCGAGAGCCCGCGCGCGCAGAAATGCTGCGACGGGACGCATGTGATCTCGACGTGTTCATTCACACGCGCCGACTGCCACCAGTCGAGCTCCGTCGCCCCGCGGACGCCGAGGCGGGTCAGGAGCAAGGAGTTACCGAGCGGCGTGATGATCGTCGGCGCGAACCTTCGCCGTAACCGATGCAGCGTCGCGATGTCGAGATGGTCGTAATGGTTATGGCTGACGAGCACGACGTCGATCGGCGGCAGTTCCTCGAAGCGCAGCCCCGGCGCGCGGTGCCGCCGAGGGCCGAGGAACGAGACCGGCGAGCACCGCTCCGACCAGATCGGGTCGGTGAGGATGTTGAGCTTCTCGACCTGCAGCAGCAGCGTCGCGTGATTCACCCACGTCACGCGCATCCGGCCGTCGCCGACGCGTGCCGGCGGTGCCGCTCCCGGCTCGCTCTCGATCCACTCCGGCCAGAACCCCCGCTCCCGCTCGAACTGCCACTTCAGGAACGATCGCTCCGACTGCCACGACGGATCGAGGTTGTGAAACCGCTCGCCGTCGAAGTGATCCGATACCGCTCCCCGATACCTCGGCGCCGCGAGGAAGTTCCGCTCGACCGCAACCCCCGCCCCCACCACCCCCGCCGCAACCGCAATGCTCTTCACCGTCCGACGCATGAACGCCGTATCACACCACAGGTTGACCGGCCGCAGTTGACCGGCCGCAGGTTGACCGCCTAGCGCCGCCGAACTATCCTTCCCATCCCGCGTCGGAATTCATCCTGCCGCCCGCTGTTTGAAACAACGCACCCCAGGCGCTTAGCTCAGTCGGTAGAGCATCACCTTCACACGGTGGGGGTCAGCGGTTCGAGTCCGCTAGCGCCTACCAAATCGTAACTGTTTCGAGGGCCGCGAGTTGCCAGACCCGCGGCTTTCGTTTCTGGGCCCGAACGTTCGAGCATTTTGGCGGAGAACTCTTCATCCAACTCTTCATTCGATGCCATCGCCGCTCGCAATTGCTGCGTTATTTGTAATTGTAACGCACGAAGAATCAACGACTTAGCGGCGCCTGCATGGTGGACGTCACCTGCAAAAGGTGAAGTTCAGATGTTCTGGCGGCTCGAGTCCGCTAACAGGGGCTCCGTCCTGCCCGCCCTCCAACGCCCGAGGCTCACCGGGCCGGCCGTTTCTTGACTATTGGCGCGAGTTTGCTTTTCTGGGTGGTAGCCAATCTTCCGTCTGGATCACTCCACTTGTATGGCGTTACGCCCCATTCGGAACCGGAGAGGTGAGTCCATGAGATTTCGTCTTTGGCTACTCGCGCTTGTCATCGTCTTCTCTAACGGCACGGTCTCGGCGCAACTGACCATCAGCAGGCGTCCCGGCGAAAATCTCTACGACTATCAGACGCGGATGGAAGCCTACTTCGCGCCGGAGATCGCCAGCCGCGGCATCGACGCGCTTCTGGGAGAAGAGGGAGGGGAGTACAACGAATACCTGAAGTTCATGCGCTTTTGGGAGCCAAGGCTCTACCCCTCCGGCGATTTCGCCACTTACTATCAGCGCGAATACAGCTTCTATAACCTGTACAACCATCATCGCCACCGGGCCGTAGGGCATGCGACGGAGGCAGGCGAAGCGGCCAGCGCCGCCAATACTGTTCCGTGGCAGGAGATCGGGCCGATAGGAAAACCGGCTGGCGGAGACACGACCGGCAACGGTCCGATCGAATTCATTCTCTTCTACAACGACGATCCCAGGTACGTGCTCTGTGGTTCGACCGCGGGCGGGCTGTTCTTCTCCTCGAACGGCGGGGCGTCATGGTCGAAGACGGGTACGGACACGAAGATCGGCCGCTCAGGAGTATCAACGGCCGCCTTTGATCCGACTAACTATCGAACCTGGTTCGTAGCATCCTCCGGCAACAGCGACCACAACGACGCGAAACCGATCGGCCTGACCGGCGGAGTGTTTCGCACCGACGACGCGGGCGTCACCTGGTGGCCGATCGCCTTTGCCAGCAACTTCGGTGGGATGAACAAAGACATCAGCATCAACAAGATCCTGACCGATCCTCGAAACGAGGGGCGGCTCTGGGTGGCGACTTCTAACGGGTTGTACAAGACAGATGACGATTTCACGGACAACCCCGGCTGGGGACCGGCTGCTGTTCTCCCG
>DASXHZ010000081.1:0-27959 GCA_036488085.1 Thermoanaerobaculia bacterium
AACGTGACGTCCATCCGGGCGGTCTGGGCGCTTCCCCAGACGAGCAGCGACGTGGCGCAGATGTAGGCGGCGACCGGGCCGGCCATTTTGTGCATCAGCCAGATGAGGAGGCCGAATGCGAGGAGCGATGGGAGGACGTACGACCAGATCGAGTAGGTCCCGAAGAGGTAAGTCAGGCCCCCCACCATCCAGAAGTGGAGCGGGGGCTTGTGGGTGAACGGGACCCCCTCCAGCGGCGGCAGAAACCACCGGCCGGTGGCACGCATCTCGCGGACGACCTCGGAGTACTTGGTCTCGTCTCCGCAGAAGAGCTCGCGGCCCAGCGGGCTCACCAATGTGGATAGCAGGACCACTCCGAGGGCGACCCGGAGGGCGTTTCGACGCAGTGCTAAGATTTCGTTCATCTGGTACTTCGAAGGAGGAAAGCTGATGTCGAATCGTACCGCTGACGTTCAACAGATTCTCGCCGCAGAAGATCCCGAGTTCCGGCAGTGGGTTGAGGAGCACCACCATTGTGAGGATCGCCTCAACGAATTGACCGGAAAGCCGGATGTCACGGCCGAGGAAGAGTTGGAGGAAAAGACGTTGAAGAAACGCAAACTCCACCTGAAGGACCAGATGGCGCTGAGGATCAGGACGTACGAGAATCAGAACGTCACGGCGTAGCGCAAACAGCATCGATCATTTGAAGGCTCCGGCGGTTGCCGGGGCTTTTTGTTTTTGATGTCATCCCGAGCGTAGCGAGGACCTGGGTGGGCGGTGGGGTAACGGTGCGCTCATTGGAGATTGAGGTTCGAGGTTCGAGGTAAGAAGTAAGAAAGGCGTTTCGCGTCAACCTCTTACCTCTTCATTCGAACCTCGAACCTCGAACCTCAGTCCCCACCCATCGCACCACCCTCCTCCGAGGTTTCCCGCCACGCTTGGCGTTACACCACGGAACTGACAACCTTCTTGCATTACCATCCCGGCGAAATGGCGCGCATTCGCTTTGCTCCCGAGGGGTGGGTGTTCACGATCCCAGTGATCATCCTCGCCGCGGCATCGCTGCTCCTCCAGTGGTACATCGCGGCGATCATCCTCGGCCTCCTCGCGGCGTTCATGATCAACTTCTTCCGCGATCCGCACCGGCTTGGCTCGGAGCGGCACATCGACGTCCTCTCGCCCGCCGACGGCACGGTGGTCCAGATCAAGGACGTGGCCGACGGCTCGGTGTGGCCGGGCCTCACGCGGCAAGTCTCCATCTTCATGTCGGTGTTCGACGTGCACGTGAACCGCTCGCCGATCACCGGGAAGATCGTGCACTACCGCTACAACCCGGGGAAGAAACTGGCGGCGATGGTGGAGAAGTCGTCGAGCGAGAACGAGCAGAACCTGATCGTGGTGGAGGACTCGCGCGGACACCGCGTGGCGTTCAAACAGATCGCCGGCCTCCTGGCGCGGCGCATCGTGTTCGACAAAAAAGAGGGCGACGGGGTGGTGCGCGGCGAGCGGGTCGGGATGATCAAGTTCGGATCGCGCGTCGACATCTTCTTCCCGGCCGACGCGAACATCCGCGTGAACCTGCGCGACAAGGTGAAGGTCGGGCTGACGGTGATCGCAGAGATCGGCGAATGAAGCGTCCCGACCTGCGAAAGAACCTCCGTCGCGGCGTCTACGTCATCCCGACGTCGTTCACGATCCTCAATCTCTTTTTCGGCTTCCGCTGCATCTACTACGCGATGCGCGGCTCGGCGGCGATCGCGGCGGGGCAGTACGACCTGGCGGTCGACCCGTTCGAGACGGCGTGCCTCTCGCTCCTCTTCGCCGCGATCTTCGACACGTTCGACGGCATGGTGGCGCGGCAGCTCGGCGCCACGAGCGAGTTCGGGAAGGAGTACGACTCGCTCGCCGACGTCGTCACCTTCGGCTGCGCGCCGGCGGTGCTGGTCTACGCGTGGGGCCTCAACGTTTTCGACCGGCTGGGTGGCGGGCTGGCGTTCCTCTTCCTCGTCTCGGTGTCGCTCCGTCTCGCGCGCTTCAACGTGATGACGGGGAAGAGCGATTACCGCTACTTCGTCGGCCTGCCGAGTCCCGCCGGGGCGCTGACGCTGGCGTCGACCATCTATTACGCCTCGCGGCCGATCACGATCGACGACCACACGTTCGCGGTGGTGATCGCGATCCTGACCGTCTCGACGGCCTTCGCGATGGTGTCGCCGATCCGGTGGCGCAGCCAGAAGGGTCTCAATCTGCAGAAGGAGCGCTCGATGATGTACTTCGTCGTGCTGGCGCTCCTGCTGGCGCTCGCTTTCCGCTGGCCGCGGGTGTGCTGGTTCGTCGGCTCGATCGGCTACCTCATCTCCGGCCCGCTGATGCGGCTCTGGTCGATCGCGTTCCCGACCCGCCGCATCGAACCGATCGGACCGATGCCGCCGATTCCGCCGGCGGAGCCGGCGCCTTGAGGCATCCGGCGGGGTTTCGGCTGGCGATCGTGAATCCGCTGACGCTCGTCGGGGCGGAGATCAAGACGATTCTTCGCGAGCGCGCCTTTCCGTTCGACAAGGTCGTGCTGCTCGACAGCACCGGAGAGGCCGCGGGGGCGTTGACGGACATCGGCGACGAGGCGGCGGTCGTCACGGCGGCATCGGCGGTCGAGCTGTCGGATGTAGATCTCGCGTTCTTCTGCGGCCCATCGGCGGGCAATCGCGAGTGGATCGAAGCGGCGAACGGCTACATCGCCGTCGATCTGTCGCAGCCGACGACCGCGGAGGACGGGAAGCTCGCAATCGCCGGCATCAATGTCGACACGCTCGACGCCACCGACCGGAAGCTGGTCTCGCCGCATCCGATCGCGATCCCGATCGCGCTGATCCTCCACGAGATCGAAAAGGTGGCAGCCGTGGAGCTCTGCACGGCGACGGTCGTACAACCGGCCTCGGAGTTCGACGAGCCCGGCGTCGCGGAGTTGGCGAAGCAGACGATCGCCGTCCTCGGCGTCCAGTCGGTGCCGCAGGAGGTCTTCGGCCGCCAGCTCGCGTTCAACCTCTACCCCGCGCTGGAGCACCGCGAGCCGTTCATCGTGTCGCAGATCCGTTCCTTGACTGATGTTCGCCCCAAAATCGCGCTGCTCGTGACGCAGGGGACGATCTTCCACGGCCACACGTTCTCGCTGTTCGTGAAGACGGACGCCGCCGTCGATACGGCGAAGATCGAGAACGCGTTGAAGCAGAACCCGGCGATCGCGTTCCCCGAGGGTGATCAACAGTTCGGCACAATCGACGCGGCCGGCAAGGACGAGGTGCTGATCGCCGCGGTGCGCGCCGAGCCGTCGATTCCGGGCGGATTCTGGATCTGGGCGGTCTGCGATAATCTCCGCCGCAGCTCGGCGCTCAACGCGGTACTCATCGCCGAGAAAGTTCTCTTCGGAACTAACCCGTCATCCTGAGCGCAGCGAAGGATCTCAAGATGCGCGGTCTGCGAATTCTGAGATCCTTCGCCGTCTTCGCGGCTCAGGATGACGGGGAACACAGGAGATTCGATGCAAGACTTCTATGACCCCAAAGTTGGCGATCTCGCGCCGAACTTTCGTCTGCCATCCACGCGCGGGAAAGAGATCTCGCTGAAGGATTACAAGGGTTGGGACGTCGTCCTCTACTTCTACCCGAAGGACGACACGCCCGGCTGCACCGCGGAGGCCTGCAGTTTCCGCGAGCACGAGCCCGACGTCACGAAAGAGCACGCGGTCATCCTCGGCGTCTCGACCGACCCGATGGAGTCGCACGACAAGTTCTCGGACAAGTACCACCTCAACTTCCCGCTGCTCTCCGACCAGACCGCCGATGTGGCAAAGATGTACGGCGTCTGGAAGGAGAAGAACTTCTACGGCCGCCGCACCTGGGGCGTGGCCCGCTCGACCTTCCTCATCGGCTCCGACGGCCGCATCAAGCGGATCTGGAAGAAGGTCGACACGAAAACGCACGGCGCGGACGTGCTAGCCGCCGTCCGCGAGCTGCACGCGAAGAAGTAGTGTGTGTGGGGCCGGCTCTCAGCCGGCCCATCGTGGCGATGGACAAAATGGGCCGGCTGAGAGCCGGCCCCACACACACAACATCCTCCCCCAGTAAACGCTCGTCATAGAACCCGAGTAGAGGGTTCATGAGAACGGCACGATGACAGCCGAAGCCGTGGTGAGTGACGAGCTGACGAATACGACACCGATCCTGCTCGCCACGATCCGGGCGGCGCAACACGGCGATTCACGTGCGTTCGAGGAACTGATGATCGCGAGCGAACGGCGTGTGGAACAGGTAGCCTGGCGGATTCTCGGCGACACCGAGGAGGTGAAGGAGGCGGTGCAGGAAACGTTTCTGCGCGTCTTCCGGCACCTCGGGCGGTACGACGAGAACCGCGACTTCTTCGGCTGGCTGTACCGCATCGCCGTCAACGTCTGCCGCGATCTCGATCAGCGCCGGCGGCGCCGCCGGATCTTCATGCCGATCGAGGACGCGCTGCCAATCACCACTCCGCCGCGCACAAATGACGACGCCGCGATGCTGCGGCGCGCCATCGACACGCTCCCGGAACGCGAGCGGCTTGCGATCATCCTCCGCGACATCGAGGAGCTGTCGACCGAGGACGTCGCGGAGATCCTCGGCAACACGCCGGCGACGGTGCGCGTGCAGATCAGCAAAGCGCGCGCGAAGCTCCGCGCCTGGTTCGGGGTGACGCGATGATGCCGCTTACCGATCAGGATTTCGCGGAGATCCGCGAGAACGTCATGCGCGAAATTGCGCGGCGGGAGCGGCGGAACACGTGGTTCCTCGCGGCCTCGGTGGCGCTCGCGGCGGTGGTGATGGTGTTCGTGCTGGTTCCGCGGCAGGTGCCCGAAAACCACGCCGGCGAGGCCGCCGGCGCCCCACTGAGGACGCCCCCGCCCATCGCTCGGTCACTCAGTGGGGCACCGGCGGCCTCGCCGGTGCAAAGCGTCATCGCTACCCAAACTCCTCCCAAGAAGCACCATCACCGCAAACCGCACTCTCGCCCGATCGCGATCGCATCGTCTGAAGCGCAACCGATGACCATCGAACTACAAACCGCGAATCCCGATGTACGCATCATCTGGATCGCGAAATAGGAGACGTCATGAAACGCATCCTCATCGCCATCGCCCTCATTCTTCTCGCCCTCCCGAATTTCGCGCAGGAGGCGAAGGAGAAGGAGAAAGAGCCCGACTACAACACCATGCGCGAGTTCCGCAGCAAGGTCTTCGAAGTCCACAACCGCGACCCGCATGACATCGCCTCAGCCATCGGGCTCCTCGGCAGCGGCTTCAAAGGCGCGACGCTGAACGTGAACAACCAACTCCGCACCATCACCGTGCGCGACTTTCCCGAGAACCTTGCCGCGATCGAGGCGGCCATCAAGCGACTCGACGTTCCTCCCACGGTGAGTAACGACGCGGAGATGCGCATCTGGATCGTCATCGGCGCCAGGGCGCCGATCGCGGGGGCGCAGTCGCTTCCCGAACAGCTCGAGCCGGTCCTCAAAGAGCTGCGCTCGACGCTGCGCTACTCGAACTACGCGCTCATGGCTGCGACCGTGAACCGCGTCTCGCGCGGCGTCGGCGTCGAAGGCTCCGGCGTCGCGGAACCGGCGGCGCTCGGCATGACCGCGAAGCAGGAGCAGCCGATCATGTACACCTACAGCCTGCGTCAGCCGGCGATCGTCACGTCGAATGAGCATCCGGCGCTGAGCACCGAGGGTTTCAACTTCGGCATGCGCATCCCGATCGATACCGGCAAGGGGATCCAGTATCAGAACGTCGGCTTCGAGACGCCGGTGACCGTTCGCGACAAGGAGAAGGTGGTGATCGGCACGACTACGATGGGCGACAAGGCGCTGATCGTCATCGTGACGGTGGACATCGCGAAATAGTACTCACACCGCCACAGCGCGGAACGCGCGGATGCGACGGCAGCCTTCTGCGAGCGAGTCGAAGTCTTTGGCGTAGCAGAAACGGAGCATCCGCGCGCCGCGGTCGGATGAGTAGAAGGCGGCGCCGGGCACCGAGGCGACGCGCGCTTCCTCGAGGAGCGCGTTCGCCGCTTCCCGGTCGTCGGCAAACGAGTCGGGGATCTCGGCGAGCATGTAGTACGCCCCCTGCGGCATGAACGGCTTGAACCCCGCCTCGGCCAGCGACGACGCCAGCATGTCGCGCTTCTTCTCGTAGTCGCGCGCCATGCTCTCGTAGTACTCGTCCGGCACCTCGAGCGCGCGCGCGATCCCCCACTGCAGCGGCGTCGGCGCGCAGATGTAGAAGACATCGTTGACGAGCCCGATCGCCTGAGAAACACGCTGCGGCGCCGCGACATAGCCGATCCGCCAGCCGGTGACCGAGAACGTTTTCGAGAAGCCGCTGATCGTGATCGTGACGTCGCGGCAGGAGTCGATCGACGCCATCGAGACGTGCCGGCGGCCGTCGTAGGTGATGTATTCGTAGATCTCGTCGGTGTACGCCCACGCGTTGAACTCGCGGCAGAGCGCGCCGATCCGTTCCAGCTCATCGCGCGAGAAAACCTTCCCGCACGGATTCGACGGCGTGCAGACGACGATGCCGCGCGTCTTCGGTCCGAACGCGGCGCGGAGCGCGTCGAAGTCGATCGACCAGTCGTCATGCTCGCGGAGCGGCACGAACTTCGGGATCACGCCGAGGAGCTTGAGGTTGTTCAGGTGATAGCCGTAGTACGGCTCGAAGAGGATCACCTCGTCGCCCGGATTCAGCGTCGCCATCACCGACATCGCGAAGCCGCCGGTCGCACCGACCGTCACCACGATCTCCGTCGTCGGATCGGCGTGGAAGCCGTTGAAGTGCTCGATCTTTCGCGCGATGCGCTCGCGGAGGAGATCGATGCCTTCGAATTTCGAATAGGTCGCCTTCGAGGAACGGATTGCGTCGCACGCGCCTTCGACGAGCTCGGGGATCGTCGGGAGGTCGCAGATCCCCTGGCCGAGGTTGATGCCGCCGACGCGCTCGCATTCGCGGGACATGCGCCGGATGTCGGACTGGAGGAGTCCGCGGAGGCGGTCGCTGAGCTGATTCATGGACGGTAGTGTAGCGTCGTTACTCGTTACTCGTTATTCGTTACTCGCGCGGCGCGTAGTGAACTGACCTTCTCTCTAGAGGAGCTCGGCATCTTCGTCGTTACTCGTTACTCGTTACTCGTTACTCGTCACTCGGGGGTTCTCGTTCTCCGAGTAACGAGTAACGAATAACGAGTAACGTCTGTTGAGCGGCATTCATCACGGCAATACAATTGCGGTCCCCATGGCCACCGCCGTCCTCGAAACCTCTCTCCCGTTCCCGCTCGCACGCCGCGGCAAGGTGCGCGATGTCTATGACCTCGACGACCGCTATCTCTTCGTGGCGACCGATCGCATCAGCGCGTTCGACGTCGTCCTCTCGCCCGGGATTCCGGACAAGGGGAAGGTGCTGAACCAGACGTCGAACTTCTGGTTCCGGCGCTTCACCGATGTTCCGAATCACGTCATCGAGACGGAGTTCGAGCGTTTTCCGAGCGACGTCGCCAAGCACGACGAGCTGCGCGGCCGCAGCGTGATCGTCCGCAAGTGCGAGGTCGTCCCGATCGAGTGTGTCGCACGCGGCTACCTGGTCGGGTCCGGCCTCAAGGAGTACAACGCGACCGGCAAGGTCTGCGGCATCGCGCTGCCCCCGGGGTTGAAGACCGCGAGCAAGCTTCCGGAGCCGATCTTCACGCCGGCGACGAAGGAAGAGAGCGGCCACGACATCAACATCTCATTCGAGGAGATGGCGCAACGCGTCGGCGAGGACCTCGCGACGCAACTGCGCGACCTGACGCTGCGGCTGTACAGCGAGGCTGCGGACTACGCGCTGACGCGCGGCATCATCATCGCCGACACGAAGTTCGAGTTCGGTCTCGCGAACGATCAGGTCATCTGGATCGACGAGGCGCTGACGCCCGACTCGTCACGCTTCTGGCCGGCAGATCAGTACAAGGTCGGCGACAACCCGCCGTCGTACGACAAGCAGTTCGTCCGCGACTGGCTCGAGACGACGGGATGGGACAAGAATCCGCCCGCACCGGAACTGCCGGAGGACGTCGTGGCGAAGACGCGCGAGAAGTACATCGACGCATATCGCGTGCTGACAGGCAGCGAAGTGCAGGTGTGATTCGAGGCAGTCGTGGAACTACTATCGGGGAACGTAGCCGAAGGTTCACACGCTCAGGGCTGCCGCCCAGCACCTGTTGGATCCGCCGAAAGCTTCCTTGAACCTTACCGGAGAGGCGACGAGGATAGCAGAAAATGGCAAGTCGAGCGCAAGTAGTTGCCAAGACGGCAGGTTACGGGGTCAGGTAGAAACTTGAAACTTGAGGCTGCCCTCAAGTTTCGACCTGACCCGAAGCGCGACGCTCACCGCCTGCCGCAACGCCGCCGACTTGTTGAGCGTCTCCTCGAATTCATACGAAGGATCGGAGTCGTAGACGATCCCCGCTCCCGCCTGTACGTACGCGCGTCCGTTCGCGAGAACGATGGTGCGGATGGTGATGCACGAGTCGAGGTTGCCGGAGAAGCCGGCGTACGCGACCGCACCGCCGTAGGGACCGCGCCGCGTCTTCTCGAAGCGATCGATCAGCTCCATGGCGCGAATCTTCGGCGCGCCGCTGAGCGTGCCGGCCGGGAAGGCGGAGAGGAAGACGTCGACCGCCGTCCGATCTCCGCGCAGCGTTCCGTGGACGTCGGTGACGAGGTGGATGACGTGGCTGTAGCGCTCGACGGAGCAGAAGTTCTCCACTTCGACGGTACCGCTGGCGCAGACGCGGCCGAGATCGTTGCGCCCGAGGTCGACGAGCATGAGGTGCTCGGCGCGTTCTTTGGGGTCGGCGAGGAGGGAGGCTTCTAGCTCGGCATCCTCTTCACGCGTTTTGCCGCGCTTCCGGGTTCCGGCGATCGGGCGCGTCTCGGCCAGGTCTCCGGTGACGCGTACGAGCATCTCGGGCGATGCGCCGACGAGGGTACACTCGGCGGTCCGCAGCAGGAACATGTACGGCGACGGGTTGATCGACCGCAGGACGCGATACAGCGTCAGCGCCTCGGAACCTGGATATTCGGCGTCCCACCGCTGCGAGACGACGATCTGAAAGATCTCGCCGGCGACGATCTCCTCTTTCGCATCGCGCACCATCTGCTCGAACTCGTCGCGCGTGTACGTCGAGGTGAACTCGACCGATTCCGCAGACGGAAACTCCAGCGGCTCGATGGAGGCGCGCTTGAGCTTCTCGATCGCGCGTTCGATGCGCGCATTCGCCGCGTCGATCGAGGCATGCGGATCGGCAGCGAAGAGGTTCGCGATCACGAGCATCTTCTGACGCACGTGGTCGAAGACGACGACGTTGTCGAAGAAGAGGAGCTTCGCGTCGGGAACGCCGATGTCGTCGCGCCGCGTATCGGGAATCCGTTCGCTCCAGCCGCCGACTCCATAGCCGAAGTAGCCGACAGCGCCGCCGAAGAACGGCGGGAGTTTTTCTTCGTTGTAGACACGGAGCGGGACGAGCTCCTCGCGCAGTGTCTTGGCGGGATCCGTCGTCTCGCGGTCGAAGCGCAAGGTCCGTCGCGGATCGAATCCGACGAACGAGTAGCGCCCAACGTTCTCTCCCCGCTCCACGCTCTCGAACAGGAAGGCCTCGGTGTCGCGGTCTGCGAGGGCATTGAACGCCGCGAGCGGCGTGACCGCATCCGCGCTCAGCTCCCGGACCACGGGAATGATGTCGTACTGCGATCGCAAGTTTTCAAAGTTCATTTTCACGAGATGGCCTCGACGAAGAGCTCGTTCTGACGGACGGCCTGCGCGCGGAGGAGCTCGAATCCGCTGCCGGACGCGCCGCTGTATTTCGCTTCGATGGTGCGGATGCCGGGCGGCGGCTCAACCTCGGCGCCGTGCGGCAGGGTGTTGATGATCAGGTCGCCGCGGAATCGCGAGAGGGCATCGAGGCGGTCGATGGCGTGCGGGAACTCGCGCTGCGAACGATTGAAAACGCGGATGCGCGCTCCGGCGCGCTTGAGCGCGACGAGCGCAGCCCGCGCGGTACCGCCCGCACCGACGATCGCGACGTCCGTGGCATCGCCGATCAGAGCGGCAAAGCCGTCGACGTCCGTATTGTCCGCGACGATGCAGCCGTCGCGCATCGTGACGAGCGTGTTCGCCGAGCCGGCTTCGCGCGCGTTGTGGCGGACGTGCGCGCCGGCTCGCTCCGCCCAGGCGAATGCCTGCTCCTTGAACGGCGCCGTGATGGAGAGGCCGCGGATGTCGCCGCGCTCGAATGCGCGCGCAATCTCGTCGAATGTCTCGAACGAGGCGACGGTGTACGCCGCATCGAGCTCCTTCTCGCGGAAGAGCGGGTTGTGAATCGCGGGTGACAGCGAGTGGCCGGCGGGGTTGCCGGCAATCGCGAAGACATGCCTCGCGTGCAGCGACTCGCGATCGTTCCCGTAGATCTCCAGCGCGCGATCGAGCGACAACTGTCCCGGCGCCGCGGTCGTCGTCGCCGCGACAAACGTCAGCTCGGAGCCGAGGAACGGAGCGAGGATGCGAGAGTAGAGGCCGCGCTCCCCCATCCCGATCACGGTCGTTCCTCGTTCGAAGCCCCGCAGCAAACGGACGTTCTCATCGAGCGTTTCCGGCGTCACTGCGAGCTTGGTATGTGCGCAGCCGAACGCACGCATCTTCGCGAGGAGCGCTTCGACGTCCGGCATCGACTCGTAGTCGTGGTGCGATAAGACGACGCGTTCGCGCGGAATATCGATCCGCAGGCCCTCGCGCCACTCGACGTCGACGAAGTCGATGCCAGCGTCAACGGCCCCGCTCGGATCAGGCGCCGATCCACCGCGGTACGTGAGGATGATCGGCTTCGACGTCGCGTTTCGCATCGCGTGCAGGTCGATGACGCCGAACCGCTCCGCGCGCAGCTCGATCATGTCGTGATCGGCGCTCAGCGCGCGAATTGCGGCAAGCGCCCCGTCGAACGTCTCCTCGTAAATCGTGACGACGAGTTTCATCGCAAACAAAAAACCTCTTCGCGCTGGAAGAGGTCACGTTGCGAGTCTCGAATCGGCGTGCGCCCCTTCCATCGGGGCGCGTGAACGCGTCCCGTCAGTGCTCCGGGGACCACCAATAGCAACAGGCCGCGTTCATCGAAACGGAGGGTATCACGTCACGGCAGACGCCGGACAGTCTCCACCGCTACGACGACGATCGTGATCATGATGAGCGCCATTCCGCGGGCGTCGAGTGGCGCGGAACCGTTCACGGCCGCATGGGTCGTCGGTGCGGCGATGGCGAAAACGGCGACGAGGAAGAGCAGTACCAGGGAAAGGATCGAGCGCATTGTCGCGTGTTTCTCCGTGGTCATTTACGGAACCCGTTCACCGAGCGTCTAGGCCTCATATCGTCCGCTTATCATCGCGGTGTGAAGCCTGAGCACACCGAGGCGATCGTCCTCCACACCTTCGCCGCGCGCGAGCGCGACAAAATGGTCATCTTCCTGACGCCGGACCACGGCAAACGCAAAGGGTGGGCCTACGGTGCGCGGAGTCTGAAGAGCCGATTCGGCGCGGCGCTGGAGCCGCTCGCGAAGGTGAAAATCGGCTATATCGAAAGGGAAGGCGACGAAATCGTCCGCATCGAGTCGGTCGATCTCGTTCGGTCACTTTTTCCTGCGCAGCAAAATTTACTCACCAGCGTTGCAGCTACGTATATCGCCGAGCTCGTCGATACCTTCGCCCCCGCCAACGATCCCGCCGAGCTGATCTACCGCCTTCTCGATCGGACGACCGAGGCGCTCCTCGCCGGCGCGAACGCCCTTCGCGTGGTCACGTACGCAGAGGTTTGGATCCTGAAGCTGGCCGGAACGTTTCCCTCGACGCGGAACTGTTTCGAGTGCGGCTCGCCGCTCGACCGGCCGCTCCGATTCGACGACCGGCTTCAGGGATTCGTCTGCGAAGACTGCGCGACGCGCGACGCTTCGATCGTTCCCAACGACGTCGCCGATGCGCTCGACGCGATCGCACGTCTCCGCGTCGGCGAGCTCGCGGCGATCCCGATCCCCGAGGACACCCTGCTCGAAGTCCGCGGCCTCGCCGGCACGGTCCGCCGTCACTTCCTCGGCCACGAGCTGAAGTCGTTCGACGTCCTGGCGAGCGTGATAATGCGCGCATGAAGCGCTTCATCCCGCTCGTGCTCATCCTCGCCGCCTGTGCCACTTCCTGCGCTACCGCTCCGCCGCGGATCGACGACGTCAACCGTGTGCTCGACGACTGGCACAGGGCAGCCGCGGACGCCGACGAGCAACGCTACTTCGGCTACGCCGCCCCCGAGTTCGTCTTCCTCGGCACCGACGCCTCCGAACGCTGGGACCTCGCGTCGTTCCGCGCCTTCGCACATCCGTTCTTCGCTAAAGGAAAAGCGTGGACGTTCGTCCCTCGCGACCGCCACATCCAAGCGTCCCCACGCGAGGACGTCGCCTGGTTCGACGAGAAACTCGACAGCGCCAGCTACGGCGAATGCCGCGGCAGCGGCGTCCTCCGCTACACCCGCGACGGCTGGAAGATCGCCCAGTACAACCTCACCATCCCGATCCCCAACGATCTCGCAAAGACGGTGGTCCAGATGATCCGGGAGGGGGCGAAGGGGAAGTGACTACAGGAGCGCCCTGAATTCTTCGACCGTCAAGCCGGCGTCCCGGACGATGACTCCCATCGTGATCGCATTGACAGGGTTGTGGCGTGGGATCGTGAGGATGCGAGATCCGTTAGTCATCACGATGTGCTTACCTTGTCGAGCCGTGCGGAATCCGGCTTTCTCCAATGCCCTCACGGATACTGCCGTGCGGTCATTCTGACACCCACTGCGCGATGAGCGTTCCGAGCTCCTGCTCGAAACCGGCGAAGCCGTGGCCGGCGTTGGCGATGGTGACGATCTCGGCGTTTGGGGCGACTTCGGCGGCGAGGATGGCGGTGCAGCGTGGGACGTCGTCGTAGCAGAACTCATCGCGCTCGCCGTAGACGTAGAGGGCGGGCTCGCGGATGGCGCGGATGTGGCGGAAGGGGGAGCGGCGGCCGAGGCGGATGTTGCGGATGCGCTCGAGGAAGGGGAAGACGTTGTAGTCGCCGTCGGGATTGGCCATGTCGTAGAGCGCGCGCCAGCTCAGGAGCATCACCGGCGAGAGCTCGTCGCCGCGACGCTCGTGGATCATCCGGCGGGCGCGGTCGAGGGTCGCGCGGAAACGGCGAGCGCCGAGTTGCGCGTAAAGCATGCCGGTGTCGTCGCCGCCGGCGAGGAGCACGTAGCGCTTGAACGGATTCCGCGGCTTGCGCGCGTTGTAGACCGCGATCTTGTTCGCGCCGGTGGAGTGTCCGACGAGATAGAGCTCCCGATAGCCGCGCGAACGGAGGAAGCGCGCCGCGCCGTCGATGTCGCGCACGCAGTCGCGAATGACCTCATACGACGCTCCACGGCCCGGACGCCGGATCATGTGCGCGCCGCGGTTGTTGAACGGGAACCATGCGATGCCGCGCGAGACGAACTCGCGCGCCAGGAGATTCGTACGACTCGAGTCGAAGATAGACGCGCCGCCGGTACCGTGGAGGAAGACGGCCGCACGGGCGGACGAGCGCTTCCGCCCCTCCGGTTCATAAAGGAGACCGGCGAGGTCGACGCCGTCGGTCGCCTCGAAGCGAATCAGCCGGCAGAGCGGCTCGACACGATCTCCCGTCGTCCTTCGTCCCATCGCCACACATTGTCTCGCGTCAGGTGCGCGCCGCCGAGCCAATAGTCGGGCTCGTTCACAGCCACGAAGTCGACCTCGCCGCGCATCACGTTCTCGGCGGCGGGCGTCAGCGTCAGAAGCGACTTCTGCGGGTTGTTCTCCCCGGTCATCGTGATCAGCGGCACCGCCAGATGCGCGAGGACGCGGAGGACGCGGATGATCTCCGTGTCGCCGAGACCGAAGCGCGGAGGCGCGGCATCGAAGTCGTAGAAGAGATTCATGAAGTCGCGCGACCCGTTCAGGATCAGATCGAGGATGCGCTGCTCGACGCTCCCGAGGCCGTTGCGCGTGGAGGGGAAACGGGAGGCGTGCAGCGCCAGGCCTTCGCGGAGAAACGGAAAATCGTGATTCTCGTCGCGCACGAATCGGTTCAGCGCGCGTGGATCGTCGGAGGTGTACGCGGCCCACGCATCGCGAGCCAGCGCCAGCATCCGCGGCGTCACCGCGGCGCGCGACTCGTACAGCGGATACAGCTCGACCTGCGAGAGCGGCTCCGGATGCCAGACCAGCGCGAGCCGCCGGCACGACGCGAACCGCTCCAGCAGCGACAGCAAATTGGCGAGGCAGAAGAGATCGTGCTCGAACCAGAGGACGACTTCGTCGGCGCTCACCGCCTCGTCGAGCGTGCGCTCCATCTCGATGAGGCCGTTGCGCACGCGCAGCAGGTTGTCGCCATGCGACGCCGCGAGGTACTCGGCGCGCATTTCGAGATCGCGCGTTCCGGGGCCGGTGGCCAGCGCCTCGCGAAACGAGATGTGCTCGCCGGGAACGCCTTCCCGGCGTGCCTGTTCGGCGACAACGTCTCCGTTGTGAATGTGTTTCATGGTTCGATCCGCACGGCGAGCCAGTAGCGGTTGCGCCCCTCCACTCGTGCGCCGCCGATACTGAAGCCGAGTGCCGGGAGTTTCAAGAGCGGCGTCGCCGGCGTACGTCCTCGGATCTCGATGCCTCGCACGTCGAGCTTCTCGCCGAGGCGATGCTGCCGGACGAACAACGTGAACGTGTCATTGAACGTGGCGTCGATACGGCCGCCGGTGTAGTTACGGCCGGCGAGCGTCGCCGTGTCGAGCGCCGGATCGATGACGCGATTCGCAAACGCCGAGCGCGGAAGGATCGATGGCGCGGCGCCCCCCACCGTGGCGTCTCCCTGATCGCGCTCCCCCTCGGCGCCAAAGCGAATGCCGGCGACCTTGGTCTCTCCGCGCGCCCATGCCCGGGCATGATGCGACTCCGCCGACAGCTCCACCGCCTCGCTGCTCTCCGACTGTTCCAGGCGGCCACGCGCGACGAAGAAGCCGAGGCTGTCCGGCTTTCGCGCGAGGATCCCGGATTCGACGGCGATCTCCGACCCTTCGGAGTACGAGCGCCAGATGCCTCTGAGCTCCATTCCGTGCTGGTCGATAAACGGCTCACGCGACTTGAAAACATGCCCGTCGATCTCGACCGGCAGGCCGTGATACGCGAGCGCGAGACTCCCGCCGCGCGGCGAGCTGGCGTTTCCGAACGACGCCAGCGCGATCGCGTCGAGGCGGCCGACGACGTCGCCGCTCCGGATGCCGACCTCGGTGTTGTGCGCCGACGGCGCGCTGTTCCCCGAGAAGATCCAGCCGAGCTCCTGGTGCCCGAGGCCGTATGCGTGCGACGGCGGCACCCGCTGCGATGCGAAAACCGTCGGGGTGGATGGCGCCGGCGGCAGCGCAGGAACGAGCGATCGCGTCGCCGCCGTCCTCGGCGCTACCGGTTCCGCTTTGTCGAGCACACGCACGGTGTAGCCGTCGGGCTCGAGGGCCATGAAGAAGATGCGGCCGTCGGGCGACGGCGCGGGCTCGAATGCGCCGCCGGACATGCGGGTGATCGGCGCGCCATTGCGGACCAGATCGATAAATCCGCCGTTCATCACCGTCATGACGACGCTATCGCCCATCCACTCGGGCGTGACGACGTTGCCGGCCTGTGTCGTCACCTGCTCCGCGCCCGAAGCCACGTCGCGGATGACGAGATGCCACGTGCCGCTGCCATGCGAGACATACGCGATCCGCGTCCCGTCCTTGTTCACCCGCGGGTGCGAGTAGACGACGTCGATCGACGGCTCCGTGATCGGCGTGATCACGCCTCCCGCGATCGTCACAAGCTGCGAGAAGCCGAAACGGGAGCGCACGGCGACGAAGCGCCGTCCGTCGGGGAAGGGATCGGCGTCGTAGACGTCCGCCAGGTGCGTGAGCCGCTCGAGGGCGCCGGTGTCGAGCGTCCAGCGATAGAGATCGTGATGGCGATCGTCGTTGCGATCGGTCGAGCGGTGGGTGAAGACGAGCGACTTGCCGTCCGGCATCCAGCGCGGCGTCTCGATGTCGCCTTCGAGCGGCATGCGCAACGTGTGCAGCGGCTTCCGCTCCAGCGGTTTGCTGCGCACTGGCGCGACGTCCTCGGGATCGCGCCTCAGCATCTTCTCGATCCGCTCGTTCTGCTTCTTCTCTTCCTCCGTAGGCGGCTCGGTCGAGAGGATCACCAGCTTCGTCTTGTGCTCGTCATTGCGGAACACGACCGCGATCGACTTGCCGTCCGGCGACACGGCGGGATCGCCGCTCGCGTACTCCGTCTCCTGCCAGAGCGTGCCCTCGCGGAGGCCGACCGCTGACTCAGGATCGACGTTCACGGCGCGCTCCGTCAGCTCGGCAGTGAACTTCCCGTACAGCCGTTCCGGCGAGTCGCCGAAGACGCCCTCGAACGCCTGCTCGAACGAGCGCCGCTGGCGGGCCGTCTGGCGCCGCCACAGCTTCTGCAGGCTCCCCGGCCCGCTCCGCTCCTCGAGCCATTCGAGGTACGCGGAACCGGCGAGATACGCCATCGACATGCCGAGGTATGAGTCGTTGGCCTCCAACTGTCCGTACGTCGGCAGGCGTCCGCTTTCCGCCCACTTGCGGAGGACCGCGGCGCGCAAGGTGCTGCTCGGACGTCCGCTTCCGGTGAGCCGTCCCTCGACCACCGTCGCGTAGCCCTCGGTCACCCAACGCGGCGCCGACCACGAGATCGGGCTGAGCGGGACGAGCAGTTGCTCGACCAATCGCAGCTCCGGATTCCGCGACGGACGCAACAGGTGCTCGAGGTGCGTCATCTCGTGCGTGATCAGGAGGTCGATCCAGTCACCGTACTCGCCGACCGGATCCTCGGGATCGGGCGGCTCCGTGAAGAGCACGATGCGCGGCGTGTCGAGCAGCGGGAGCGTGGCGCCGTTCGCCTCGGCGTAGGGGTTGATGACGAGGATGTCCGTCCGCTGCTTCGCCGAGTAGCCGGTCTCCTTCGCGACCGCGTCGCGGATCGACTCGAGATGCGCGACGGCACGCTGCGTCCACGCTTCGTATTCGCGCGGATAGTGGACGCGGAAATGCGGCGTCGTGATCGTTCGCCAGTCGGCTGCCGGCGTCTGCGCCAGAAGCGCCGGCGCGATCAGGGCCACGAACAACAGGTTGCGCAACCCGATCATGTCTCCGCCGGCTCGGTTCTCACGCCCGGAAAAGCGGCTCGCGCGGCGTCGCGCGAGGTGACGTCCGGGAACGCGCCGACGATGGTCGAGCCTGACCCGCTCATCGCCGCCCAGGTGGCGCCGAATCCGTACAGTGTCTCTTTCCAGGTCCGCAGTTGCGGGAAGCGAATGAACACTGGTTCCTCGAAGTCATTGGTGTAGTTCGCTGCGTCGCGATACGCGTCGATCCCGAGCGGGGGCGAGAAGCGTTTCAACGCGCGAAACGCCTCGGCGGTCGACACGCGTTCGCGCGGCAAGACCAGCAGCAGCGGGATCTCCGGCGCGTCGGGCATTCGGGTGATCACCTCGCCGCGTCCGGTCGCATAGGCCGTTCCACCGACGAGGAAGAACGGGACATCCGATCCGAGTTGCAGGGCGATCGGCTCCAGCGGGCGATCGATGTTGAACAATTTCGCGAGCGTCGTGAGCGTCGTCGCCGCATTCGACGACCCGCCACCCAACCCGCCGCCGGATGGGATCCGCTTCTCGATGTGAATCGCCACGCGGTCGACGCCGAGGGCGCGCGCCGCTTTGACGACGAGATTGCGGTCGTCGGTCGGGATCGTCCGGTCGTCGCAGGTGACGGCGAGACGATCCGACTCGGAGAAGGTGAGCGTGTCGTGGAGCGAGATGAGCTGGAAGACGGTCTCGAGATCGTGGAATCCGTCGGCGCGCTTGCCGGTCACGCGTAGCGACCAGTTGATCTTCGCGTACGACGGGGCGGAGATCACGGCAGGAATCACAGCGCCGGCGCCACGCAACAACGGTACTCGGGCGGAATCGACGGCGGCTGCGGCGAGGCATCGGTCGCGGCGATTTGGAGCGGCGTGATCTCGACCGTGCCGTTGTCGCGCGTGATGGTCGTCTGTCCGCTCACGATCTTCGCCGCCCATTCGGCGGGCTCGATGCCGCCGAAGATCGCGATCTCCGAGGCGCGGCCGCTCCACTGCGTCTGATCGATGTGATTGAGGAACGTGACGCGGTCGCCGTCGGCGTAGAGCGTCATCGCAGCGGTCCCGAGCGGCGTGTACGCCGTCAGCTCGACCCGTCGCGTCTTCGGCTCGAGCAGCAACTGCGCCTTGAACGACTCGGTCCGCTCGCCATGCGTCGCGCGTACGCGCATCAGCTCCCGCACTGCATGCACCTGGTCGAGCGGCGTGCCGGGTGCGAACGGGGCTTCGTGGCTAGAGCGCGTCGAGGAGCAGGCGGCGAACACGATTAGCGCGAGAGCCGCGCCCCTCATCCGGCGCTTCGCGCCACCTTCTCCCGTAGGGAGAAGGGATTGAAGTAGCGCGAGGGGCGTGGCTCGCGCGGCCAACCTACCGCCGCTGCGCACTCTGCGACTGCTTCTCGAGCTCGGCGATCTTGGACTTCAGCTTTGCCTCGTCCTTCGGCTCGGGCTCGAGCTTGAGCGCCGTGCGGTAGAGGTTGAGTGCGCGACTGAGGTCGCCGCGTTTCGCGAAGACGTCGCCGAGGTGCTCGTGGACGGTGGCGTCGCGCGGCAGGAGGTGCGTGGCGTCGCTGAGGTACTTCTCCGCGAGATCGAGATTCCCCTTCTGAAAGTAGACCCAGCCGAGGGAGTCGATGAACGCGCCGTTCCGCGGCTCGGCCGCGACCGCCTTGTTGATCATCTCCGCGGCGCGATCGAGATTCACACCGTTCTCGGCCCACATGTACCCGAGGTAATTGAGCGTCTGCGCGTTATCGGGATGGGCGTTCAGGATGCCCATGAAGACGTTCTCGGCCGTCTTTTTGTCGCCGGAGCGCTCATACGCGGAGCCGAGGGCGAACTGCAGATCGAGGTCGTCCGACTTCGTCTTCAGCGCGTCCTTCACCAGCGCGATCGCGCCGTTGTAGTCATCGGCCTGGATCAGCGCCTCGGCGCTCGCGACGGTATTCTTCGGGCCGAACTTCGCCTGCGTCGTCGCCGCCTGCTGCGCCTTCTGCGCGTCGCCCGCGCGCGCCAGCATCTCGACGTAGCGCGCGTTCACGAACGGATCGGACCCGTAGTGGTCCACGAGCGGCTGCAGGAACGCCACCGCCTCGTTGTACTTCTTCTCTTTGCGGAGCGCCTCGAGGCCGATGTTGATCGCCTGCGAGTTCGGCTTGTCGTTGAAGATCAGCAGCGGACGCACCATCTCGAGCGCCGCGCCGTAGTTGTTCCGCAGCAGCTCGATGTAGGCGAGCTGCGTGTTCGCGAGAACTTTGAGGTTGTCCGGGAGGTCCTTGACGTTGAGCAGCGTGTGGAACGTCTTCGACGCGTCGTCGAGCTTCCGCTGCGCGACTTCCGCGAGCCCGAAGCTGGCGAGGACGTCGACGTCTTCCGGCGTCTGCTCCAGCAGCGAGCGGTAGATCGTCAGCGCCTCGTCGTACTGCTCCAGATCGCTCAGTGCCTCGGCGAGGTAGAACTTGGCGCGCGCGTCTTTCGGATCGGCCGCCGAGATCTGTTTGAAGAGCGTCTTCGCCTTCTCGGCGTTGCCGGCGCGGAGGTAGAAGAACCCCTGCTGCCGCTGCAGGTCGAGGTTCAGCGGATCTTCGCTGATGAGCGGCTGGAGCAGCTCGGCCGCTTTCGTGTAGTCGTTTTCCTTCTGGTAGATGTCGACGAGCTGCATGATCGCCGGACCGAAGGTCGGATCGATCTCGACCGCGCGCTCCAGGTACTGCTTCGACTCGCCGCCGCGCCCGAGCTTGGTCAGCACCTGGGCGTACGTGAAGTTGAGGGCGCGCTGATCGGGAGCGCGCTCGAGCATGGTGGCGAGCACTTTTTCGGCCTCGGCGGGACGTCCCGTCGAAAGGTAGATTTGCGTGATCGCCATCCCGGTCGGAAGGTCGTCCGGATAGATCTTGAACGCGGCGCGGAGGTGCTCCAGCGCGTCGTTGACCTTCGCCTGATCGTTGCCGGCCCGGTCGAGCAGCATGCGGCCGAGGAGGCGCTGCGCGTCGTAGAAATCAGGCTTGAGCACGACCACCTTGCGGAGCTCGGCTTCGCCCTTCTCCATCTTGCCGGCGTCGAGCAGCAGCGAGGCGCGCTCGAACAGGACGACCGGGTCGTTTGGATTCTCGGCGACGACTTTGTCCATCAGGCTGAGCGCTTCGTCGAAGTGCCCCTCCGATGCCGCCAGTTTCGATTGAATGAATAGGGAAGGCTCGTTACGAAACTCCTGGGCCGGCGCCGCGCTTGCGACCAGCAGCGCCCCAGCGGCCAGGAGAAGCAGGTTCTTCATTTTGCGCATCGTAGCACTCGATTTATGCCCGAAAAGGTGCCGCACTTCACAGGCGTAACTGCACGGGGAGCCCATTTCATGCCACCTCCCGTTCTCTGACACTGAAGTGTGTTAAAAGCAAACGACCCTGGGTAAAAGCGCGTGAGTCTGGAGCGGATCGAGATCACACCGTTCGCGGTGATCGCGGGCGATATTCTGAAAAACCGCAGAAGCGGCGCTCTGACGGTCATCCGGTCTTCGCAGCGCGACGTTTTGTTCTGGTCGCAGGGTGAGCTGGTCCTCATCATTCCGGCCACACCCGACGCATCGCTTGCACAACTCCTTCTCCGCCGCGGCGCGATCACGCGCGAGCGCGCCGCCGCCATCTCCGGCGACGATCCGATCAACGCCGTCGCACGGTTCCATGAGACAGGTACGCTCGACCTCTCCGCACGTCAAACGCTCCTCCGTGAATGGTTGGCAACACTCTTCGTCCCGTTCTTCTCGCTCGATGAAGGAACGGCGGTGTTCAGCGAGGAGGAGGCGATCGATCCGGAGCGGCGCGTGTTCCTTCAGTCGACCGCGTCGCTCGTCCTGGAGGGAGTCCGCTCGATCACGAACGGTCTGCTCCTCCGCCGCTCGCTCGGCGATCTGAAACGGGAGATCGAGCCGGCCCGCGAAACCCGGTTCAGCATCGAGAGCATCGCGCTGACTGACGCGGAACGAAAGATCGCCGGATCGTTGAGCGAGCGGATCACCATCGAGGCGTTTCTCAAACGCTCCGCGCCCGACTCGGTGAGCGCGGCGAAAGTGGTGATCGGGCTGATGGCGCTCGGCGTGTTCCAGGTCGTCGACGTCGCGGCTTCGCGTCCCGCACCCGCGACTCCCGACTTCGACGACATGCAGCGCGATCTGGAGCTGCTCGCCGCGATCGGATCGTCGGATCACCGCTCGTTGCGCGCCGTCGGGCTGTCGCGGCAGATGGCGTCGATGGATCACTATCGGGTGCTCGACATCCCGCGCGCCGCGACACGCGCGCAGGTGCTCGCGGCCGCCGAGACTATGAAGCGGAATTACGACCCCGCCACGTTCCCGCCGATCGTCCGCGACGCGGTCATGGCGATTCATCGCCGCGTGGACGAGGCGATGAACGTGCTGAAGGAGCCGGCCCAGCGCACCGAATACGACCGGATGCTGTCGCACCCGGCCGCGCGGCGACCGACGTCAGGGGATGGGTCGATCCAGCAGAAGCTGACGCAGCGCTCGATCGCGCAGCACAACTACAACCGCGCGCGCGAGCTGACGGTCAGCGGCGACTACTACGGCGCGATCGTGCTTCTCAAACAGGCGGTGGAGTTCGCGCCGGAGATGGCCGACGGCTGGTTCCTCCTCGCGTCGTGTCAGGAACGGAACCCGAAGTGGCGCCGCGACGCCGCGGTCAGTTATCAGAAGGCGCTCTCGATCGACCCGAACCACGTCGAGGCGATGATCTCCCTCGGCGACCTCTATCGGATGGAAGGCCTCGCCTCCCGCGCCCAGACCTGTTACGAGGACGCGCTGAAGATCGCGCCCGACAACCAGCAAGCGAAGAGCCGCCTGCAAGCGCTGAAGAAGCGCTAGCTTTGTGTGTGGGCCTTGAGGAAGGTCTCGGGGCGGCTGAACACCTTGGCGATGTTCATCCCCTTCTTCACTGCGTTCAGCGAGACCTTGCCGGTGGCGAGCGCGGCGCCGAGCTGGATGTACGTCTTCATCTTCCCCTTGTAGCGGTACCGCACGTTCAGCGCGTGCCGCCAGAGCCCCGAGTACTCCTCGTAGAACTCCTCCATCGGCAGCTTCGTCGGCAGGACCGTGTGGACGATGTCGTACATCTCCCAGCGATGCGTCGTCACCTGCCGGCTCGCGGCATCCCATAGGTCGGTGCCGGGGAGCGGGGTCAGGATCGAGAAGCCGCTGTTGTAGGCGCCCATCTGGTCGATCCAATCGCGCAGGCGGGTGAAGTCGTCGCGGTCCCACGCCGGATCGACGATGAAGTTCGGCGTGAAGCCGACGCCCATGTCTTTCAGCAGATTGATCGCCTCGACGTTGTTGCAGGCCTTGTTCTTCTTGTTGACGGCGGCCAGCCCCTCGTCGGTCACCGACTCGAGACCGAGGAAGATCGCGAGGCTGCCGCAGTCCTTCCACATCTCGATGAGGTGCGGGAACTTGACGATGATGTCGGTGCGCGTCTGGACGGTGAAGTACTTCTTGATGCCGGCGGCCTTGATCTGCCTCGCCATCTCCTCGCCGCGCTTCACGTTCATCCAGAAGATGTCGTCGGTGATGAAGATGTTCGGGGCGTCGATCTGCAGCAGCTCCTGGACGACGCGCTCCGGCGACTTCTCGCGGAACGTGCTCTCGTGGAACTTCCAGACCGAACAGAAATTGCATTTGAACGGGCAGCCGCGCGCCGTTTCCATCAGCGCCAGCGGCTTGCGGAAGTTGATGTAGTAGTGGTCGGCGTAGTGCTTGATGAGGTGCCGCGCCGGCAGCGGATAGGCGTCGAGATTCGGACGCGCGTTCGCGTCCATGGTCTTGATCCACTGGCCGTTGGCCTGCGGGAAGTAGATGCCGTCGACCTTCGCGAGATCGCTCCCGCGCTGGAGCGCGTCGACGAGCGGCGCCATCACCTCTTCGCCGTCGCCGATCGCGACGACGTCGATCCCTTCCTGCGCGAACCACTGCGGGTCGCGGGAGGAATCGTGGCCGCCGACGACGATGCGGACGTGCGGCATCTCGCGCTTGATGTTTCGGGCGAGACGGATGGTGCGGTTGCGCTCCGTGGTGAAGTTGCACTGCAGGCCGACGATGTCCGGATTGAACTTCCGGCAGCTCTCGAGGCCCTGCTCCTCCCCTTCGATGCGGAGGTCGAACACCGCGCAGGTGTGCCCTTCCGCCTCGAGGCATGCCGCGACGCAGATCGGCCCGAGAGGCTCGACGAACGTGAGCATTTCGAGACCGAGGATGCCGCCGACCGGAGGCTTTACGAAGGCAACGCGCATGTATGACGAACGATAGCAGGGGAACGCGACGCGCGCGAATCGCAATTCCCCGTTAGAACGTCATCCGTCATGCGTCATCAGAAGCAGCTCGGATCACGGATGACGAATAGCGCTCCGTCACCCGTCATCCGCACAGAGCCGGATGACGGATAACGGATAACGGATAACGGATAGCGGCTTCGATTACTCGATCTTGATGGCCTTCTTGGTCTTGTCGCGGCGCGCTTTCTCTTTCGCCGCGTACTCGTTCATGCAGTCGTCTTTGTCGACCATGACGCAGCTCAGGTAATCGCTGATCTCGACGAGGCAGGCGCGGATCGCCTTGCCGGCTGGCGTGTTCTCGTACTTGCCGAAGTTGCCGCCGACGCCGCCACGATAGACGCTGGCACCGATGCCGTAGTTCGTCGACTTCGCCTCGACCGTGCGGGTGTACTCGACCTCGCCGGTGGTCGTATCGACTACGCGGACGTCGATCGCGATGTAGGCGTCTTCCTTCTTCCCGCCAATTCCGATGCCGTGGAAGCTCAGACCGCCGCCGCCACCCGACGAGTGCTCCTCGTAGGCAGAGACATTCCCCATGACGAGGTACTTGGCGCCGGTGAGCTTGCCGACCTTCGCGGCCGTCCTCTCGCTGACACGACCGGACGCGCCGAGGTCCTGCTCCTCGAGGACGTGGCTGAGCTTGGCGCGCTCCACCATCCTGAACTTCTCCGTGGACGCGAGCTCGTTCGTCAGCATGCCGGCGAGGTCATTCCCCACGCCGCCATACCACCAGCCGGCCGAAGTCTCATTCGTGAACTCCGCCACGCCGACCGACGGCTTTCCTGACTTTTCCGACGCGTACACCAGTGCACTGGGGACGACAACGAGACAAATGAGCATCACCCGGACGATGCTCCACCGTGATTTCATCCATTCCTCCTCGATTTTGGATCGTGATTCGAGGGAAATGTATGTCCTGGAGGGCGCGAACGCCAGTGATCCAGGTTACGGCGCGGCCGGTTCGATGTGCACACCGGCAATCCGGCCGGCGCCGTCGAAGAAGAGGCTGAAGGTGGCCGGCGACCGGTCGAATTCGGCTGCCATCTCGATGACCTGATACGCCTTCTGCTGCCTTTGCGTGACCTTGGTGACCGACTTGAACGTCCCGTAGCGCCGCGCGACGTCCTGGCTCAGCTCCGCCAGCTTGGCCGGCGTGAGTTGGCGCTGCATGTTGCCGTCGAAGGCCTTCCCGGCGGCCTCGAAGCGCCGCGCCGTGAAGTCGTCGACGAATTGCCGCGCCGCGGCTTCGAGGCTCGCGTCGACCTTCTCCTCGACGATCCGCTTGACCGCGATGGCGCCGACCTTGTCGTAATGGTCGAACGTCACCTGCACGTCGACCGGTCCCTTCTCATAGGCGCAGAGGAACTCGACGATCTTGAAGCCTGCGTCCTTCGTGTGCCGCGTCTGGGTGACTTCCTTGAAGGCGCCCGCCTGTTCGTCGAGATCGTGCTTGACCTTGCCGAGGACCGCCGGCGTGGTCGTGGCGCGCATCGAATCGTTGAAGTCCTTGGCCGCGCCATCGAAGTCGCCCGCGTTGAAGCTCGCGAGCAGCTCGCGCGCCGGCTTGTCGATGCTCCACGGCACGAGCGGCGCCGGAGGAAGCGCGATTGAGGCGGCGATGAGCAGCGAGGCGATCAGGGTCATCGCGAGCCCGAACGTCAACGGCGATAAAGGAACTTCCCCTCGAGCGGGTTGCCCAACGCGTATACGCCATCACGCTCGAGGATCGAGTCTCCCTCGAAGACGCTCTCGCCCGGGACGCCGGCCGCCGGCTCGCTGACCGCACCTAGCCTGATGCGGTTGTTCCGGAGCGTCGAGTAGTGGACGACGAGGCTCTTACGCGTCCGCTCCGGCGAGGACGGCTGCGCGCCGCCGTGCATCAACGCCGAATGCCAGATGAGCACCTCTCCGCGCTTGGCGAGGAAGTGGTGCGTCGGCAGACCGCTTTTCTTCAACTCATCGTCGTAGAAGAGAACCGCGCGCTCGACGTCGGCGGCGGTGTGGCGAGAGGGGTCATACACGTAATCCGTTTCGCCCCCTGCATCGGCAGCGATGCCACAAAAAGGGAACTTCTGCGATCCCGGCACATACGCGAGCGGCCCCGACTCCGGCGTGATGTCCTCCAACGCGATCCAGGCGGCGACTAGGCGCCCGAACTCCGGCGTCGGCACGACGGTCGAATCGCGATGCAGCATCTGCTGGCTTCCGAACTCGAAGTAAAGCGACTGCGTGGCAATCGCCGTCTCGCCGAGGATGAGCGAGGCGTACCGGTGAAGCGCGGAATCGAGCGTCAGGCGCAACGCCACCGGCGAGACGCAGTGCAGCTCATGGATCCGATACCGCGGCCGCCGCTGCTCCCCCTCATCGGACGCCGAGAAACGCAAAGGTGGCGAGTCGTACGCAAACGTCAGGTTCGCCGGCTTCTCACGCCACAGCCGGTCGACGTCCCGATCGATCTCCGCCGCATCCTCTGCCGTCACATTCACCTTCGTGACGAAGTACCCCTCCACCGCGAACTTCCGAAGGTCTTCGGCCTCCTCGGCAGTGACGTCGCCGGCGCGCAACTTCTCGTCGATAAGACGCTTCGCCCCCTCGTCGTCGAGCCAGATCAGACCCGGATTGGACACGCGCCCAGTTTACCTGGCTCGCGGGAGCGTAGCCGGCCCGTTCTTCCCTGATCGCGAGGGTCTCGACCCTATACCCCTAAGGGTCGAGAGCCTATAGGGGCAGGGTCACGAGCCTATGGGTATAGGGTCGAGACCCTGGGGGTATAGGCTCGCGACCCTCGCGCTTAGGGAACTTTTTGCTGATTTTTTGGCGAAACGACCTTCGTATACTCCTCGTGCTGATGAACATCGACGAAATCATCGCTGCGATGTACAACTCCTTCTCATTCGAAGGGGGAATGCGGCCGAATTGGGCTCTCCAGGAGGAGATCTTCGCTCCCGGCGCGCGACTCGTCCGGGTAAATGACGACGGCGTCTTCGAGTTCGACCTCCGATCGTTCCGCCGCAACCTCGAAGAGCTGATCGACTCCGGAGCGTTGACGAGCTTCTGGGAGGGCGAAGTCTCGCGCGAGGTTCATGACTTCGGCGACATCGCCCACGTGCTCAGCGAGTACGAGACCCGCGTAACGCGGAACGGCGCGCCGCTCTATCGCGCGGTAAAGAGCATCCAGCTTTTCCGCCGGGACGGCAGATGGTGGATCAGCGCCATGATCTGGCGACGGGACCGGAGTTGCGCGATCACGGCCGCTTCATTGGGCGCTGGCGACGGAACGCGGCGAGCCGAATAGGACGGTGCCGAATCCGATGGCGAACAACGAATAAACGGCCGTCGCGATCCAGCCCGGCATCGAATGCGGAGTCCGCGAGGCGGCCTTCAGCAACGCAAGCGCGCCGGCGCCGAAGTGGAGGAAGTTCCCCAGCGCGAGCGGACGGTTATAGATCCCTCCGATCGTGCTCTCGCGCGCCATCCAGTCGAGGATCGCGAAGCCGAGGTACAGCGCGCCGGCGAGTTGGGCGGCGACGACCAGCGCGGGGACTGCGTTCACGCCGGATGCGGCCAGAACCTCCGCCGGCGCGAACGAGAGTGCGAGTCCGGCGATGGCCATGCACACGGCGCTGGCGGTCATCAGAAGTTTGGAGCTCAAGACGGTTCCTCCTCGGTGAACGGCATGCTTTCACACATGTGTCATCCCGAGCGTCAGCGAGGGACCTGCGCCGGAGGGCGGCGCGCTCATCGAGCCTTCCCCCCCCGCCCAGGTTCCTCGCTACGCTCGGAATGACAGACCGCATACAAAAAGCGCCGCCGGGTCGGCGGCGCTACACAGAAGCAATACGCGGCTACATCAGGTCGTGCATGATCTTGTCGAGGGCTTCGCGCGGGGGGCGGGTGCGCTCGAGAGGGAGGGTGTTGAGGGAGTCGTCGGTGAGGTTGAGGAGATCGATGAAGCTCTTTTTCTCGGGCTGCAGGTAGACCAGGCCCGTGAGCATGTGGTTGTCCTCGGTGGCGCGGTGGAGGCGCTGGATCGCCTGCACGGCGTTGGAGGGGTCGTAGTCCTCTTCGAGCTTCTTGAGGATGATGCGCGAGCCGTCGTGCATCTCGACCACCTTCACCTCGCCCGGCTCGTAGTCGACCGTGATCTGCTCGTACTCGGGGACGAAGCCGATCTGGTGGAGCAGCTCGTCGTTCTCCTTCGCGTACGTGTAGCTCTTGGTCGAGCCGTCGTGGTTGTTGAACGTGACGCACGGCGAGATGACGTCGATGACCGCCGTGCCGTTGTGCGCCACGGCGCCCTTGAGAATGTTCACCA
>DASXHZ010000010.1:0-36986 GCA_036488085.1 Thermoanaerobaculia bacterium
CGTGCAGCTATGTACTGAGAGACCATTGATGAACAGAGGGCAGAGCTCAGAGCGCAGAGCGCAGGCTCCCACCCGCCCAGGCGTGGGCGGTGGCCTGCGCTCCGCGCTCTGCTCACTGCGCCCTGACCCCAAGGAGCCCATGCCATGAGTCAAATCGCCTGTCTGCGCTGCAAGCAACAGATCGCCGCCGAAAGCGACCAGTGTCCGAATTGCGGTGAGCGGGTGACGCTGTTTCAACGCACCTACGCGTCGCGGCTGATCGACGGCAAGTACCAGATCCTCGACCGTCTCGGGGTCGGCGGCATGGGCGAAATCTTCAAGGTCCGCCACATCCACCTCAACGAGCTCCGCGTCATCAAGATCATGCGGCCGAACGTCGCCGCAGACGATCAGGGGATGCAGCGCTTCCTCCAGGAAGCCCGCACCTCCACGATGATCAAGCACAAGAACCTGGCGATGCTCTACGACTTCGCCCAGCTCGAGGACGGCTCCTACTACATGGTGTGGGAGTTCATCGACGGCACCAACATCCAGAAGTGGATCTCGCAGAACGGGCCGGTACCGCCGCGGCTCGCAGTCGAGATCTCGATGCAGGCGCTCAACGGTCTCGAACATCTCCACTCCATGGGCCTGATCCACCGCGACATCTCCCCCGAGAACATCATGCTGTCGCAGGACCGCCAGGGGAAACTCGCCGTAAAGGTCATCGACTTCGGCATCGCGAAGCAGCTCGGCGAGAGCGAAGGCGGCCAGGGTCTCACCCAGACCGGCATGTTCCTCGGCAAGCTGAAATACGCATCGCCCGAGCAGGCCGGCTTCCTCAAGGAAGGCGAACACCTCGATCCGCGCTCCGACCTCTACTCCTTCGGCATCGTGATGTACGAGATGCTGGCCGGCAAGGCGCCCTTCCAGGCGACCAACCCCCACGGCTACATCCTCAAGCACGTCACCGAGAAGCCGGCGCCGATCGCCGCTACCAATCCGGAGGTGAAAGTCCCGTCGCAGCTCGAAGCGATCATCATGCGCTCGCTCGAGAAGTCGCGCGACGCCCGTTACGCGACCGCCGCGGAGTTCGAGCACGGACTCGAAGCCGTCCGCAACACCATCCCCCCAGACACCAAGTTCGGTCTCGGCGAACGGATGATCACCCTCTCCGGCGCGCAGACGCTCGCCGACCTTCCGAAGGTCACCGCCGCCTCGTTCACCTCTCCTTCGCAGACGAAATCCGCCGCCGACGAAGCGACCATCATGGAGCGCGGCCTCACGCCGACGCAGCAGACGATGGTCGGGAAGACGGTCGGAGTGGGCCCCACCGGCACCCGCTCCGCCGCCGACGAAGCGACGATCATGGAGAATCTCGGCGCCGCCGCTCCGACTTCCGTCGAGCAGAAGTGGGGTCCGCAGGCCGCCGAGCCGACCGTCATCGAGCGGAAGTTCGCCCCGGAAGCCGCGAAGAAGAGCAACACCGCGATGATCGCTTCGATCGCTGCCGTCGTCGTGCTCGCCCTCGCCGTCGGCGCCTTCGTCATGTACAAAAAGCAGACGCCGAGCGCGGTCGCGACGAACGTCCCCTCGGCCGCCCAGCTCACGACCACCGCCGCTGCCCCCATAGCTTCAGGGAAGGGTCAGTTGCTGCTGTCGGCGGCGCCGTGGGGCAACATCGAGAAGATCATCGGCCCCGATCAGAAGTCGATCTCGCTGTCGGATGACGAGACATCGACGCCGAGGCGTTTGGACCTTCCGCCGGGGAGTTACAAAGTCACGCTTGCCGGTCCTGAGGGACCGAAGACTGTTGACGTGAATATCGAAGCGGGCAAAAAGACTCGCCAGAACGTCGACATGGCCGCCATCGACGTCGACACCCTCACAAAGGAAATCGGTCAATGATCCCCGTTCGCAGACTCTCCATCGCGTTCCTCATCGCCTTCGCCGCCACGAGCGTCTTCGCTTCGTGGTACGACGATTACGACGCCGGCATCAACGCGGCGAACAAGGGGCAGTGGTCGGTCGTCGTCCAGAAGATGTCCGCGGCCATCGCGGCGCATCCGAAGGAAGGCGACAAGGAGCGGACGTACGGCGCCATCTTCATCACCTATCACCCGTACTACTACCGCGGCGTCGCGTACCTCAACACCGGCAAGTTCGAGCAGGCCGTCGCCGATTTCGAAAAGACCTCCGGCCCCGGCGACACGAACCTCGGCGACCTCAATGCGCTGATGCAGCGCGCCAAGACCAAGCTCGAAGCCGCCAGCGCGCCGCCGCCCGAGCCGACGCCGCAGCCGCAGATCGCCCAGCGTCCGGCTCCGCAGCCCGTCGCTCCCACCCCGGTTCCCGTTCCAGCCGGACCGTCGATCGATCCCGCTCTGCGCCAGCGCGTGCAGGCCGCCATCGCCTCGGCGAATTCGAGCCTCGGCAACGCCCGCAACCGCAAAGCCGCCGGCTCGCCGCAGTACTCGCAGGCCGTCCAGGCGCTCGCCGAAGCGAACGGGAAGGCGAACACCGCGAAGTCGAACGACGACCTCAATACCGCCCTCGGCGCGGCGCAGAACGCCGCGCTCTACGCCGACTCCGCGCTCGCGCCCGGCGCGCCGCCGAGCGCGAAACCGCCGGTGCAGACCGCCGCCGTTGCCCCGCGTCCCGTCGTCGCCGCCGACATGGCGCTCAGCGACTACCGCTCCCAGCTCCGCAACGCGCTCACCAACTACTTCGCCGGCGAGTTCGACACCGCCGCCCGCGACTTCGAGTCGCTCTCCAAGTCGATGCCGAACAACGGCTGGGTGTGGGCGTTCCTCGGCGCGTCGCGCTACTCGCAATACGCCTTCGAAGCAGATGACGGCTACAAGACGCAGGCGGTCGAAGCATTCCGCCGCGCCAAAACGTCGCCGAACTTCAAGCGCAGCGGACTCCCGGAGAAGTACTTCTCGAAGCGCATCCGGAAGTTCTTCAATACGCTCGGGTGAGTGTGTGGGGCCGGCTCTCAGCCGGCCCACCGAGTGTTACAGCGCCGGAGCGCCGCCGCTGCTATCGCCGCCGTCGTTGAACGATCCGCTATCGCTCGTGCCGCTGTCGGCGCCGATCGCTTCACGCACCTGTTCGACGGCCTTCGCGACGGCAGCCTTCGCTCCGCCGGACGCGCGGATGCGGCGCGCGGCCGCGACGCCTGCCGCGGTAGCCGCTGCTGCAGCCGCAGTCGCCGCAACGGCGGACGCGGTTCGCTTCACGACCTTCCTGGCCTTCGACCGCTTCGGGGCGGGACGCGCCGCTTTCTTTGCTGCGGCTTTCTTCGCCGCCGGGCGCTTCGCGGCTGCTTTCTTGGCAGCCTTCTTTGCTGCCGGCCGCTTCGCGCTCTTCGCGCTCCGCTTCGCCGCTGCTTTTCTGGCGGGGGCTTTCTTCTTCGCCGCGGCTTTCTTGGAGGACTTCTTGGAGGCTTTCTTCGAGGAGGACTTCTTGGATGACTTCTTCTTCGCAGCCATTCGCTGTCTCCTATTCATTCAAGACGGATCCGCGTGGCAATTTCGTTGCACGAACCAATCTAGTCGAACATGTTGCGATTGTCACGCCTGCGCAACGTCGTTTTTTTGTCGATCGCGTTCGCGCTTTGGGGAGCCGCCGTTGCGTGCTCCGTCTACCTCTTTCTGCTCAACCGGCGGATGACGCGCGAGCTCGTGCAACACACCTGGCGCGAGCCGGTCGTCGTCTACGGCGTCGGTGACGCCGAGGTCACCCGGCTGTATGGCGCCGACTGGCGGCCGATGCCGCTCGTCTCCATCACGAGCGTTCCGAAGTACGTCGGTAACGCCTTCATCGCCGCCGAGGACGTGCGGTTCCGGCATCACATCGGAGTCGATCCCATCGGCATGGCGCGGGCGCTGCTGACCAACGTCCGCGCGCACGGCATCGCGCAGGGCGGCTCGACCATCGACCAGCAGGTCATCAAGGGCCGCTACCTCTCGCTGCAGCGCACCTGGCGCCGGAAGCTGACCGAGATTCCGCTCGCCGTCTCGCTCGACCTCCGCATGCCGAAGGACGAGATCCTCGAGGTCTACCTCAACGACGTCTATCTCGGAAACGCGAACGGCAAGCCGGTCCTCGGCGTCGACGAAGCCTCGCGCCTCTACCTCGGCAAACTACCGTCGCGCCTCCGCGTGGACGAAGCGGCGCTCCTCGCCTCCATCGTTCGCGCGCCGAACCGCGACACTCCCGACAAGCGGCCGGACATCGTCCGTGCCCGCCGCGACGCGATCCTCAAAGTCATGCGCGAGCACGACTGGATCGACGAGGAGCAGTTCCGCGATGCCGTCGATCGCGACGTCGAATTCGTAGGCGGCTCCATCCCGCAGGCGCCGTATCCCTTCTACCTCCGCGCGCTGCGCAGCGAGATCGTGAAGAACGTCGGCGTCCGGCCGGTGATCGAGGGAGGCCTGAAGATCTACGCCGAGATCGACCCGAGGGCGCAGGCGGCGGCGGAGCGTGTCGCGTCGCGCGTCCCCGTCTCGCTGGAGTCGCGCTTCCCGTGGATTCGCGCCGAAGCGCGCACCGAGCCGCCGCAGGCCGCGATCCTCTCGGTCGACCCGCGCGACGGCGGCATCCGCGCGCTCGTCGGCGGCTCGAGCTACGTGCTCTCGCCGTTCGACCGGACCTCGAACATGCGCCGCCAGCCCGGCTCGGCGTTCAAGACCTTCGCATACCTCGCGGCGATCAACTCGCGGCGCGCGACCGCCGCGTCGCTCCTCCTCGACGCCCCGATCTCGATCGACGTCAGCAACAACGAGACGTGGCAGCCGCACAACTACGACGAGCGCTATCGGGGCCGCGTCACCGTCCGCGAGGCGTTCGAAGAGTCGCTCAACGTCCCGACCGTGCGGCTCTCACAGACCGTCGGCCTCAAGCGCGTGATCGGAACGGCGGAGTCATTCGGCTTCGAGGAGAACTTCACCGACATCCCGGCGTTGCCGCTCGGCGTGACCGAGGTGACGATGCGCGAGCTCACCGCGGCGTACACGCCGTTCCCGAACCTCGGCGTCCGCGTCGAGCCGTACCTCGTGCGCGAGATCCGCGACGCGCGCGGCAAGCAGTTGTTCATGCACCGGGAAGACGACAAGCGCGTCGCGCCTGCCGACGCCGCCTACATCGTGCACACGCTCTTGCGTGGCGTCGTGCAGCGCGGCACCGCCTCGCGCCTCAAGCGTTACGGCCTCGGCTACGTCGCCGGCAAGACCGGGACGACGAGCGACTATCGCGACGCCTGGTTCGTCGGCTACACCCCCGACATGGTGACGAGCGTCTGGGTCGGCTTCGACCACGGCGCGCCGCTCCGGCTTTCCTCCGGCGAGGCGGCGATTCCCGTCTGGGGCGCGTACATGAGCGCCATCCCGCACGTCCACGGCGAGCCGAAGCCGCCCAACGGCGTCACCTTCCGCGACATCGACCCCGACACCGGCATGCTCTGGGCCGACGGCTGCCCCGGCCCGATCCGCGAGGTCTTCCTCAAAGGCACCGCCCCGACCCACACCTGCCCCCGCGGCATCTTCGGCTCCGTCGTCCGCCGCTTCTTCTTCGACCGCGACCACTTCAGCGAGCCCCCCGCCATCACCTACGACCAGTTCCGCAAATGGGCCTCCGACGTCGACCGCGAGCGCCAACAAGTCGAACGCGGCATCGGCTGGCTGCGCCGGATCTTCCGGTGAGAGAATCGTCATCCGCCAATGGGTACGCCGAGCAGCACGCCGAGATTCGCCGCGGCCTAGCTCAAGTGTCACCAACAAGACGAACGCGCGCCTAACCGCGCCTCTGTGTGGCGCCGGCAATCCTGCCGGCGTTTTTGCTCCTCGCGCGACGATCGCAATCGGTGAGGCCGCGATCTCAGCCGATTCAGCGGTGATGACAAACGCCGAGACTGTGATCGCGGGCGGTGACGTCGTGATCACGAACCGAGAGCCCGCGCGCACGAACGGGAAGACGGTACTCGCGAACGGATGGCCATGATCACGAACGGCGAGGCCGTGATCACGAACGGCGAAGCCGTGATCACGACCGGGAGCGTCGTGATGAACGACGACCGCGACGTATCGCTCCCCGTCGCGCGCTGATCGGGTTGGATCACGGACTCACCGACGTCGTTCACGCCGTCCCCGTCTCACGGTACGCCGTCCCCGTCTCGCGTCACGCGCTCCCCGTTCCGCATCGCGCGGTCCCCGTCTCACGGCGCGCGCTCCCCGGCCGGCGGCGTGCCGTTTCCGTCCTCGAGCGTGCCGTCCCCGTCCGCGATCCCACCCTCTCCGTCTCGCGTCACGCCGTCACCGCGCGCGATCGCGGTGTGATCGCCGCGATCACGCGATTTCCCGCGAAAAAACAGACGAATTCGAGAGAAAAACACTTGACGATCGACAAACTCGGCTTTACCTTTTGCCCAGGTCCGAGTTCGAAAGAACAAAGACCTGCGGCTGTCGGCGGTATGGGTTTCCCGGATGGGGTGACAAGCCTGTACCGGTGCGGGAGTTGAGCTTGCTCCTCCTGCCGCGAGACTCCCGAGGTGTACACCTCGGGAAACACTAACCGGAAGTGTCGGCGCGTGGCCGAACACTTCCAGCCGGTGGCCGCTCGCACTCGTGCACTGAGTCCTGTCGACCCTCCCGGCCGAAACCGCCCGTTTGGGCAGAGAGGGCAGATGCGATGTATTACAACAAGAACCAGGTATTGAGCCCCACCACCACGGCCCAGGCTGCGGACACGCCGCAGCAGTCCCCTTCCCTCACGCCCGAGACGATTGTCGAGCAGTTGCGCGCGATCGGCAGCCAGATTCCGGAGGCGACTCCGATGACGGCCGATCAGCGCCAGACGATTCGCAATCACGCTCGGACGGCGAGAAACGGCGAGATCCTGCAGACGACGATCAGCTTGGTCGGCACCACGGACGTCATCTCGAACGCGGTCGGTCGCGACTCGGACGGGGTGCGGCAGTTGTGCGACGACTCCAACCGCTGGGCCGTCGTCGAGGACGAGCTTCGCTCGATGCTGAACGGCGTTTCCAGCGCAAATCTGGTGCGCCGCCAGCAACTCGCCGCCATCGCGGATACGGCGTACGGCGTCGGTCAGCAGTTGGTGCGCAACCCCGAGCACGCCGCACTCGTACCGCACGTCGCGGAGATCAAGCGCCTGAAGAGCTTCGGCCGGCGGAAAAAGAAGCCGGCGGCGACCACTCCTCAGTCGCCGTCTCCGAACAGCCCCGCAACCCCGAAGGCGTAAGGTGATCGGGAGGTAGACCCGGCCGGGCGCGCGAAGAGCGCGCCCGGCCTTTTCGCAGGTCGTTACGCAAGACTTTCGGGAGCGGTGCTCGCGAGATGCTTCTTCGCGATCGTAGCGACCTCAGAATCGGCGTCTTCACTACAGCTCTGCTGCGGTAACCATTCCTCGGTACCTGGGAGGGGACGGCAACACCTTCAGACACGTATAAGGTGCACTTCCATTTAGGGGTAGGTAAGTCGGGCTCTCGCGACACTCCTAGTGGAGATGCCCGACCGTCCGCCCACGCCGCTCGCGCAGATCCTCGCGATGTTCGGCCTCAAGCCGATACATGTCGCCGACACCGCGAAGGCGATCGCGCAGTTCCTCGGAATGAAGGAGGGGCTCAGTCGTCAGCACCTCCTGCGAATCCGGCAAGGAAGAGCCCACGCAACCGACAGCAAGATCTTTCTCATCGTCGCGGCGGTTCGCGAGCTGACGGGACAGGCTGTCCGCGCGACCGATCTGTTCCGCCTCGAGCCGGCGCTCGCCGCGGGCGTGCCTTACGTCAATCCGGTATCCTCGAATCATCCCCGGGGGACCATCCTGTCAGAGTCGACACCTCCAACTGACGAGACCGAATTCGAGGCGCTCTACCTCGAGTACGGCGTCCTGCTGCGCACGATCGCAATGCGGCGCTACCACGTCCCGCCTGATGACGCCGAGGCGCTCGTCCACGACACCTTTATCGCGTATCTGGAGCGGCACACCGTCATCCGCGAGTTGAAGCCGTGGCTCATGGGCGCGGTCAGCAATTCGTGCAAGCACTACTGGCGCGACCGGAAACGCGAGGCGCCGATGCCGGACGCGATCGAAGAGACGCCCGCGGCAGGGAACGAGGCCGACGAGTGGGCGTGGCGGATTTCGGTCGGCGCCGTCGTGGCGCGACTCGGCGAGAAGTGCCGCGAGACGCTGCGCGGCTACTACTGGCGCGAGGAGTCGAACGAGCGGATTGCCGCGAATCTGGCGACCTCGCCGGGCTACGTCCGGCAACTCCTCGTCTCCTGCCGCCGCCGCGTGAAAGAGCTGCTCCAGGGAACCCGAAGGGGAGAGCGATGAGCCACCTCGACGACGACGAGCTGAGTGCATATACCCACGACGGAGAAGCCGCGGACAAAGTCGAGGCGCACATCGAGCAGTGCCAGATGTGCCGCGACGGCGTCAACGTCTTCCGGAAGATCGATTCCGCGCTCCGCGGTCGCGACACGTGGACGACAGTGGATCAGGCGCGGAGTCAGAACTCGCGGCTGCAGGAGGTGCTCTCCTACCGCCGGCGGATCGAAGCCGAGGAACGGGACGCGCGTGCAGTTCTCGCTCGCGCCCTTCGCTCTCCCCTGATGTTCCGGAACGCGAAGATTGCGGAGAAGCCGCGGCTGCACACCGAGGGGATGGTGCGCGTGCTCTGCGCGGAGGCGAACGCCCGCCACGAACAGCGTCCGACGTTCAGCCGCGACATTGCCGCCGCTGCGTACGAGGTCGCGACGAAGCTGACCACCGCCGTCGACCGCACGCAGCGCAACCTAATGGGGATGGCCCTTCGCGAGCAGGCGAATGCGCTGCGATACCTCGGCCAGTTCAAAGACGCGCTGAAGCTGCTCGACTTCGCCGAGAAGCTCTTCGCCGGCGCGCCGGGGGCGGATCCGTTCGACATGGCGATCGTGACGTACATCCGAGCGACGGTGTACATGAAGAGCGATCGCTTGGATGACGGGATCGCTGCTGCGCGCGAGGCTGCGGAGTCGTTCCGCGACTATGGCGACGTTTCGCGCGAGTCGTCCGCCGTGTTGGTCGAGGCATGTTGTCTTCTCCTGAGCGGCAAGGCGCGCCCGGCTGCCGAGGTATTCGAACGCGCCATCACGATCTCCCGCTCGCAAGGCGACGCGCAGATGCTTGCGCGCGCACTGAACAACTGCGCTACCGCTCTAATGGAAATTGAGGAGCTCGAGCGTGCAGAACGCTACTACGTCGAAGCGCTGACCTTGTATGACGAGTGTGGCCTGGAGACCGAGAAAACACGCGTGGAGTGGTCACTCGCAATGATCCTTCTGTCGCGAGGTGACTATCGCGAGGGCGCGCGGCGACTCCAGGCGGTTCGGTCGGAACTGGCAAAGCTCGCCCTAACGAATGACTGTGCCTTGGCTACGCTTGCTTGGGCTGAGGCTCGCCTGGTGCTCGGAGAATCGCGCGGTGTCGCGCAGGAGTGCAAGAGGATCGTCGTAGCTTTCGCGACCGAGGAGATGGATCGTGAAGCGCGGCGTGCCCTCGCCCTTCTCAACGAAGCGTTGGCCGAAGGCCGCGCGACACCGGAATTGCTCCGGGGCGTGCGGTCGTATCTCGAACGGCTCCCCTCCCACCCCGGCGAATCTTTTCAGTTCGTCTCGTAGACCGGTGTAACACTCCGCCTCCGCGGTGGCACCTCCGACTAAAGAGGGCGCCCTCCCTACCACTGATCGGCTTGGCCGATCCGACACGAGGAGGGTGTATGCAGACGTTCCGCAGGTCGGTACTCGCAGTCATCGCAGTGACGGTCGCGTTGTCGCTTTCGGCGGTCCCGCGCGAACCACAGAAGCAGGCGCCGCAGCCACGGCAGACGCAGCAGAAAGCGGGTTCCACGAGCCCGTGGGTCCGGCTGATTCGCACGATTCTGGACGACGTCATCCCGCCACCGGACAACAGGCTCTCGGTTCCTCCAGGCTGAGCTGCATATGTGGATCGGAACGATCATTTCGATTCTAGACTGGCTCTCAATTCCCCCGGGCTGAATCGCGTGTAGGGTGCGGCTCTCAGCCGCACCATGGGCCGGCTGAGAGCCGGCCCCTACACAAAAAGGCGCGCTACGGGTTGCCTCTGTGTGGCCCCGGCAATCCTGCCGGCGTCGCATTGACGCCCCGACTACTCGTACTCGCGATTCTGCAACCTTGCGAAATGCGTGATCTTTCCATCCGCGCCGACGCCGAACACTAGTAGCACGGCATCCGCGCCTTTGGTCAGCCGGTACCACGAGATCCACGGCTCGCCCTCGGGTCCCTTGTCGCGCTTGACGAGGGTGAGTGTTCCTCCCGGCCACAGCTTGCTCAGGTTGCGCTGCACATCCTTCGCCGCGGCTGGCGTAATCCTGGCCGCCAATGCCGGTGCAGTTTCACCGCGGACGTCGGCGCCAGCCACGAGTGCGTCCAGAAACCTCTTCAGGCGCTCGGCTAGCTGCGGCTGGTTGTCGGCAATCGCCTCCAGCTTAGGCACCTTCAAAGCCGGATCGACCAGGCCCGCGACCACGTGTGCGATGACGCCGGGATTGGAGTAGCCCGCTTCGAGGTTCGTCAGCACCACGACGGTGAGGTTGTCGTCCGGATAGCGCGAGATCCTGCAGGTGAATCCCTGCCACGCACCGCCGTGCTCGATGCGCTTGTGACCGTCCTGCGTTCCGATGAGCCAGCCGAACCCGTAACCCGCCTCATTCGGCTTGCCGTCATTGAGCGGATACACGCTCCACATCCGGTCGAGGCTCGACTGCTTCAGCAGCTTCGTGCCGTAGAGCGCCTCGTCCCACCTGGCCAGGTCGAGGACGTTGAAGTAGAGCGTACCGTCGGCGGTGGAGTTGAAGGTCGGGGAGACCCACTCCTGGTTCTTGATCTCCCCATTCCGGTCGATCTCGTAGCCGGCGGCGCGGTTCGGGATGATGTCGCGGTCGCTGATGAGGCGGGTCGCGGTCATCCCCAGCGGCTTGAAAATGCGCTCGCTGAGAAACTGCGCGTACGGCATCCCGGTGATCTTGTGAATGATGATGCCGAGGAGCAGGTAGTTGGTGTTGCGGTAGTCCCACTTCTCGCCGGGCGCCCACTCGATCGGGAGCGCCTCGACCTTCTTGAGCAACTCGTCTTCGGTGAAGTCGAGGCGAAAATAGAACGGGCCGTTCGGACCAGTACGCTCATCGCTCTCATATTCGGAGAGGCCCGACGTATGCGACAGCAGGTTCTTGATCAGGATCGGTTTCCACGCCGGCGGCGCATCGGGGAAGTACTTCGTGATGCTGTCGTCGAGCGAGATCTTCCCCTCTTCGACGAGCATCATGACCGCGGCGGAGACGAACTGTTTCCCGACCGAGCCCGATTGCATGACCGTCTCCGGTTTGACCGGCACATCGAGCTCGATGTTGGACAGGCCATACCCCTTCGCGAGCAAGGTACGCCCGCGGCTGTAGATGCCCAACTCGAGACCGGGCACACGCTGGCCAGCCATCTCGTGATTCACGAATGCGTCGATGGAGGCGAGCCGTTTGGCGTCGAGCGGCGCGAGCGGGGGCTGCGCGAACACCGTCGCGGCCGAGAGAGAAAGGGCGATGGAGAACAGAGCCTTCAGGCAAGCGTTGATCACGATTCTTCTACTCGCTGGGCCTGGGTGGGGTTTCAAGCTCCCGCCTACCTCGCCGCATGTCCAGACATCGTGGCGAGTGGACCAGCGCACTTTTTCATGCTCCTCCGGGAAGTTAGCAATGCCAACCGAGTGTTGCGTGCCCTACGCCAACGGCGTACCATCGCACGCGGGTGAGGTTCGTTGAAACCACCGTGTTTACCCGCCAGATTGCCGAGGCTTTGTCGGATGACGAGTACCGACTTCTCCAGGAGGCGCTCCTCCGACGGCCCGAGCAGGGTGCGATGATCAAGGAGACGGGCGGTGCGCGAAAACTCAGATGGGCCGAAGAAGGGCGCGGCAGACGGGGAGGTCTTCGGGTGATCTACTACTGGCACTCGGAACGCGAGCTGTTTCTCATGCTCTACGTATATCGGAAGGCCGAACAAAAAGATCTCACGGCCGGCCAGCGGAAGACGCTCGCTCAGGTCATTCGGCAGGAGTTCAAATGAAGCGCGAAAACTTCGAGGAGTTGATCGAGAGTGTCCGTGAAGCTGGACGTATCCTGCGCGGCGAAGCGAAACCAAGCCGCGAGTTTGTGTTTACTCCGGAGGACGTTCAGGCCATCCGAAAGAAACTCAAGAAATCGCAAGATGAATTTGCGCTGATGCTCGGCGTGAGCGTTGCGACGTTGCGGAACTGGGAGCAGGGTCGCCGTCATCCGCATGGACCCGCCCGCGCATTGCTGAAGATCGCTGCCGAGAATCCACGCGCGATTGAAAAGGCGTTGGGTCGGCATTAGACGATGGCGAGCGAACCTGACGAGCGGACGGTCAGTCCGCTGGCCTTGCACTACAAAGTTGCCTCGCGACCCCCATCGGCGTAAAGTGATCCCCGCTGGACTGATTTGGGGTCGCTTGCAACCAGCTTAAAAAAAGCTAAATAGCCGGCAGGAAACGAGAACTTCCTTTGGCCCCACGTCGTCCGGCGTGGGGCTTTTTTATTTGGTGGCCAGTGGCCGGTTGCCGGAGGAGCCATCCGGCCACTGGCTACCGGCCACTCCAAAGGGGATTCACTTGCAGGACTTCATATCCGCCATCGCAGACGAGCACGTCTACCTCTTCGACGGAGCCATGGGCACCATGCTCTATTCGAAGGGCGTCTTCATCAACAAGTGCTATGACGAGCTGAATCTCCTCTCGCCGGAGATCGTGCTCGAGGTGCACAAGCAGTACGTCCGCGCCGGCGCCGAGATCCTCGAGAGCAACACCTACGGCGCGAACCGCGTGAAGCTCGGCGCTTTCGGCATCGAGAGCGAGCTCCGCAACATCAACATCGCCGCCGTCGAGATCGCGCGCCGCGCCGCGGGCGACAACGTCTACGTCGCCGGCGCCATCGGGCCGCTCGGTATCCGCATCGAGCCGTACGGCCCGCTGGGACTCGAAGAGGCGCGCGGCATCTTCCGCGAGCAGGCGAAAGCGCTTGTCGACGGGGGCGTCGATCTCTTCATCCTCGAGACGATGGCGAACATCTCCGAGATCGAGCAGGGGATCGTCGCGATCCGCGATGTCTGTTCCCTTCCCATCGTGGCGCAGATGACGATCGGTCCCGACGGCCGCACGGTGTACGGCGACACGCCGCGCGTGATCGCGCAGCGCCTCGATCGCGCGGGCGCCGACGTCATCGGCCTCAATTGCTCCGTCGGCCCCGACGTCATGCTCGACGCGATCGAGGAGATCACCGCCGTGACGGCGAAGAAGATCTCGTGTCAGCCGAACGCCGGCCTGCCGCGCGAGGTCAACGGCCGGCAGATGTACATGGCGTCGCCCGAATACATGGCGAAGTACGCGAAGCGGCTCATTCACAAAGGCGTCAAGTTCATCGGCGGCTGCTGCGGCACGACGCCGGACCACATCAAGATGATCGCCGACGCGGTGCGGCCGCTCTCCCCCCGCCGCAAGTTCGTGATCATCGAGCGCAACGGAAAGAGCGACCAGCCCGCCGGCGCCGAGCCGCTGCCGCTGGTCTCACGCTCCAACTGGGGCAAGCGGATCGCCAGCGGCGAGTTCGTCACGACGATCGAGATCGTGCCGCCGAAAGGGCCGAACGCCGAGGCGATGCTGAAGGGCGTCGAGTCGATCAAGAATGCGGGCGTCGATGGGGTGAACGTCCCCGACGGGCCGCGCGCGCAGAACCGCATGGGGGCCATCGCCGTCGCGGTGCTCATCCAACAGCGCATCGGAATCGAGACGGTGCTCCACTACTGCTGCCGCGACCGCAATCTCCTCGGCATGCACTCCGACCTCCTCGGCTGCGCCGCGCTCGGCCTCCGCAACCTGCTGCTGATCACCGGCGATCCTCCGAAGATGGGGCCGTACCCCGACGCGACCGCGGTGTTCGACATCGACTCGATCGGGCTCACGAACATGGTGAGCCTCATGAACCGCGGCCTCGACCTCGGCGGCAATCCGTTCGGCGAGCCGACGAAGTTCACGATCGGCGTCGGCGTCAATCCCGGCCACCTCGATCTCGACTACGAGCTCAAGCGCCTCGACTGGAAGGTGAAGGCCGGCGCCGAATACGCGATCACGCAGCCGGTCTTCGACGTCGCGCAGCTCGAGCACTTCCTCGGCCGCATCGAGGAGCTGCACCTGCCGGTCGTCGCCGGCATCTGGCCGCTGCTCTCCTACCGCAACGCCCAGTTCATGAACAACGAGGTGCCGGGCGTCAGCGTGCCCGAAGAGGTGATGGAGCGGATGCGGATCGCCAGCGATAAGAGCAAGGAACACGCGCTCCACGAAGGCGTCGCCATCGCCCGCGAGACGCTCGCGCGCGTCCGCCACCGCGTCGCCGGCGTCCAGGTCTCCGCCCCCCTCGGCCGCGTCGATCTCGCGCTCCAGGTCTTCGACGGCCTGGTCGAGAAGCGCGTTCTGGCGTAGACCCCAACACATCGAGCTACTCGTGCGTCCTCGATATGTGCAGACGATGACGCTTGCTGGAGATGACGCGATGGCGGATGTGCCGGCGGCGCGCGACGGGCTCGCCGAGCTGTACGACCGGCACCACCGTCGTCTCTACCGCTTCGCGCTTCGCCTCGCGCGCGATGACGACGAAGCGAAGGATCTCGTGCAGGATGCGTTCATCCGCGCCGCTTCGGCCCCGGTGCCCGCCGATCCCAATGCTGCCGGCGCCTGGCTCGTCCGCGTCGTCACGAACCTCGCGCGCGACCGCTGGCGCCGCCGCCAGATCCGCGACGCCGCGAAACACCTTCTCGGGCGCGAGTCGCACGATCCGCAGCCGGCGCTCGATGCCGCGGCGACGGTGCGCAGCGCCCTCGCATCGCTCCCCCCGCGCCAGCGCGCGGTCATCGTTCTCCACTACCTCGAGGGCGAGCCGGTCTCCGCGATCGCCGAAACCCTCGGCGTCACGCAAGTCACGATCCGATGGCATCTCTCCGCCGCCCGCAAGCGGCTACAGAAAGTCCTCCAATGAACGACGAGCTCATTTCGCTTCTTCGACAGCACGATCCCGCGTCCGGCAAGGCGCTGACCGAATTCGACCGCACGCGCATCCTCCACCGCGCGCAGGAGGCGAGGCGCACGCCGCATCGACGTTGGCTGGCGTCGTTCGCTCTCGCCGCGGTGGTGATCTTCGTCGCCGCGATCGCGGTCTTCCGCCACGAGCCGCCCGCGCCGGCGCACGTCCAAACAGCGCGACAAAGGCAGATTCAGTACGCAACGCCGGGCGGGACGCGGATCGTCTGGACACTCGACCCGAACTTTCACATGTGAGGTATCCGATGAAACGACTTCTGCTACCGCTCTTGCTATTGATCGCCGTGCCGCTCTTCGCGAGCGACGTTGAAACAACGCCCGCACCTCCCGCGCCGATCGCCACCTCTTCCAGCGGGCACACGCAGCTCTTCCAGGTCGTCCTCGTGCGCGGCGCGACGAGCGGCGCCGAGGAGTTGGTGGGGATCCCGAAAAACGCGGAGAAAGCGATCCGGGACATCCACGACTTCCTCCCGTTCAAGAGTTACAAGCTCCTCGACTCCGGACTGCTGCGCATCGACGACAGCGGCAAGATCCGGCTCGACGGAGTGCCGCCGCAGCAGTACGACATCGATGTCGCGTGGCGGCCGGTCTCGGCGAACAAGCTGACCATCTGGAACTTCCAGGTCGTCCCGGTGCGTATCCCCGGCGGCGTGCCGCTCGGGAAGGGGATCGCGCCGCAGGCAGACCGTCCCGTCATCGACACTTCGTTCACGATCGACGTCGGCGAGACGATCGTCGTCGGCTCGTCGAAGCTCGGCGGCGACGTGGCGCTGGTCGTCCTCTTCACCGCCCTCCCAAATCGATAGGAGACCTCCGTGAAAAATCTGCTGTTCCTCACGCTGCTCGCCGCAGCGACGCTCGAAGCTCGTCCGATCGCATTCACGAACGTGAACGTCATTCCGATGACGTCCGACGCGGTGCTCCGGAAACAGGTCGTGATCGTCGACGACGAGAAGATCGTCTCCGTCGAGAGTGCCGATACGGCCAAGATCCCCGAGGGGGCGGAGGTGATCGACGGGGAGGGAGGCTACCTGATCCCCGGCTTGACTGACCTGCACGTTCACGTCAACGAGCCGGACGACCTCTCGCTCTACGTCGTCCACGGCGTCACGACCGTCCTAAACCTCGCCGGCGATACCTCCACGCTGCGTCTGCGCCGGCGGCCGTTCGGCGCGAGCCTCTTCACCGCAGGCCCGCTGATCATCGACGTGCAGACCGCGGCGGCCGCGCGGCAGGTCGTCGAGGAGAACGCGAAGGCGGGATACGACGCCATCAAGATCTACGACAACATCTCGGCCGAGGCGTTGCCGGTCCTCGTGGCCGAGGCGAGAAAGCGGGGGCTGCTTGCGGTTGGCCACATCCCGCGCAACCGCACGTGGCAGGAGATGCTCGCCGCGCGGCCCGACGCGATCGCGCACGCCGAGGAGTTTCTGTACAGCCCGGTGCTGGAGGGCGACGACGCGAAGATCGTCTCCGGTATGAAGGACGGCGGGATCTCGTTGATCACGACGCTCATCACCTACGACACGATCGGCCGCCAGGTCGCCGATCCTGCCGCCATGCTCGCGCGCTCCGAGAACGCGTACGTGAATCCGATCTTCCGGAGGATGTGGGTCTCGCCGCGCAACCGCTACCTGTCGAAGTTCCAGCCGGCACGGGTTCCGAAGTTTCGGAGCTTGCTCGCGTTTCAGAAGGGACTCGTGAAACAGCTCGAGGACGGCGGTGTCCGTATCCTCGCCGGAACCGACGCCGGAGGCGTTCCGTTCGTCGTTCCGGGCGTGTCGCTGATCGATGAACTGCGCGAGCTCGTCTCGTGCGGCCTGAAGCCGTACGACGTTATGCGTGCCACGACCGTTGACGCCGCGCATTTTCTGCGGCGCGACGCCGGAACGATCGAAGCCGGCAAACCGGCCGATCTCGTGTTGCTTCGCGGCAACCCGCTCGCCGACATCGACAACATCACCCTCCGCGCCGGCGTCATGTTGCGGGGCCGCTGGCTCGACAACGCCGCGCTCCACGCCGAGCTCGATCGCCTGATCGCGATCAACCATCGCGAAGAAGCGATCGTCGAAGCGCTCGATCACGACGGTGTCCGCGCCGCAATCGCCGTCGCCCGCCGCATCGGAGCCCGCGAGTCGAGCCTCAACGAGCTCGCCTACCAACTCCTCCGCGCCGAGAAGCGCCGCGACGACGCGATTCAGGTCTTCCGCGCAAACGTCGCCATGCACCCCGATTCGGAGGACGCCCGCGACTCCCTCGCCGACGCTATCGCTTCTCGATGACCGTGATCGAGACGTCGTCCTCGACCGGCGCGTGTTGGATGAACTTGCGCCACTCGGCGACGATGGCGTCGACGAGGAGGTTGGCGGGGGCTTCGCCGTGGCGGGCGATGACGGCTTCGACGTACGCCTCGCCGCACTCGCGGTCCTGCTCGTCGCGCGACTCCGGCAGGCCGTCGGAGTAGAGCAGCAGCCGCTCGCCGCGGGCGAGCGTCCCGTGCTCCTCCGTCCATGTCAGGCCGCTCTTGATGCCGAGGGGATATGCGCCTTGGCCGATGCGTTCGAGCACGCGGCCGTCGGGGCCGAGCCGGAGCATCTGCGGATGCCCGGCGAACGTCGCGCCGTACGCGCCATCGGGCGAGAGCAGGATGTAGCAGCAGGAGAAGAACGATCGCGAGCCGCCGGTGCGGCAGAGGATGCGGTTCAGCGAGCCGATGATCGATCCGGGTGACGGGTCGATCTCGAGCTGCGTGCGAAAGGCCGCGTGCGCGACCGCCATCACGAGGCCGGCCGCCATCCCATGCCCTGACGCGTCGCCGAACAGCACCGCCACGCGGTCGTCCGGCAACAGCACGAAGTCGTACAGATCGCCGCCGACTGTGTTCGCGATGTGGTTGAACGCCGAGATGTCGTACGACGGCGTCCGCGGCGCGTACTTCGGAATCAGCGTCGCCTGCAGATCGCGCGCGAGCGCCAGCTCGTCGCGGTACTTGATCTTGCCGATCAGCTCCATGGCGAGCAGCACGATCATGACCGTGAACGAGGCCGAGATTTCGATGAAGAGCCACGGATCGAGCGCGGCCGACGCGTGGAAGACGCTGATCAAGCAGGCGAAGAACCAGACGCACGTGAGGACGAACACGAGCCGCCGGATGGGCGACAGCCGCTTCGTGAGACCGTACGCCATGGCGCTGACCGTGCGCGCCCAGCGGCGGAGCCGGCTCGACTCCTTGTCGATCGCCTCGCGGTGTTCGGCGAGAAGCGCACGGCGCGTATCCGTCCAGTCGCGGCTGTACAGAGACGTGAAATCGTCCGACGTCAGGGACCTGAACGTATTCTTCCCGAGGTCCACCCAGTCGCGGAAGCGCGCCACATATCGATTCTACGCGGCCCGCGAACCGATGTTTCGCCTTACACTTTTAGCGTGCTCCACCGGTCGCTTGGCGCCTCCTTGTTGCTGATGGTGTCCGTGTGCGCCGCCCGTCAGGCGACGGCTCAGGAACTGCCGTTCACACATTTCACGCCGAGCGACCAGGTGTCGCCGCTCCCGTCCGCCAGCGTCCAGAAGATCATCCAGGACCACCTCGGGTACATCTGGTTCGGCTTCTACTCGACCGGCGTCACCCGCTACGACGGCCGCTCGATGGAGAACTACACCGAGAGCGACGGCCTCGTCGACCTCACGGTTCGCGAGCTGGCCGAGGACGCGTCGCATCACCTGTGGGTCGGTTCCGAGGCTGGGCTGGTCGTTTCGGCGCAGCCGCTGGACGCCTACGACACCTCGCGCGTGCAGTTCGTCTCGAAATACGCCGGCGTCCAGCTCGTGCCGATGCGCATCCGGCGCAACTGCCTCGTCGCCGCGCGCGACGGCTCCGTCTGGGCGGGGACGCAGAGCGGGATCACGCGATACCGCATCGACGGCAGCCGGATCACGCAGCGCACCATCGACGACCATGCGATCGAGGCGATGTTCGCGCGCAAGGACGGGACGGTCGTCATCTCGTACACCGCCGGCGGCTCCGCCATCTTCACCGCCGACGGGACGCCGCGTCCGCTGCCGAACGGCCCTTACGCCTTCGGGACGTTCACCGAAACGAGCGACGGCACCCTGTGGGCCGGCGGCATGGACGGCACCGTCTGGCGTTACGCCGGCGATCACTTCGAGTTCGTGAACCACGACCTGAACGAGCGTATCGTGACGCTGCTCGAGACGCGCGGCTCGCTCTGGGCTGCAAGCCTCGGCAACGGCGCGGTGCGCATCGATCTCCGCGACCGGTCGAAGCGCCTGCGCGTCACGCGCGCGAACGGCCTCCTCGGCGACACCCTCTGGAGTCTGTGCGAGGACCACGAACGCAACCTCTGGTTCGCACAGAACGGCGGCGCTTCGCGGCTGCGGCGCGACTACGAAGCGTTCCAGTCGTACACCGGCCAGTCGCACACCGGCGAGTCGCCCGCCCTTCCCGATCCGAGCGCCTTCGCCGTGCTGCCGACCGACGACACCATCTGGGTCGGCACCGGCGGCGGCGTCGCCGCGATCCGCAAAGACGGCACGCACAGCGTCTACACCGTGCACGACGGGTTGAACAGCAATTCGGTCTACGCCCTCGCCTATGACGGCCAGGGGCGGCTGTGGATCGGCAATGTCGGCGGCGTGAACGTGCTGACGATGAACAGCGGACGGGCGACGATCTTCGGCAAACAGATCGGCATCGTCTACTGCGTCCGCCGCGCCGGCGACACGATGTGGTTTGCCGGAACGGCCGGTGTAACTGCTGTCCTTGGCGAACGGTGGTTCTTCTTCCGTACGAGCTCCGGCCTTCCACCGGCCGGCGCCACCGGCGTCGCGCTCGACGATCGCGGCTACGTCTACGTCAGCACCGCCGACAGCGGCCTGTATCGTTCCTCGATTCCGTTCGATCCAAAGACCGCGCAGGCACCGTTGACCTTCGGGCCGTTCTGGACGAAGTCAAACGGCGCACCGACCAACGCCACACGCTCGCTGCTGTGGAACGGCGGACATCTGTGGGTCGGCACGAGCGACGGTTTGGTGGTTTTGGATGTCGCTCAGCCGGCGCGGCCCCGAGTCGAACACTCCTTCCTCCGTCCGACGCTCGGCGGCGGCATCGTCGTCGGCATCGCCTCCGCGCCGAACGGCGCGATCTGGGTCAGCAACAACGACGGCCTCGTCGAGATCGATCCGAAGGCGATGCGCGTCGTCTCGCGCGTCTCGAAAGACGACGGCCTGATCGACGACGAGGCGTGGGCGTACGGCCCGATCTCGATCGCGTCCGACGGCCGCGTTTACTTCGCGACGCCGAGCGGCGTCTCGGTCTTCACTCCGTCGCTGCGCGAGCCGGACAACGTCCCGCCGAGTGTCCGCCTGCGCGGTCTCGAGCTCCGCCAGTCGAGCGGCGGCAACGAGCTGTCGCTGGAGTACGCGGCGCTGACGTATAGCGACGAGTCGCGTGTCCGCTACCGCACGCGCCTCGAAGGCTACGAGCCCGACTGGTCGCCGCCGAAGCCCGACACGAAGATCCGCTACACCAACCTGCCGGCGTTTCTCTTCGACAAGGACTACACCTTCGAAGTGCGCGCCGCGAACAGCGACGGCGTCTGGTCGGTCGTGCCGCTGCGTTACCGTTTCGCCGTCCATCCGCCGATCTGGTTCCGCTGGTGGGCGATCCTCGGGTACCTCGCCTTCATCCTCATCGCCGGCCATCTCATCAACCGATACCGAGTGCGGCACCTCCAGGAGAGCAACCGCGCCCTCGAGGCGCTCGTCGACGCGCGCACCGAGGAGATCCGGGAGCAGGCGAGGGAGATCGAGACACTCGACAGAATCGTCGAGATCATCAACCGCGAGGTCGTGCTCGACAACGTCCTCCACGCCATCCTCGACCAGGGAATGAAGCTCTTCCCGAAGGCGGAGAAGGCGGCCTTCCTCCGCATCGACTACGACCAGCGGCGGACGGAAGTCGTCGCCACCGCCGGCTACGAGCCCGACATCTTCAAAGGCGTGACCCTCTCGCCGGAAGAGGCGATGCGCCGCTACTCGCAACATGCCGAGCAACTCGAGGAAGGCGTCTACCTCATCAAGGAGAAGGATTTCCGCTGGCTCGCCGGCAGCGAGAAGGTGCGTCACCTCCCGGTGCCGAAGTCGATGCTGGCGATGGAGGTCACGCTCGGCGGCCGCGTCGAAGGCTTCTTCATCTTCGACAACTTCAGCGACGAGAACGCGTTCACGCGCGCCGACATCCAGCGGCTCGCGCGCGTCCGCGAGCATGCCGTCTCCGCCATCTCGAAGGCGCGCATGCTCCGCGAGCTGCAGATCAAGAACCATCAGGCGGAGGAGGCGAACCACGCCAAGAGCCGCTTCCTCGCCAACATGTCGCACGAGCTGCGGACGCCGATGAACGCGATCATCGGCTTCTCCGAGATCCTCGCCGAGCGTCTGCAAGACCGCATCGACGCCAAGTACATCGGTTTCCTGCAGTCGATCCTCAGTTCGGGCCAGCATTTGCTGTCGATCATCAACGACATCCTCGATCTCTCGAAAGTGGAGGCGGGGAAGATGGAGATCTTCCCGGAGACGTTCCCGGTCCGCGGCGCGATCGAGAGCGTGGCGCAGGTGATGCGGGGGATGGCGGCGCGGAAGAACGTGACGTTCGAGATCGACGTGCCGGACGGCGTCGGCGACATCGAGACCGACCACGCGAAGCTCAAGCAGATCCTCTACAACCTGATGTCGAACGCCGTGAAGTTCTCGCGCAGCGGCGGTCTGGTGACCGTGCGAGCGCACCGCGAGACCGGGGCGATCACGATCAGCGTCGTCGACCGCGGCATCGGCATCGCGGCGACCGACCTCGACGTCATCTTCGACGAGTTCCGCCAGATCGACTCGAAGACGAACCGCCAGTTCGGCGGCACGGGCCTCGGTCTCTCGCTCGTCAAGCGCCTCGTCGAGCTGCAGCGCGGCGGGATCCTCGTCGAGAGCAAGCTGGGGGAGGGGAGCACGTTCACGGTGACCCTTCCGTCGCGTTTCTCCGGTGCCTCCATCCCGAGCCCGATCGTGCAGCCCGACGGCTCCGTGATCCCGCCGGGCGACCGCATCCTGGTCGTGGAAGACGACGCCGATGCCTTCGATGCCATGAGCGCGTATCTCCTCAGCGCCGGCTTCGTCGTCATCCGCGCACGGTCCGGCGAAGAGGCGCTCCGCCTCGCGAGCAGCATGCAGCCGATGGCGATCACGCTCGACCTCATTCTTCCGGTCATGGAAGGGATGGAGGTCCTCCGCCGTCTGAAGAACGACGCCGCCACCTCCTCCATCCCGATCGTCGTCGTCTCGATCACCGACAACCGCGACCTCACCCGCGCCTTCGGCGCCGACGACTACTTCACCAAGCCGGTCGACTGGTCGAAGTTCCTCCGCCGGATGACGGATCTGACGCGCGGAACCGTGCCTGCATAGGAGTACACTTGCCATCGGTCCGCAGGTAAATTTAGGAGGCAAATATGCGATTGACGGCGTTAGCCCTTTCCCTCGCGTGTGCTCTCTCTCTTTCCGCCCAGACCTCTCCCGAATGGAAGATCCTCGACAAGGGCAACAAGGACTTCCAGGGAGAGTCGATTTCGTTCCCGGATCTGGTCTACGCCCGTACCAAGTTGTCCAACGGCCAGAACCCGCCTGTGACCGTGCTGTCGTGCTCCGACAGCCGCGTTCCGCCGGAGCTCGTCTTCAAGCGGAGCCTCGGCCAGATCTTCCTCGTGCGCTCGGCCGGCAACGTCACCGACTCCCTCGGGATCGCCAGCATCGAATACGCGCTCACCAAGAAATGGACGAAGCTCCTCGTCATCCTCGCGCATGACAAATGCGGTGCCGTAGAAGCAGCAATCAACGGGCTCGGCAAGCCGACTGACGAAAACCGGAACCTGCAGGCTCTCGTCGACAAGATCAGGGAGTCGTTCAACAATGTTCCGTGTCCCAATCCGGCCGAATGCTGGGCCTTCCGAACACGCCAGAACGCTCTCAACACGATCGAGGATCTGAAACGACGCAGTCCCATCATCAGGAAGGCAGTCGACGTCGACAAACTCCCCGTCGTCATCGGGCTGTACGAGCTGAAGAGCGGCAAAGTCCTCGTCTGGAAGACGATCAACAATTAGTGGCCGCGCAGGGCAGTCAATGACGCCTCGGCGAGCACGTGTCCGCGGATGATGAAGCGCAGCTTGCGCCAGGTCATCGGCGTGCCGGCGTCGTCGATCGACGGAAGGTCGAGCGCGTAGACGGTGAAGCGGTATTTGTGCGGCGGCCCCTCCGGCGGGCAGGGGCCGTCGTAGCGACGGCGCAGGAAGTCGTTGTACGCGTGGCGCCCGCCGCCCGCCAAGTCGGGCTCCGCCGCACCGGCGTTCTCCGGCACCTCGGTCGTCGTTGCCGGGACGTTGTACGCGACCCAGTGAATGAACCCGTCCGCGCCGCGCGCTTCGTAGTCGTCGCAGATGAAGACGTAACTCTTCGTCGCCGGCGGCGCCCCCGACCACCGCAGGTCCGGCGACACGTTCGGCCCATGGCAGTCGAGCCCATTCAGCAGCGTGTTGTCCGGCATCGAGCCGCCAGCCGTGAAGGCGCTGCTCGTGAGTTGGAACGAAGGCGGCGTTGACGCGCATGCGGAGACGAGAAGAAGGAGAACGAGCAGACAAGAATGTCTGCTCTCCACGTGGAGCGCAGGCATTCTTGTCTGCGCCGCTAAGGCTTGATACGAGTATCGTCGGCGATCCAATTGACCTCCCACGTCTTTCCGCCATCGGGGGAAAACGACTGCTCGAAGTGGCACGAGCTCGGGCTCGCGACGGTGATGATAAATCGGACGAAGATCGCGCGTCCGCCGAGCGTCTCCTGGTCATAGAACTCACCGCGCCCCTTGTGGAACTCGCCGACCGTCGGGATCGCGAGCGTGCCGTCGGCGGCATTGGAGAAGTTGAGCGTCCACTGGTGCGACTGCGGGTTGTACAAACGCAGACTGAGCCCCTCGAAGTGGCTTCCGGCGCCGTCTGCCGTCAGCTCGACCAGATTCGCGCGGCCGTTCCATACCTTCCGCACCACCGTCGTCCCGTTCATCTCGACCCAGGTGTTCGAGCCGGTGAGCGGATGCAACCGCCGCTTCAAGTGCGTATGCCACGTCCCGATCTCGAAATCGAAATCGTGCGATCCGTCATGCAGCGGCTGCGCGGAGACGAGTAAGGTGACGACGAGCGCGAAGAGAGCGAGGCGGGCGGCCTTCATACGCGCGATTCTGGCCGCTCACGACATCGCCGCAATGACCACTTCGTGAACGATCGGCATGACCAGTCGATCGATTAGCTGTTGGTTGATCCGAGCAGCGCCGCCATCTGCCGTACCGCCGGCACGATTTGCGACTCGCGTGTGTTGCCAAATCCGAGGACTAGTCCCTGCCGCGGCGCAGTGCCTATGTACGACGCCGACAGCGGCGAGAGGTTCAGCGACTCCACCGCTCCGCGCGCCGCGATTGCGCGATCGTCAGTCACGCCCGAAAGAAACAGCGCCAGATGCATCCCGGCCGCGTCGCCGGTGATCGTCGCGACGTCGCCGAGCTCGCCCTCGATCTCGGTTACCAGCATGCGCCGGCGATTCGCGTAGATCGGACGCATGCGCCGGATGTGCCGGGAGAAGTGGCCCTCGCGGATGAAGTCCGCCATCACCGCCTGCGTCGTCTGCGCGGGGCCGAGGTCCATGAGCTGGCGCATGGCGGTGAAGCGCTCCACCAAATCGGGCGGGACGACGATGTAGCCGAGGCGGAGCGACGGGAACATCACCTTGCTGAACGTGCCGATGTAGATGACGCGGGCGTTCGTGTCGAGCCCCTGCAGCGACGCGATCGGCATGCTGTCGTAGCGGTACTCGCTGTCGTAGTCGTCTTCGATGATCCAGGAGCCGGCACGTTGCGCCCAGTCGAGGAGCTGAAGGCGCCGCGACGCGCTCATCGTGACGCCGAGGGGGTATTGGTGGGACGGCGCGACGAAGGCGGCGCGCGCTTTCCGGCTGCGCCGTACCCCGGCGCTCACATCGAGCCCCTCGGCGTCGACCGCCACCGGCACCGCGCGGACGCCGGCCGCTTTCAGCACGTTGTGCGTGAGCCAGTACCCCGGCTCCTCGACCCACGCGGACGAGCCGGCGTCGAGCAGCACCCGCGTCGAGAGATCGAGTGCCTGCTGCGACCCGCTCACGATCAGGATCTGCGATGCCTCGCAGTGCACCGCGCGCGACGTTCGCAGGTAGTGCGCGATCGCCTCCCGCAACTCCGGCAGCCCAGTCAGGTCGCCGTACTGCAATGCCTTCACGCGGATATGTCGTGAGTAGCGCGCCACCAGCTTCGACCAGATCTCGATCGGAAACGAGTGGAGGTCGGGCTGCCCGACCTGGACCGGCCCGAGGCTCGTCGTGGTCCGTTCGTACTTCGGCAACGCCAAGGCGTGCGCGGAAATCTGGCGTGAACCCTGTGGAGCGCAGACATTCCTGTCTGCGCCGGCGCCGGCGCTCGTGTCTGCGCCGGCGCGCAATGCCGTCGCAATGAACGTACCCGACCCGACCCGGCTCTCGAAGTACCCCTCGGCGAGGAGCTGCGAGTATGCATCGAGCACCGGAAGCCGCGACACGCGCAGCTCGCGCGCGAGCTCTCGCGTCGACGGCACGATCTGCCCCGCGCGCAGCTCGCCGCGCAGGACGCGCCGCCGGAAGGCGTCGTAGATCTGCTGGTAGAGCGGCTTCGAGAGCCGCCGGTCGACGGAGATGAGGTTCGTAACGCCGCGAAATTGGGTGAATGGAGTGGTCATGACAAATCCCTACGAACCGGATATTGAGGCAAACCACCTCCGGGCGTATCAAAATGAACTGTCAATCATGAAAACGCTCCGACTCCTGCCGCTCTTCGTTATCGCCGTCGCCATTCACGCCCAGTCGTTCGTCCTCGATCTGCCGTTGCGCAGTCCCGCCGCCGAGGTGAGCCAGCGCATCGGCCTCACCGACATCGACATCCGCTACCACCGCCCGCAGGTCAACGGCAGGAAGATCTGGGGCGACGTCGTGCCGTACGGCAAAGTGTGGCGCACCGGTGCGAACGTCAACACCACCATCACCTTCAGCGATCCGGTGACGATCGACGGACACCCGCTCGACTGCGGCACGTACGGCTTCCACGCGATTCCGACCGCCGGCGAGTGGACGCTGATCTTCTCGAAGAACTCCACGAGCTGGGGGTCGTTCACGTACGACCCATCGGAGGACGCGCTGCGGGTGCAGGTGAAACCGGAGCCGGCGCCGATGCACGAGGCGATGACGTTCGACATCGACCACCTCCACCCTGATTCCGCGGTGGTGGCGCTCGAGTGGGAAAACCTCCGCGTACCGTTCCAGGTCGGCGTCGACGTCCACACCCTTGCGCAGGCGGCGTTGAAGCGCCAGCTCCGCGGACTGGCCGGTTTCACGTGGATGAGCTGGGACGACGCGGCGAACTACCTCCTCCGCGAGAAGCTCTCGCTCGACGACGCGCTCGCGTATGCGAACAAGTCGATCGCGATGGAGGACCATTTCGACAACGAGCTGACGAAGGCGAAAATACTCGCGGCGCTGTACCGCCCCTCCGACTCCGCCGACGCTCAACGCCGCGCGATCAGCCTCGGCACCCCCGCCCAGGTTCACGACCACGCGGACGAGCTGCACGCAATCTCCGTTCAAGACCGCAAACAGTCTCCAAGACGGAACCGCGGCGTGGCCTTGGCATGCTTGCATGCTCTGTCTGTTTCTCGCGCTGTTCGCACCGCCCGAGTGGAAGTAAATGGCCGGGGCGCGTCAGCGCGCGCCATCAGATGGTTGGTGGGCAGCGGACGAGACGTCCGCTCCCCTCTCGTAACCTAGCGCGCGTTTTCGATCTTGTCGCGGTAGGCGGCGACGTCGGGGGTGATCTCGATGTATGGGAGCGCCTGGGTGAGCTCGCGTTTGGCGGCGGCGGGCTGGCCGGTCTCGAAGAGGGCGACGGCGTAGTAGTAGCGGTAAGGCGCCTCGCTGCCGCCGAAGCCGGAGCGGCCGAACGCGCGGACAGCGGTGGCGAAGTCGCGGGCGCGGTAGGACTGCATGCCGAGGTGGATCAGCGTGGTGTGATCGAGCGAGGGGTCGGCGACGACCTGGTCATACATCTTCCGCGCAGCCGCCAAGTCGTTGTTGTCGACCGCCTTGTCAGCGTTCGCTATCAGCGCGTTGGAGGTGAGGACCGGGCCGGGAGCGGGAGGCTGCGGGGTAGGCGGTTGTTGCCGGACCGTGTGCTTGACGGGAGGCGGCACCGGCTGCGGCACCGGTACGGGTGCCGGCACCGGCGCTGGTGCGACAACCGGCGGCGGCTTCGGATTCGAGATCGCCGGCTGCGGCACGGGCATCGGGGCCGACGAATGCTGCGGCGTCATCGTCATCGTCGTCCCAGCCGCGGCAGTGGGGCTCGCCTTGAGGAACGCGTACTGATCGCTCGTCAGCAGCTTCGACGCGATTTTGTCGAAGTCGGCGTGCACCTTCTCCGGAAGGTTCAGCGATCCGAAGCGCCGTTGAACGCGATCGGCGGCGATGATGCGCTGCAGCGCGCGGCGGGAGTCCGCCTCGCTGTGCAGCCGGTCGCCGGCGATCGTGAGGTAGACCTCGGCGGTCTCGAGCTCCGCGATGGCATCGACGAGACCGAACGCTGCGATGCGCAGCTCTTTCTGGCCCGCCTCGTACTGGCCCGCATCGACGTGGCCGATCCCTCGATGGAGGAGGCTCGTGTAAAAGTCGTTGGCGTCGTTGGCGGCGGCCAGTGGCCATGCCATGCCGACACACATCAGAACTGCAACCGCACCTTCACGCAGTCGTGTCATCAGTTGTAAGTGACCGGCCACAGAGTCAGTTGGCGGAGAGAGACCGCGCCCGCGGGGCAGGTGCTCCGGTCGAGGCGCATTCTGCCATATCTGGCGGTAAGTGGGTGTGTGTTAAATGCGTTACCATCCCCGCCTCGTGGCCAACAATGTCGTGATTGTCGGAGGCGGCATCGCCGGTCTCGCCGCATCGGTTTACCTCGCGCGGGCCGGAAAAACGGTCACGATCTTCGAGCGCCGCCGCACGCTCGGCGGCCGCGCGGTCACGCAGCTTCGCCACGGCTATCGCTTCAACCTTGGCCCGCACGCCGTCTATCGCGCCGGCGCCGGATCGGCCGTCTACCGCAACCTCGGCGTCCCCATCCGCGGCGGTTCGCCTCCGTCCGATGGCACCGCCGTCCGCGGCAACGAGCACTTCGCGCTTCCCGCCTCCGGCCTAGGCGTCCTCACGACCGGACTCCTCGGCGCGAAAGGGAAGACGGAGCTTGCCTCGCTGATGTTCCGCATCAAGGGGATGGAGGTGACGAAGTTCGCGTCGCTCACGGTCCGCGAGTGGCTCGACCAGCACGTGAGCGACGACCGGCTCCGCGAGGTCGTGCAGATGTTCCTGCGCGTCGCCACGTACGCGGCGGATGAGCGGCAGAGCGCTGCCGTCGCGCTGGAACAGTTGCGGATCGCGCAAGAGGGTGTGGTCTACCTCGACGAGGGGTGGCAAAAGATCGTCGACTCGCTACACAGCAACGCGGTCACGGCGGGCGTGAACTTCATCACGAGCGCGCACGTGGTCCGCGTCGAGCACGAGAATGGCGCGGTCCGCGGCGTCGAGCTAGGGGAGCTGGAGATCGACAACACGATGGACACGGTGTCGATGCAGCTCCCGGTGCCGATAATGGACGGCGAGCGCGGGACGCGCATCCCTGCCGACTGCGTGCTCCTGGCGATCGAGCCGGAGAGCGTGCAGTCGCTCGTCGACGGGCTGCAGTTGCCGGAGATGGAGCCGGTGGTCGCCGCCTGCCTCGATGTCGCGTTATCGAAGCTGCCGGCGCCGAAGGAGAAGCTCGCGTTCGGCGTCGACCGGCCGTTGTACTTCTCGGTGCATTCGGAGTGGGCGCAACTCACGCCGAAGGGCGGCGCGCTGATTCACGCCGTCAAGTACCGGACGCGCGGCGACGACGTCACCGAGGGGGAGCTGGAGGCGTGGCTCGACTCGCTGCAGCCGGGATGGCGCAGTGTGCTGGTGCACAAGCGCTATCTCCCCTCGATGACGGTCTCCAACGCGTTGGTCACCCCCGGTCTCGAACGTCCCGCGGTGAAGACGAACATTCGCGGGCTGTACCTGGCGGGGGACTGGGTGGGTGGGGAAGGCATCCTTTCCGACGCCGCGCTGTCGAGCGCGCGCACCGCCGCGAACGCGATCATTGCGGATTGACGAGAGAAGACGAGAGCAGACAAGAATGTCTGCTCTCCACTGTGGAGCGCAGACATTCCTGTCTGCGCGGGCTTCCGACCTCTTCGCGAGACGCCCCTCACCCGCCGCTCCGCGGCACCCTCTCCCGGAGGGAGAGGGTGATGTCGTTTCGTTACTTGGCCCCTCTCCCTCCGGGAGAGGGTGGCCGAAGGCCGGGTGAAGGGGAGTGCGTCTCGCGATTAACCCCGGTGCAACGAGATCCCACCGCCCGAGGTCCGGACGACGAGTCTTGGACCGCCGGCGCCGATGGTGCCGACTAGCGAGTCGTCTTCTTTGTGGCCCATGATCGTGACCGGCATGTCGGCCTCGATTCCGCCGCCGCTGGCGTGCGCGTCGAGGGCGGCGCCGATGTTCGCGGACAACTCGACGTCGACGTCGCCGCCGGAGGTGGAGAGACTGGAGTCGGCGTGCGGCTGACGCGTCAGGCGCGCATGGATCGAGCCGCCCGAGGTGGAGGCGTCGATGGAGTCGAGCGCTTCGCGAATCTTGATGTTGCCGCCGCTCGTGTGTGCGTACACCGTCGAACCGGCGCGCCCGACTTCGATCGAACCGCCCGACGTTTTCGCTTCGAGCGCGCCGCCGGAGCTTTCGATCTCGATGTCGCCGCCGCTGGTGTGCACGTTCATCGTGCCGCTCACCGTCGCGACGCTCAGGTCGCCGCCTGAGGTGCGGCCGACGACGTTGCCGTTGATGTGCGCGACCTTGATGTCGCCGCCGCTAGTGTGGAGATCGGCATTGCCGGCGAGGTCGCCGAGATCGACGTTTCCGCCCGCGGTCGAGAGCTTGACGTTGTAGCGCGACGGAACGCGGATGTTGTAGCGGACGCGCAGGTCGCGCCCCCAGTGGAACCAGCGGTCGTGCTCGTACTTCGAGCGGATCGTGACGTCGTTGCCGCTCTGGTCGAACGAGATGTCGTTCTGATGGATCTCGTCGGCCGGTCCTTCGCGTGTGATCTCGACGGCGAGGCCGGTGCCGCCACTCACGACTTTGACGTTTCCGACGTCGGCATCAAGCGTGAGCGTCCCTCCCTCGGCGACGTTGAATCCCTTCCGAATGACGTCGCCGTTCGCGGCGAACGCGGCGAGAAGCAGGATCGAAGAAAAGAGAATCGCGCGGCGCATACAGGCCTCCTGCGGCTTCATACGCCGGGCGCCGCCAAAAGTTTGTAAACTCCGCCCCGCCATGCCAGTCGATGACGCGCAGTTCAAGCTCGCCATGTCGCACTTCGCCAGCGGCGTGACGATCGTGACGACCGAGCAGGAGGGGACGGCTTTCGGGATGACGGTGGCGGCGTTCTCGTCGCTCTCGCTGCATCCGCCGCTTGTGCTCGTCTGCATCGAGCGGTCGGTGCGCACGCATGAGGCGATCGCGGCGGCAGGGAAGTTCGGCGTCAGCATCCTCAGCGACGGGCAGGCCGACATCTCGAATCGCTTCGCCTCGCGCAACGAGGACAAATTCAACGGCATCGCGACCCATCACGGCGTCAGCGGCGTCCCGCTCATCGACGGCGCGATCACCACGCTCGAATGCAGCGTCCGCGAGCACCTTCCCGGCGGCGACCACTCCATCTTCGTCGGCGAGGTCGTTGCAGTCGAGACGGCGGAAGGGGCGCCGCTGGTGTACTACCGCAGCGGGTACCGGGAGCTGCGTTTTTAGGTTGCGAAGTTACGAAGTTACGAAGTTACGAGGTTACGATCGCTTGACCTCGCAACCTCGTAACCTCGTAACCTCGCAACCTCGCAACCTCGCAACCCCGAATGATCGAGATCCGCAACCTCACCAAGCGCTACGGCGACTTCACGGCAGTCGAGGATCTCGATCTGTCCGTGCACCGCGGCGAGATCTTTGGATTCCTCGGGCCGAATGGCGCGGGGAAAACGACGACGATCCGCATCCTCGCGGGGCTCTCGCTCCCGACCAGCGGCAGCGTCAGCGTCGACAACATCGACGTCGTTGCCGATCCGGTGAAAGCGAAGGCGAACGTCGGCTACATCCCCGACCGGCCGTACTTGTACGAGAAGCTCACCGGCCGCGAGCTGCTGCAATTCGTCACGAACCTCTACGCCCGCGACTGGCGCGAGTCCGAGCCGCGGGCGCTCGCCCTCCTCGACTACTTCGGCCTCAGCGACTGGGTCGACGCGCGCATCGAGAACCTCTCGCACGGGATGAAGCAGAAGCTCGTGATCGTCTCGGCGCTGGTCCACGACCCGGCGCTGCTGATCATCGACGAGCCGATGGTCGGCCTCGACGCACTCGCACAAAGGCAGGTGAAACTGCTCTTCCGCCGCCTCGCGAACGAGCAGAAAACGGTGTTCCTGACCACGCACACGCTTTCGGTTGCCGAGGCGGTGTGCGATCGGATCGCGATCCTGCATCGCGGGAAGATCGTCGCGACCGGACGCACGCACGAGCTGCGCAAAGACCGCGCGCTCGAAGATTTTTTCCTGGAGCTGACCTACGACGACGAAGATCGCGCGCCTGCGCAGTGATTCCTGCCGGAGGGGCGGACGCCCCCGTCCGCCCGGCCGCGCGAAAGCGCGGCTGTCGCCGCGCGGGCGGACGAGGGCGTCCGCCCCTTCAAAACGTGAGGGAGCGCGGAGATGACTGTTCGCAAACTGCGAGAAAGCCGCCGTGAGGAGGCGCTCCGCCGCGGCATCAACCCGCGCGACGTCGATCTCCTCCTCGGCGATCTCCTCGGCCGCTCGCTGCCGTGGCTGATCTCGCACGGCGATGAACTGGCGGACGCCGCGGCGCTCGACGCCATGCTCGTCCGCCGCTATGCGGGTGAGCCGATCCAATACATCCGCGGCCGCGCCGAGTTCTACGGACGCGAGTTCGTCGTCGACGATCGCGTGCTGATCCCCCGTCCCGAAACGGAGCTGCTGGTCGAAGCAACGCTCGACCGCGCGCCGCACGGCGCCCGCATCGTCGACGCCGGCACCGGCAGCGGCTGCATCGCGCTGACGCTCGCCCTCGAACGTCCCGACCTCCGCGTCCTCGGCGTCGACAAGTCGCTCGACGCGCTCGCCGTCGCGAAACGCAATCGCGAACGGCTGAACGCGAACGCGCACCTCGCCGCGAGCGACCTGCTGGAAAGCGTGCGCCACGCCGACGTCATCGTCAGCAATCCGCCGTACATCGCCGCAGCGGACGTCGAGACGCTCGCGACCGAGGTCCGCGATTTCGAGCCGCGTATCGCCCTGACCCCCGGCTCCCTCGGTACGGAGGCGATCGAACGGATTCTGTGTGGGGGTCGGCTCTTAGCCGACCCAGGGCTGGCTAAGAGCCAGCCCCCACACGTCCTCATGGAGGTCGGGTTCGGGCAGGAAGCGACCGTCCGACAGCTCGCCGCCCTGCACGGCTTCGCCATCGACGACTTCCTCAGCGACCTCGCGGGCATTCCGCGCGTCGTCGTATTATCGAGAGATGGCGAATGACGACCGGTGCCTCTTCTGCCGCATCACCACCGGCCAGATTCCGGCGCGCAAGGCGTACGAAGACGATGACGTCTACGCCTTCCACGACATCAATCCGCAGGCGCCGACGCACATCCTCGTCATCCCGCGCAAACACATCCCAAGCCTCGACGACATTGACGCCGCCGACTCCGCGATCGTCGGGACGGTGGTCGCGCGCGCCGCACAGCTCGCGCGCGACCTGCATCTGACGTCCGAGGGCTACCGCCTGGTCGCGAACACCGGCGCCGCCGCCGGCCAGACGGTGTTCCACATCCACTTCCACCTCCTCGGCGGCCGCAACTTCGGCTGGCCTCCGGGGTAGTGCACTACTTCGCGAACCGTACGAGCTGATTCGCCGGATCGAACGTCACGACATACGCGCTGAGGAAACGCGAGCCGATGTTGCCGACTGGGAAGATGTCGACGAAGTCGAGCTGCGGATTCGAGACCGCGATGTCGCCGATGTGCGCTTCGCCCTTCAGCGTCGCGGCGTAGACGTCGAAGTCGTTTGTCATCGTCCGGCCATGGCCGACGACCCGCGGTTCGCCGTCGAGCGGGAGCGACTTCGCGATCGAGAGCGGCAGCGACAGCATCGACGGGCTGCCGGCGTCGATGTCGACGCTGACCTTCTGACCGGCGACGTCGATGTCGATGTTGGGGATGCCGTGCTCCGCCTGGTACTTCAGCACATGCGAATCGCTCGGCATGAGCTTCCCGCCGTGGAGGCCGAACTTCTTCCCCGGATAGTCGAACGTGACGAGCAGCTCGTTGAACATCTTCAGTCCGACCACGCCGTCGGTGTCATCGAGCCGCGGTTCGCCTTCGACGCCGGCGAGGAAGTCGCCGAGGTGGACGTTGCCGGCGTCGAACGAGTCGACGTGCGTCTGCTGCGATGTGTGCGCGTTCTTGCCGCTCGGATCGCCCGTCGTGACTTCACCGGCGACGGCGAGACCCAGCTGCTTCGCGATTTCCGCTTTGATCATCATCACGCCTGCGAACCCGGTGTCGACCGCGAACCGGAACGGCCCCTTGCCATTCACCTTCGCCTGTATGACGGGCACGTGGCGCGCGAACTCCAGCGGAAGCTCGGTCGGACCACTGATCATCACTTCGCCTGGAGGCTCGGGCGCGCGTCCGGCCGCGCGATGCATCTCCTTCAGGCCGAGAAGCGGGCGAAGGGCCTGACCGATCTCCTGCGCGGACGGGGGGTCGAAGTTCGAGAGAACGACCAGCGTGTATGGCGGCTCGATCTCGACCACCGCGTTCACGCCGGGAGAGCCGCCCGCGATGCCGAGGTTGCGCTGCTTGGCGTCGAAATCGCCGAACACCCAATTCGTCCAGCGCATTGGCAGGAGCTTGTCGGCGAGGAGCGCGTTGGCGAAGCGGAGAAGGTCGGCCGCGGTGGAGTAGCCGCCGCCCGCCGAGCTCCCACGTGCAGGGAGCGTGTTCGTGTTCGCGTGCCGCTCGGGCAGCGGGCCGTCCGGGCCGCGCTTGGTCAAGCCGGTCGCGCGGTTCGGCACGTTCTCATCAATGGCCCAGGAGGCGGTGTCGTTCATGCCGAGCGGCTTCGTGATGTGGTCGCGGACGTAGTCGTAGTAGCTCTGGCCGGAGACCTTCTCGACGATGAGGCCGAGGACGACGTAGCCGGCGTTCGAGTACTTCTGCTGCGTCCCTGGTTCGAACTGGAGCGGCTCGCTCGCGAAGAGCGGCTCGTAGTCGGCGAGCGTGCGGAGCTTCGCGTGCGAGGTCGAGAACTTCGGCCCGAAGATGTCGCCGAGGCCGGAGCGATGCTCGACCAGCTGCTCGATCGTGATCTTGTCGGCGGCCGGCGACGGGTAGTCGGGCAGGTACTTGCGAATCGTGTCGCTCAGCGAGAGCTTCCCCGCCGCGGCGAGCTGGCCGATCGCGACTTTGGTGAAGAACTTGTTGATCGACCCGAGGTTGAACTTTGTGTCGATGCGGTTCGGCGTCGTCTTCGCGGGATCGGCGTAGCCCCACGCACGCGTGAACTGCGGCTCCCCGTTTTTCGCGAGCATCACGACGCCCGAGAATCGATCCTCGGCTGCCGCCTTGTCGACCGCAGCGACGATCGCATTCGTATCCTGCGCCGCAAGTGGCACCGCCAGCAGCAGTGCAAGAGCGAGTTTCTTCATGTATGCCTCCTGTGGCGCAAGGTACGGAGAAGTTATGAAGGGATCGTGAACGCCACCGTCGTCCCTTCGCCCGGCACGCTCTCCGCCCACACCCGCCCGCCATGCGCGAGGACGAGCTGCTTGACGATCGACAACCCCAGCCCCGCGCCGCCGGTCGCCCGCGAGCGTGAAGGGTCGACGCGGTAGAAGCGGTCGAAGATGTGCGGGAGGTGGTCGGGCGCGATGCCGATACCGTTGTCACTCACCCGAATCGTGACACCTGTCTCCCAAGCGACGTGAACCTCGGTGGCATGTGCTGCAACCGCATTCGAGATGAGATTCGTGATGATCTGGACGAGTCGGCGCGGGTCCGCCAGCACGGACACCGACTCGTCGCCATGAATGGCGATCGGCCTCCGCCCGACGGCGCGCCTCACCACCTCTGCCACATTCACCCGCTGCTTGTCGATCTCCAGCTTTCCCGCGTCGGCCAAAGACAGATCCTGCAAATCATCCACGAGCGCGGAGAGGTGCATCACCTCGTCGTGCAGCGACGCGATCCGTTCGGATGACGCGGGCGTCAGGCCGTCCTGGATCGACTCGAGCTCGCAGCGGAGGTTCGTCAGCGGCGCGCGGAGCTCGTGCGCGACGTCGGTCACCATCCGCCGCCGGACGTCTTCATTCCGATCGATCGCGGCTGCCATGGCGTTGAAGCTTTCGGCGAGCTCCTCGAGCTGCGCGCCGCCCGACGGCTTGACGCGGACGGTGAGATCGCCCGCCTCCATCCGCCGCGACGCGGCCGTCAGCCGCTCGACGGGGACGCTGATCCAGCGCGCGACAACGAGCGCCATCAGCACGCCGAAGACTGCCGCGCCGGCGAAGGTCAGGAAGAACGCGCGGTCGAGCGAGCGCGTACGCGGCGCTTCTTCATGCTCGCGAAGGATGATGACCCGCGGCAGATGATTCGGCGCTGTCCCTGCGAAGCGGTGGACTTCGAGCTTTTGCATCTCGAAATGCGCCACGCGCGTCGAGATGATCGCCACCGCGCCGAGCGTCACCGCCAGCAGCGCCACTACCATGCCGATCAGGCGCGCCCGCATTACGCCACCAGCTTGTAGCCGATTCCGAAGACGGTCGCGATCAGCTCCGCGCCGACCTTGCGCCGCAAGTTCTTGATGTGCGCATCGATCGTCCGGTCGAGACCGTCGAAGTCGTCGCCGAGCGCCAGCCGCGCCAGCTCGTCTCGGCGGTAGACGCGCCCCGGATTCCGTGCGAGCGCCGTCAGCAGCCGCAGCTCGGTCGCCGTGACGGTCACCGGAGCGTCGCCCACCTTCACCTCGCACCGCTCCGGATCGATCGTCAACGCTCCCGCCACGATCTGCGGCGTCTGCTCCCGCTTTGCCGCGCGCCGCAACACCGCCTCCACCCGCGCCACCAACTCCCTCGGCGAGAACGGCTTCGTCAAATAGTCATCCGCCCCCAGCTCCAGCCCCGCCAGCTTGTCCCGCTCCGTCGACTTCGCGGTGAGCATGATGATCGGCACCGACGATGTCTCCCGAAGCGCGCGGCACACGGCCAACCCGTCGATCGCCGGCAACATCAAATCGAGCACGACCAGATCCGGCGCAAACGTCCGCGCCAGCTCCAATGCCTTCGCCCCATCCAACGCCGTCGCCGTCGCATACCCCGCATGCGCGAGATACCGATCGAGCGTCTCGCACACCTTCGGATCGTCGTCCACGATCAGAACGCGCCTCATGCGGACATGTTAGGTGGAGTTGTGAAGGACGTATGAAGTTGCCGGTGGCCAGTGGCCGGTGGCCAGGGGCCGGTTGCCA
>DASXHZ010000063.1:0-6994 GCA_036488085.1 Thermoanaerobaculia bacterium
GTCCCCGTCCGACGGTGCGCCGTCCCCGTCCGACGGTGCGCCGTCCCCGTCCGGCGGCGCGCGGTCCCCGCGCGGCGGTGCGCCGTCCCCGTCCGGCGGCGCGCCGTCCCCGTCCGGCGGTGCGCCGTCCCCGCCCGACGGCGCGCCGTCCCCCCCCGTCGGCGCGCCGTCCCCGCCCGGCGGCGCGCCGTCCCCGTCCGTCGGCGCGCCGTCCCCGTCCGGCGGTGCGCCGTCCCCGCCCGTCGGTGCGCCGTCCCCGTCCGCCGGCGCTACATAGAACCGTGCCTACGCGGTCAGCCGCCGCTGGACCTTCTTGACCTCGAACGTCACCAGGCCGCCTGCGATCAGGAGCATGAGGATGCCGAGGAGGGCGCGCAGCGAGGCGCCCGCAAACTTCAGGAGAAGCGAGAAGATCCAGACGCTGCCGAGGAGGATCACGCCGCCCAGCAGACCGGCGCGGACGGCGACCCCTTTGGCGGTGTCGCGCAGGGAGATCGGCTGTTCCATCGGTTGTTCGTTCATACCCTCCATCAACTCAACCTGCATGCCGAAATTGGCGGTCTCGGCTGCTACCATTGCGCGCTTGCAGGTGAGAGGAATGGTCGAGGAGAGTGTGATCGTCGAGTACGCGATGGAGCGCGACGTCTATGTCGACGGCGCGCGCTGCGGCACGACGAACGAGCTCCTCACGATTCCGATCGGCAACCACACGTTCGACCTCGGTACGCCCGCCACGTATTGGCCGAAAAGCGTCACGAAACTCGTCTACGGCACCTCGCCCGCGACGCCGCTCGTGATTACCTTCGAGCCGGAGCTGTAAGGAGAGGGTAGGGATTTCGTGCCTGACGCACACACCTGAGACATGGACCAATGGATTCTCGTGCAGTTCCCCGAGCTCCGCGGCGTCCTCGTCGACGATACGCTGTGCGGTCAGACAAACAAGCCGATCCTGGTGCAACTCGGTACGCATACGGTGTCTCTCGAAGGCCCGGCCGATTATTCGCCGCCTTCGATCACGAAGACGGTCGTGAACACCACGAAGACCCACCCGATGGTGTTCGTGTTTACCCAGCCATGAGACGCGCCCTCGTTTTCTCGCTCTCGCTCGTCCTGCTCGCCGGATGCGGCGCCTTTCCGGCTCCGAATCCGCCGCTGACGCATCCGACCGATCTCGCCACCGGCTACCGCTGGGCGACGACGACGATCCCGAACCGGTCGAGCCGCACGTTCGTCATCCTGACGTTCTCGGGCGGCGGGACGCGCGCTGCCGGTCTGTCGTACGGCGTCCTGAAGCAGCTCGCGACGACGCCGATGCCGGGGAACGGCCACCTGATCGACAACGTCGACGTCATCTCGTCGGTCTCCGGCGGCTCGTTCGCATCGATGGACTACGCCATGCGCGGCAAGCAGATGCTCGCCGACTTCGAGAGCACGTTTCTGCAGAAGCCGGTGCAGACGATCCTCTTCAAGTCGGCGTACCTGAATCCGCGAAACCTCTTCAAGCTGCTGTTCGATCCCCACTTCCACCGGATCGACGTCGCCGCCGAGGTTTACGACGACGTCCTCTTCCACAACGTCACGTTCGACGACCTCCTGAAGGTGCAGAAGGCGAACGACCGTCCGTTCATCATCGCGAACGCAACGGAGGTGGAGATCGGCTCCCGGTTCGAGTGGACGCAGGACCAGTTCGACCCGATCTGCTCCGACATCATGCCGATGCACGTGGCGCGTGCGGTCGCGGCTTCATCCGACTTTCCGTTCCTGCTGCCGCCGATGACGCTCGAGAAGTACGACGCGAGCACCTGCAAGTACCAGACGCCGAGCTGGCTGCCGATCGCGCGAAACAACGATGCGTATCTGAATCCTTCTCGCGTGCGTTACGCGACGGAGCTGGAGGGCTATCTCGATCCGGCACGGCGGTATCTGCACACGCTCGACGGCGGGATCGCCGACAACATCGGTCTGCGCGGACCGTTGCACGCGCTGATCTCGACCGATACGTTCGTGCAGCCACAGAACGGCCGCACCGGATTCACGCTCCTCCCGCTGATCAACCAGGCACCGCCGCGCCCGATCGATCGCGTGCTGATCGTCGTGGTCAACGCCGGAACGGAAGGGGAGGTCACCATCGACAAGACGTCGAAGCTGCCGGGGTTGAAGACGATCATCGGCGGCATCAGCGGCACGCCGATGGACAACTACTCTTTCGACAGCATCCAGCTTCTGCTGACGACGGTCGGTGCGCGCGTTAACAGCGGCGTCCGTTTCTACCCGGTGGTGGTCAGCTTTCCGCTGCTCCGCGACGCCAGTCTGCGGAATGCCGTGAACAACATCGGCACCAGCTTCAACGCGCTCACGAACGATCAGCTCAGCGGGTTGAAACAGGCGGCCGACGTGCTGATCCACCAGGACCCGTGCTTCCAGCAGTTCCTCCACGACGTCAACGGCACGGCGATGCCGCCGGATGCCATCTGCGCATCGGCGCCCGCTACGCCGTGACGCGCCGCGGCGACGACGCGACGTAGACCAACGCGCCGACCGTGACTGCGATCGCGGCGGCGAGGAAGTTGAAACGATTCAGCGTGAGGAAGAGGGTCAGCGAGATCAGCGTCCCGAGGATGGCGAGGATGATCACGTAGACGCTCGTGTCTCCGGCGAGCTTCTTCCGAATGAACGGGATCCCGGCGCACGTGAACAGATACGTCGAGAGGCGCGCCACGGCCGAGAGCATTGCGAGCTGTGCGAACGAGCCGGCGAGGGAGAAGACCGCGGCGACCGCCACGTGGATCACGATCGCGACCGTCGGCGTGTGGAACTTCGGATTCACGCGGCTGATCGGTCCCATGCGCCGGTCGAGTGAGAGCGCGAAGAGCATGCGCGAGCCCTCCAGCACGGTGCCGGAGTTCGTGCCCGCCATCGAGAGAAGAGCGCCCATCGTGACCAGGAAGGCACCGATCGGCCCGATCAGTTCCGCGGCCGCATCGGCGATCGGCGTGGCGCTCTTCGAGAGGTCGGGGATCGTCGCCATCGCGCCGAGCTGCGCCAGCACGTAGATCGCCGCGATCGCGAGCGTCCCGACAAGCAACGCGCGCGGGAGGTCGCGCCGCGGGTTCTTGAACTCGCCCGCCGGCACGCCCATGTTCTCGAATCCGGCATAAGCGAACAGCATGAAAAGCGCCGCTTCGTTCCAGTGCGTGACGGCGCCCGGAATCGCCATCGACGCCGGGATGGGGTTGTGCCGCCATGCGATGAGCGCGACGACGATGAATCCGACGAGCGGAATGAGCTTGCCGAAGGTGAAGACGTAGATCGATGCCGCACCGTAACGGACGCCGACATAGTGGATCGCGCCGAGGATCAGCAGCGTGCCGAGGATGATCGCGGCGCGCCAGGCGCCGGTACCGAGCGGTCCGTACAAGCGCGCCAGCGAGACGACGAAGCCGTTCGAGAGCGATGCCAGTGACGTCAAACGCGCGATCCAGTTCATCCACCCGGTCTCGAATCCGACGAAGTCGCCGAACGCGGTCTTCGCGTAAAGGTACGCGCCCCCCGGCTCAGTGAAATGGCTCGATGCCTCGGCGAAACAGAGGACGAGGATGAACACCGGAACCGAGAAGAGGAGCGGCGCCCATAGCGAGAATGGCCCGAGGATTTTGTAAGACTCGGTCGGGAGGAGGAACACGCCGGAGCCGACGACGGCGTTGATGCACATCGCCACCAGGCCCCAGAAGCCGACGGTGCGGATGAGTTGCTTGCTGGCGTCGTTCATTGCTTCACGTAGCCCTTGCCGCGTAGCGTCCGTCCGGGGAGCGCCTTCGTGATCACCCCATCCCGAAGCACCGGCACGCCATTCACCACCACGTCGAGAACGCCTTCGCTGAAATGGTGTGGATCCTCGAATGTCGCGACGTCGCGAATGCGGTCGGCATCAAAGACGGCGATATCGGCCTTCATTCCGGGCCTGAGGACGCCGCGATCCTCGAGGTGGACGCGGTCGGCGGCTTGCGAGGTCATCTTCCGGACCGCTTCCTCGAGCGTGAAGAGATGCTCGTCGCGCGAGTAGTGGCCGAGGACGCGGGCGAACGTGCCGTAACCGCGAGGATGCGTCGCGACGCCGCGCGCCCGCGCTTCGGGAGTCGGCGAGCCGGAGTCGGATCCGATCGAGACCCATGGCTGCCTCAGCGCCGTCCGCACGTCTTCTTCGTTCATTGAAAAGAAGATGACGTTCGGCGACCCGTGCGTCTCGCTGAAGAGGCGCATGAGCGCCTCCTCGGGTGTGACGCCCATGCCGGCGGCGATCTGCTCGATGAACTTCTTCTCGAACTGCGAGAGCGCGGGATTGTCGATCCGGGCGACGTAGATGCCGCGGTCGCCGCGCTTCGCGACCTGCGCCTTCAGATCCTCGGCGATCTTCGGCCGTGTCGCGGGATCGGCGAGCCGCTTCTGGAACTCGGAGTAGCCGCCCTCCAGCGCCCAGTCGGGGGCGAGCGTCGAAAGAGAAGTGGCCGAGGCGATGTAAGGGTAGGCATTCGCAGCGACGTCGATCCCTTCGGCGCGCGCCGCGTTGATGCGATCGACGACGTGCGGCATCTTGCCCCACACCGCGCGGCCGCCGACCTTCAGGTGCCAGATGTTGACCGGAATCTTCGCCTCGCGGCCGATGCGGAACGCCTCGTCGAGCCCGAGGTCGATCTGCGTCCCTTCGTCGCGCATGTGCGTGAAGTAGACGCCGTCGTACTTTGCCGCCACCTTCGCCAGCGCGATGATCTCGTCGGTGGTCGAGTACATCGCGGGAAGGTAGATCAGCGACGTCGACAGACCGACGGCGCCGTCGCGCATCGCCTGGTCGACGATCGCTTCCATCTGCTGGAGCTCCGCGGCTGTAGGCTGCCGGTTGATGTTGCCGATGACCATCTCGCGCGGATTCGAGGAGCCGACGAAGAGCGCGAAATTGATCGCGCTGCCTTGACGATCGAGTGTGTCGAGGTAGTCGCGCAGCCGCGGCCAGCGGGCTTTCGGCGCGTTAGAAGGTCCCGGCGACTCGCCTTCGCCGGTCACCTCGGTCGTCACGCCCTGTCGCACCTTCGCTTCAACCGTTGGGTCGATGAGGACGGAGCTTTGGGATTGCCCGAGGAGGTCGATGAAGCCGGGTGAGACGATGTGGTCGTGCGCGTCGATCGTCGATGCGGCGGTCTGATGCGACAGATCGCCGATCGCGACGATGCGGTCGCCGCGAATGCCGACGTCCGCACGGAACCACGGCGCGCCGGTGCCGTCGATGACGCGGCCGTTGGTGATCTTCAGGTCGAAGTCGGGCATGGGCTTTTGCGTCGTGGCGCAGGAGGCGAGTATGAGAGCGCAGATCGCAGAGCGCAGAGCGCAGAGGATGATGGATGTTGTCGACTTCTGCGCTCTGCGCTCTGCCGTCTGCGCGCTCATCATGGATGTCGTCGACTTCTGCGCTCTGCGCTCTGCCGTCTGCGCGCTCATCATTCCATCCCTCGAACCAGATCGTCGTATGTCTGCCGCGATCGTACGACGCGCGCGTCCTCGCCATCGACGACGATTTCCGGCGGCAGCAGCCGCGCGTTGTAGAGCGACGCCATCGAGAAGCCGTACGCACCGGCGTCGCAGAGCGCGAGCAGGTCGCCGATTTGCGGTTCGTCGATCGTGCGCGTCACGACCTCGCGCTCGCTGTTGCGCGTGAAGACGTCGCCCGACTCGCAGAGGTTGCCGGCGACGACGACGTCCTCGGTTCGCTCGCGTTGCGTGCAGTTCACGATGTGGTGATACGCGCCGTATTTTGAGGGGCGCACCAGGTGATTGAAGCCGGTGTCGACGCCGACCCACGTGGTTCCGCCGCTGATGCGCCGCGCCGTGACGCGGGCGATGAGAAAGCCCGATTGGGCGACGACGTAGCGTCCCGGCTCGAGGATCGCGTCAACGTCGCGCGCTCGCAGCAACTTGTCGGCGAGCGTCGTGAGACCGTCGCCGTATTCGTCGATCGGGAACTCCGCCTCACCCGGTTTGTAGGGGACCGACAGCCCGCCGCCGAAATTGACGAAGCGAAGATGCGGGAAGTCGGGGACGAGCTCGAGCAGCCGCCGCGCCGAGTCGAGCAGCGGCGCGATGTGGTCGACGCCCGAGCCGATGTGCGCGTGGATGCCGACGACACGCCGCCCCGTGTCCTCCACGATCATCCTCGCGTCGCGCACCTCGGCGAGGTCGATCCCGAACTTCACGCCTTCGCCGGCGGTGACGACGTCCGCGTGGTGGCCCGCGCCGACGTCCGGATTGACGCGCAGCGCGATCGGATTCTGCAGGCCGAGGCGAAGGATGCGGTCGATCTCGGAAACGGAATTGACGTTGATGACGATCCGCGCGTCGTCCGTTCGCAGCATTAGCGCCCGAAGGTCGTCGTCCGAGACGTTGGAACAGGTGAACCAGATCTCCTCGCTCGTGAACCCGGCGTGCTTGGCGATGAAGATCTCGCCCGGCGACACCGCGTCGCATCCGAAACCGTGCTCTCGCACCAGACGCAAGATCGCGGCATTGCTGTTCGCCTTCATCGCGAAGAACGGCCGGAAGGGGAGCCGCGCAAACGCACCCTTCACGCGCTCGATCTGCCGGCGAATCGTCGCCGCGTCATAGACATACAGCGGCGTGCCGTATTTCTCTGCCAGATCGTGTGCGGATTGGGAACCGATGTGGAGCAGACCGGATTCGAACTGCATCGGCCGCGCATCATAGAACGGGTTACGGGGTTGCGAGGTGACGAGGTCGACCGAGTCACTCCGTAACCTCGTAAGCCGGTTCCCAACGGGTTACGGGGTTGCGAGGTTACGAGGTCGAGAGTTGTGTCCGTCAAGTTCAGCAGATAGGGTTATTCGCCCCCGGTCGGTTCTCCTCGTCGTTTTGCTCTCTTTTTCTAGCGGCAGGGGCTGTGGGAGCTGTGGCAAACGCCGGCGGCTTCTTGCCGGCGTTTCCCAAGTCC
>DASXHZ010000110.1:0-29191 GCA_036488085.1 Thermoanaerobaculia bacterium
CCCGCATTTCCGCCCTCGATCGTGGGCGTCCCCACGGCCATTCCGGCCTTCATCGGGTACACCGAGATGGCGCTGGTGAACGGCCAGCCGGCGTATCTGCAGCCGATCGAGATCGGCTCAATGGCCGATTTCGAGCAGACATTCGGCGGAGCGTTCCAGCCGCTTTACGACATAACGGACGTGACGGGCAACGTGAAAGATCCGTCGAAAGATCCTTACGACTTCAGCGTCGTCGATCCGACCACGACTCCGGACCCGACGACGAAGTACTACACGCTGACGGACAAATCGCGGGAAACGATCTCGCCGATCATCACTCTTCGTGTCCCGCAGTTCATTCTGTACAACAGCATGAAGCTGTTCTATGCCAATGGCGGCAGCAACTGCTATGTGGTTTCGGTGGGCCCGTATTCTATGAACGGCATCATAGGCAAGGTCAGCAAGACCGACCTCTTGAACGGATTGGAAGCCGTCAAGAACCAATTCGGTCCCACGATGCTCGTGGTCCCGGAAGCCATTCTCCTTCCGCCGACTGACGCTACGAAAGACCCGTGGGTGTCGAGCGACTATAGCGACGTGGTGACGGCGATGATCACTCAGGCATCGGGGCAACTCGATCGGGTGGCGCTCATCGACGTCTACGGCACCCAATATCTGTCGAACAATCCGACCGCGACGTCGACGACGGCCGCGCCTTTGACCACGCTGGCGAAGCTGGTCGAAGGCACGGGCGGCTTTCAGGATGCAGTCGGCGACAACGGGCTCAGCTACGGCATCGCCTATTTCCCGATGCTGAACACGACCATCGAGGCCACCGAGATCACGTTCCAGAACATCAATTCCGGTCCGTCGTTCGATCTGCTGAATCTCATTCTGGGGTGGGCGGCCACCGACGGTACCAACCCTCCTCCGGCTGCGTTGACGGCCATGATCGCTGCGATGACGCCGGCGTCGGCGAATCAGACGCCGGCCGACGATCTCGCGGTGGAGAAACTGAACAACAATTTGGTCGCGGCGATCCCGTTGCTCGGAACGATCGAAACGATCATCGCCGGCATGAACGGCGTTTTGCCGGCCACGCCGGCGATCGCCGGCGCCTATACATTCAGCGACACCAGCAAGGGCGTCTGGAATGCCCCGGCGAACATCTCTCTGGCCCGCGTCACTTCGCCGGCCTATCAGGTGAACGCGACGGACCAGGGGACCATCCTGAACATGCCGCTGAACGGCAAGGCGGTCGACGCCATCAGAACGTTCCCCGGCTCCGGCACCGTCATCTGGGGGGCGCGTACGCTCGATGGGAACAGCAACGACTACCGCTACGTCCAGGTTCGGCGCACGCTCATCTATATCGAGCAGTCCGTAAGGGTCGCCCTGCAGCAGTTCGTCTTCGCCCCCAACGTCCCGGCCACCTGGACGACCGTGGTCTCGATGATCAACAACTTCCTGCAGAACCTCTGGTCGCGCGGCGGTCTCTTCGGCGCCACGCCCAAGGACGCCTTCATTGTCACCTGCGGCCTCGGCAGCACCATGACGGCGCAGGACATTCTCAACGGCTTCATGAACGTGCAGGTCGTGCTCAGTCTCGTCCGCCCGGCCGAGTTCATCGAGCTGACATTTACCCAAGAAATGGCCGGATAAACCGAAGTCATAACCACGAATGATTCATCGCGCGTGCAGCGCAAAAGGAGAACTCCATGCCTGGCGAAGTGGAAGATCCCGTGTGGCCGTTACCAAAATTCTATTTCACCGTCACCCTCGGTGCGCTCGCTCCCGTCTCGTTCCAGGAGGTCGATGGCCTCAACAGCGAGACGCAGGTGATCGAGTACCGTCACGGCGACAACCCGAGCTTCTATCCGATCAAGATGCCCGGCCTGGGACGCGTTGGCAACGTGACGATGCGCAAGGGGATCTTCGTCAACGACAATGCCTTCTGGGATTGGTACAGCACCATCAAGCTCAACACGATCGCGCGCCAGACGGTGGTCATCAGTCTGCTCGATGAGACCGGCGCACCGAAGCGCAAGTGGACGCTCAACAACGCCTGGCCGACCAAAGTGACCGGCACCGACCTCAAGTCGGAGGGGAACGAGGTCGCCGTGGAGTCGGTCGAGATCGCGTACGAGACGCTGGCCGTCGACGCACCCTGATTGAGATTCGCGGATGTCCACTTACTACCCGCCCGGCGCTTTCTTTTTCAGCGTGATGCTGATCGGCGCCGGCGCGGGTGGCAGCGCACCGAATGCCGACGGCAGCTTTCAGGAAGTGTCCGGCATTCAGGCGGAGCTGGAGACGGAGACGGTCACCGAGGGGGGCGAGAACCGCTTTGCGTACCACCTCCCGCGGAACGTTCGCTATCCCAACCTCGTGCTGAAGCGCGGCGTGGTCGGCAAAGGCTCCGCGCTGGCGGATTGGATGGCCGCGACCTTCGACTCCGGTCTGGCCGTTCCGATCACGCCGAAGGACTTGTTGGTGAGCGTCCTTGATCAGAACCGCAATCCGCTTCTGTCGTGGACGTTCCACGCCGCCTATCCGATCCGTTGGCAACTGGCGTCGTTGGAGTCGATGGAGAACAAGGTCCTCATTGAGACGTTGGAACTTTCCTACAACTACTTCGATCGCATGTCGTGAGGAATCCGATGGCACTGGAGATCAATGAGATCGGCATCCGTATGCGCGTCTACGGCGACGAGCCGGTCGAGCCTCCGCGGCTCTCGCGCAGTGACCAAGGGATGGGCGTGGCACGGGAGCGCGCGGAGATCGTGCGCGTGTGCGTCCGGCAGGTCTTGCGGATGCTCGAGGCGATGGGGGAACGCTGATGGGCGGGCTGACGCGGCTGAAGATCACGGCCTATACCGACGGAAGCTTCAACAAGCAGGCCGGCAATCCCTTCACCGTTCTGATGAATCCGAGCCGGTACTCGCATCAGTACAACATCGAGTACACCGACCCGCAGGCGCCGGGGAGCAGCGGCGGCTCGCCGAATTTCAACAGGGTACCGTCGGAAAGCGTGGCGTTCGAATTGATCTTCGACGGTACCGGCGTCGTGCCGGTACAGAGCTCGAATTCGGTTCCCGACGTGCAGAAGCAGATCGACGCCTTCAAGGGCCTGGTCTTCGGCTACAGCGGCCAGATCCACAGTCCGAAGTTTCTGATCCTCGCGTGGGGAACGCTCCTCTTCAAGTGCCGTCTGAAAACGCTCGGCTTCCAGTACACGCTGTTCAAGCCGGACGGAACGCCGCTGCGCGCCACCGCCAACGCGTCGTTCGACGGCTATCAGGACGAGTCCGACCTGGCGCGTGAGGCCAATAAGACGTCGCCCGACCTCACGCATCTCATCACCGTCAAGGCCGGCGACACGCTGCCGCTGCTCTGTTGGGACGTCTACGGCACCAGCTCGCTCTATCTGCAAGTCGCGCAGTTCAACGAGCTGACCGGCTTCCGCGACATCGCCGTCGGTACGCAGCTTCTATTTCCGCCGCTCAGCGAGGCGCCGGCATGAGCGCGCCGTCCCCGATCGTGCCGGGCGCCATGCTCGTCAGCACCGCCATCACGGTGAACGGCAGCCCGATCGACGACGCCATCCAGGTCGATTCGATCGATACCTGGGTGGCGATCAACAGGATCCCGCGCGCGCGGCTGGCGATCTTCGACGGCTCGCCGTCGGCGGCCGATTTTCCAATCAGCAACGAGAAGACGTTCATCCCCGGCTCGAAGGTGAAGATCGCCGCAGGCTACGACGGATCGTACACGACGGTCTTCGACGGCGTGGTCGTCCGGCAGGGTGTGTCCATCGATCAGAGCAACGCCTCGAAGCTGATCGTCGACCTGGCGGGTAACGCCATCAAGATGACGCTGGAGCGCAACAACGCCGTCTTTCCGGGCAAGACCGACAGCGCCGTCATCAAGCAGCTCATCTCCGACAACGGGCTCACCGGCGACGTCGGCAGCACGTCGACGACGTACGAGGAGATCGTCCAGTACTACGCCGCCGACTGGGACCTCATGGTCATGCGCGCGGAGCTGAACGGGATGGTGGCGATCGCCGACGGCGACACCGTCACGGTCAAGAAGCCCGACACGTCGCAATCGCCCGTCCTCCGCGTCGCTTACGGCGAGACGGTGCTCGATCTCGATCTGCAGATGGATGCGGCGACGCAGTATTCCTCCTCGGCGATTCAGAGCTCGTCCTGGGAGCCGGACCAACAGAAGGTCATCGAGGCGACGCCGGGGTCCGTTACGGTCACGGAGGCGGGGAACATCTCGTCGGCCACGTTGGCCGGCGTCTTCAACGTGAAAAAGTTCCCGCTCGTGACCGGCGGTGCACTCGCGCAGGACGCGTTGCAGGACTGGTCGGCGGGCGAGCTGCTGAAGTCGAAGCTGGCCAAGATCCGCGGCACGGTGCGCTTTCAGGGAAGCGCGAAGGCGCAGGTCGGGAAGATGCTCGAAGTCGACGGCGCCGGCAATCGCTTCAATGGCAATTTCTTCATCAGCGGCGTGCGCCACCGCATCGCCGACGGCGCCTGGCTGACGACGGCGGAAGTCGGCTTGTCGTCGCAATGGTTCGTCTCCGAGGCTCCGGAAATCACGGCGCCGCCGGCCGCGGGGCAGTTACCGGCCATTTGCGGGCTGCAGACCGGCGTCGTGAAAGCGATCGCCACCGACCCGAACGGAGATTTCCGTGTGCAGATCTCCTTGCCGCTGCTGCAGTCGCAGACGAACGTCTGGGCACGCCTGGCCACGTTTTACGCGTCGAACGGATTCGGCGCGTTCTTCTATCCCGAGGTCAATGACGAGGTCATCGTCGGCTTCATGAACGATGATCCGCGCTATCCCGTGATCCTCGGCAGCGTCTACGGCAAGGCCATCGCGCCGGCCGTCACGCCGGCGGAGGCGAACGACACGAAGCAGTTGCTCACGCGCAGCAAGCTTGTGATCAACCTCGACGACAAAGACAAAGTCATCGAGATCAAGACGCCCGGCGGGCAGTCGGTGACGCTGAGCGACAAGGCCACGTCGATCAAGCTCCAGGACAGCAACGGCAATTCGGTCGAATTGAGCTCGGGCGGCGTCACGATCGACAGCGCGTCGAGCGTCAAGATCTTGGCGAAGGCGAACGTCGCCATCAGCGCCGGCGCCAATCTGAGCATGTCCGCCGAGGCCGACGCCACGTTGGACGGCCTGCAGATTCAGCAGACGGCGAAAACGAAATTCGCCGCATCCGGAAGCTTAACCAGCGAAGTCACCTCCGGCGGCATCCTCACGCTGCAAGGGACCCTCGTGAAAATCAATTGAAGGAGACGATGGATGCCGCCCGCCGCACGGATCACCGATTTTCACGAATGCCCACTGAGCACGCCGGCCGGGCCGGTGGAGATTCCGCACGTCGGCGGACCCATCGTCGGACCGGGCGCGCCGACGGTGCTCATCGGCGAACTGCCGGCGGCGAAGGTCGGCGACATGGCCATCTGCATCGGCCCGCCCGACGCCATCGTCAAAGGCTCGAACACCGTGTTGGTCATGGGCCTGCCTGCCGCGCGTCTCGGTGACAAGACCGCACACGGCGGCACGATCCTGATGGGTTTTCCGATGGTGGAGATCGGCGGCTGACATGGCGCGCTCCGAGCCCGCCTTCCTCGGCACCGGCTGGAGTTTCCCGCCGACGTTTCTCCGCCGCACGGCCGGCGTGGTCATGGTCAGCGGCGACGCCGACATCCATGAGAGCCTGCGCATCCTGTTTTCGACGCAGATGGGCGAGCGCCTGATGGTGCCGATGTATGGCAGCGACCTATGGCGACGCGTCTTCAGCCCGATGAACACCACGTTCGAAACGGAGATCGCCGGAAGCGTCAGGACGTCGATACTCCGTTGGGAGCCGCGCATCGAGGTCCTGGACGTCCTCGTCGACGCCGATCCCGCCGTCGGCGGGCTGGTGGTGATCACGGTCAACTACACGAACCGCGCGACGAACTCGCGCAGCAACTTCGTCTATCCGTTCTACCTGCAGGAGGCGACGATCGCGCCAGTCGCGTCGTGATGCCATGAACCCTCACGCCGGAAAGATCGTGCTCAATGACGCGATCAGCCAGGAAGAGCGTCATCTTGGCGCGCTCGACTCGTCGTACGCGCAGGTCGACGGCCGAGGTTTTCCCGAGCTCCTCGATTTCGCCGTCGATTTTGGCGCGTTGATTCGTTACTACGACCTCAACGACCGGCCGGATGGCGATTGGGCCGAGTTCTTTCTCGCCGACGGCACGATGCTGCTCGCCGCGATCGCCACTTACGACGCCGCGGCGTTGCGCAACGAATACGAGCGTCTGCGCAATGCCACGGAAGCGGCACGCGGATTCGACAGGAAACTCGAGCTGTTGCGCGGGACGTTCGGCGCGGTGCTCGAGGCCGCCAGCCGGATCAATGGCTGGTTGCGCGCGGCGGAGCACAGCGACGACAGCGGCGTGCAGCAGCGCATCATCGCCGCCATCGACTCCGATTTGCGCGCGGCCCTCCGCACACTCCGCTCCTACGCCGAGGGCGCCGCCCTTCCCGACGCCTTGCAACAGCACATCGCTCTCGACTGCGCCGGCTTCCTCCCGGAGTGGCAGATCGGTGCGGTCTGTCCCGACGGCGCGATCTATGGCGGCGCGACGCGCTCGCGAAAAATCGATCACGCGCTGCCGTATCTCGATCCGCTGTTCTATGCCTTCTTCGACTTCATCACCGACTTGCAGGCATTCGCCTCGCCGGCGCTCGATGACCCGCTGAACGGCGGCCGGCACCGTCCCGACATCGCGCTCTACATTGCCTTCGTGCGGCTCTTCGCGAATGCGCAGACAGCCGTCAACACCATCTCGGCGCGCTACGCGAGCTTCTACGACAAGGACATCTTGCGCGAGCCGTTCGCCGGGCCGCTGCCCGACAGCGCGGAGCTGACGTTCACGCTCGCGCCTCAAGTCGCGCCGAGCGCGTTCCTGCCGGCCGGGACGTTGTTCACGGCCGGACAGGACGCGGACGGAAATACGATTCTCTTCGCCTCCGACGGCGGCCTCACCGTCACCGCGGCGACGATCGCCAGTCTGCGCACGCTGCGCGTCGTCGGCGATCCGCTCTTCGACGCGCCGCGGTCGATCGTCATACAGGAGATCCCGCTGCAATCGACGTCGCCTTGGGAGACGTTCGGCGATCCGGCCGCGGGGACGCCGGCGTCGCTCGGCTTCGCGCTCGCCTCGCCGGTGCTCCTGCTGACCGGCGGCGATCGCATGGCCGGCATTCGCATCGGCTACGACGACCCGCAACTGAAGCGGCGTCTCGACGACGTCGCCGGGTGGACGGGCCTGGAGCCCGCCTCGATTTTCATTGCGATTCTCAACGGCGCCTTCCGCCTCACGGCGACGTCGACGAACCGATGGTTTTCGATCGAGACGTACGAAGCGGCGCTCTGGGACGACGACAGCTTCTCGCTCTGGTTCGTGCTGCCGCCGTCCGCGCCGGCGCTGGCCCCGTTCGCCGGCGCCCCAGATCCGTCGAAGCCGATGATCGAGTTCGCTCTGCGGCAGGAGGCCGTCGAGCTGGCCGGCCCGGCCGGCGGCGTGCGCGTGTTTCCCCTGTCGCTCCTGGCGTCCATGGGCATCCGCGGCGTCGAGATCGGCACCGCGGTATCGGGGCTATCGGACATGACGCTCGAGAACACGGACGGGCCGATCAAGCAGGGACAGCCGTTCCCGCTTTTCGGCGCTTCACCCGCCCTCGGGTCGTATCTGCGCATTCACAGCCACGAGCTCTTCACGAAGACGCCTGAATCGGTCTCGCTCGACGTCACCTGGTTCAACCTTCCGCCGAACCCGGACGGCTTCAAAGGGTGGTATCGCGATTACGTCATCGGACTGAGCGGCGATCCGGAGCCGAATCTCTTCGACAACAGCACCTTCGGCGGAGCGATCGGCGTGAACGATCCCGGCACGTGGACGCTCGACGAATCGGTGACGCTCTTCCAGCCTCCGGCCGGTCGCCTCGATCCCCACACGCTGTTCGGCGATCTGCGCGTCAGCTCCAGGGAGCAGCCGCCGTATTACGACCCGGGCGCCGGCGCGCTGCAACTGACGCTGACGAATCCGCCGTATGCGTTCGGGAACGTGCTCTACGCGCCGAACGTGCTCGCCGCGGTCATCGCCGATCTTCCCGACTCCGGGCTTTGCCAGCAGACGTGCCTCAATGCCTGCGCACCGTACGACACGGCCGCGAAATGCATCGCCGACTGCCTCGCGAAATGCGAGGGCGTGCTCTTGCCCGAGGACTGCCTGGTGCCGTGTCTGGTTGGGTGCGCGGACGAGCTGGCGGCGACGGCGATCGAACGGCTGCTTCGCTGTGTAAGGGGTTGCGCCGGCATGGCGGATCCGCACGCGTTGCGCGATCTCGCCACGACGACCGCCTCGGTGCCGCCGCCCGAGCGGGGCCCCGCTCTGCGCCTGTTTCTCGGCGTCTGCCGCAAGCTCGAAGGCGACGTCGATTGCCTGGGCTCATGTCTCGATGAATTCGCGCCGATGATCGAGGCGGCGGCGTCAATCTACGACGCCATCGCCGGCTCGCCGTCGGAATTGCCGCAGCGCGCAAAAGTCGTTCAGGCACAGCTCGAGAAGACATACACGGCCGCGCTCTCGGCCTGCATGACGCAGTGCCTCAGCCCCAAGAAGAAACTGAAGTATCCGAGCAATCCGTATCTGCCGATGGCCAAGAGCGTGCGCGTCGACTACACGGCGCGCAATGCGGCGCCGGACTTCTTTCACCTCCTGCCGTTCGGCGGCGTGGAGCGCGCGTCGTCGACCCTGCTGCCGCAATTTCCCTTCGAGGCCACGCTGGAGATCGGGTTCACGGGGCTGGTACCGCCGCAGGTCCTGACGCTGTTGGTCCGGATGGCGCCGGAGGATCAGCCCGCCGCCGATCCGCCGCCCTTGAGCTGGCAGTATCGGAGCGGCGACCACTGGACGACGCTCGACGCGGCGCAGGTGATCGGCGACACGACGAACGCGCTCCAGAACTCCGGCGTTCTGACGCTCGGCTTGCCGCGCTACGCGGCGTCGCTCGACGAGCAATGGCTGCGCGCCGTGGTCCTGCGCAACGCCGATCGCGTGCCGCGCACGGCGGCTATCGTGCCGAATGTGGCGATCGTCACGCGTCGATCGGGCGGCGAGACGACGCTCGGCACGCCGCTGCCCGCCGGAACGATCACGGCGTCGCAGCAGCCGTTGCCGGCGATCGCCACGATCGATCAGCCGTCGGAGTCTTTCGGAGGCCGCCCCGCCGAGGACCAGAGCGCATACGAGATCCGCCTCGGCGAGCGCCTGCGCCACAAGGACCGTGCCGTTCTCGGATGGGATTACGAGCGCCTCGTGCTGGAGCGCTTCCCGACCGTGTGGAGAGCGCAGACGCTGCCGGCGCCGGCGCCGGGCGACGCGGTCGTGGCGATCGTCCCCGGCCCCGAGACGCAGGAGGTCATCGACGCGACTGCCCCCAGCGTTGCCGGCGATTTCCTGGCGTTCATCGAGAGCTATCTCGAAGGGCTGAACAGCGCGTTCGTCAAGACGCGCGTGGTCAATCCGATTTATGTGTGCGTGCAAGTGACGGCGACGGTGCAATTCACATCGGGCGGGACGATCGATCGTCTCAATGGCGATCTGATCGCGTACCTCTCGCCATGGACCGCCGGCCGCGATCCGCGCTACTACACCGAGGACGAGATCTCCGACTTCGTGCAGACCCGGCCCTATGTCGCGGCGCTGATCGACATCAGCTTCGCATATGCACCCGACCCGCAATCACTGACGTCCTACTTCGTCACCTCGGCGCTGCAGCACAGGATCCTTGAGGCGGACGACGACAACGAAGAATGTTGAAGGAGGAATCCATGTCACTGTACGCACACGCCGTTCGTCCCCTGGCAAGACAAGGCGCCGGTATTCCCGCAGCCGCTTCGCGGCTTGCGCCGCTCGCGACGGGCCTCAATAGCCGGCCGGCCGTCAACAATGCGGCGATACTCAGTGCTGCGCTGAACCGGCCGTTTTCGTCCGCTCCACCGCCAAGTGGCGGAGGAGCGGGCGGCGGACTTTCCGGGTTCGTTGGCCGGCACGTTTACGGACCGCACAACTATTCGGTAAGCCACCGGGCGTTTCCGCCCGGTATGCCGGAGCAAGAGCGGTTCGAGCACTTGCGGAGGAATCCGGCGCCCGGTACATCCGAGCATTCAACGCCGGAAGGCTCAACCGGGTGGATCTTCCCATTCGGAAGAATTCACACGATCGCAAGTCGCGAGACTTCCTCCGTGACGAACACGCCGCTCTTCCCTCATGTGCTGTACCCGTGGCTGGGTGGTGAGGCGAACGTCAGGCGTCATGTCGAGGGAGAGAACATCGTTAGCCGCGGCGCGGGGCACGGTTTCTTTCCCAGCCTGCAGGAAGCCGGCGCGCACCACGTGTGGGCGCACGTGGCGCACCGCACGCGCATGCAAGCCGATCCCGAATACCGCCAGCAGCAGGAAAATCTCAATCGAATTCAAGGCGGCGAGTCCCTGCCCGGCGGCGACTGAGGCAGGTGACGCATGCACGACGCCGCCATCAACCCGAACGAGCCGCTGTCTCCGGCGGTCGATTACGCGGTCCTCCTCGACGAAGGAACGACGATCACGCAGGCGCTGTCGGGCGGCGTTTGGACGAACTACAACGAGTCCGATCCCGGCGTCACCGCGCTCGAGCAGCTCTGCTATGCCCTGACGGAGCTCGGCTATCGGGCCGATCTGCCGATCGAGAATCTGCTGCTCGACCGCCCCGGCGGCCACATCAACCCACGGCGGCAGGCGCTCTATCCCGCACGGCGGATTTTCCCCTGCAATCCGGTCACGCTCGACGACTACCGCAAGCTGCTGCTCGATCGCATCGCCTCCCTCGGCAACGTCTGGATCGAGCCGCATCGTGTGAAATCAAAGCGTAGTGTCAATGGGCTCTACGACGTCACGCTGTACGTTCCGTCGCTGAACCCGGGGTCGTGCACGCCGATCGAACCGATCCGGGAGCTTCGGGACGCGGTCCGGCGCGTCTACAACCGCCACCGCAATTTGTGCGAGGACTTACGAGCGATTCGCATCGTCCGGCAGGCCTCGACAGGTGTGCAGGCCAGCGTCGACATCGGCGACGCCCAGACCGCGGAGACCACGCTCGCCGATCTGCTTTTCCGCCTCGGCATCTTCTTGGCGCCGGAGCCGCACCGCTGTTCGCTGCAGAGCCTCGTCGACGCTGGCGTGCCGCCCTCCGCCATTTTCAATGGTCCGCTGCTGCTCCACGGCTTCATCAACGACGACCAGCTCGCGCCGAAGGCGTGCGTGATTCGCCTCCCCGACGTCATCCGCGGCATTGCCGGCAGCTCGAACGTGCTCGGCATCCGCGGTCTCTCGCTCACGGTGATGAGGAAGACGTACGCCGGCAACGACCGCATTCGCATCCCGCCGAATGTGGTCCTGCAGTTGGAGACCAACCCGAGCGGCATCCGTCTCTTTCGAAACGGCCTGGAAGTGAAGCCCGACAACGGCCGCGTCCAGCGCGAGCTGGCGAAGCTGTGGGCGAACCAGCGCCGGCGCTACAGCCTCTCTTCGTCGTACGACACCTCGTTCGGATTTCCGAAAGGGAAGTACGGCGACGTCGAACGCTATTACGCCGTACAGAATCAATTTCCGAACGTCTATGGCATCAACGCGTACGGGCTGGAGCCGAACGCCTCGGAGATGCACCGCGCACAGGCGAAGCAGCTCAAGGCGTACCTGCTCGTCTTCGAACAATTGATGGCGAACTTCCTCGCCCAACTGGCTCACGTGCGCGATCTCTATTCAACCGAGGAGGCGCAGCGGGAGACGTACTTCTTCCAGACGCTGGAGTGCTCGGTACCGAACGTCGCGCCGCTGCTGGCGGCGGACTACCGCTCCGGTCTGGCGCGCATCGTCCGCGAGGGCGACCCCGTCGTCGCGCGGCGCAACCGCTTCCTCGATTTTCTGCTCGCGTTGTACGGCGAGTCGCTCGACCTCTCTTCGATCTGGGACCTCGGTGGCAACGACGCCGAGGACCCCGACGCCGGCATGCGCCTGATCCGAGCCAAGGTCGACCTGCTCCGCCACCTCGTCGCCTGCACGCACAACCGCGGCCGCGGCGTCGACGTATTGGAGCGGCCTTCGCGCGGAAACATGGCCGGGATCGAGACGAAAATCCGGATCCAGCTCGGCATGGATGCCTTCGACCAGCAGCCTCTCTGCGAGACGCTCGATCAAAACGGCATCACGCTCGCCGACAACTCACCGGGACAGGCGCTGACGCGGCACGGCGAGATCATCGACCTGCAGTTCGAATCCGTATCGCTGCCGGCGGCGTCACCACACGTGTCGCGGCCGATGACAGTGCCGCAGGCGCTGCTGCGCTCCGGCATCGACGAATTGCGCATCGGCCAACTCGCCGGCGAGTCTTCGTTCGCCGTCGTGAGGCGCACCGGAAACGAGTGGCGCCTCGTCGACAAGCATCCCGATCGTGAGACGGCCGTCGCGGCCGCGCGCGAGTTCGCGGGCGTGGTCGGCCTGGTCCGCAAGCACTGCCAACAGTTCTACGTCGTCGAGCACACTCTGCTCCGCTCCGGCCGGTTCCGCGCGCCCGGGCCATTCGTCTACGACTTTACGGCGACGGTCGTCTTCTCGCCGCCGTCGACGCTTCGTTCGGACGACGATTACAAGTCGTTCGTCAGCGGAATCGTCCGCGAGAACACGCCGGCCCACATCGTCGTGAGCGAGCTTTTCCTGACTCCGTCGCAGATGACGGATTTCGAGCCGTTGTACTGGGCTTGGCGCCACGCGCTCCGCTGCGGCGAGCGGCCGTCGATCGTCGACACGTCGATCGTCCTGCGCGAGTTCCTGGCCGGCTTCGAAGGCAATTCGCGATGAGCGTGATCCGGCACAGCGTCTGCCGCGAGAACCTCGACGTGATCGTCAGCGACGAAGAGCTGGCGTTCGCGCTGCAGCCGCGGCTCGCCGAGCTGAATCGCATGCGGCTGCTGCCGGCCATCGAACGCATCCTCGACGAGATCGACGTCCCCGGCCGGCACTTGCTCATCGATCGCCTCGACCTCGACCTCGGCACGTTCTCCTTCGCGCATCTCGAGGACGAGGCGGAGTCGCGGCTCGTGCGCGCGCTGCGCAACTCGCTCCTCACGCTCGTGAATCGGATCGAGAGCGGAAACGAGAGGCACGCTCGTGCGCTGAGCGATGCGGAAGCGAAACGCGAGCTGCTGATGCTCTACCTGCTGCATGGCACGTGGCCGCACTGGGCGCCCGAGCGCCGGTCCTTCTCGCTCGAGGAGCTCTTCCTCGAGCTCGCGTCGAACGATCCCGAGGGGCTGGTGACGGTCGTGCGCGAGGCGGGGCAGCACGACTACGTCCTGGAGCGGATCGCCGCTCAACTGAGCGACGAGACGATCCGTGAGCTGATCCGTTTGCTCGAGCCGCGGCAGGCCGTGCTGATCCTCGATTACGTCGACGACCTGCGCGGCGTTCATCGCCTCCAGCCCCTCCTTCCGCTCAGCGACCGCGAACTGGCGCGCGTGGTGTGGGTCATCGTCGAGGCCTACCTGGTGCAGGATCCCGGCTCCCAGTTCAATCGCAAGACGTTCGTCCGCTCGATGCTCGAAGGATTGGCGGCGAGCGAAGGCCTCGACTACGCGCAAATCCTGATCGCGCTGCGCGTCGGCTTGCGTCGGACCGAGAGCCGATACCGTATGCACACGTCTTTGCCGGCGGTGCTCGCGGAGCTGATGCGCGATCTGTCGGAGGAGGCATCAGCGTTCGACGATGCGCCGAGCGCCGCGTTGCGTCGATCGGACGTCGATCCGGAGTCGATGGCGTCTCTCTCCGAGGACGAGCTGCGCGAGCGGATCGCATCGATCCTGGCGAGCGATGATGCGGATGCGATGATTCGCGCCGCCGCCGCCGATCCGCACTTGCGCGAACGATGGGCGGCAATGGTGACGGACGAACAGCTCGCGCGCATCGCGGAGGTACTCGAGCCGCAGCATCATCGCACGCTGATGGCGGCGGCAAACGTGCTTGCCGAGGCGTGGCGGGAGACCGCGCCGCCGGGGCATCCGGCGCTCACGGAGCAGCCGGCGTTCCGCGGCTTCATGCTGCGATTCCTGATGCAGAAGCCGGCCGAGGGCCTGTCGGTCGATCGGCTCGTCGCGATGTTCTTCGAGGACTCGGCGGCGCGCTATCTCGCAGTCGCGCCGTCGTCGGTCGACGTCGCCGCGCATGGCGAACGGCTGCTGGACGGCGCGGTCCGCCTGGCACGCAACGGCGGTCATACCGCGCTGGTGAGCGCGCTGCGCCGCGATACACGCGTCCTCGTCGCACCTTGGGAGCGCATCCGGCCGAAGACGTCGCCGAAGCGGCTGCCCGCTAGCGAACCGGAGACGCAGACCGAGGACTCCGATCCGATCTATCTCGACAACGCCGGCATCGTTCTCGCCGCGCCGTTCGTTCCGCACCTCTTTGAGGTGCTCGACTTCGTCGGACAAGACTTTCGCGGCCGCACCGCGCTCCGCGATCCCGCCACGGTCTCGCGCGCCGTCCACTTGCTCCAGTTCCTCGTCGACGGCCGCACCTCGGTTCTCGAACCCATGCTGGTCCTCAACAAGATCCTCTGTGGCGTGCCTTCGGCCGTCCCTATCGCGCGCGAGATCGAGCTGGCCGAACGCGAACGGGAGGCGTGCGAGAAGGTGCTGCGCTCGATGCTCGCCGCGTGGACGGCGATTGGAAACACCTCCGTCGCCGGTATGCAGGAAAGCTTCTTTCGGCGCGAAGGGAAGCTGCAGCAATCGCGTGACGGATGGACGCTGGAGGTACAGCGGAAGACGATCGACTTTCTCGTCGATCAGGCGCCCTGGAACCGCAGCGTCATCTTCTTCGCCTGGATGCCCAAACCGTTGTACGTGAGCTGGTGACCATGGACGCCAATGCCGCATTCATCGAGCGCGAGATCGAGTGGTTCACGGACGCCGTGCAGTTCCGAATGCAGCGGCACTCCGGCGACGAGAGGCTTCCCGACCCGTTGGCGCTCGAGCCGCCCGACCTCGTGGCCGACTCGCCGTACGCGCAGGTGATCGCCCGGCTGGAGCTCGAGCCGGAGGAGCGGCTGATTCTGATGCTGGCGTTCCTGCCGCACATTCATCCGAGGGTGCTCGACCTCTTTCTCATCCAGAACGAGGCGCTGCAAAGGCGTTTCACTGAATTCGGCGGCGTCACGGACCCTGCCTCCGGCAGCTTTCTGCCAACCGGCGAGACGGCGCTGTTCCTCCTCGCCGGAGACGACGTCGCGTCCCGCCTGCATTTCCGCAGCCTCTTCGATCCGTCACACCGTTTGTTCACCGAAAACGTTCTGCGCCTCGATGCGCGTAGTGCCGATCAGCCGCAACTCGCCGGTGCTTTGCACTTGACCGCGGAGTACGTGGAACGCCTCGCCTCGGGGCGCGAGTATCAGCCGCCGTACGGCACTGGCTTTCCGGCGCAGCGGCTGACGACGACGTACGAATGGGACGATCTCATCCTCGATCGCGCCACGCGCGAGGAAGTCGAGGACATGATCTCCTGGGCGCGCTACGAAGAGACGCTGCTCGTCCATTGGAATCTCGAGCGCCGCATCAAACCCGGCTTCCGCGCGCTGTTCTACGGGCCGCCCGGCACGGGCAAGACGCTGACCGCCAGTCTCCTCGGCAAGGTCACGCGCCGCCCCGTCTACCGCATCGACCTTTCGAAGGTGATCTCGAAATGGATCGGCGAAACGGAGAAGAATCTCGCCAGCGTCTTCGACGAGGCGCAGCATCAACGCTGGATACTGTTCTTCGACGAGGCCGAGGCGCTGTTCGGCAAGCGCACCGAAACGCGCAACGCCAACGACCGTGCCGCGAATCAGCAGGTGTCGTATCTGCTGCAGCGCATCGAAGGCTTTCCCGGCATCATCATTCTGGCGACGAACCTCCAGCGCCATCTCGACGAAGCCTTTGCACGCCGCTTCCAGTCGATGATCCGCTTTCCACTTCCTGCCCCGGAGCAGCGCCTCCACCTTTGGGAAGCGAACTTCCGCGACATGCCGCTCGCGGCCGACGTCGACTTACGATCGCTCGCAATGGACCACGAGCTCTCCGGCGGCAGCATCGTCAACGTCCTTCGCTACGCCTGTCTGCGAGGCGTCTCACGCGACCCGCGGGAGATCCGCCAGCCCGATCTCGTGCGCGGCATCGAAAGGGAGATGAACAAGGAAGGCCGGTTCTTGGAGGCGAGGCGATAGGGGCGCGCGGAGCACCGCCGAGCGTATGCGGATCTCTGGAAGGTCTCGACGGTGCCTTCGTTCTCATCATGCCCGTCAGTCATCGCTGACGCTGCTCGACCGCCAGAAAATCGAGTATCTCGCGCCAGCTGCGTGCCTGCGGCGGCGAGACCGGCCACCGTTCCGCCGAGGACGATGACCGCGTTCGCGACGTCCGCGGCGGCGTTCATGGCGGCCATCACCAGGAGAAGAACCGCAAAAATGCGCATGAGGTCTCCTGCGCGCCGCGGGTCGGTCGAGTTGCAGTCACTGCCGCGGCTTCGCATCGAGGCGCGTTCTCTCGAGAGTCACCGATGTTCCCTTCCTGTGAGCTTCGCAATCGTTTCGCGCGGGTAAATGACGTCACGATGAAAGCAAAGATTCAGGAGCTCGCTTGGCGGCTCCTTCCGGCGCTGCTCCTTGTTCTTCTTGCGCAGTCGTCGATTGCGGCCATGCAGTTGTACCCGCCGTGGTTCCCGCCGAGTCTCTTCACCATCAACCCGGACAACACGACCGTCGAGGACTTCGGCACCGATACGTTCCGCGTGGGGAAGGCGGATGACCCGCAGACGGTCGAGGTGAAGGGACACCACTGGGCCGGCTCGCTCTATCCGCCCGGACCGACGTCGACGTGGGACCGCTGGGACGGAGTCGCGGTCTTCAAGCGCGTGCGGGCGCAACTCGAGGCGAGCGGCTTCCAGCTCGTGTTCCTCAATGCCGGCAACGACGGAGCGCACGGCACGTTCCGGCGCGGCAACGGAGCCGGCGCGACGTATGTCGATCTCTCGCTGACGAACGACGCGTACAGCAATAGTGTCGCGATCGTCGAGCCAGCGGCGAAAGCCCGCACGCTCGTGCTGCGGCCGCCGGCCGCGCAGCCGGAGACATTCACGGACGAGCAGGACTTTCCCTACGTCACGCCGCTCGCAGGCGCGGAGCTCCAGAAGACCGGTCACGACGACGGGCCGTTCAACGCCGCGCCCGCGGACCACGACCCGCAATACGTCGGCAGCGGTACCCAATCGAAGATGTACCACGGGCCGGCGAACGTGTCGCCGATCGATTTCAGCAGCACGTACGATGCTGCGTTCCGCAACGCCGGGTGGACGGTCACGGAGAACAACGGCGCGACCGTCACGGCGCATTACGCGAAGAACGGCCGCGATCTCTGGGCGCGCGTGTTCCAGGAAGGCGCCGATGTCTGGGACGTGACGGTCGCGGATGTCGGCGGCGGGCTGAAAGGCGCGTTGGCGAAGAACTGCCGTGTCGCACTCTACGGCATCAACTTCGATTTCAACAAGGCGACGATACGGCCGGACTCGGAGCCGGTCCTGCAGCAGGTCACGTCGGTGATGACGTCGACGCCCGGCGCGTTCGAGCTGGGCGGGCACACGGATACCGTCGGCGGCTCTGCGTCCAACGCGAAGCTCTCGCAGGCACGGGCGGAGTCGGTGAAGTCGTGGCTCGTCGCGCACGGCATCGCCCCGGCGCGAATCACCGCCAAGGGCTCCGGCGACACGGTGCCGGTCGTCCCGAACAACTCCGACGCAAACCGTGCCCGCAATCGGCGGGTGGAGCTGAAGAAAGCGGGATGTTGAGCGACCGGTGAGGGAGGGTGGTTCACTTCGGCGAGCAGAGTGTCTACGCTCGACCTCAGATTCTGCACGGTGTGGCGCGGGCTTTCCAGCCCGCGCCCGATGTCCGCCCGCGCCGCGCGCCTTTCTGCACGTGCCGCGCGACTTCGGGCACGTGGCGCGCGCCATCTCGCACGTGCCGCACCTCTTTCTGCACGTGCCGTGCGCCGTCCTAAATGTGCCGCTAGCCCTTCCGCACGTGCCGCCCGCCCGGCGGCACGTGCAGCATGTGCGGTCTCGGTTCCGCCGCGTGCGCTCCGGCTTCCGGAACGTGCGCTTCGGCCAGCGGCGCGTGCAACCTCGCTCGCGGCAGCGACAAATTTGCGGGCGACGCGGAAGATTACGTTCGCAACGTTGGGCGCGGATGCTGATGCTCAAAATTCGCGCTTGACAAGCTCGACAGGATGACTAAGATAAAGGGTTACAGGTCAAGGCTAGCAAAGATTGACTTGGCGGCCAAAGGGTAAGGTCGATCGGTCGGATGGCCAACTGATCTTATCCCTGCGGGAGTTGAGTGGTACTCCTCCTGCCGCGGAGACTGAAGGTGTGGCGCACGCTTTCGGAATCCAGCTGGTGGCCGCCATGCACTCCTCGAGTTCAGTACATGTCGTCCTCCAGTCGAACCCATCCCCGGTCGATTTTGAAAGGAGAACAATATGAAGAACTTCATCCTCAACAACGGCAGTACCAATCCCAACGCCGCTGCGGATACGCCGCAGCCGCAAACGCCGGTGGCACCTGACGTGGCGATCGAGCAGATTCGGTCCCTGCGCGCTCAGCTTCCGGCGGCGACCACTCTGACGGTGAAGCAGCGGAAGGGTCTGCGCAACAGCTCGGAGACGTCCGAGCCGATCGTGCAGGCCTCGCTGAACGTCATCGGAGTCTCGGACATCGTCTCGATGGCCGTCGGCATGCCGCTCGATAACGTCCGCGCGCTGCAGCAGGACGCCATCCTCTGGAAGGCAGTGGAGGAGGAGGCGCGCAATCTCGTCACCGGCCTCGCCGGTGCGAATGCGCTCCGTCGCCAGAAGCTTGCCGAGCTGGGCCAGCAGGCGTTACAACATCGGTACGCAGCCGCCGGATCGCTCTACCTCCTCCGCGACGAGGCGCGCTACGACTGGATGCATACGCTGGACGGCAACCGCGACGAGCGCTACTCGATCACGTTCCGAGCATGAGGTAGGGCCATGGGAAACTCGCACATTCAGTGGACCCATCACACGTTCAACCCGTGGTTCGGCTGCCACGGAAGTGAGCCCGGATTGCGCGCACTACTACGCGCGCGTGCTTATGGTGAGATTGAAGCGGTGCGCCCTCGTCGGGGCAGTCAATTCGTTGCTTCTATCCAATCCAATTTGTACATTCCGCCGAAAGGTATAAGCGAATAGTCGACCTGTCCGCAAAGCAGCGACCTGCGCTGCTCGCCACACGCTCCTCTGACGGAACGATCGAGGCGACCGGCAGGATCCCGATCGCGCCGGTCGGTCTCGCCATCGAAGCCGACATCGGTACCACCAAGACGATCCGGATCAAAGTCTGGACGGGTTCGAATCAGGATGGGACAACCGAGTAAGACAGCCGAAATCGGTAAACAATGAAAACGGCCTTCTCGTGTGGTGGGCGTCGCTTCGCGGTAACGCGCGCCGCGCCGGGTTCCTCCTGCATTGTCGCCTATTCAGAAAAAAATTTAATGGGTGGGGGTAGGGGAACCCATTCGTCCGTCACTCCTAGGTGAAAAAGAGGCCTGCCTCCGAACAAACTAACCGTACCAACGTGCGCGTTCGCGCAGAAGGAGAAGAACTGTGCTTCGTTATACTACCCGTCAGTTCGCCACGATCGTTCTCGTCCTGAGCATCCTTGCCGCCGGACCGATGTACGCCGGTAACGACGATGACCGACAACCCAAGCGTGTCATCGATCGCATCGTGCGACTACTCCATCACGTCATCCCTACGATCCTCGACGAACTCTCAGTGCCGAAGCCGTAACGCACGAGTTATTTAGCGGGGCGAGGGGGGAGGCGAACTTTTTTTTCGGACTGGAGGTAGGGAAGTATCCCTTTCGGTCACTCCTTGAACAATACAGCTATGACAGCGATGCTACTGCTCACGGCAGAGAACCAAGATCTCCTCATCGAACTTGACGTCGATGAGCCGCGGCAGACCACGCAGGAACGCGGCGATGTCCCGGATGCCCTCAGCGACGTAGAGCAGGCGAACGACCCCGTACTCAATATCGAAGGCCAATCCGAAATACGTCGGGGCGTCCGAAGAGGTGAGCATCGCGCGCGACGCCACCTTGATCGGGCGACCATGGCACTCGACATGGTCAGCCTCCTCCCAAGGGTAGACCTCAATCCGACGCTTGAAATCCAAGAAGATATCTTGGGCCTCACGGCTCAACTCACCGCGACGAACCTCGAATCCTGGAACGCCTCTACACTGGTATCGAGCCATCCCCACCTCTCGGGGGTACGTCGTCTCTGCAGCACCGTGTACACACGGGGTTGGCATGCTACCACGACCGGTCGCTGGCAGACACGGAAAGGGTGCACGAGATGTGCTACCCTTGCCGACGTGCGCAGAACGGGTGTTCGCGTGGATATCCGTCTAACCAAAGGTCGCGTTCAAGCGCGATCGATGAGATAACACCATGCGAGCATTCTGGTCAGCAACCCACGACGAGACAGACGAAAAAAAGCTGATCAGGAACCTAGCAGGTGAGCGCCTGGACTACGCGAGAGCGGCGCGAGCGGCCCGATCCAACCTCACCTTCTTACGCGCGATCCTTACGCAAGCGCACGAAGACCTCGATCGCGAGCCGCGACGCGCACGCCTGCTCACCAGCATCGCAATACGCGCCGTCCGCCTCATAACCCCACGCAACAGCTCGGTGCCTGCCCAAGCCCTCGCGGGAATCGCGTGGAAAGAACGCGGGAACGCGTTACGCGCGACCGGTCGCATCCGCCGCGCAGGCATCGCCGCAGAGTATGCCCTCACGCGCCTCGGCGGGAGCGACGCGCTCATCGTAGAGCATGCGTCAGCGCTTATCCTCAAAGCGCAAATCGAGCAGGATCTGGGTCATGACAAGACCGCAATCCAACTCCTCGAGTTGGCCGGTGCGACCTTTCAGCAGAACCGTGAACACCGACGGTACCTGCAGACCATCATGCTCCGAGGGATCATCGAATATGAGGCAAAAGATTATCCGCGGGCCCGAGCAACATTCGACGCTGCGCTTACCGCTGCAGAACGCCTTGGCGATGATCGCGAGGCGGCACGGCTGCGCAACAACCTCGGCTTCTGCGCACTGCACCTACGGGATCTCGTCACCGCGTGGGACAACTTCCTCGCCGCGGTGACCGGCTTCCGCGCCCTCGGAATGACTGCCGAAATCCCGCGCGCCGAATGGGGACTTGCACGGCTCTTACGCGACCACAGCACAACGCAGGAACTCGTCGCTGACCTCCGTCGCGTGTGCGCAGAATTTACGCAACGTCATATGCCCGTCGAAGCCGCGACCGTCCTCCTGGAGATCGCCGCCATCTTCGTGGGAGAACGAAAATTTACTGAACTGCGCATGGTCTGCGCGGAGTTGCACGAGCATGTTGCGCACGCCGACATGCCGCTCCTAGCGCGCAACGCCCTCGCGCGTGTCTCGACGGACGGACCGCTGGATGTGCTCGCAGCAGATGTCGCCGATGCCCGAAACCTTTTGCGACACATTGGTCGCGACCCGCAACCTCATATCCCAGGACACTAATGGAAGACCGATACTGTTATAAACACAACGTCCCACTCCCCTCCTACCCATGAGAACGCCGGAGTACCGAAAGGAAGAACGCATGTCGGTTATCGACACGACCATCAATAAAGTCATCGAGTACATCGAAACACAGCAGGCCGTTACGTTTCGTGACATCGAAGACTACATGAGCGCAGAGCACCTCCGGTTCGGTACCGCAACTAACCCCATCGAAGTCCTCGATCTCGCCGCGTACCGCACGGGTCGCATCGACGTTATTTATGACGAGCAGCTCATCAAGAGCCGACACATCGGTGCTAACTCGGCGCCCGCAACCCACCCGGCTCAAGCGCAGATCGACTAAATGCGGACGATTGGTGACGCACTCTACGGGTACGTCAGCATCTCCGCGCTCGAAAGCAAGCTGCTCGCACATCCGGTCGCCCTACGCCTGCACCGCATCCTCCAGAACTCATCCGTCTACCACACCTACGTCAACAACCGCGGCTCACGCTTCGCACACAGCGTCGGCGCAATGCACGTCGCCGGGCGACTCTTCCACCACCTTCGCCATACGCTGACGAACGGCCAGCGCGACGAACTCCACGCAACGCTCGAACGGTTTCTCGCCAACGCCTCAATTGATGCGACGGCGGTGAAAGAGTCAATCGCTAACCTCGATGATCTTGACCCCATGTATCAAGAGTATGGCTGGACGGATTGGCATGACATCGTCCTTTTCCAGGCCGTGCGGCTCGCCGCGATGGTCCACGATATCGGGCACCCCCCATACAGCCACGTCGTCGAGCGTGCACTCGTTGATGCGGACAAGAGCATCAACACCGCAATAGGATTACGCGACCGCGTACAAGCCCTTACAGAGAGCTACCGAGCGATCACCGGCATCTCTGGCAATCGGAGCGAGCTACACGAAATGGTCGGTATTACCGTAACGCACACGATCTTCGAAGCACTTGCAGCATCGGGCACGCCCGCCACCGAGTTCTACCAGGCCTGCGTCCATACGGCCGCCGAAATCCTCGCAGCCGACCAACTCGGCCACTATACGAGCGCCACCGCAACCAAAATTCCGGAAAACGTCGTGCGACGTTTGGCACCATGGTATCTCTTAGGACAACTGGTGAGCGGCGAAGTCGATTGCGACCGGCTCGACTATCTCCGCCGCGACGCACGACAGAGCGGCGTCGTCGACTTTGGACATATCGATGTTGATCGGATCATCCGGAACATCGGCGCTCACGACTTTGTCATCGCGCAAATCAAAGGGAGCTACATCAACGTCCGCGTCCCCTCCTTCGATCATCGGTGTGTCTCCGCACTTGAAACGTTTCTCAACGAACGCCTCCGCCAGTACCGATGGCTTGTCTGCCACCACAACGTGGTCAGGACGGATACCGCACTGAATCGCGCTGTTTACCTGCTGATCGAAGAGTATTTCGATACGGGAGCACTCCGCGACCTCCTCGTTGCCAGACACTTCGAGCACCTCTGGACATGGGACGACGAAGACCTGCTCGCACGCATTGACGACGGGTGGCTGGAGCAAATACTCCACGACGTGCACACGATGCTGCGAAGCAGCGAGCGAACAACACGGGCGGACGAGGTGTTCCGTCTGCTCGATGTGTTTCTCTTTCGTCGTATCGAGCGGCTGAAGTCGCTATGGAAAGGCCTCGACGAGTTTGTCGCATTCGCGGCGGGCGTGCACACTCATTTCAAGTCGGAATACGCGGGTAAAGCGATGCCGCCATGGCCGTGGTCCAGCGGTGACGATAACTATCTCGCGATGCAGGAAGCCCTCCATGCGGCCGCGAATAATGCATACGACAGCGTACGTTTCACGAGCGCGCTCCACCGTGTCCTGAAGCGCCTGAGTGATGAGGAAGCGGCGATCTACACGATGCAACAGATTGAATCGTACGTTGAAGATGGCCGCTATCTGTTTGCCGCTAAGCCGTTCACGGCGTACAAAGGCGTCCTCGTGAATGGGAAGGATCTCGGCACACTCTCGACGCTCGTCCGGAACCTGAACACGATGTGGGCTGAGGGACTCTCCTTTTTCGCCTACGATCGGTATCCCGAGCGCGCTGCTCGCAACCTGCGCGAGATCGGGGCCGACTTCGCCGCCGGCATAGACGCAACCCTGCGCCGCCTCGCGCCACGTACGCGACCGCGGACATCGCGAGCACCGAACTCGCGACCCGCCTCGCGCAAGCAGCGAATGCCTTCGCCGACGGAGTAAAACACGGCCTATCGTACCTCCAGCCGTGCGAGACCGAATCGCTCCCGAAAACAGCGCGCCTACGTATTCCCTCCGGCCAGGGAATTGAAATTATGTACACAATCGCCACCGATGGTTCTGATGTGCCAGACGTGGGCCGGCCGTATCGGGTGCCTCCTCGTTGCCCGTATGCCCAGCCCCAGGCGTGGCTGCGCACGCGTAAGTTCGAGGAATTCCGTCTGCTCTACACCCTGGTGACGCGCGACCTTCGCGCGTACCTGCGCGACGCCACACCTGCATTTGGTGCGCGGGGGGCGCGCTGGTTTCGTTTCCTCATCTCCGGATTTCTTGCTCCTTCCACCAGTGGCCCGACCAGAAGTTTGCGAGGTACTTCCGCACTCTCGATGATCCGCGTGCCGACGATCGGTTTCGCCTTCCCGGGTACGTCTTTCTCCACGTCGCCTACGACCTGCCCCGAACGATTGCTGCTCCTTCACGCCAGCATGTGCGCAGGTGCCAATGCAGTCCAACGTAACGAGTGTCGGTCGCGGTACCTCGGCGCGGCTACCGATTTCCCGATGTCATGCGCTCGTTTCTCGCGCGACGACATCGTCTTTTCTACTGGTTGACGCGGCACCGAGCGGGATCGGCGTTTGCCGCGCTCATGACCCAGTGGGTCGTGGCACTACGGACAACAGCATGGGTGCATGGCGAGATGCTCTTCGATGATGCGACGCAGTGCGACGCGCGCATCGAACAGTTGCAGGGCGCGCTCGAACGTGCGGCACACGACCCCCTCCACTACGGCTCGTTTGGCATTCCCCGCCTATCCGCAGAGCTCTCTGCGCTCCCCCTCGTGTAGGTTCTGCCCGGACGAGTTGCGCTACGCAATTATGCCGGGCTCGATGGATCTACTCTCTCCGGTCCGCTTCGGGTTGTCGCTACGAGTGGTGCGCCGCTCCGCTTACCAGTCATTGCCGCCGTGGTGTACTGCAGCACGAGCGATCCAAAGCGGTCGATGCGTGCGAGCACGGCTGCGCGCTCATCGCGTTCCGCGCGGCGTCGGTCGCTCCAGAGCCGAAAGAGTTCGATGCCAATGACGGCGTGGGGTACCGCGCTTCCTCCCGAGCATCGCAAGCCTCACGTTGGTTGCGGGGGCAGGATTTGAACCTGCGACCTTTGGGTTATGAGCGCGTTCTGGGCGCCTAGCCACCTCGAACGATTTCGCCTAACCCGAGGAGTTCCAACGATTTACGCTTCATGCCTTCGGTGTGCGTAGGGGAGCGTTGGGATGGGTTCTCGGACAGTTCTCGGACAGTCGCACGGCCCTCTTCTGGGCGGCGGTGGCCATGATCTCGGACAGTTCTCGCTCATCCGCGTATCGAGCCGCATGCATGGCCGCCCCCATCTGACACTCGTCGCTGTTCTCCTAGGTATATATACCTAGGAGCATCACGGCGCCAGGAAACGTCGGACGGTCGAGAGGCTGCAGCCCCGTGAGAGTTCGACCAGGGGACATTGACGGTGTCGCGCTAGGTATATATACCTAGCGCGACGCGGTATACTGTTGGCTGATGGCCACCCGGCTGCAGATCGCAAAGCGCGACATTCTTGCTGAGTTCGACAAGCAGCCATTGCACGCTCTTTCGTCTCGACAGATCGCCGAAATCCTTCGCGAGCAACGAGGTTTCTGGCGACTTGCCCAGAATACCACCACGGCTGATTTCATTCGATTCTTGAGCTCGAACGGACTCCAGGAGGTGCGCCTCGAGTCGCAAGCATATGCGTCCATCGTCCGGTACATCTGGCGGGTGGCAAGTCCCTACGAGGTTGCGCTCTCGATCAAACCGGGATCGTACCTCTCGCATGGCACCGCGATCTTTCTTCACAACCTGACGAACGAGCTTCCACGCACGATTTACGTGAACCAGGAGCAGTCACCGAAACCAGTTCCGCGCGGCATCTTGACGCAGGAAGGGATTGACCGCGCCTTTCGCAACCAGCAACGAATCTCAAATCTTGCCTACACGTACAACGACTTTCAGATCGTCGTCGTCGCCGGCAAGAATACCGGCAGGCTGGAAGTAGGAGAGCTTGACGGACCAGCAGGTGAAAAGCTTGCGGTGACGAAGCTGGAGCGGACGCTCATCGATAGCACGGTGCGGCCGGCGTACGCCGGTGGCGTATTTCACGTCTTGGAAGCTTTCGCTGGCGCGAAATCAGTTCTCTCGGTGAATGTTCTGCTCGCAACGCTCAAGCGTCTCGAGTATGTGTATCCCTACCATCAGGCGATCGGGTTCTACATGCAGCGCGCGGGGTATGAGGAGGCTCGGTGGCGTCGACTGAAGGATCTCGGGCTGAACTACGACTTCTACCTAGCGCATGGCCTGCGCGACCCGGAGTACGATTCTGCGTGGCGACTATTCTACCCAAAGGGGTTGTAGCTTCGCTGTCTCCGCGAGCACGAAATCAAAGTAGTCGTCAAATGGGAGGAGCGGCTGCGCGACCGACTGCTCCACCTTCGGCCAATCGGCGCGATGAAACTCGCGGTACGACGCAATTTGACCAATGAGCGACAGTGGAACTTCCTTCGCCGCGAAGATGTCGCGGACGAGCTGCTGATTCTCCGGTGTCGCGAACGAGATCTTGCACTCCTTGACGACCAGAGCGATATCGTAAAAGTCGCGTGCGCGCGGATGATGATAAACAATGAGTGGATACACCGGCATTTGCTGGCAAATCGCTCGCACCTTCTCGACCGCAATCATCTCCGGCGTGTAGACGTAGATGATGAAATCGTCTAGCTCGACCTCTCGCTTCGGCTCACAGTACTCATACCGACTGAGGTCGATCGTAAAGATGCGCGTCTGAGCCGTCCCGGTGACAAGTGACTGACGACGAAGAGCCTCAATGTCACGATGAAGTTCGTCGAACAGCCTTCGCTCAATCAGCTTGAATTCAACACGGTAACCGCCCCATCGCGGCGATTGATCCGGCCGTGCGACCGCTGGGCGGGGACCAAAGGTCTCGTCGAAGACCACGTATCCCGCGGAATCGAAGCGCGTCCGCAATGCTCGAAAAATTCGGTCTCGTGCTTCATTGGGATCGGGAAAGTCAGCTTCTATCGAGAAATCAAGGTCGAGAGACGTTCGCGCACCGATCCCGTACACCAGGCTGAGCGCATTTCCGCCCTTGAGTACGACGCGGTCCAGCAGATAGTCATCTGCGAACATGGCGGTAATCGCGATACGTCGAACCTCAGCTAGATCCACGGACCAAGAATGGTAACCCGCTTAAGCTTACGAACACCTCGCGAGCGCTTCCCCATGTTCATGCGGAAGAAATCACGCGAGCGAGCCAGCGACCGCGCGGCATGATTCAGAAAGCCGAAAAGCCTCCCGCCTTTCGGCGAGAGGCTCGGCGGGGCATCCGAGACGATTTTCGAACCGCTCTGCTCGCCTCAGCAGCTTGAAGAACGCGGCGCGATGAGCCGCTGAGACGCTAAGTTCGCTTCCGCTCGTCCGCCGCCAGTGTCGCGACGTACTTGTCATGCATCTGATCGATCGCAGCCCGCAAGCCGTAAGTTGCGACTATCTTTGACTCAAGTTCCTCGGGGCTCAGCGTGCGGTGATCAGCTTCGACTGGAACGCTCGCGAGTAACGTTCTGACTTTGGTTTTGTCCGCGGCCACTTCGCTCTTCCACAACCCCATCGCGCCGGAATTCACCCAACCCTCGAAGGCAGCCACAGCTACGCGTGACCTGTCCGCCTTTTCCAAGAGTGCGGGAAGCTCCGAGGAAATAGCTCGTGCATCGGCTTCGGCCTTGCGGAGTTCAAGCCGAAGATCTAGCGCCTTCAGACGACGGACTCTCCGCAAGCTGACGTAACCCATTACCGAGCCGGCGATGCCGGTAACGGTGCCGATGCAACCCGTGATCATTCCTGCATAGCCGAACCAGAGTGGCGCTGACATCAGCATTCTCCTGTGCACCTTTCGCTCCCCACAACTGGGAGCATGGGGCGCAGACTGGACACGAGACATTGCGAGCATCCGAGACGAATCGGCTCGCTTCGGCGGCGTGAGAAGAGAGGACCGGGACGGACGTCTTGATGCCGGCCCCGGCCCTCATCGCTCGTCACTTCTTGTTCGGGTCGCGCTTGATCCTCTCATGCTCGGTCGTACTCGGGTGACTCTTCCGATAGTCGTCCGTTACGAAGCGCCCGGTCTTCGAACTGCGATTCACATCAACGGTGTTGCCCTTTTTGCCTGCCATCAGTCTCACCTCCCTCCCGGCGATGCGGCGACCGTCGCGAAGAACGGCTGCCGCAGCTTCACTTCCGCTCCGGCCTACAACGCGCAGAGTTTCCGGCCTACCTTGAACGCGACTCCTTGCTGACCGACCCGCTTGACATTGAAAAACGGCGACATCAGCGATCGGTCGTGTCGATGTCGAAGTCATAGTCGCCTTTCTTGACCTTCGCTTGCGCGCGTCGAAATACCCATTCTGGCGGCGTGAGGCTCACGCTGCGCGCCGCCTCGTACCGGTCGATGAGGGGACGCACTTCAGCTTCGAAATCTTCGAATGGCTTCTTCGCCGAGACGAGTGCTGCCGTGCGAAAGCGATCCTGCAGGTTCTTGAATTCGCCAGCCACCCGCGCGTACGTCCCGAGTTGATCGTCGAACTTGAGGGCGGCATAGATTGTCGGGAGAACACCCGCGATGAGCGCGCAGATGCCGATGATCGTCTGATGCGTGTTGGCATCGACGCCCAGGAGCAGTTTCCCCCCGGCGATAGCTCCGAGAAGGAGGGGCACGATGATGAAAATGACGCGGACGGACCGCAAGACACGCAACCAGATGAAGAATGAAGTGGAAGTGTAGAGGCAAGATTCGCTCAGCCGCTTACATTCCTTCGCCAGTTCGACAGATTGGTTCGCCATTTTCAGCCTCGTGGAATGTCCGTTCCGAAGATCTTCTGCCACTCCTCGCCAGCGGCATCGCCCTTCTTTTCGCTCTCGTATGCGCAGGCCTTCTTAGCGCGCGCCTCTGCTGATTCCGCCCTGCTCTTCCACGCGTCACTGAGCCAAATCATTTCGTTAGTGCCGGGAACGCTCACGTACGTGTTCGCCCTGCCAACGAGGAACGTGAAGAAGTCGCGGACCATCCAGTCGTAATAGACGGCCGACTTGTCAGCGTAG
>DASXHZ010000102.1:0-88583 GCA_036488085.1 Thermoanaerobaculia bacterium
CGTTGTTTGTTTTCCTCTGCTTTCCAAGCATAGATGCCAAACACAAGCTCGATAAGGCGAGGTAGCTGCATGATGTCGCGGCCGGTAGCTCTATACGTAATCATCTTTGTACACTCTATTCTAGGCCCGCAGAACCTCTGCGGACCTAAGGGTGACTTCCTTAACGTCTAGTTCGGGAGGCAGGCACAAGACCATGCGTTCGCTCGAACGCGACCACATGATCCCAGGGAGGGCTCAGCCCCCTAGAATCAACCGCTGGTAGTGGAACGACGTTGCCGAACGTAGTACTCCGCCCGGATGCTCACTTCTCCGAGTTTCGCGAGTACCGAGTACGTGTCGCAGAGGAGTTTCGCGCGCCTCTCGATCTTGGCAACTGCAGAATTGATACGCCGCTGCCATCCTGCCACCTGCTCACCGTAAGTCCCTCGCGCCGGCTTTCCCCACGACTGCGCCTCGAAGGCGACGCGGTCACGCGCGATGAGCTTACGTTGGACTCGCGCCGGCTTCGTTGCAAGTCGATGGACCACTATGTTGCGTGCTGTGCGTGCTCGTTCGGTCCCGCAAAACCCCGCTCTAAGTTCGGTTACGAGCACATCGAAACCCATAACCTTGAGTTGACGATACGACTCTTCGAGAAGCGCACGCCATTTCCGCGTGTTTTTGCCGAGTAACGCCATGATCACGAAGTCGCGCAAGCGGTCGGCTGCGGCGACGAGAGCGGTGAGAGCGGCGAATTCACTGAAGTCGAATTCCGTCGGATCGATCTCCTTCGGAGGCGTTTGCGGCTGATAAAGAAGCGCGTGACCGATGAAGTGTCGTGCGGTCTTCATGAAGCCGAAAAAGTCGTGACCAAGCTCCATCAGCGCCTGCTCTTCTTTAGTTGGAGCGCGTTCCGGCGGGATGTTTCTTTGCCAATTCATGAAATCATGGTCGTACGGCGGCACCTGAACCCACATTACGTACCCGGAGAAGTCGGGGTCCATCTCCTCGAGATTCAGCCAGCCATAGCCATCGATGTCACGTACCCCGCGTGAATCCAGCAGTTCACATGCGGCTTTGGCGAAGGACTCTAGATCGGCTGCCATCCACAGGTATGTACCAGACCGTCGTAGGCGCCGTCCAGCGACACCAAAGAACGCTTCACGTGCGGGGAAGGGTTTATGTTGAAGCTTGCCAACTCATAACGCTCAACTTTCGACCTGACGTGAACTTCGTTGTAGCCCTCGCGGACGGTTAGACGTGTCACTTTGGAAGGAGAGCCTTCAGGTCAGGCGTCTTGTCGAAGACCACAGTCAACGCCGTGACCTTGCAATCAAGAGCAACGGCGAGACGAAGCACGGTCGTCAGGCTCGGCACCGCGATGCCGGTCTCCATATTGCTGACATAGGCGTCGGTGAGGCCGGAAGCCACTGCGAGGTCGTGTTGTGTGACGCCGCGCTTCTGCCGAAGCTCGCGGAGATGCTGACCGAATACCTCGCCTTCCGGCTGACGACGACGGGTCATCCAGCCGCTGTCCCCTTGACAATCGCAGATAAGCGACTTATAGTATCGTATAAGTTCACGAGATCGGGAAACATGCTCGGATCCGAAGTCATCGAACGCATTCGCCCCATTTTCCTCCATCAGCGTCCGCGCGTCAGCCTTACCCGTGCGGCGGCGCTCCTCGGATGGACGCGCGGCGAGATATCGAAGGCGATCCGCGCCGGCGAAGTCGAGGTGACAAAGGCGTCGATGGGTGAGTGGATTTGCCGCGAGGAGTTGCAGGACAGGGCGCTGGAATCGTGGCCGCTGGAGGCGATCGAAGAGGCTCTTGGCGCGGATGCGGATCGCGCTCTGCCGCCGGCCTGGCGCTTGGCCGACCTCCACGTGCGCGTGCCGCGTTACCACGTCGACATGCTCGAGTACATGGCGGGACGCGAACGGACGACCGTCAGCGACATCCTCACGCGCGAGCTCGAGGACATGGCCAGTGCGAACGCGGAAGAGTTTTCGCGGTCGCTGGCCGGTTTTCACGGCGCAATGCGCTGGCCGAGCGCCGGCGCTCGCGACTAAATTCAGCTTCCCGCACGATTCGATGTTCGGAAGCGCCGGAGGCGCTAGACGATGGTAGCCGGTGGCGAGCGCGTCAGCGCCGCCACCGGGTTTTGAACGCGGCCAGACACGCCGCCCCGGTAGGGGCGGCAGAGAACGGAGCGTACGTCTGTCGCCCCTGCCGGGGCGGCAACTTCTCGAACCGCTCGTGATCCGGTGGCGGCGCCATAGGCGCTCGCCACCGGCTACCATCGAGAGGCGTCTCCAGCGCCTCGGAGCCCGCGGTCCCACGTAGGTTTCCTGGCTCGCGCAGATGGTCGGCGGCGCGAGGGAACCCGGACGATCGCCGCAAGAACCACGTCCATCCCAGTGGCCCGGCCGCAAGCGCAGTTGGCGGGGCGGCTAAGCGCCGCCTTCCGCGCGAGCTAACACTCGACGGCGGCAACTGTACAGGAAGCCACCGCTGCGACCGGACCGGCGCGATTGTATCGGTTGGCGGGGTTCGGCCTCGAGATGCGCCGGCGTTCCATCCGGCTGCACCGGCGGGGGCGCCAGCGGTGTACTCGCTGCGTCTCCGCCGGCGAGGCTCGAGCCTCAACAGGGCACATGCTCGTGCACAGCCGCGCTCACTGATGCAACCGGAGGCGCGATTCTATCGCGAGGCGGAAGGATGATCCGGGCGGACGCACTGGTCGCACGGCAGATGCTGTGTCGAGTTACGGGAGAACGCTGCCCGGTCAAGGACAGCCTGATTTTGGAAGATGCGACCGATCGGATGATCGGAGCGCGCATGAATGCGGTCGCGGAGCCTAGTTCACTGGGTCTCGGACCTAGCTCACTAGGTCTGCGGCCTAGTTCACTAGGTCTCCGGGCTAGTTCACTAGGTCTCCAGGCTAGCTCACTAGGTCTCCAGGCTAGCTCACTAGGTCTGCGGCCTAGCTCACTAGGTCTGCGGCCTAGCTCACTAGGTCTCCGGGCTAGCTGACTAGGTCTGCGGGCTAGCTCACTAGGTCTGCGGGCTAGCTCACTAGGTCTGCGGCCTAGCTCACTAGGTCTCCGGGCTAGTTAACTAGGTTCCGGAGCTAGTTACCTGGGTCTCGGAGCGAGTTACCTGGGTCTCGGAGCGCGTTGACGCGGTGTCGGACCGCACGAACGCGGTACCGGACCGCATCAACGCGTTCTGCGACCTCGACTTCAGCGCCTAGGGTGTCCACAGCAGATGACACTTCGTGGCGTTCTGGCGAAGAGCCGGTGAGGCGATCCGGTCGAGCATGTGCGGGGGCATGACGCCGCAGTGGTGATGATGTATGTTCTCCATGACACTTTCCTTTCTTCAACTGTCGGGTTGACCAGGGGCTGTGTCGGGCCGAGCCGCGTCTCCAAACGCGGCCCGGCCACTACCTTCCTAACGGCTCAGTGCGAAATCGTCGGCGCGACACCTCCGTTCTGTGAGGGCTGCTGCCCTGACTGTGACGTTGAAGGGCGTTTCCTCTTCTTCGACTCGATCATCTTGTTGACACGTTCGCCGAGGTGGGCGAAGTTCGGATCGCTCGCCAGAACCATGTGATGTCCCCCAAGGTCGCCAACGTGATGGGGATGCCGATGTTCCTGCACTGAGGTTACGCGGTTACGAGGTTTCGCATGACCCCGCAACCTTCGTAACCCTCATTGCCTTCGGTCACGCGGTTACGAGGTTTCGCACGACCCCGCAACCTTCGTAACCTCGTAACCCTCATTGCACCGCGGCCGTGAAATCGGCGTCGAACCCGTGCTTCCTGCCAGAGGTGACTCTTCGCGGGCAATACGCTAATCTTTACGAAATCCAAAATCGTTCGCTTACGAGGGTCCGCAGATGAGAGTTGTCGTCCGGACCTGCATTTGGTCTTGTCTCGCCATCGTGGGCGTTCTCTTCGAGCTCCGGCCCGCTCGCGCGATGCAACCCCGAGGAAACCTCGATGCTCACTTCGATCAGATTGCCCGTACCCAAATCCGCGCGGAAATTCGCGTCACCGATCAGAATTGCGATTTTTGCGCTCGCGCTCGCGTCGTCAGCAAACGCCGTTCAAGTAACTCCAGGGGACATCATAACAACGGACAACAGGGCGCTCTTCGAAACAGTCCCCCCAATAAGTGAGCTCGGACTCGTCAAGGATGGAAACTTCATTCTGATACAGGACTACCCGCCAGAGAACTTCGATGATGCTTACATTTCGCCTGAAGGGCAGATCTTTGTAAACGAGTCGAAACTGACCGTCTACGATTCATCTTTCGCGGTCGTAGCGACGCCTCCTCACCTGCCTGGAGGTCTTGGCGAGATGGTCTGGGATCGCAGCGGTCATATCTTTGTCGGCAACGAGTTGGGAAACACGATTCGGAAGCTAGATCTCAATTATCACTTGCTTGATACCATCACTATCGCCGTGCCACAGATGTATTTCGATCTAGCGGCAGATCAATGCACCGTCTACTACACAGACGGATGGGTGCGAATACACCGCCACGACGTTTGTACGAACACCGCCCTCACAGACGTGAGCTCGACAGTAACCGACACCTTCAATCAGATCCGGATTGCAGCGGACGGCTCGATCGTCGTGGCGGGACACCAGGCCGTGTATCACCTCTCCACGGACGGCACTCTAATCAATCAGTTCGATCCCGTACCGTTCGGTGCGTATGACCAAGGCGCGATCGCTCTGGCCCCGGGTGGCAATCAGGTTTGGATCGTCGGGCGAAACGGACTCAGGCTCGTGGATCTCGCGACCGGCAACCTGGTTCAGTCGGTTGATCCACAAGTCAAAGGTGACATTCGCAGCATTGCCGTCATGGGCGACGCACACGCCGCCGCCGCGCCGGTACCGATCCCCACACTGACGGGTCCGTTGCTCTTGCTGCTCGCCGTATCCGTCGTCGCGGTAGGCCTTGTTACGCCCTGAGGGGTCAGGCAGAAACTTGAGACTTCCTCTGGCGCGCGTCCCGCGTCCTTCGGGCCAAACTTCGAGGAAGTTTCAAGTTCGACTGAGCCCCTCTACGCCACTTCCGTCGCCGGCTTCCCCGCCGCGAGCAAATACCGTCCCGTGATCGAGCGCGGGTTCGCGGCGACCTCCTCCGGCGTACCGACCGCGACGACCTCCCCGCCGCCGTCGCCGCCCTCGGGGCCGAGGTCGATGACGTAGTCGGCGGATTCGATGAGCTGGATGTTGTGCTCGATGACGACGACTGAGTTGCCGCGCTCGATGAGGTCTTTCAACGTCGTGATGAGTTGCTTGACGTCCGTCGCGTGGAGGCCGGTGGTTGGCTCGTCGAAGAGGAAGAGGCGGCCCTGCTCGGCGCGGGCGCTTTCGGCGAGGAATGAGGCGAGCTTGAGGCGCTGGGCCTCGCCGCCGGAGAGTGAGTCGGTCGACTGGCCGAGGCGGAGGTAGCCGAGGCCGACGGAGCGGAGGGCGAGGAGCTTCTTGAGAATGGCGCGCTTGTCGACGAAGAAGCGCATCGCCTCGTCGACCGTCATTTCGAGGATCTGGTTGACGTCGCGGCCCTTGTACTTGACCTTCATCACCTGCTCGCCGAAGCGGCGGCCGTTGCACTTCTCGCAGACGACTTCGACGTCGGCGAGGAACTGCATGTCGATCGTCACGGTGCCGGCGCCTTCGCAGACCTCGCAACGGCCGCCCGCCGTGTTGAACGAGAACATGCCGGGCGTGACGCCGTGGAGCTTCGCGTGCGTGGTCTCGGCCATCAGCTTTCGGATCTCGTCCCACGCCTTGATGTAGGTCGCGGGATTCGAGCGCGAGCTGCGGCCGATCGGCGACTGATCGACGAACTGCATGTCGTAGATAAAGTTGTGCCCGTCGATCAGGCGCGGGTTCTTCTGGAACGGCTCGACGAGGCAGTTGCGAATGAGCGTCGACTTGCCGGAGCCGGAGACGCCGGTGATGGCGACCAGCTTCCCGAGCGGGATCGTGACGTCGACTCCCTTCAGATTGTGCGTCCGTGCATTGGTGATCTTGAGTGAGCCGGCGTCGGTACGGCGGTCGCGCTCGTACTCTTCGCCCGCGCCGACGTCGACGACGCGTGGCGCGCCGGTGTAGATGAGCCGCCCGCCGTATTCGCCGGCGCCGGGCCCGAGCTCGAGGGTGTGATCGGCGCCGGCGATGATGGTCGGATCGTGCTCGACGACGATCACCGTGTTCCCGGCGTTGCGCAGCCGGCGCAAGACAGCCAGCAGCCGCTCGCTGTCACGCGCGTGGAGGCCGACGGTCGGCTCGTCGATGACGTACATCGTCTCGGTGAGCGAGCTGCCAAGGGCGGCGGCTAGATTGATGCGCTGGGACTCGCCGCCGGAGAGCGTGCGCGTCTGGCGGTCGAGCGTCAGGTAGGAGAGGCCGACCTCGTCGAGGTAGACGAGGCGGTTGACGATCTCGCGGCGGAGATGGCCGGCGATCGCCTCCTCCTGCTTCGAGAGCGGGAGGTACTCCCAGAACTTGCGCGCCGTCTTCACGTCCATCGCGAAGAGGTCGCCGATGGCGAGGTCGCGGAACTTCACGTACGACGCGGCGCTCTTGAGGCGCGAGCCGTGGCACTGCGGGCACGGCTCGTAGCTGCGGTACTTCGCGAGCTTCACCCGGACGTGGATCTTGTACTTTTTCGTCTCGAGCCAGTCGAAGAAGCCCTTGATGCCGTACCACTTCGCGCGGCCGCTGTAGAGGAGGTCCCACTCGCGCTGCGTCAGGTCGTTGATCGGGACGTCGAGGCGCAGGTTGTACTTCTTCGCCGCTTTCTCGAGGTCCTCGTAGCAGTCCTCGTAGCCGGCGGAGTTCCACGGCGCGATCGGCTTCTCGTCGAGCCGCAGATCGCGGTTCGGGATGACCTTCTCCATGTCGATGCCGATGATCCGGCCGTAACCCTGGCAGGTCGTGCACGCGCCGAGCGGCGAGTTGAACGAGAAGAGGTGCGGCACCGGCTCGATGAACTCGGTCCCGCACTTGTTGCACGCGAAGCGCGAGGTGAAGCGGTGCGAGACCCAAATGCCATCCGCATCTTCGAGGATGTTGACGTTGCCCTTCGAGATCTCGAACGCCTGCTCGATCGCCTCCGTGATCTGCGACCCGCGCTCCGGATCGATCTTCAGGCGCGTGATGACGATCTCCACCGCCGAGGCCCGAGACCCGAGGCCCGAGGCCTCTTCCTTCAGGTCGCGCACTTCGCCGTCGATCCAGGCGCGGTAGTAGCCGGCCTTAATGAGCTGCGTGAGCACCTCGCCACGGTTCTCCGCTTCGAAGAACACCGGCGCGAGGACGACGGCGCGCTTGCCGGCAAGCGACGCGACGACCTCGCTGGTGATCGACTCCGGCGAGTCCTTCCGGACGATCGCGCCGCAGTCGGGGCACTTCGTCTCGCCGCAGTAGGTCATGAAGAGGCGGATGTGGTCCGCGAGCTCGGTGGCGGTCGCAACGGTGGAACGGGCGTTCTTGACGGAGTTTTTCTGCTCGATGGAGATGGCCGGGAGGATGCCTTCGATCTCGTCGACTTCCGGCCGGTCGATCCGCTCCAGGAACTGCCGCACGTAGGTCGACATCGACTCGACGAACCGCCGCTGCCCCTCGGCATACAAGGTATTGAACGCCAGCGACGACTTGCCCGAACCGCTCGGCCCGCTGATCACCGTCAGCTGGCGCTGCGGGATCTCGACCGAGACGTTCTTGAGGTTGTGGGTGCGTGCCCCTCGTATGGAGATGGTTCGGGACGGCATAACGCATCTACAACGTACCGTCGATAGCCGATCTTCCGATCGGACAACCGATCTTCCGACACCGTAAGCTGTTGCCGTGAGGATCTCGCTGGCGGTGGCGCTGCTGTTCGGTGCCGCCTTCGCCCTGCTGACGCCGCCATTTCAGGTGCCGGACGAAGTCGGCCACTACTACCGCGCCTGCGCCATCGCTCACGGCGGGTTCTGGCCGCCGGTGCTCAACGGCCACGGCTACACGGCGGTCCCGATCGGCAGCCGCGAGCTCGTCTCCGACCACGATGTCCCGTTCGTGCCGGAGTTGGCGTACGTGAAGTACCCGATCGTCTTCTCGCCGCTTCCGTTCCTTCCGCAGGCGCTCGGATGCGCCATCGGCGACGCGCTCCACCTCCGGCCGCTCGTCACGTTCTACCTCGCGCGGCTGATGAATCTCGTCTGCGCGCTGGCGATGGTGCTGCTGGCGGCGCGCATCGCCGCCCCCTGGCTGGTGATCGCGCCGGCGCTCCTGCCGATGTCGCTCTTCCTCTTCGGATCGTTCTCGCCGGACGCGCTGACGATCGCGATGACGTTCCTCGCGACGACGCTCGCGCTGGCCGGGTCACCGTGGGTGATCGCCGCGGCGGCCGCGCTCGCACTCTGCAAGCCCGGATATCTGCTCGTCCCGTTGCTGGTGTTCGCAACGCGGCGCCGGATCGGCGCGACCATCGGGGCGACTGTGGTCGCGGTCATCGCCGCGGGCGCGTTCGTCTCGACGCTCTTCATCAAGACGAAGTGGGCGTTTCTCAGGCCCGGCGTCGACGATCGGGCGCAGCTCCGCTTCGCGTTTCATCATCCGAATCGGGCCGGAAGCGCGCTTGCCGCGGACCTCGTCCGTCACGGCGTCGATCGCCTCGAACAGCTCGTCGGGCGCCTCGGCCTCCTGACGATTCCGATCCCGACGATCTCGGTGTTTCTGGCTCTCTTGCTCCTAGTCGCTGTGGCGCTTTTCGCCGCTCCCCGGGTATCGACGTCGCAACGCGTTCTCGCCGCGATCATCGCGGTCGCCACGATCGGCGCGGTCGAGCTCTCGCAGTACATCTCGTGGACGGCGGTCGGTGCGAAGGAGGTCGAAGGGGTCCAGGGGCGATACTTCATCCCGATCGTGCCGCTGCTGCTTCTGGCGATCTCCCGTCCGAACGAACGCCCCCGCTGGCCGGCGTTCGTCGTGCCGGTCGTGATGACGTTCGTGAACGCGACCGCGCTCTGGGCGGTGTACCGCGCATGAAGAGAGCCGCCGTTCTCTTCGTCGTGCTGGCGGCCGCGTCGCTCGCTCCGATCTGGAGCAACGACTACTTCTGGCACAGCGCCGCCGGGTCGTGGATCGTGGCGCACCACGCGCTCGCCGCGACCGATCCTCTCGCCGTCGCGAGCAGTCATGAGCGATGGATCGATGGCGAATGGCTCTTCCAGGTCGCAGCCGCCTTGGTCGAGAACGCGGCTGGCCTCACTGCGATCAGCATCGTGCGGGCGCTGGCAATCGCACTCTTCTTCGCCTGGATCTTCGTGCGCCTGACGCGAACGGTGACTCCGTTCACCGCCGCATGCGTGACCTTCTTCGCCTGGTACGGAGCGCTGCCGTGGCTCCGCGAGCGCCCGGCCGCGATCGCGGCGATGCTGATCGCGCTCGTGATCGCGATACCGCGTAACTATTACGTCGTCATTATCGCAGCTATTTTGCTGATCAATATTCATCCATCAGCGCTGCTGGTCCCCGTGCTGGTCGCGCTGGTCGGTCGCCGCATCGGGCCGGTTGTGGCGTCAGCTGCGGCGCTGCTCGTGAGCCCGTACGGCCTCGCGGCGATCACGAATCCGTTCCACGTCGCGCGGATCGCGTCGCTACCAATCTTTGCGAACGAAGAGTGGGCGCCGACTTCGCTCAACGAGTTCCGCCTGTTCGCCGTCGCGCTGATCGCGGTCGTGCTGATCGTCGCGTTCAGCCCGCGACGCAAGGAGTCGATCGCGCTGGCGTTCATCACGCTGCTCGCGTTGCGGTTCGCGCGCAATCAGACGATCTTTTACTGCGCTGCGCCGATCCTCCTGGAGCCGCACCTCCGCTCGATCCCCGATCGCTTCCGCAAACTCTTCATCATTCCGGTCGCGATCACCGCCGCCGCGATCATCGCCACCTCTCCGTTCCGCATTGGCGTCGATGCCGCGAAGTTCCCGCTGCATGCGACCGCCCGCGTCCGCGAGCTGCACGTCCCCGGAAACATCTTCAGCAGCTACGCGATGGGTGGCTTCCTCGAATGGGCGTTCCTCCCCGAGCGTCGCGTCCTGACCGACGGCCGCAACGAACTCTTCGTGGAGTACCAGCAGCGCATGCTCGCCGCTCGCCGAAGTCCCGAGGCTTGGCGCCAGTTCCTGAACGACTATGGCGTCGGCGTCGCGTACGTCGACTCATCGTGGAAGCCGTACTTCCCCCCGAACGAATGGACCCCCGTCGCCGCCGACCGCGCGGCCGTCGTCCTCGCCCGGCGACGATAAGAAATGTCTCGTGCAGGGTGCGGGCTCCTACATCAAATCCGGATCCCGTGCCTCGCGTAGAAGTTGAAATCGCCGAGGCGGGTGCGGAGGCGTTCGACGACGTCGGGGGGGAGGCGGGACTCCGCGGCGGCCACGTTCATCTCCACCTGGCGTGCGTTGCGTGAGCCGGGGATCGTTGCGGAGACGGCGTCGTCGGAGAGGACGAACTGCAGCGCGGCGTCGGTGAGCGTTTTCGCGGCGCCGCCGACGACCGATCGGATCTCGTCGACGCGCGGACTCACTTCCTCCAGCCGTTTCGCGGTGAGGAAGTTCTGCCGGACGTCGTCGCCCGCGAACGTCGAGTCGGGGCGGAACTTGCCGGTGAGCAGTCCGGAGGCGAGCGGGACGCGCGCCACGATGCCGTAGCCCTTCTGCTTCGCGAGCGGGAAGAGCGAGAACGCCGGCTCCTGATTCAGCGCGTTGTAGAGCACCTGCAGCGAGTTGCCCCAGCCGCGGTTGATGATCTCGATCCCTTCGTCGACCGTCGAGATCGAGACGCCCCAGTAACGGATCTTGCCGATCTCCTGGAGGCGCGCCATCGCCTCCTGGATCTCCTCGGTTTGCAACTGTTGCAGCGTCGGGTTGTGCGCCTGATAGAGGTCGATGTAGTCGGTGCGGAGGCGCTTCAGCGATCCGTCGACGGCGTGGAAGATGTGCTCGCGCGAGAAGTCCTTCCTCAGCGAGCCGTCGCCCATCCGCATGACGCCGACCTTCGTCGCGATGACGACGCTCTGCCGTTGCCGCGACAGCACGATGCCGAGGAGCGACTCGCTGCGGCCGAAGCCGTAGCTGTCGGCGGTGTCGAAGAAGTTCACGCCGAGGTCGCGCGCACGGCGGATCGCGGCGAGCGACTCGTCGTCGTTCGTGCGGCCCCACCCGAGCGGCGTCCCCGACGCCTCCGCCGCGCCGCCGATCGCCCAAGCGCCGAAGCCGATCTCGCTGATCCGGATGCCGGTGTTGCCGAGAGTGCGGTACTGCATACATCAGTAGCATAGCGGCATAGGAGGTTGGAGCGGCGGACGCCCTCGTCCGCCCTTGGGCGCGGCGATAGCCGCGCTGACGCGCGGCCGGGCGCACGAGGGCGTGCGCCCCTCCAACTACAGGCGCACCTGCCGTACGTCTTCCATCGCGCGCAGCGTGCGGAGGGCGTGGAGCATGTCGGGGTTCAGGGGGGAGTCGACCGTGATGACGGCGAGGGCCTTTCCCTGGGCGGCGTTGCGGGCGAGGTTGTACTCGGCGATGTTGACTTCGAAGTCGCCGAGGAGCGTGCCGACCTTGCCGACCACGCCGGGGACGTCTTTGTTGACGGCGTAGAGGAGGTTGCCCTCCGGCGTGAATTCAACACGGAAATTGTTCACGGAAACGATGCGCTGATTCTTTTCGTGGAAAACAGTCCCTGAAACGCACATCTCCTCGCGCTCGGTCGACGCGCGGAACGTGATCAGGTTCGAGTAGTCGCGTGGTACGGGATGAATCGTCGTCGAGATCGCAATGCCGCGCTGCTCGGCACTCTGCTCGGCGTTCACGTAGTTGATGTTCGCGAGGTGCGGCGTCAGGAGGCCCTTGAGGGCGGCGACCGAGATGATCTTCTGGAGATGCTCGTCGACGCCCCACAGCTCCACCGCGGCGCGGATGACCGGACCGTTGATGATCTGCGCCGCGAAGAGGCCGAGCTTCTCGGCGAGCCGGATGAGCGGCGCGGCGTCGGCATCCGCGAGCCCTTCGAATGGGAGGTTCACGGCGCTGACGAAGATCGAGCCGCGCAGCGCTTCCACCACCATCTCGCTCGTCTGCACCGCGACGCGGTCCTGCGCCTCGATCGTGTTCGCGCCGATGTGCGGCGAGAGGACGATGTTCTTCGCGTTGAGGAGCGGGTGGTCCTTTCCCGGTGGCTCGCTGGTGTAGACGTCGATCGCCGCGCCGGCCACCTTGCCGCTGTTCAGCGCGTCCGCCAGCGCCTGCTCCTCGTAGATGCCGCCGCGCGCGATGTTGAGGACGACCACGCCGTCCTTCATCTTCGCGAACTCGGCTGGCGTGATCATGCCGCGCGTCTCGTCGGTGAGCGGCGTGTGCACGGTGATGAAGTCCGCCTGCGCCAGGAGCTGGTCGAGCGTGACTTTCTCCGCCGCGACGCGCTCGAACACCGAGTCGCTGATGTACGGGTCGTAGGCGATGACGCGCATCCCGAACGCCTTCGCGCGAACCGTGAGGCGCGTGCCGATGCGGCCGAGACCGATGATGCCGAGGGTCTTGCCGTTCAGTTCGACGCCCATGAACTTCGAGCGCACCCACTCGCCGCGCATCACGCTCGCATGCGCCTCGGGGATGTTGCGGCAGAGCGCCAGCATCATCGCCATGGTGTGCTCGGTGGCCGACATGATGTTCGCCGTCGGCGCGTTGATGACGAGGATCCCACGCGCGGTGCAGGCGTCGACGTCGACGTTGTCGAGCCCCACGCCGGCGCGTCCGACGATCCTCAGCCGGTTGCCCGCATTCACGAGCTCCTCGGTCACCGCCGTTCCGCTCCGCGTGATCAGCGCGTCGCTCTGCGCCACTTCGCGCAGCAGCTCTTCGCCCTTGAGGCCGGGGCGGTAGTCGAGATCGACATCACTCGCGGCGCGAAGAATCGCGAGGCCGGAAGCGGCGATCGAGTCGGTAACGAGAACGCGGTGCATAGTTTTCGAGTCTATCCGAGCTGTGTGTGGGGCCGGCTCTCAGCCGGCCCTGGGTCGGCTAAGAGCCAACCCCACACACATTCTCCAGCACGTCGAGCATGCTGTTGAGGTCCTCCAGCGAAATGTCGCCCATGTGGCCGATCCGGAACGTCCGGTCCTTCCACTCGCCGTACCCGCCGCCGAGCGTGTAGCCGCGGTTCTTCATCTCGGCGCGGATGGCGTCCGGCGGCTTCACCGGCTCGAGCGCGCTGACGGTGGGGGAGGCGTGCGCGCGATCGCCGGCGAGCTTCGCGTAGCGCGAGGTCCGTTCGATCGTGGTGTCGCGCATGGCGCGGTGGCGTTCGAAACGCTTCTCGAGCCCCTCGCCGCGTACGATGTCGTCGAGCTGCTTCGCGAGCGCGTAGAAGTGCGGGATGGACGGCGTCGACGGCACGCTGTCTTCGTCCGCCTTCGACTTGTAGTTGACGAAGTCGAAGTAGAGGCCGCGGTACGGATGCTTCTTCGCCCGTTCGATGGCGCGGCCGGAGACGGCGACCACCGTGATCCCCGGCGGCAGCGCCAGCCCTTTCTGCACGGACGCCAGGCAGACGTCGAGCCCCCACGCGTCGAAACGGACGGGAATGCCGCCGAGGGATGAGACGGCGTCGACGAGGACGAGAGACTCCGGAGACTCCTCGTGGACGACGCGCGCGAGCGCCTCGATGTCGTTCGTCACACCGGTCGAGGTCTCGTTGTGGGTCAGCGTGACCGCGTCGTATTGAACGCGCCGGCCGGAGAGATGATCCGCCAGCGCTTCGGGATCGACCGCGTGCCCCCAGCCGGCGTCGAGCCGGTCGACCTCGTAGCCGAGCGACTGCGCGATCGCGAGCCACCGCTCCGAGAACGCGCCGCAGGTCGTGACGAGCACGCGCCGGGTGACGCAGTTCTCGAGCGCCGCCTGCATGACGCCGGTCCCCGAGGCCGTGATGACGAACGCGTCGCCGGCGGTCTCGAACAGCGTCTTCAGGTCGCGGCGGATGCCGCCGAACAGCTCGCGGAACTCCGGCGAGCGATGGCCGATCATCGGCCGTGTCATCTCCTGGAGAATCGCGGGGCGCACCCAGGTCGGGCCCGGAATGAAGAACTTGCACTCGCTCATGTGAGGGCTTTCAGCACTTCGTCGAACGTCATCGCGAATACCGCCGCATTCTCCTTCACCTTCGGCCGCGCAAGAACTCCGCCGAAACCAATGAAGAGGTCGACAGCCGGCTTCGCTTCGAGGTCGCTCGCGCCGTCGCCGACGAACGCGGCCTTTCCGTGGGTGCGCGCCCGGACGTCGCGGACGACGAGCTCCTTTCCGCCGCTGCGCGTGAGGAACGAGCGCCGGTCGAAGTCTTCGTACTCACCGGCCGCATTGAACCGAAGCGCGACCGCGTGCACCGCGCGCTGCTCGATGCCGAGGTGGGAAGCGAGCGGGTATATCGCCTGCGCGATCCCGGCGCTCACGAGATGAACCTGCACCCCGCAACCCCGTAACGCCGCAACCGCCTCAGCCGCTCCCGGAACGATCGACGCGACGTAGCGGTCGCCCAGCGCCTCGACCGCCGCACGACTCGGCCGAATGATCTCCAACCGTTTCGCGTAAACATCCTCCAGCGCGATCTCCCCATTCATCGCCCGCTCCGTCAGCCGCGCGATCTCCGGATTCCGGCCGCCGAGGACGTCAATCCCCTCGATCGTGACGAGCGTGGAGTCAACGTCGAAGAAGACGAACCGGAACTTCATCGCACCTCGGCGGTCACTATCCCGAGCAGATCCGAAAAACGGTCGAGGTAGTGATCGGCGTTCGCCTCGCGAAGTTGCTCGATCGATGACGACCCGGTCGGCACCACGGCGACGTCGATGCCGCTGTTGCGCGCGGCGTGGACGTCGATCGGCATGTCGCCGACGAAGAGGGCGTCGGTGGTCGCGACGCCGGTGGCGTCGAGGGCGCAGAGGAGATGTTGCGGGTCGGGTTTGCGTGCGCCGGCGAGGTCGGGGCCGACGATGGCGCGGAAGTGGCGGGCGAGTCCGAGGGCCTCGAGGATCTTGCGCGAGAAGCAGGTCGGCTTGTTGGTGCAGACCGCCATCGCGACGTCGAGAGAGGCGAGACGGTCGAGGGTCGCCTCGACGTCGGCCAGCACCTTCGACTCCGCGCAGCAGATCTCGTCGTAGCGCGACTCGAACGCCTCTTGCACGCCGCCCGGTACGACATCCGTCTCGAACGCGCGCTGCAGCAGCTTGTCGAGACCGTCGCCGATGAACTCCTTGATGCGCGTCTCGCCTAGCGGGCCGAGGCCATGCTGGCGGCGCGCGTAGTTGACCGCCTCCGCGAGCGCGGCGTACGAGTCGACGAGCGTCCCGTCGAGATCGAAGAGCACCGCGCGATAGCGCAGCGGCGCGTCAGGACCAATCATGAGTCTTGAATCCTTCCACGAACACGACGTCTCCGTCGAACACCTCGAGCAGGTCGCGCGGATCGTCGAAGCGGATGCGGAACGTCTGGCCGCCGCGGAAAACCACCGCCTCGCCGTCGCCCGCGAGGACCACCGGATCGGCGCCGGCGGCGCGGAACAGCGACGTATCGCCGCGATCGTCGTCGTTCAGCGCGTGGTGCGTGTGCTTGATCGCGCCGGCACGCTCGCCCTTCGCCACCGCATCGCGAATCAGGCCGCAGATCGTGGTCGTCTTGCCGCTGTTCGACGGGCCGGCGAACGGTTGCACTCTCACGCTTGCAATCTCACGGAGCGATCCGCGAGTAGGCGGAGCGGAGGATCGTCACCCGCTTCACGTAATTGCGCGTCTCTGAGAAAGGAATCGACTCGAGAAACTCGTCCATTGGCTTCGATGGTGCGGCGTGCCGCCATTTCAGCACATTGCCCTGACCGGCGTTGAACGACGCCGCTACGAGCTGCGGGTTGTTGTTGAAGAGCGCCATCAGGTGCTTCAGGTGATACGTCCCGATCTCGATGTTCGTATCGGGGTCGGCGAGATGTTTCACGCTGAAGAGCGGATGGAGCTGCGCGCCGAGCTCCGCGCCGGTGGCCGGCATGATCTGCATCAGCCCCGTCGCGCCGACTCGCGACTTCGCATGCGGGTCGTAGTAGCTCTCCTGGAGGATGAGCGCCATGACGAAGAACGGATCGAGCCCGAAGCGATCGGAGTACCGCCGGATCGCGTCGCGGTACTTCACCGGGTAGTACATCTTCAGAAAGTACGGCGGCACCGAGTCCTGCTCGACCGTCGCGAGTAGCGGCCACGCGCTTCGCAGCGTCCGGTACATCTCGACGAGGTTGCCGTCGTTGCTCAGCTTCTCCGCCGCGAGCGCGTCGGCGAACTGCTGGTTCTCCTGCTTCGCGTTCTTGTTCAGCTCCGCCGCCGCGTCGCCGAAGTCCTGCAGCGCCGTCAGCTCATACGCGAGGCGTAGCTCCGCCGGCATCGATCGTTCGGCGATGTCGCGCCAGTCCTCGCGATTCACGGCTATCGGATTGCCCGCCGGCTTCACGTACTTCGCGCCCTTCGCTTCCGAGTAGATCGTGTAGACGTCCTCGTACGGCGCCGACGCTAGACGCTGATACGTCGCCGCGGCGTGCGCCTTGTCCCCCTGCCGGTCGAGGATGCGCGCGTACCAGTAGTCCGCCTGCCGCTTCAGGTTCGGCGCCTTGTAGGTATCGCCGATGAAGCGCAGCAGCGCCTTCGCGCCTTCCAGGTCGCCCCTCACGTACGCCGCCCACGCTTTGTCCCAGAAGTACTGCACCCCCGAGCCGTCGTACGGATCGAGCTTGATGACCTGGGGGATGAGCTGCTGCAGATACGCATCCTGATGCTTCGCCTGCGCCGCCTCGATGAGCGTGTCGAGCGTCTCGAGCCGTACCTGCAGCGCCGTTTGCGGGATCTGCAGCAGGTCCTTCAGCCGCTCCGTCGCGAGGCGGTCGTACGAATCCTTCTTCGCCTTCTTCGCGAGGTCGACGAGCTGGATGTTCTTCTTCACGTTCGCGTACTTCGGCTTCGTGACGAGCTTCTTCTTCTTTCCCTTTCCGGCGCGCACCTTCACGTTGCCGACCTTCTGCCGCACCGTGATCTGTTTCACGACGACCGGATTGATCGACGCCGAGAGAGCGGCGTAGTCCTTCGCCGCGGTCGAGATGGCGGGGATCGCGTACTTGAACGCGCCGCCCGTGAGCGGCTCCAGCAGCTTGTTCGACTCGTCGTAGCGGTGGATCTGATTCAGCGCCAGCCCGCGGTTCAGTTGAACCGCTTCACGCAGCGACGCTGGCGCCGATCCGTCGAGCGCCGTCAGCTCGTTGTACGCCGACTGCGGATCGCCGTCGCGCAACAGTGCGACGCCGCGCTCCAGCCGTTCGGCCGCCGTCATCGCGATCGTGCCGTCGGGGGGAACGCCGTCGATCGTTCGCGCCACCGCCAGCGCGTCGACCGCCTGCGGGGCACGCGGGCTCCTGATGGCCGTCGCGCGCGCGGCCGCCAGCGCACCGTCAATGTCGCCGTTGATGAAGTGCGACTCGATCGCTCCCCATCGCGCCGCCGCGGCGTTGTTCGGGACGCCGCTCCGCTCCGCTGCCGCGTCGTAGATGTTCGCCGCGCCCGCGAAGTCGCCCCCCTCGGCATAGAACGCCGCGAGCCGCTGCGCCGCATCGTCGGCGATCACCGCCTGTGGATTGCGCTGCCACAACCCGGCGAGCACCCGCCGCGCATCGCCGTGATCGTTCGCCAGCTCGTACGCGCGCCCGAGGTAGTAGAGGCGGTACTCCTCGACCACGCGCCCGCGGAACGAGAACGACGCGAGCGTGCTCGCCGCCTTCGCGCCGTCCTTGGCGCGGATCGCAGCCAGCCCGGCGAGAAACTGGTCGCGCGACTTCTGCAGATCGGGCGGCGCTTCCGGTTTGTGCGCCGCGCCCGCCTCCTGTCTTGAAACGCCGCGCGGGCGAAAGTATCGCCTGACGATGATCGTCAGCCCGATCGCGAGAAGCACCGCGACCGAGATGACGATCCACCTACGGCGTAAGGCGCGCATGGCGCGTCCGAGTGCGAATTACAGGCCGAGGACCTCGGCGTTGCCGTCGGCGAGGATGCGCACCAGCTCGTCGTAGAAGTAGTTCGACGACTTGCGGACGTCTTCGCCGATCCGCTCGTCGTACATCTGCCGGCTGCGGTCGATGTCTTCTTTCAGCCGCTCGTAAAGGTCCTTGTTCTTCCGGCCGACTTCCACCTTCGCCTCGTTGTACAGCTTGATCTCGGAGACCAGGAGCCGCGCGAAGCGCTTCGCCTCGTCGTGCTTCTTGTCGACCTCGCTCTGTGCCGCCGTCGCGGCAGCGCGCCCGCCGACGCCGGACGGCGGGATGAACTGCGTCGTCGGCCGGCTCTCGTCTCCGAACGACGACGTGGCGGGCGGCGTGGGCGGCGGTGGGGGAGGCGGGGGTGGGGGCGGCGGCGGTGGCGGAGCCGCGGCGACCGGTTTCGCAGGTGCCGGCGCAGCCGCAGCCATCATCTCGCGCATCTGCTGCGCCGTGATCGCGACCGTCGCCGACCCTTCCTCCGACGCCGGAGGCGCTGGGGGTGCCGGTGCAGGCGCCGGCGCCTCTCCCTCCCCCTCGGACAGCGAAGGCGAAGGCGACTTCTTCCGGATCGCGAGCGTGTCGATCAGCAGCCCGGTCGTGAACACCAGCAACTCGACCGATGCCTGGTCAAACTTCGCGACGTCCTCGGCCGTGGCGTCGACATACACCGCCGCCGCGACCTTCTCCTTGATCACCATCGGAATCAGCAACGCCTGCTGCGGCTCGCCGACGCCGAAGCGCGTGGCGAGGTTCGCGCCATCCCACGCCACCACGCGCTCATTGCGCAGCACGTGATCGAGCTCGCCGATCAGTCCGGGCGCCGCGTTGAAGCGCTTGATGTTCTCGTCGTTGCCGCCGTGTGCCGCGAAGCCGACGCCCTTCCATCCGCTGAATGTCTCGCCGCGAAGGATCAGCAGCGCCGCACGCGAGCCGAATTCGAGGCACTGCTCGAGCAGCGCGTTGAGGATGTCGACCTGCGACTTGCCGCGCTCGACCGTTTGTATCGCGCTCTTGAGCCGCGAGACATCGCCGCCCGAGGGCGCCGCGGCAACCGGCGCAGGCTGCTCCGCCTTGAGCGTCTCTTCGAGCTCACCGACGGTCTTCTGAATGTGCGGCAGGAACGAGAACGAGTTGACGTCCGCTTCCACGCTCTGGACCGCCGCCTTGAGCTGCGAATCGACAGCCCTGCGGATGTCCTCGATCGAGGTCCGGATCTCACCCACCATCCTCTCGACCGCCTCGCGGACGTGTGCGTCGATCGAGCTTGCGACTTCCTCACCCCTCACGGCCATAACTCCTCCTGATGGTGTAGCTTGGACCCTGCTCCGCGCGGCGCGCGCAAGCCACGGAATTATATGGTCCGTGTTAAGGTGGCAGCAAATGCGCCGTATCGTACCGGCCGCCGCTGTCCTTCTCCTGGTCGCTGCCTGCAGCGGCGATACGAACAGCGCCCTCGAACGCGACTGGCTCCAGGTCCTCCACCACAAGAAGGCCGCCGTCGCGCCGAAAGCGTCGCCGCAGGAGAAGCAGATCTACGCCGACACCCTCGGCGCGTTCGTGCAGCAGCACCCGCAGCACAGCCGGGCGCGCGTCGTCTACGAGCGGATCCAGCTCGACTTCGCGCGCGAGCTCGGCGCCATCGGCCGCTACCAGGACTCGATCCGTTTCTACCGCGCCGTCCTGGCCCACGACCCGGCCAATCCTGAGGCGATGAAGGGCGTCGCCGACGCCGTCGATCGCCTCGCCGTCCCGCACACAAAGCTCCTGGCGCTCGAGAAAGGGATGTCGCAGCACCAGGTCGCGCAGCTCCTCGGCAAGCCGATTCCCGGCTGGACGTCGAAGCACGAACGGACCGACGTCGTGAACGAGTCGTGGTACTACCGCACCAGCGAAGGCGGCATCGCCGGCATCTACTTCCGCGACGGCGTCCTGGTCGCCGCCGAAGCCACCGCGCAGGCGAAGCTCGCGCCGCTGACGAGGTAACCGTTACCCGTTACCCGTTACCCGTTACCCGTTACCCGTTACCCGTTACCCGTTACCCGTTACCCGTTACCCGTTATCCGTTATCCATGGCCGACTCGCCGATAACGGATAACGGATAACGGATAACGGATAGCGGATAAGAATTCGGCACGCCGCCCGCAACGTTATAGCCACCATGCCGCTGTACGAATACGAGTGCACCAACTGCAAGGAGCGCGTCGAGGTCATCCAGCGCCTGAGCGATCCCCCGTATTCGCACTGCGCGAAGTGCGGCTCGGACATGAAGAAGCTCATCTCATCGCCGGCGATCCAGTTCAAAGGTTCGGGCTTCTACAAGACCGACTACTCGTCGTCGAAACCGAGCGAGTCGAAGAGCGAGTCGCCTGCCGCAAAGTCCGAAACGAAATCCGAGACCAAATCCGAAACGAAGTCCGAAACCAAGAGCGAGAGCAAATCCGATTGAGCGCCGTCGCGATCACCATGGGAAAAGCGAAAGAGCTGAAACGGCGCGCCGACTCGGTGCTCGAAGAAGTCTTCCGCGCCCTATTCGAGGAGATCGACACCGACCGCATCCGCAAAGAGGTCGACGACCTGCGGCAGACGTTCCCTGACACGGCGGCCTCGGAGTACGCGCACAAGCTCGCGCGCCGCACCGCCATCCGCTGCGCCGCCGCCGGCGCGGTCACCGGTATTCCCGGCGGACTCGCCGCCATCGGCGCGCTCGGCGCCGACCTCGCGTATCTCGTCTACCAACAGTTCCGCCTCATCCTCGGCATCGCGACGATCTACGGACACGAGCCGTCGTCGCGCGAGCGTTTCAGCGAAGCGCTGCAGTGCCTCGCGTGGGCCTCGGGTGTCGGCGTCGGCAAGCAAGGCATCGCGACGATGCTCGAATCCGCATCTGCGGAAGGAGGGATCGTCGCCGAGAAGATCGGAACGCGCATCGCCCGCGAACGGATCGTCCGCATCGTTCCGATCGTCGGCGCCGTCTCCGCAGGTGTGCTCAATTGGGCCGCCGTGCAAGCCACCGCGCGCAATGCGATTCGCTACTACGAGTCGCGCGTCGAGCCTTCGGAGGCCGATGAAATCTGGGCCGACGGCGACCGCGAGCACGCCTGAAAAGGTTATTGCCGTTACGCGGAATTGAACGCCGAAGACCCCGGTTTGCTGCGATGACCACGATGCCGAAGTATCAAATGGAATCGACCGAAGAGATCCGCTCCGCGTTCTTCGAGCGCCGCAGACTCCGCCGGATTCGGATGATCGTCGAGCTGACGCACGACTTGATCAGCAGCGACCGCACCGTCACCAGCCGTGAGGCGCGCTGCCTCGTGAGCTGCGCGCGCAAGGCGATCCTCGACCTCCACCCCAGCTTCGAATCGCGCTACGACCGCATCGTCAAGCCTCACTTCGAGCGCGTCCTCGCCGAGCGCTGGCCGCAAGAGCAGATGCTCGACCTCGACACCTGCGGCGACGATCTCGTCAACTAGCGCGGCCCATCGGGCACCACGCCCTTCACTTCCAATTTGCTGATTCTCTCCGGCGCGAATGCTCTGCGCCGTGCGAAGACCATCGCGACGTCGTCGTAGCCGATGAGCGCCCACTCGCGGCGCGGCCAGTAGGCGAGCGATGCCGGCGCCTGCTGATGTTGTCCGTTCATCGGATTGATCACGTCGAGCGGCGGACGGTACTCGTCGACCGCGAGATCGATCCGGTACTTCGTGAGGAGCGCCCGCCACGCGCGGCTGTCGAGCCGCGCCGTCGCGTATTCGTTGATGAACGCGTGATAGAGCTCGTTGCGCCCATCGGTCAGCACCCGCCGCTCCGGATAGAACGACCAGATCAGGTAGCCGCCGAACTGGTCGGGGTTGTAGATGTTCCCCTCGAGGTGCGCCGCGTGGATCACCCGCGTCGCGACGATCGGAAACCGATGCGCCGCGATGCCGGCGACATGCGGCCCGTTCGCGTACGCCCACCCGATCGGCAGCAGCGCGAGTAACGCCGCCCCGCGATGCGACCATTCGCGAGGCACCATCGGCGCGAGCAGCATCGGCATCGCCGCAAAGTACAGCCCCTGGTTCCGCACGTGCGCGATCGCCAGGTAGGCGAGCAGCGCGAACGCGACGAACCTCCAGAGTTCTTGCTTGGATACCAAGAATGCAATCACTCCAAACAACAGCGTGACGTACAGCAACGGAAACAGCACCGCGGGACTTGGCAGCCACTCCGCGTTCACGAACGTCCCGCCGCGCGCGTAGGCGATCAGCCGCAGCGGCGCGATCACGCCGTTCCAGCCGTACGGATTCACGAGCAGCGCGATCGCGCTCGCCACCGGCAGCCAGTGCACGCGCCGGAAGATCAGCGCGAGGAGCGGCGCGAGCAGCGCCGACGGATGCACGTTGATCCAGACGATCGTCAGCACAACGAACGCGATGTCCGGAGGGGCGGACGCCCTCGTCCGCCCAGCCCGCTCCAGCAACGCGATCCCGATCACGAGCAGGGCCGCTGCGGCCGTCGAAGGCCGCGCATCGAGCCTGTCGTACCCGCCGGCAAACGCGAACCCGGTCACCGCCAGCGCGATCGGCCAATCCGATCTCGTCGATGCGGCGAAGAACGCGAACGCAAACAACGCCGCAACGCAGAAGGCCCGAATGCGATCGATCCAAACCGGCGATTCGATCGTGTACAGCACCACCTGATACAGCCACTCGCCGTTGATCCACTCGTTGATTTGGGCCGTCTTGTCGCTCGCGATCGCGAACGGATCCGTCAGCGGCAGTGCGTGATGCTCCGTGATCCACCGTCCCGTCGCGAGGTGCCAGAAGAAGTCGTAGCTCGAGATCGGCAGGAGCGCCGCGGGTAGGAGGACCACCAGCAGCGCGAGCGCGAGAAGTACCACCGGCCGCGATGCTGTCATCGCGGCCGAGTCTACCTACTCGGTGCGCGGAGCGGGAGGAGGTGCCGGCGCAGCGGGAGCTGCCAGGGCCGGAGCAGCGGGCGGCGCCGGAGGCGCCGGCGCGGCGTTCTCGATCTTGATGTCGCCGTTCACCGTCACGATGTTCAGATCGTAACGTCCGCCGTTGACCTCACCCGACACGCGGCGGCTGCCGGGATGCGAGTGAATCGTCAGCGGGAACGCCGCCTCGAAGTCGCCGTTGATCTGCGACAGCACGCAGGCGAACGACGCATTCGGCGGCAGCACCGCGCGGACGCTTCCATTCACCGTCTTGAAGTGCGCGCCCTGGAAGTCCTTCATGAAGTGCGCATCCACCTGGCCGTTCACCGTGTGCAGGCTCACCTCGCGCGTGCCCGATGCCTGGACGTCGAGCGATCCGTTCACCGTCGTCGCCTGGATGCCGCCGTCCGTACCGCGAGTCGCCACGCGGCCGTTGACCGTCTTCAGCGCCAGGTCAACCGAAGGCGGCACGCGCAGCTCGTAATTGATCTCGACGTCGTGCGACGTGAAGAAGAAGAACGGCGAGTGAATCCGGACGCCGTGCTGCCGGCCGATCATCAGCGTGTCGGCGTCGACGGAAGTGACGAAGTAGCCGTGGTTCTCTTTCTTCGGGTCGGGCTGGAAGTTGCGGGAGCGGACGTGCGCTACGAGAGAGATCTCGTTCCCTGTTCCCGCCGTGACGTCGACGCTGCCGTCGATGCCGTTGACGTCGACGCGCTTGATGCCGTCAGCCGGCCAGCTCCGCGTGATCGTCTCGAAGTGCTGCTCCCCCATCGTGCATCCGTAGGTGAGGAGCGCCAGAAGCGCCGGTAAATAAAGCCTGTATGACCTTGCGTTCATGTTGCACCTGAAGATTCTTACGGACCGCCCGGTAAAGTGTTTCAGCGCATGAACGATACGTCCCAGACGACCCTCCTGCGAATCGCCGCCTTCCTGGTCGACGCCGTCTCGATCTCCATCATCCTGATCGCCCCCGCCTCCCTCGCGAGCTACATCCTGGCGTGGGTCGGCGGCGGCTCGATCAAAGCGATCCAGATCGTCTGGTGGGCCGCCCTCGCGATCGTCATGGTCTGCCTTCTCCTCCGCGACGGCTACCGCGGCCGCTCCCCCGGCAAACGCCTCCTCGGCCTCCGCCTCGTCACCCCCCGCGGCGAAGGCTGCGGCTACGTCCGCTCCGTCATCCGCAACCTTCCCCTCCTCATCCCGTTCTGGAACCTCATCGAAGCCGCCCTCGTCGTCACCGCCAAACGCCGCACCGGCGACCGCATCGCGAGGACGACGGTGATGGAGGAGTAGGGTGACCTTGGGTGGGGGCGGCACGCTACACCGGATAGAGAAACGCTCCAGACCAAAACTCCCGAGGTACCCTCGTCGCTCCGCTCTAACGCCTGTCATCCCGAGCGTTAGCGAGGGACCTGGGCGGGTGAGTGGCTCGAGTAGCGTGCCCACCCGCCACCCAGGTCCCTCGCTACGCTCGGGATGACAAAGCGAACACCAGCCGTCGTTCTGTGAGCGCGTGTGCGAAGTCGGACGTGCGAGAAGTGCGGACGTCGAAGGCGAAGACGTTTGTTTCGCCGAAACGCTCCTCGACCAGGACGACGTTTGGCGGGTCGATGAGGCGGTAGATGGTGCCGAAGGCGTCGAACGGCACCGTCACTTCAAAGCGGGTGTAGAGATAGCGGTCGACGGGAAGAGCGAGCAGCAGCGTTTCAGCAGCGGTGTCGCGGTACGCGCGCGACAACCCGCCGGTGCCGAGCTTGATGCCGCCGTACCAGCGGACGACGACTACGCCGGCCTCAAAGAGGTCCGCCGATTCGAGCGCGTTCAGGATCCGCTTGCCGGCTGTTCCGGACGGCTCGCCGGCGTCGGAGCTTCGTGCGCGCTCGCGGAGGCGGAACGCCCAGCAATGGTGCGTGGCGTCGAAGAGCTCCTTTTGGATCGAAGCGAGTGCATCCAGAAACGCAGTCTCCGAGGAGATCGGAAACGCGATCCCGAGGAACTCCGAACGTTCGATCTTCTTCCGGAACTCGACGCGTGCCGCGATCGTCCGGTAGTGATCAGACATGGCGGTGCGCGGAGACGTGGCGGCTGGCGCGGAGGTAGAAGCGGAGCGGCCAGTGCGCCGCTTCTCCCGCGTTGTCGACGCCGACGCGCGGCGAGACGGCGATGTCCCCATCGGAGACAGCGACCTCGCGGCCGGTCAGGAACAGCACGTCCGAATTGAGCGCGATCCCGTCGAGCGCTTTGTCGATTCCGAGCGCGGCGCAGAGCTTCCCCGGCCCGTTCATCAGATCGTGATCGCGTTTCGCCTTCGGCCGCCGCTCCCGTATCGACTCCACGCCGTGCAGCGGTTCCGCGGCGCGTAGCAGCACCGCCTCCGCGGTGTCCGCCTCCTGCGTGACGACGTTCATGCACCAGTGCATGCCGTACGTGAAGTAGACGTACGCGTGGCCGCCCGCCATATACATCGACTCATTGCGCGCCGAGCGGAGCCCGCGCCGCGCGTGGCTCGCGAGATCGTTCGCGCCGAGGTACGCCTCGGTCTCCACGATCCGCGCGGCGAGGACGTCGTCACCAATGCGCCGCCACAACACGCACCCGAGGAGCGCGCGCGCGACCGACACCGTATCGTCGAGATAGAACGAGCGCGGGAGCTTGCGCGGGACCCTCACGGCACTCGCGAGGTCTTCCGGTGGTCGAGCTGCTCCTCGGTCACATAGCGGCCGATCATCTCGAGCAGATTCGCCTGCACGCCCGGCGGCGCGCCGACGATGTTGCCGCGTCCGAACCAGCGTTCGCCGCCGGAAAAGTCGGTGACGACCCCTCCCGCCTCGCGCACCAGGAGCGATCCCGCCGCCACGTCCCACGGCGCGAGGTGCATCTCGAAGAAGCCATCGAAGACTCCGGCCGCCGTGTACGCGAGATCGAGCGCCGCCGAGCCGGCGCGGCGTACACCTTTAGCAATACGAATTATATCTTCGAATATCTTCACGTAAACCGTCACGTATTCCTGTGCGCGAAATGGGAAGCCGGTCGCGAGAAACGCTCCCTCGACGCTCAGCTGATTCGAGACGTGCATCGGGGCGCCGTTGCGGAAGGCGCCTGCGCCTCGCTCCGCAGTGAAGAACAGGTCGCGCAGCGGCTCGTACACCACGCCGGCCACGATCTCGGCGTTCACCCGCAGTGCGATAGAGATCGACCAGACCGGAAAGTGCTGCAGATAGTTCGACGTCCCGTCGAGCGGGTCGATGATCCAGGTGCGGGCGCTCGATCCGCCGCTGAGGCCCGACTCCTCGCCGAGGAACACGTCCCCCGGACAGTGCTCCCGGATCGCCGCGATGATCGCCGATTCGCTCTCCCGATCCGCCGCCGACACCCAGTCGTTGCGCGCTTTCGTGTCGGCGTCCTCTTTCCCGAGCCGCTCCCAATACCCGAGCAGCACCTCGGAACCGCGCCGCGCCGCCTCGACGGCAACTTCGATGTCATTCACGGCCGCGATTGTAGTGGCCAGTGGCCAGTTACCGGTTGCCGGATGGTCCTCTGGCAACCGGCCACCGGCAACTGGCAACTGGTATCCTCGCCCCGATCCACCTATGTCGCTGCAGCGCATATCGCACTACCGTGTCGACCGTCTCCTCGGCGTCGGTGGCATGGGCGAGGTCTACCTCGCCGAAGACGCTACCCTGCGGCGCAAAGTCGCGTTGAAACTCCTCCCCGAGCGCTTCTCCGAGGATGCCGAGCGCGTGCGGCGGTTTCAACGCGAGGCGCGCGCCGCCTCCAAGCTGAATCACCCGAACATCATCACCATTTACGAAGTCGGCCAGGCGGAGTCACGGCACTTCATCGCCACCGAATACATCGAAGGCCAGACTCTCCGCGACCGTCTCCAGAACCGGCAGCCGCTCAGCGTCGGCGAGATCCTCGACGTCGCCATCGGCGTGGCGAACGCGCTGACCAGCGCGCACGAGGCAGGCATCCTCCACCGCGACATCAAGCCCGAGAACATCATGTTGCGGCCCGACGGCTACGTGAAGGTCCTCGACTTCGGTCTCGCCAAGCTCGTCGAGCCCGACCCGCTCGCTCCCGAAAGCAACACCGGCTCCGTCATGGGGACGCTCCTCTACATCTCCCCCGAGCAGGCTCGCGGCTACCCCCCCGACGCCCGCTCCGACATCTACGCCCTCGGCGCCGTCGTCTACGAGATGCTCACCGGCCGGCCGCCGATCATGACCGACAACTTCGTCGAGCTTGCGATCGCCATCGCTACGAAAGATCCGGAACCGCCGTCGCACTTCATCCGCGGCCTCGCGCCGGAGGTCGACCGCATCATCCTCAAGGCGCTGCAGAAAGACCGCGACAAGCGCTACGCGAACGCGCGCGAGATGCTGAACGACCTCCGCACCCTGCGCCAGGAGATCGAGTTCGAGTCGAAGCTGATCTCCGGCCGCCTCTCCTCGCCGCTCGTCTTCCAGCAGACCGCGCCGCTCCTCGGCCCGCAGACGACCAGCAGCGTCTTCGCGCGCCTCGGCAACCGCTTCACGCCGAAGCAGGTCGGCGGCATCGCGCTCATCTTGTTGTGCGCCGTCCTCATCGCGTACGCCGTCGGCCGCAACGCCCTGATCGACCGGCCGATCGACTCCATCGCCGTCCTCCCGTTCGTCAACGCCTCGGGAGATCCGAACAGCGACTACCTCTCCGACGGCATCGCGGAGTCGATCATCGACTCCCTCGCCCAGATCCCGCAGATGCAGGTGATCGCGCGCAGCACGGCGTTCCGCTACAAGGGAAAGAACGTCGATCCGATGGAGGTCGGCAAAGAGCTGCGCGTCCGCGGCGTCGTCACCGGGCAGCTCCTCACGCGCGGGAACACCCTCATCATCCGCGCCTCGCTCACCGACGTGAAGAAGGGGACGCAGGTGTGGGGCGAGCAGTACGACCGCAAGCTCGCCGACGTCCTCGCCGTGCAGCAGGAGCTGTCGCAGGAGATCTCGAGTGGATTGCGGATGCGGCTGAGCGGCGATCAGAAGGCGATGCTCGCGCGGCGCACGAGCGCAAGCCCCGAGGCGTACCAGGCGTACCTGCGCGGCAAGTACCAGCTCAACAAGGACACCGAGGAGAGCCTGCGGAAGGCGGTCGACCAGTTCAACCAGTCGATCGAGGCGCAGCCGGATTACGCGCTTGCTTACGCCGGGCTCGCGAACGCGTACTACTCGCTCTCGAACGTCTACATGGCGCCGAACGAGGTGATGCCGCGGGCGCGGGAGGCGGCGGAGCGCGCAGTGCAGCTCGACGGGTCGCTTCCCGAGGCACACAGCGCCCTCGGCCTCGTGCGCGCCTGGTACGACTGGGACTTCGCGGCGGGGGAGAAAGAGTTCCGCCGCGCCATCGAGCTGAACCCGAACAACGCCGACGCGCACCGCGTGTACGGCGACCTCCTGATCGTGCGGCAGCAGTCCGAGCGCGCGCTGGCGGAGAAGAAGAAGGCCGAGCAACTCGATCCGCTCTCCGTGCCGGCGAGCTGGGACGTGGCGCGCGCCTACTTTTACGCCGGCCGCTACGCCGAAGCCGAGCAGCAGGCGCGCAAGACCATCGGCCTCGACGAGAAGTTCCCGAACATCTACCAGCTCCGCGCCCAGATCGCGGTCGAGCAGCATCGCCTGCCGGATGCGGTCGCCCTGGCGAAGCAGGCTGTCGTCCTCGGCGGCCGCAAGCCGCTGTTCATCTCGATGCTCGGCTACATCGAGGCGCTCGCCGGCGACCGCCGCGCCGCCGAATCCGCCATCGCCGAGATCAACGCCTCGTCCGGCTACGCCCTCCCGCTCTTCCTGGCCCGGGTCAAGGCCGCGTTGGGCAACCACGACGAGGCGATCGCCTGGCTCGAGAAGCTCTACACCGAGCGCAGCGAGTCCGTCCCGTGGCTCCGCGTCGACCCAACGCTGGAGCCGCTCCGCAACGACCCCCGCTTCGTCGCTCTCGCGAAGAGAGTGGGGAACTAGCCGTTGCGCTTCGTGGCGGGCGGCGCTTCGCCGATAAGGACGTCGCCGCTTCGTTCATAGTGCGCGATCACGAGGCCTGAGCCCGAGACACGGGAGCCGGTCAGCTTGTAGCCGTGCGGCGCAGAGCGGTCCGCGAACAGCTTCTTGCCGCCGCCGAGGACGACCGGCACGGTGAATGTCTTGATCTCGTCGACGAGATCGTTGGAGAACAGGGCGTGCAGCAGTTCGGTGCTGCCTTGGGTGACGAGGTTCGGGCCGTCCTCCTCCTTCAAGCGCTTCACGCCGTCGATATCGCGGAGGAGCACCGTCCCTTTCCAACTCGTATCGACGTCGCCCGAGCGGGAGACCACGTACTTTTTGATCTCATTGAACCGTTTGGCGCGCTCGATCCTCAGCGCCGCGCAGATTTTGATGAGGTCTTCCGGCCGCGGCTGGCGTGAGTACTCGCGATCTTCTCCATCATCCACTCGTGCGCCTCCTCAAATGGCCGGAAACGATGGACACCGCGAGGGACGGGCGCCCGGCTACCACGGAGACGCTCTGCCGTCTCGGTCAGCTCTTGGACGGCCGCCCAAACATCAGGAGAAACTACGTTCCGTCGTCCGACCGTCTTCGTTCTCAGCTCGCTGCTCACGAAACGACATTGTCGCACCACAGCCCCGAAAGTCCCTTACGTCGGTGTGTCAGGTCGCCGCGATGAGAAGCGCGAGCTTCTTGAGGATGTCAGTGACGGTCTCGCCCAGGGAGCGTGCAGATGTACTCGGCCCGGCGTTCTTGCCAGTCGATGTTCTTGAGCTGATCGGAGAGGACGACGCCGCTCACGCGCAGTCGTGGCGGAACGGATTCCTGTGTTCGTTCAGTGGCCCGGATTGATTTCTCGACGGAAGGTCGGAGAGAATTCCAGCCTTCATGACAATGCGAGGCGGGGGTCGGGAGACGCGGAGCGTGTCGGCGCGCGATTTCCGGTGGGACCCCGCCCTCATCGCGACGCTGCGGCATTCGACACTGGCGTGGAACGAGAGCATCGCTGCGGAGCCGGTGGCTTCGGCGCAGCTTGGATCGCGCGATCGGCTGTCGCTGCTCTCGCAGTTCGCGGCGCATCAGGCGTTGCTGCAGTTCGCAGGGATCGCGGATGGGGAGCTCGATGCGGCGGAGTGGGTGGTGGTGCAGAAGCGCGGGTGCGACGCGCGGCTGGTGCGGATTGCGGCGAGAGAGCCGGAAGCGAAGGGGCCGCCGCCGCTGACGTTGGCCCAGGCGTTCGCGGAGCTGATTCGAGCGCCGGAGCTGGAGGTGCTACGGCAATCGTGGGCGCGCGCCGAGGCGGTTTACATCGAGTGTTTTGCGAAGCTGACGGGCGACCTCGCGGCGGACTTGCGATGGACGCGTGCCGCGGCCGCGGGAACGATCCTTTCTCCCGGGCTCGAGATGCTGCGCGCGCTGCCGCGGGGGCGCAGCACGTATGCGGACGAGTCGTGCATCGAGGCGATGCGAGGGCTCGGACTCGACGTGCGCGTGCTGCGCGGCGGATCGATCATGCGGTACGGCGCGCTCGCGGAGTTGAACGTCGATCCGAAGCTGTCGGAGGCCGAGGTCGTCGAACGGATCGGCGAAGTCGTGCTGGTCGCAATCGACCCGGAGACGTTCGATCCCGCGTCGAAGCGCGTGCTGCAGCTTCTCGGCTCGCTCGACTCGGTGACGCTCCTCGTTCCGGGTGACGATGCTGCCCTCCCGGCGGCGCGGCGCTTCGTCGTGGCACCGACGCTGGCGCTCGCCCGCGCGGCTTCGGAGATCGACGTCAACACCGCCGAGTTGGACGATCTCCTTCTGCGGGGCATCGTCGCTTCGAAGCGCGACGTCGTCATCGCGGAGCCGGCGCGCTCGTACATCGCGGTCCTCAGCCTCTTGGGGAATGAGATTCCTGGCGAGGCGGCGGTCCGCCTTCTGCGCGAGTTCACCGACGCCTCGCTCGAAGACCTCGCTATCGACCGCATTACATCGTTCGACGGAACAACGTTCCGCGTCGCGACTGACGTTTCGCATTTCATTCCGAGCAACTCGCGCGCGGCGATCAACCGGATCGCAGCGACGGTTGCCGAAGAAAGCGGCGACCTCCGACGTGCCGCAAAGCTGCAGGTCGACGCCGGCGACTTCGCGCGCGCGACGACGCTGCTCGAACAGCTCTCGTGGAGCGGCGACGAGATCGCCGTTCTCTGGACGATGCCGCGCCGCGTGCTCTCGGCGAAGCTGGCAAAGAGTCTGACGCGAGCGCTCATCAAGGCGGCGCGCTATCGCGATGCGCGCGAGGTTGCGACACTGATCGACGACGACGACCGCGAGCTCGCCCTCGCGTTCATCGAACGCCGCACCGGCGACTACGGCCCCGCTCTCTCTCGCCTCGGACGCCTCTCCGGCGATCGCGCCGACGCTCTCCGCGCGGAGATCCTCGCGATCCTCCGCCGCGACGATGAAGCCGCAGCCGCCGCGGCGCGGACGAGCAATCCGTACCTGCGCGCGCTCATCCTTCACGAAGAGACCGACGTGAAGTCGCCGTATCTTTCCGAAAGGCGCGCGACGTATCGCGCGCTGGAACGCGACGACGTCGACGCCGCGCTCGGCCACATCGCGAACGCGCTGACTGCCGCGGAATGCGTCATCCATCGCATCGACGCGATGATGGATCGCGTCTACACGCTCTTCCACGCCGGCCGATGGAACGAGGCGCGCGCGGCGGCGCTCGAAGCGCTCGCCGCGGTCGAGGAGACACAGGGCGACCGGGCGGCGGGCGGGTTGCTCTTCCTGCTCGCCTATCTGTATGCCGATGATGGGCAGCTCGCGCACGCGGCACAGCGGCTCGCGCGCCTGCGCCACTTCTACGGCGCGACGAACGACGAGGAGCATCTGGCGGAGCTCGATCTTCTGACGTCACACCTCGACTTCTGCCGCGGGCGTTTCGACGCCGCGCACCGCGGCGCGTCGGCATTGCTCGAACGAACGCACGACCAGCCCATCCTCGAGGCGGCGGGCGTCATGATCGACGAGATCGACTTCGTTCGCGGGCGCGCGATCACGCCTCGCGGCGAGCCGCACAATGTCGAGCTGCGCAACCGCCATCGTCATGTGCGAGGCGGGCCGCTCACCGGAACGAACCGCCTTGAGCGGCTGCGCGCCGCCGCGGAGTCGACGCCGCGCGACACTACCGGTCCCGAGCTGCGCGTTCTGCGCGCGCTCGCCCTCGACGACCTCGCGTCGATCGACGTCGCATGGCGCTACGCGACACGCAACCGCCTCGGACACTGGAGCGAGTCGGGATCGCTCGCTCCCCTCGGCAAGCAGGCGCTCGATGCGATCGCGTCCGAGGGGCCGCGCGACTGGATCGCGGCCAGCGATCGCGAGCTGTTGTTCGTCGACGGCTGCTCGGCATGGCCCGCCGATTCACGCGATGCGGTCGCCGGCGCGTTCAGCGCGCGGGACGAGCTGCAGCGGCTGCGGCGTCTTACCGCGCAGGATGATGACGGCGAGCGGCCGCGCGCGATGGCCGCCGGGATGATCGGTGATTCGGCGCCGATCCGTGAGGTGATCTCGCGCATTGCTCTCGTCGGCCGGCGCGACGTTCCGGTCTGCATTCTCGGCGAGTCGGGCACCGGCAAGGAGCTCGCCGCACGTGCGATTCATGTCCATTCGCCGCGACGGAGCAAGGCGTTCACCGCGGTCAATTGTGCGGCGTTGCCGGAGAACCTGATCGAGAGTGAGCTGTTCGGTCACGTGCGCGGCGCGTTCACGGGCGCTGACCGCGATCGTGCGGGATTGATCGAAACGACCGACGGCGGGACGCTGTTTCTCGACGAAATCGGCGAGATGCCGCTGACCGCTCAGGCGAAGCTGCTCCGATTCCTCCAGGATGGCGAGTTTCGCCGCGTCGGCGAGGCGACGAACCGCTCGTCCGACGTGCGGATCGTGACGGCCACGAACCGGAAGCTCGACGACGCCGTCGAGGAAGGACGCTTTCGCGAGGACCTTTACTACCGCGTCCGCGGCGTCGAGGTCGCGTTGCCGCCGCTCCGCGAACGCGGTGACGACATCCTCCTCCTCGCACGCGCGTTCCTCGCAACGGAACGGGAGAAGCACCGCGGCGGGCCGTCGCTGTTATCGCAAGAAGTCGAGTCGTTGTTCCTCGGGTATCCGTGGCCCGGAAACGTGCGCGAGCTGCAGAACACGATCCGCGGCGCGCACGCGATGGCGGGTGAGTCGAAGGAGATCGCGCTCGAGCACCTCCCGGAGCGTTTGCGCACGGCGTCGGTCCCGCGCGCGGCTAGCGGCTCGTATCAGGATGCGGTGATCCGTTTCAAACGCGATCTGATCGAAAACGCCCTCGCGCAGTCGAAGGGCAATCAGAATCGCGCCGCCTCGATCCTGAAGATTTCGCGTCAGGCGCTCGGCTATCAGATCCGCGAGCTGGGGATTTTGGTGAATCGTGCGTGAACACGGTCTGCGCGAGGGCACGCCCCTCACCCGTTCCCTCGCTACGCTCGGGACCACGCTGTCCCGGAGGGAGAGGGCCAAGTCGAATTTGCGCCCCATCACCCTCTCCCTCCGGGAGAGGGTGGCGGAGCGCAGCGACGCCGGGTGAGGGGCGTGATCTCGCGCAGAGCGTGGCAATGAGGGGCGTGCCCTTGCGTAAACGTGTCACGAAGCGAGGAACGACGTGTGGCGAAGCCGTCGCGTTGACAAGCCCCAGCTTGCGCCGGGCGTAGAATCGAGGCATTCATTAAGGCCACTCATGCCGCGATCGCGCTTCGCAGTGCCCGCCCTTCTCGTCGCCCTCGCCGGCTGCGCGCTCTACAACGAGGTCTCGATCTCGCCGCTGATCATGAATCCGCTCAACATCGACCATGGAGCGGACGTCCAGGGGATGGTGCGCAAGGCGGACTACCTCCGCGCCATCGAGTTCGCCTCTACGGTCGAGACGCGCAGCCGCCCCTCCGCCGCCGAGCTCGCGGCTCTCGGCTCCGCCGAGCTCTCGTCCGGCCGCTACGACGACGCCCGCAAGCACCTCCGTACCGCGCTCCAGCTCAAGCCGTTCCACTCCACGGCGGCGCAGATCGAGTGGTCGCTCTCCCAGGCCGAGTACATGTCGAACAATTACGAGTCGGCGCTCGAATGGGCCGAGCAGGCGACGACCCACGGCATCGTCGTCAAGCAGTGGCACCTCGACTACCTCCGCGCGCTCGCGCACACCCACATCTACGACTTCGCCGGCCTCCCGGCGACGAGCGTGCCGATGAAGACGATGCGTCCCGAGGTGCCGCGCGTGGAGGTCCGCCTGAACGGGAAGCGCTCGATCAGCGCGGTGATCGACTCGGGCGCGGTGCTCTCGATCGCGTCACGCCAGCTCGCTGACTCGCTTCCGATCCAGCACCTCGGCAATTTCACCGGCGAGTTCTACGGTCTCCTCGGCGAGCCGATCGAAGTCGAGTTCGGCCTCCTTGAGTCGGTCACGGTCGGCGACGTCGTGGTCCGCAACGTTCCGGTGGCGATCATGCCGGACGACAAGATGCACTTCATCTCCGCCGGCAAGACGCCGTTCAACATCGACTTTCTCCTCGGCGCGAATTTCCTCAAGGAGTTCCGCACCGATCTCGATTTCCCGCGCAGCACGCTGACGCTAAAGCGCCTCACGCCGGAGGACCGGCATCCCGCCGACGACCAGAATCTCTTCATCCACGGTTTCCGGCCATACGTGCGCGGGCTGGTGAACGGTCACGGGTGGTTCACGTTCGTCCTCGATACCGGCTCCGAGGTGACGTTCCTCAATGACGACCAGAGCTTGAGTCTCCCGCTGCACAGCAACGCTCCCCGCGTTCACGGCGCGATGCTCCAGGGCCTCGGCGGCGCGAAGAAGCACGGCGCGAAGGTGGAGGATGTGGAGCTCGGGATCGATCGATGGGCCGGCACGTTCAAGACGGTCCCGATGTATACCCCCTCGGAGAACGAGAGCGCAGCCGGGATCCTCGGCGAGAACTTCCTCAACAACTTCCGCGTCGTCCTCGACTACGGCCGCATGCGGCTCGATCTGATCCGGAACGGCGGGTACTCGACCATCAAGCCGACCGCCGTCCGCGCGGCGTCGTAGCTACTTCTTCCTCTTCGCCCAACCCTCGATGATCTTCTGGGGTGTGCGGCTGAGGGCGAGGGCGTCGGGCGGGACGTCTTTCGTGATCGTGGAGCCGGCGCCGACGTAGGCCCCTTTGCCGACGGTGACCGGCGCGACGAGCTGGGTGTCGCTGCCGATGAACGCGCCGTCTTCGATGACGGTCTTGTTCTTGTTTATGCCGTCGTAGTTGCACGTGATGGTGCCGGCGCCGATGTTGACGTTCGCGCCGACCTCGGCGTCGCCGATGTAGGAGAGGTGCGAAGCCTTCGCGCCTTTGCCGAAGACCGCCTTCTTCGTCTCGACGAAGTTGCCGACCTTCACGTGCGTGCCGAGGTGCGTGCCGGGACGGAGGTGCGCGTAGGGGCCGACCGACGCGTCGTCGTCGATCCGCGACTCTTCCGCCACCGTGCCGCTCTTGAAGTGCACGTTGTCGCCCGCGGTCACGTTGATCAGGTGCACGCCCGGCTCGATGACGCAGCCGCTGCCGATCTTCGTCGTCCCCTCGATAGTGACGAACGGATAGACGACGCTGTCGTTGCCGATGGTGACGGTGGAGTCGATGACGACGGTGTTCGGATTGCGGAACGTGACGCCGCCGGCCATCAGCTTCGCGACGACGCGGCGCTGGATCTCGCCTTCGACCGCCGCGAGATCGGCGCGTGAGTTGACGCCGAGAGCTTCGACCGGGTCGGAGGTGATGACGGCGCCGACGCGATGGCCGGCGCCGCGGAGGATCGCGATAAGGTCCGTGAGGTAGTACTCCGCCTGCGCGTTCTTCGTCGAGAGGCCGCGGAGGTTGTCGAAGAGGTGCTCGGTGTCGAAGACGTAGATGCCGGCGTTGACCTCGTCGATCCGCTTCTCGTCGTCGCTGGCGTCCTTCGCCTCGACGATGCGGGCGACGGCGCCGCGGTCATCGCGCACGATCCGGCCATACATCGCCGGGTTGTCGAGCTTCATCGTGAGGAGCGTGAGCGCGTTCTTCTCCGCCTCGTGCTGCGCGATGAGCTGCTGCAGCGTCTCGGGGCGCGTCAGCGGGACGTCGCCGGAGAGGATGAGGACGCGGCGCGCGCCGACCTGCTCGGCCGCCATCAGGACGGCGTGGCCGGTGCCGAGTTGCGGCTCCTGGACGGCGAAGCGCGCCCGTTCGCCGATCGCGCTCTGCACGGCGTCGCGCTGGTGGCCGATGATGACCACCGGCGGCCGGTCGCAGACGCCGGCTGCGAGCTCGAGGACGTATTCGATGATCGGACGGCCGGCGGCGCGATGCAGCACCTTCACGGTCGCCGACTTCATGCGCGTTCCCATCCCCGCGGCGAGGATGATCACGTCGAGGTCATTCATTCGCGTAGTGTATTTCGAGGCGATCGGCTTGTGAGATCCTTCCCGACGAATGAAGCATGGCCTCGATATCGTCGCGATCGGTGGCGGCACCGGGCTCTCGACGCTGCTTCGCGGGCTGAAGAAGTACGTCGAGAGTGATGGCGCGTGGTCGGTCCGGCGCCTCTCGGCGATCGTGACGGTGACGGACGAAGGCGGCTCCTCCGGCGAGCTCCGCCGCGAGTTCGGCATCCTTCCTCCCGGTGACATTCGCAACTGCATCACCGCACTCGCCGAGGAGGAAGACCTCCTCTCGAAAGTCTTCAATTACCGCTTCGAAGGCGATTCGGCCTTCAAAGGCCACTCCCTCGGCAATCTGCTGCTCAAAGCGCTGAGCGACATCACCGGCTCGTTTGACGATGCCGTGCTCGCTGCTTCCGAGGTCCTGAACATCCGCGGCGAGATCTTTCCTTCGACGCTGCAGGATATCCGGCTGCGCGCGACGCTCGCGGACGGCTCGCAGCTTGTTGGCGAGGTGGCGATCAGCGGCTCACTCCTCGGCGAAAAGATGAGTCCCGAGCCGCGACACGCGCGCATCGTGAATCTGGCAATCGACCCGCCCGACGCCGCGCCGCTCGAGGCCGCGCTCGAGGCGCTCCGCTCGGCCGATCTGATTCTCATCGGCCCCGGCTCGCTTTACACCTCGGTGCTTCCGAACCTCGTGCTGAAACCGCTCGCCGAGACGCTGCGCCACGCGCGTGCTCTCCGCGTGTACGTCTGCAACGTCATGACGCAGCCGGGCGAGACCGACGGATACTCGGCGGAGGATCACCTGAGCGCGATCGTGGAGCACGCGGGGCTGGTGGTCGACGTCATGGTCATCAACGGACGCCGGCCTTCCGAGGCGATTCTGGAGGCGTATGCGAGCCAGCACCAGGATCCGGTGCCGTTCGACCTCGGCGCGATTCGCGAGCTCGGCGTGACGCCGTTCTTCGGCGATGTGATCGCCGAGGGAAACTACGTGCGGCATGACGCCGGCGCGCTCGCGGAAACGATCTTCCGGCTGTATGACCGCTATGGGAAGACGCTGGAGCGGATGCGGAGGTCGGACTGACTACTTCTTCTTCAGTTCCGTCAGTACCAGCTTGGCGACGGCTTTCAGCGTGTCGAACACGCCTGTGCCGTTCATGGCGACGGCTTCGAACGTCGGCTCACCTTTGAAGTTGAGCTGGCGGTACATCTCGCCGGGATCGAGGGCGGTGGGGAGGTCGCGTTTGTTGAACTGCATGACGTACGGGATGGTCTTGAGGTCGTAGCCCTGCTCTTTGAGGTTCTTGTCGAGGTTCGCGAGCGACTCGACGTTCGCCTCCATGCGCGGCTCCTGCGAGTCGGCGACGAAGACGACGCCGTCGACCCCCTTCAGGATCAGCTTGCGCGAGGCGTCATAGAAGACCTGTCCGGGGACGGTGTAGAGGTGGAAGCGGGTCTTGAAGCCGCGCACGGTGCCGAGGTCGAGCGGGAGGAAGTCGAAGAAGAGTGTGCGATCGGTCTCCGTGGCGAGAGAGATCAGCTTTCCCTTCGCCTGCGGGTTCGTCTTGTCGTAGATCCACTGCAGGTTCGTCGTCTTCCCGCACAGACCCGGGCCGTAGTAGACGATCTTGCAGTTGATCTCCCGCGCGGCGTAGTTGATGAACGTCATCGCTATTCGCTGAACAGGCTGTCGATGTCCTCGTCGGTGATCTCGGCGAACGGCGAGTCGAAGCGGCTCGCGAGATTGCCGCGGTCCGCCTCCGACTTCTTGAGCAGCACCTCGAACGTCCGCTCCAGCTCCTGAGACGCTTTCTTCACGCGCAGGCGCACGAGGCCGAGGGACGATCGCTCGTCGAAGATCACCACCAGTATGACGCGCTGTGCAACCAGGGAGATGTGGATGTTGTCCCGCTCCCCCTCATGGAAGAGGATCGAGAATTCTTTTTCGCCGATGAGTTTGGCGAGGCCGTCGGTGGCGGCGACGTTGCCGGCCGTCAGCGACGCGAGCGACGTCGCATCGACGCCGCGCATGTCTCCCTCGACCGCAATCTGCTGGCCGTTCTTGTCGACGAGGAAGACGATTTTCGCGTTGGAGTCGACCTGCAGACGCCGGAGTGTGTCCTTGATCTGCTGGTACTCCTCCTCGTACATGACGAGATCAGGAGAGGCCATTCATCTTTCCCAGTTTTCCCGTGGACGGGAACGCAATGTATAGCACATATCAGAGCGCAGCTTGCAGAGCGCAGTGCACAGAATAGGGATCGCTATGACTCGCTCTGCGCTCTGCCCACTGCGCTCTGATCTCAGATTTCCCGGCGCCCTTCGAGCGCCTTCGCCATCGTGACCTGGTCGGCGTACTCGAGATCGCCGCCCACCGGCAAGCCGAAAGCGAGGCGCGTGGTGCGGACGCCGAGGGGCCGGAGTTGCTGCGCGATGTAGAGCGCGGTCGCTTCGCCTTCGACGTTTGGGTTCGTGGCGATGATGATTTCGCGGATCTCGCCCCCCCGCACGCGCCGGACGAGTCCCGCGACGTCGATGTCATCCGGCCCGATGCCGCGCAGCGGCGACAGCGCGCCGAGGAGGACGTGGAAGACGCCTTTGAAGTCGCGCGTCTGCTCGATCGTCGAGATGTTGTACGCCTCCTCGACCACGCAGATGACGGTCGGGTCGCGCCGCGCGTCGCTGCAGATCGCGCACGGGTCGACGTCCGTCATGTTGTTGCAGATCGGGCAGCGGAAGATCTTTTCTTTCACCTCGACGATCGCGCTCGCCAGCGCCTCCGCCTCGGCGGGCGTCCGCTTGAGGATGTGGTACGCGAGACGCGACGCCGACTTGCCGCCGATGCCGGGGAGCTTCGTGAGCTCGTTGATGAGGTTTGCCAGCGGAGGAGCGGTCACCGACAACCCGTCAAAAGAGTCCTGGGATATTCATCCCGCCGGTCATGGCGCCGAGGGACGACTGCATCTCTTCGTCGACCTTGCGCGCCGCCTCGTTCACCGCCGCGACGACCAGGTCCTGCAGCATCTCCACGTCGTTCGGGTCGACGGCTTCTTTGTCGATTGCGACGGCGAGGAGCTCCTTCGAGCCGTTCATGGTCGCCTTGACCATGCCGCCGCCGGCGCTTCCCTCCACGCGCAGTTCGGCCATCCGCTGCGCCATCTGCGACTGCATCTGCTGCACCTGCTTCATGAGCTGTTTCGGATTCACTTTGTTCTCCTGCCTTCCACGATGTCGGCGCCGAGGTGCTTCTGGAACGCGCGGACGACCGGGTCGTCGCGCAGAGCGGACGGCTTGTCTTCCGCGCGGCGAGTCTGCTGCGGGATGACTTCCGCGATCGCCTCGATCGTCACCGGCTCGCCGAAGACCTCGGACGCGATCTGCTCGATCGTCGCCTTGGCGTCCATCACGTACTCGGCGTACGTCGCGTCATCGAACGTCCAGGTGATGCGGCCGCCGTCCTTCTTCGCGCTTTTCGCATGCGAGACATAGCTCGCGATGGCCGGCTTCGACTTCTGCAAACGCTGCTGCAAGCCATCGAGGGTAATCGGAGGGGCGCCGGCGGCCTCGCCGGCGGCTTTTCGTTCTCTCTGTGGGGACACCGACGCCGGCGAGGCTGCCGGCGCGCCACTGAGCACCGCCTCCACCGCCTTCAGCCGCGGGAACGTCGCCGCCTTTAGCAGCGCGATCTCAACGGCCAGCCGCTGATGCTCCGCCTTGTTGACCGTCTCATCGTCCCGGATCAGCAGGTTCGCGATCCGCAGGAGGTCCGAGTACGAGAATTGCTCCGCCGCCTCGCGAATGGTCGCCAGGTCCTCCGGGGACGCCGCCAGGAGCGACTCCGGCGCTCCTCCCGCGATGAGCAATAAATTGCGCACGAAGCCGAGGAGGTCGCGGAACAGCATCTTAAAATCGCGTCCGCTGTCGGCCGCCTCCTGCAACGCCTCGAAGATGCCGGAGTGATCGCCCTCGGAGACCTTCGAAACGAGCCGCGCGAAGAAGCTCGTGTCCGACAGCCCGAGGACCGTCGCGACGTCGGCGGCGGTGATGCTCTTCCCGCTGAACGCGATCACCTGGTCGAGCAGCGAGAGGGAGTCGCGCACCGAACCTTCGCCGCGGCGCGAGATGATCTCGATCGCGGCGCGGTCCGCCTCGATGCCCTCCGCTTTGCTGATCTCGCCGAGGCGGCCGATCAGCTCATCGAGCGTGATCTTCCGGAGCTGGAACTTCTGGACGCGCGAGATGATGGTCTGCGGCACTTTGTTCACCTCGGTAGTCGCAAACATGAAGATCACGTGCGGCGGCGGCTCCTCGAGGATTTTCAGCAGCGCGTTCCAGGCGCCGGTGGAAAGCATGTGCGCTTCGTCGATGATGAAGATGCGGTAACGGTCGCGCGCCGGTTGGAACTGCGTCACCTCGCGCAACTCGCGGATGTTGTCGACGCCGGTGTAGGTCGCGGCGTCGATCTCGCGGACGTCGAGGTCGATCCCCTCCGTGATCTCGCGGCAGATGACGCAGGTGTTGTCCGGCTCGACGGTCGGGCCGCTCACGCAGTTGAGCGCTTTCGCCAGGATGCGCGCCGCGGTCGTCTTACCGATGCCGCGGACGCCGCTGAAAAGGTAGGCGTGGTGGATGCGCTCCGTCTCGATCGCGTTCTGCAGCGTTCGGACGGTCGTTTCCTGTCCGATGATGTCGCTGAATCGCTGCGGGCGGTACTTGCGGGCGAGCGCCTGATAGGACATTGACGCGGAGTCTAAATGACGGAGGCGCGGAGGGCGAGGTCCGCTCGGAAGAGCCCAGGCCGAACTGTGTCACGCAGGTTTAGCACCTTATCGCTGCTTCCTTCCGGACCTGACGAGGTTCGGTGCGCCTGCTGCACACGACCCGAGCTCATCCCAGCGGGCCTGCTTGACCGATAGGTCAATCATCAACTGATGTCGCGAGATCGTAACGCAGGTCCGCCGCCGATGCTTCCCGCCTGTGGTTCCATGTCGCCTGTATGCGCCAGCTGCTCATTTCGCTCGCGTTTCTGGCTGCCGTCTCGGCACGTGCCGAGGTGCGCGAAGTGAAGACCCTCGAGGAGATCCAGCGCGCCTTCCGCGCCGATACACTCGTTCGCGTCGTGAGCGTCTGCGCAACGTGGTGCGCGCCGTGCGTCGCCGAGATCGGGGGGATCGACGACGTTGCGAAGAGCTTCCGGAAGAGTGCGGTCGAGATCGTCGGCGTCTCGCTCGACGATGCGGTCGCGGCGAACCGCGCCGAGGGGAAAGAGAAACTGTCGCGGTTCCTCAGGGAGAAGAAGGTCGCCTTCCCCAATCTCTACTACACGGGGAAGCCGGGCGAGCTGGCGGACGAGATGCACTTCGACGGAGCGATCCCAGTGACGATCGTCTTCGATCGGCAAGGCAGAGAGATCGCCCGTGGCGAAGGGGTGCTCGACCTGAAGTGGCTCCGCGACACGCTGAAAATGCTGGAGGAGAAGGTACGATGAAAAAGCTTGCATTAATGGTTCTCCTTTTCGTTGCCGCTCCGCTCCTCGCGGCCGAGCTGGAGGTTGGCGCGAAGGCGCCGGCGTTCGAGCTCGTGAACGCCGTCGACGGCAAGACGGTCGCCTTCGCCCCGGGCGACGGCAGGCTCTCGGTCATCGTCTTCACCTGCAATCAGTGTCCGTACGCGAAGGCGTTCGAGCCGCGGCTCATCGCTCTCGGCAGTGAATACGCGAAGCGCGGCGTCGTCTTCTACGCCATCGACTCGAACGACGACGCGGCGTTTCCGGTCGAGACGATGGGGGAGATGAAGGGCCGCGCGGTCTCGGAACACTACCCGTTCCCGTATCTGAAAGACGGCGACAGCAAGGTCGCCCGTGAGTACGGCGCGCGCGTGACGCCGCATGTGTTCGTGGTCGATGGCAAGGGGTTCGTCCGCTACCGCGGCTATGTCGACGACTCGACGAAAGCGGCCGAGCGCCAGCACGCCGGCCTCACCGACGCGCTGAACGAGCTGATGGCCGGCAAGGGAGTGAAGGTGTCGGCGACGAAGGCGTTCGGCTGTAGCATCAAGTTCAAGGGCTGAGGCAGTGCGATGCGAAAAGACGACGCCGGGAAGCTGATCCTCCGTCTCGCGATCGGAATCCTCATGGCCTTTCACGGCCTCTCGAAGCTCCGCCACGGCGTCGCCTGGATGGTCGGCCCGCTGTCGGCGCATCACCTGCCGGCATCGCTTGCGTATGGCGTCTACGTCGCCGAGGTCGTCGCACCGATCCTCCTGATCCTCGGCATCCTCACGCGTCTCGCAGGACTCGTCATCAGCTTCGAGATGGTGATCGCGCTCTATCTAATCGTCGGCAACCACGCCTTCACCCTCGACAAACAGACCGGCGCGCTCAGTTCCGAGCTGCAGTTCCTCTACATGCTCGGCGGCCTCGCCATCTTCTTCCTCGGCAGCGGCAGGTACGCGATGTCGAAGGGGAAGGGGCGGTGGGACTGACGGCGGTTGCAGCCCACGTGATCTTGTCGTAGCATCTCCTACAGTTTGTAGGAGACGAAAATGCGCAGACCACGTTTGTCACCCGCGGAGTCGCGGATCCTGGAGCAGTGCTGGAAGCTGCGCGCCTGTTCGGTGCGCGAGATCCTGGAGAGCCTTCCCGAAGACGAGCAGGTCGCCTACACGACGGTGCAGACGCTGGTCACACGCCTGGAAACGAAAGGCGCGTTGCGGAAGGTGAAGAAGATCGGGAACGCGCAGATCTATGAGGCGGCGTTCGACCGCGGCGAGTTCCGGAGCAACATCGTGCGCGAGCTGCTCGATCTCTTCGGCGGCTCGCCGCGCCTCCTGGTGTCGGACCTGATCGACACCGGCGCGATCTCGCTGAAGGACCTGAAGGCGCTGCAGGAGGCCGCGGCGTCGAAGCGTGGGGGGAAGCGCCGTGCTTGATCAAGTTGCCGATCAGTTTGTGAACTTCTCCGACTCGGTCCAGATGCAGCTCCTCTATGCGTCGCTGGTCGTGATCGCTGCATGGATGTCGACCTCGATCCGCGGCATCTCGGCAACGACGAAGTACTGGATCTGGGTCGTCACCTCGCTCAACTTCGCGCTGCCGTTCGCGCTCATGTCATGGCGCTTCTGGCCGCGGAGCACGACCGTCCGGCTCTTTCCGCACGCGTTTCAAGCGACCGGGCTCAACGTCCGAGTGAGAACGCTGGCGGTGCTGTGGGTCATCTGGGCGGTGGGAGCCGTGTCGATGTTCGTGCGGCTCGTGGTTCGGATCCGCGAGGAGCGGCGGCGCGAGCGCAGCACGCCGGCGGTCGAAGGGATCCTCAAGCCGCGGATTCATCTCCCCCACGGCATCGAGACAGTCCTGACATCTGAGGAGCTCGAGGCGGTAGTCATCCACGAGGAGCAGCACGCACGGCGGCGCGACAACCTGATTCGATTGTCTTACGAGCTCGCGCTTTGCGCCGTCTGGTTCCATCCGTTCGTGTGGCTGGCCGGTCGGCGTCTCGCGCTGTACCGCGAGCTGTCGTGCGACGAATGGGTCGCACGGAAGGCGCGCGCTGAGGAGCTGATTGCAGCGCTCGCGAAGCTCGCGGAGCCGGCAAACGCGCCCCTGCTGCAGTCGTCGGCGACTTCATTCGTCCGCGATCGCGTCGTTCGCCTCGCGGACCCGCCGCCGCGCCGCCTCGCGAGTGCGATTCTCACGATCGGCTTCAGCGTCTTTCTCGTCGCGACGACGGTGGAGACCGTGAATGCTCTCAGCGCGCCGCGCTGCCCGCATCCGGCTGAAGGCAGATGACCGCGCTCTGGCTCGCGCTCCTCTTCGCGGCGAACAGTGCGATCCGCGTGTCCACGCCGCGCGTCGTGCTGGCGCACGTCAACGTCATCGACGGAACGGGTGCTGCGGCACAACCCGACCGCAATGTGGTCATCGAACGCGGAAAGATCGCCGCGATCACGCCAGGCGCCGACGTGCCGGCGAGCGACGGCGTCACAGTCCTCGACCTGCGCGGCGACTCGGTGATGCCGGGGATCGTCGGTATGCACGATCACCTCTATTTCATACGCACGCCGAGGATCGACGCGGAAGGGAACTTCGTCCGGCCTTCGCTGATGGAGGAGATGGCCTACTCCGCGCCGCGGCTGTATCTGGCGAACGGCGTCACGACCATCCGCACAACCGGCAGCATCAACGGCTACGAAGACTTGCGGCTACGCGACGCGATTGATGCCGGGACGATTCCTGGGCCGCACATGGACGTCACCGGTCCGTATCTCGAGGGAGCGAACCCCGGTGGTCCGCTGACGCATTACCAGCTTCGTGATGCCGACGATGCGCGCCAAACGGTCGCCTACTGGGCGGATCGCGGCGTCACGTCGTTCAAGGCGTACACGCACATCACGCGCGACGAGCTGCGCGCCGCAATCGAGGAGGCGCACAAACGTGGCTTGAAGGTGACCGGCCACCTCTGTTCGGTGACGTACCCGGAGGCGATCGATGCGGGCATCGACAACCTGGAGCACGGCTTCTTCACGAACACGCAGCTCGATCCCGACAAGAAGCCGGACGTCTGCAGCGAGACCCAGGGCGACGCCACCCTCGCGAAGATGAGCCCCGGAACGCCCGAAGCGGATCAGCTCATTGCGACGCTGGTCGCGCACCACGTCGCGATCACATCGACCTTGCCGAATTCCACCGCGGCATCCGCGCCGCGCATCGACGGCGGCGCGCTGGAGGCGATGTCTCCCTCCGCACGTGAGGCGTTCGTTTACTGGCGCAATCGCACACCGAACAAGCCGTCCGATCTCGCGAAACGCGAGATGGCGCTGGAGCGAGCGTTCGTCGCCGCCGGCGGCCTTCTGATCGCCGGGCCCGATCCGGTCGGTCTCAGCGGGAACGTTCCGGGCTTCGGCGATCATCGCGAGATCGAGTTGCTGGTCGAGGCGGGCTTCACGCCTGTCGAAGCGATCCGCATCGCGACGCTGAACGGCGCGAAGTTCATCGGCCGCGCCGATCGCATCGGATCGATCGCCACCGGCAAGAACGCTGATCTCGTCGTGCTCAAAGGCGATCCGGCGACGCACATCGAAGACGTCGAGAAGGTCGAAATCGTCTTCAAGAACGGCGTCGGATACGACAGCTGCAAGCTGCTCGATGAAGTGAAAGATACGTACGGAGACTACTGACGATGACGCCACTACTCGCGATCCTGGCCGCAACGACGCTCATCAGAGCGGCGCACCTCATCGAGCCCCAAACGGGGAAGGTGATCTCACCCGCCGCGGTGCTGATCGAGGATGACCGCATCACGAAAGTCGGGTCGTCGACAGACGCCTCGGACATGAAAGCCGACCGCGTCATCGACCTCGGCGGCGCGACGCTTCTGCCGGGGCTGATCGACAGCCATACGCATCTGTTGATCGACCCGATCCCTCCGGCCGAAGCCGAGATCGTGCGCCACTACAACGGCAACTTCGCGCCCGATCTGCTGCTGACGATCATCGAGTCAGCGGAGAAGCGCGTCCTCCTCGGTGCGCAGCTCGCCCGCGAGGATCTCGAGGCTGGATTCACGACCGTCCGGAACCTCGGCCACTCCGGCATCGACGGCGATTGCGCGCTGCGCGACGCGATCAACGCCGGCCGCGTTCCCGGCCCGCGCCTGCTCGCGTCAGGACGGAAGATCACTCACGGCTATATCCAGGGACTGAACCCCGCGGTTGCGGATGCCATCCTGCAGCAGGAGTTCCTCTCGCCCAGTGGCGTCGATGAAGCGCGCAAGGCGGTCCTCTCGAATCTGTTCTACGCCGCCGACGTGATCAAGATCGCCGTCGACGACGATTTCACGCCGGCCGAGATGGCGGCCATCGTCGACGAGGCGCACCGGCAGCACGTCAGGGTTGCCGTCCACGCGGTCTCGACGAGCAGCATTCAGCTCGCCATCGATGCGGGAGTCGACTCGATCGAGCACGGCAACGACGTCACCGACGAGCAACTCCAGCAGATGCGGGCGAAAGGGATCTTCCTCGACCTCACGCCGACGGTGTGGAACGGCCTCTGGTCGAAGATCCACGAGACCAGCGTTCTTTCCCCTTCGTACCGGGAAAAGCTCGCCGCGGGCGATGCACGCAACCATCAGCGAGCGGTGTCGCTCGTCGAACGGGTACTGAAATCAGGGGTCAAATTCGCCGCCGGCTCCGACATGGCGTGGTACTACGCGGGGAAAACGCGCGGTCAGGCGACGGCGACGATGTTCGTTGCGATGCGCAGCGCCGGGATGCCACCGCTCGACATCGTCCGCGCGGTCACGACGAGCGCAGCCGAGATGATCGGATGGCAGGATCGTGTCGGCGCGGTCGAGCCGGGCCGCTTCGCCGATCTCGTTGCCGTGAGTGGCGATCCGCTCGCCGACATCACGGAGCTGGAGCGGGTGCGGTTCGTGATGAAGGGTGGGAGCGTCGTCCGAAACGACTTCTGAGTCAGTGAGTTGCCGGCGTCTGGTATGCAGTTCCGATTGACAGGTGCATCACGTCATGGCAGATTTTGCATATGCGGACCACGATTACGATCGCGGAAGAACTAGTGAAGGAAGCACAAGAGCTCAGTGGCAAGACCGGTTACAGCGAGGCGATTGTCACCTCGTTGCAGGATTACGTTGCGCTTCGGAAGCGGCTGGGATTGCTCGAAGATCTCTTCGAACATAAAACGCCCCACTCGTATCCGCGCATCAAGAGCATGCGCGGGAAGCGGCGATGGTCCTCGTAGATACGAGTATCTGGATCACGCTCTATCGGAAACGACGTGCCGAGACCGGCGAAAAGATGTGGATGCTGGCCGCAAGCAACGAGGCCGCTGTAACGGGCCAGGTCTGGGTCGAGTTCCTTGGTGGTTTTCGCGAGCGGTCGGTTCGAAGCGCGTACGCAGAGAAGCTCCGAGCATACCCATTCCTGGAGACGACGCGAGCAGCCTTCGACCTCGCGGCCGAGCTCCTTGCGGCTCACCCGCGCCTGGGTGCTGGCGACGCGATCATTGCGGCGACCGCCATCTCCTCGGGCACAAGCCTTTGGACGGCTGACCGCGATTTTCACGAACTGACGACCGACGGGCTCCGCCTATTCTCGTAGCGGCCCAGGGCGAACTTGGCGGAGAGAGTGGGATTCGAACCCACGGTACGTTTTACCGTACACACGCTTTCCAAGCGTGCGCCTTAAGCCACTCGGCCATCTCTCCGTGGGTTCATCCGCGCATGGCGGAGAGGGGGGGATTCGAACCCCCGATACCCGTAAAGGTATAACGGTTTTCGAGACCGCCGCGTTCAACCACTCTGCCACCTCTCCGTATCGTTGCGCGTTCGCAGCTCGCGAAAAAAACGCTGCAGGAGCGCGCGAGAGCGCTCCTCCATGAAACCACCTTCCACGCTCAATCGGTGATTGAGCCGCGGGTCTTGCACGAGGTTGCCGAGCGAGCCGCAGAAGCCCGCTTTCGGATCGACGGCACCGAACACCAGCCGTGCGACGCGGGCGTTGACGAGCGCGCCGGCGCACATCGCGCACGGCTCGAGCGTCACACACATCGTCGTACCTTCGAGCCGCCAGTCGCCGATCGCGGCCGCCGCTTCGCGGATCGCGTAGATCTCGGCGTGACCGAGCGGGTCCCCCGACTCGCGGCGGTTGCGTCCCTGTCCGATGATGCGGCCGCCGGCATCGACGATCACCGCACCGACCGGAATCTCACCTTCGGCCGCGGCTTCCTCCGCAAGCGCTAAGGCAGTTTCCATCCACTGCGCCTGACTCATGTTGTCAATGACCCTGGGTTAGGACCTTGAGGTTTGGTGCACCCAAGAGGACTCGAACCTCTAACCTTCTGATCCGTAGTCAGATGCTCTATCCAATTGAGCTATGGGTGCGCAAGGCAAGCGGCGTTAACCGGCCCGCCGCCAGCGACATTCCGCGGCGGCGGAGGGGCATTCTAGCTCCTCTCGCGCGGGGCATACTACTTGCGGTAGACTCTTCGCTCTCGTTTCGAGAGTCAGCATTCACAGCCTCTTCGGTTGGCTACTGCCTACTCACCCTTCCCCAGCCAACCGAAGAGGCGTGATTTTTTCTCCCTGCATGGACAAGGAAACCTTCTTCGCGCGGACGATGCACACGCCCGACGATCCCGCGCGCGCGACGCTTCGCGCGTCGCTCCGCGAGCTGTCGAAAAACCTCCTTCCGCTGCACCGCGCACTGATCAACGCGGCGCGCGACGACTACAACTTCGCGTTCGGCGACGAGGTGACGCCGAACCGGCTGATGCAGCTCATGCAGGAAGATCCATTCTTCGCGTGGCTGAAACCGGTGACGTCGGTCATCGTCGACATCGACGAGATGGCGCGCGTCGATTTCGAGGCGGCGGACTACGACGCCATCGTCGCCCGCGTCGATCGTCTCTTCGGCACCAAGGTCGACGGCGACTTCGCGGAGAAGTACGTCCCGATCCTCCAGCGCGACGTCGACGTAGCCATCGCGCACGCCGCCCTCCGCCCGTCGCTCGCGAAGCTGCGCGGCGACTAGCACAGCGGTTGGCGTTGTAGCTGCACTGTCCGCCTGCGTGCGCCGACCCCTGCTTCCCCTCGCCCTCATTGTTCTCAGTGTTGTTCTCAATGTTCTCGCCGCTGTCTCCGCACGAGCGGACATCGTCCGCATTCTCGATAAGGATCAGGAGGCCGCGCAGGCGCGTGTCGACCTGATCCGGCAAGCCCACGAGAAGATCGAGGTCCTCTACTTCATCGCGAAGGACGACCGCGTCTCGGCTGCGATGCTTCAGTTGATGCGCGACGCGCGCCGCCGCGGCGTCAGCGTGCGCATGGTCATCGACGGCAGCTTCCGCCGCATTCCCAAAGCGATCCTGACGCACTTACGCGATGAAGGGGTGCTCATCCGCACGTACCACCCCTTCGACCTCCGGCACCTGACCTGGGTGAATCACCGGATGCACGACAAGCTGATCGTCGTCGATGGGAAGCGCTACATCACCGGCGGCCGAAACCTCGACGAGTCGTACTTTGGCCTGAGCAAGAAGACGAATTACCGCGATATCGACATCTACGTGGACGGCGCCTCCGCCGCCGACGCGCAACGCCGATTCGAGGACGTGTGGAGCAGCCGCGACGTCGCTTCTCTCCACGGCCATGTGACGCGGCGGGCCACTCGCGGTGCCGCCGAGCACCTCGGCGACGCGCTTGTCGAGATGGCACACAGCGGTTTCATCGACCTCGGTCCGGCGCGAGACTGGAGCAAGGGCGCGATCGAGGTCGGGCCGGTGCAGTTCTTAGGCGGCCATGGCATCGGCGGCGACATGACTCCGCTCCTCACCGCGGCGAAGCAGTCGATCGTCATCGAGTCGCCTTACTTCATCCCGCCGCAGTTCCTGCGCGACTTGCTGCTGAAGAAGCTGGCCGAGGGAGTGCGCATCACCGTCGTGACGAACTCGGTGCGGTCCACCGACGGGTTGCTGCCGCAGGCCGGGTACCTGAAGTACCGCGACATGCTCGCGCGCGCCGGCATCGACTTTCACGAATACAAGGGCCCCGATTGCCTGCACGGGAAGGTGATCATCGTCGACGGACACGTTGCGATGGTCGGCTCGTACAACATCGACCCTCGCTCGGAGTACCTCAACACGGAAGTGATGGCGATCGCAGACGACGCCCAGCTCGCCCGCGACCTGCAGGATCGGATCGATCGGCATATCGGGAATGCCTGGACGCCTGCCACCGCTCCTCCTGCTCCGGCGTTGCGCCTTTTCGCCATCGATCTCTTCATGCCGATCCTTGAACACCAGTTGTGATGTCGTGATGTCGCGAGGGTTTTTCGTTCTGCTCATGCTGTCCGCCGCGCCGCTGTTCGCGGAGCAGTTCGAGATCGCAAAGCCCGACGTCACGCATCCGCGGGTGGTCAGAAGCGACATCATCTTTCAGCCAGGCGACGAGGTGATCGTGCATGCCGGCGGTTGTGTGAACGTCGGCGGCAGCGATTGGCGTGACTACGTGGCGCCGACGGGGAGGCAGAGCGATCGGCTCTTCCACGGCCGTATCGACATTCCGGGCGCGACGGCAGGTCTCGTGCGGATCGGAACGGTCGTCAACCGTCCGCTGCACGTCAGCGTTCTACCGCCGCATCGCACGGGACCGCTCGCGCTCGAGATCGGATACGAGGCCGAGAACTACTCGAGGGTGAGCTACGACGGCGCGATGAGCGGACCATGCACGACGCCGGCATGGATCAAGATCGAACGGACCGCGCAGTCGGTTCAGGGTGCGCCGCTGGGGAGTCCCGCTCCCGCCGCACCGCTCGACCTGTCGTGGCATGCGGTGGACGACAACTACCTCCCTGCGAATCCTGACTGGAGCTACCACGAAAAGACGGGGAAGCTGCCGAACAGCCGTGTCCTCTGCAACGACTTTGCGAAGGGCACGGACGACCAGTCGCCATGGATCAACTCGCCAAACTGCACGCAGTGGGATACCGACGTCGACGAGGCGAGCTTTCCCCACGTCTGGTGCAACCTGGTTCTCAGGCACATGTTCTCGTCGGCAATCCGCGGCCACGCGAATTGGGCGGCGGCGTACTTTGACGCGCGCGTCTATTACGAGGCGAAGACTCTCGACGGCGACTACGACTTCGGCATCGACACGCTCGAGAAGGGCGTTTCGGCCGGCGACGATTTCTACAAGTTGCTGAACCGGAAGGTCATCCACGGCGAGTTCTCGAGCCACGAGGTCACGAACCAGATGCGGTCGACGTGCGGCCGAGACGCGACGTGGTGGGAGCACTTCCGTTGCGCGGAGAACATTCGCGCCCGGGCGCAGCATCTCATCAACGGCAGGCGGGCGAAGATCATCGGACTCTTGAATTTCGACAACGAGCATCTGAGCAACGAGGGAGCACGCACCGAGCTCCATCCGATCTACCTCTTCGCCGTGCTGACGCGAGACGACGCGGCGACGCAGACGTGGTCGTTCTTCGCGCAGGATTGGGGGAGCCAGGGCGGCTGCAGCCACGCCGGCTGGAAGCACCGACTCTATCTGCCGGAGGATGCGCTGTTCTTTCACATCGACGGCGTCGCATCACTCGACATGCAGCAGAGCCGCATTCAGTCGAAGAGGTGCTGTGCCGGCTCGGTGGTCCATGCCCAGCCGACGAATGACGGCGTCCTCGTCAAGATCGATCTCCGCAACCCCGGCGACGATCTCGTGTGGGGCGACCTGGTGTTCTTGAAGTAACAGGTTTGGCGTCCCCGGCAGGACTCGAACCTGCGACCCACAGCTTAGAAGGCTGTTGCTCTATCCAACTGAGCTACGGGAACGAGCAGTGGAAATCGCGTGGTCGGGGCGAGAGGATTCGAACCTCCGACCCCCTGCTCCCAAAGCAGGTGCGCTACCAGACTGCGCTACACCCCGACGTTGCTGCGACAACAGCTCAACAGGCGCGCCGCGCGAAGGCATTCCGGCCTACGCGGTGCGTGCCGTCGGCTCGTCCGCGTGATGCGCCGGGAGTGCCGCCATCCACCGCTGGCACTCGGCCGGCTGCAGGATGAATTCGAACGTGTGACCGTGCGACCGAAGGCGCAGCGCGCGACAGCCGTGCAGCACGGCGCGGCCGGTGACCAGTTCGTCGTCGTACTCGATCTCCTCGATATCCTTCAGGTCGCACGACGCGTCGATGTCGGGGTTCTGGTAGTAGATCGCAGTGTCGGTCAGCGACAGCGCGACCTGGATCTTCTCCATCCCCTCGACGTATTCGGCTCGGGCGACGAGTTTCGAGGAGGCCTTCCGCTTCGCGATGATGTCGGCGATCAGGTCCTGCTGGCGTGTCCGCATGAACAGCCATACAAGCCCTGCGAGAACGACAAGCCCCACAACCGTGATGGTGGTGAGAAAAGGCATGTGCTCCTCCTGAAACTCTTTTCTAAATGTTTGCTTGACAGAAATGTACGCCTTTTCGGAAAAAACGACTAGCAAGATCATGCACCGCTAGAATGTGAATTCATGGCGCAGGCGAGGCGAGCAATGCGGAATGAGCACTCGTCCGGCGGCGCGGTGCTTTCGTTTCGCGACGGCGTGCCGTATGTCGCACTGATTGCCACGCGCGGCCGGCTCCGCTGGGGGCTGCCGAAAGGCGCTGTTTCCGAGGGAGAAACCTCCGAACAAGCGGCTCTCCGCGAGGTGCAAGAGGAGACCGGCCTCGATGCGTCGATCGTGAAGCCGCTCGAGACGATCGAATACTACTTTCGCGCCGGAGGCACGCTCGTCCGTAAGCGGGTCGACTTCTATCTCATGAATTACGTCTCGGGAACCCTGACGCCGCAGCTCAGCGAGGTCGACGACGTGCAGTGGGTCGAGCTTTCCGAGGCGATCCAGCGGGCGAGCTTCGACTCGGAGAAGAAGCTGCTCGAGATGGCGCTTTCCGACGTCGAGACGGCGCGCGCTTCTTCGAAGCCCTAGTAGAAGTCGTAGCAGACTTGGCGGGTTTCTTCTTCGCCGCCTCTTCGGCTTCGAGTTTGTCCGCGATCGTCTTCGTCGCGCGCGCGGCTGGGCGGTTGCTCTGCCACTGCTTCTTCGGATCGACGTCGTCGACGAGTCGGTTCGAGATGATCGACCGCGGCGCGACCTCGGTCACGTCGATCTTGTCGTTCGCGTACCCGTCGCGATGCTTCAGCAGCAGCCACTCGTTCCCTTTGCTGCCGTCGCGCCCTTTGATCTTCACGAGCGCCCACTCGCCGAACATCTTCTTGCCGTACATCCGAAACGTCAGCTTGCCGCTCTTGAGCGCCTTGACCGGATCGTCGCCCGGCTCGATGAACTCCCACGTCCCGTTGTCCCAGATGATGACGTTTCCCCCTCCGTAGTTACCGGCGGGGATGACGCCCTCGAACTTCGCGTAGTCGTACGGGTGGTCCTCCGTCATCATCGCGAGCCGTTTGACCGTCGGGTCATACGACGGCCCCTTCGGCACCGCCCACGACTTCAGCACCCCCTCCATCTCGAGGCGGAAGTCGTAGTGGAGATGAGAGGCGTGATGCTTCTGGATGACGAAGATCGGCAGCTTCGTCTTCTTCGGCTTCCCGCCCGACGGCTCCGGCGTGTCGCCGAAGTCGCGCATCGTCCGGTACTTCTTTAGAAGGTCAGGCATGCAGCAGTGCTAAGACGCCTTCCGCTTCTTCGAGCTGCGCGCATGTGTCGTGCGCTTTGTCCGTGATGCGGCCGCCGTCTTCTTCCGTGCCGGGGCACGTTTCGCCGGAGCGCGTCCACCCTGGAGGCTGCGTCGCAGCGCTTCCATGATGTCGATGACCTCTCCGCCTTTCTCCGCTTCGGGCTCCTCGGCGCTGATGGTCTTTCCCTGCGACTTCGCGCGAATGCGGTCGAGCAGGCGCTCGCGATACTCGTCCTTGTACTGAAGCGGTTTGAACTTCGCCTCGGTCAGCTCGTCGATGAGCATCTCGGCGAGCTTCGTCTCCTTGTCGGTGACGTGGCCGGCTTCCTGTTCGATGGCGCCAAAGTCGCGTACCTCGTCGGCGTAGAACATCGTGTGGAGTATGAGGCCCTCTTCGTAGGGACGCAGAACGACGAGATGCTCGCGGTTCGCGGAGACCCAGCGCCCGAGGGCGACCTTGTTCTGCTTCTTCAGCGCGGTCGAGAGGAGCTTGTAGGTCTTGCCGCCGCCCGGCGCGGGCCCGAGGAAGTACGCCTTCTCGAAAAACACCGGATCGATCTGGTTCATATCGACGAACTCCGTGATCTCCAGCGCCCGGTTGGCGTCGGTCTCGAGCGTTTCCATCTCTTCGTCGGTGAACGTGACGTATTTGTTCTTGCTGATCGCGTAGCCGCGAATCAACTCGTCCGAGGGGACGATCTTCTCGTGATGCGGACACCACCACTTCCTATTGACGCGGCTGCCGCAGCTTTCGTGCAGCAGATGAAAGTGGACGTCCTCCGTTTTGGTGGCGGTATAAAAGCGGACGGGGATCGAGACCAGTCCGAATGAGATCGTCGCGTTGCGCAGGGGCCTCAGTGCCATAGGTCCTCCGCGGTCCGATATTGCATCGGGCGTTCCACGCAAGGACGTGGAGAAGTGCAATGTTTCCATGAATTTGGCACAATAGGAGCCGTTGTCGCGGCCTCGATATTGCAGGCGAGGGCAAGCTTAGCGTCGTAGATCAAGTATGGGCGGGTCCATCAGGAGAATGCTCTGGAGCGCGTTCGCGGCGCTCGTAGTGCTCGTCGCGCTCGGCGTGGCGTTCAACCTCAGCATTCTCTCGATCGAGCGCCGGCAGGAAAGTCGGGCGGTCACCGTCGAGGAGCCGCTGCTCGACGCCGTCGATGAGATGGACGAGGCGGTCATGACGATGATCGCGGCATCGCGCGGTTTCTCGCTCAACCGAGAGACCCAGTTCGACGCGCAGTATCAGGACGCCAAGAAAGAGTTCGTCCATGCCGAGGCGAAGGCGAATGCCGCCGCCACGGACCCGCAAGACATGCGGTCGCTGAAGCGCTTCCACAGCCACTTCATCGACATCGCGTCGCTCTGCGACCGGCAGATCGAGGACAAGAAGACCGGCAATGACACCGACGGCGCGGAAGTCGTCAGTGCGGTCGCCGCCGAGCGGCGAGCCGCTCCCGACTTCTTTGCCGAGATCTCGGACCGTCATCGCAAGGAGCAAGAGCGCAACATCCAATCGGCAATCGCTCTCCGGCAGTGGCTGATCCTTGCGATCGTCATCGCGAGCATCACGATCATCGTCAGCGCCGCGTTTGCGCTGTGGCGGATCGAGCGCTCGCTGAACGAGTCGATCGCGCGCCAGGTAGCGCGCACCGAGGCGGTCATCGGCGCCATGGCGGACGGCGTCATGCTCGTCGACGGCGACGGGCGTACGGTCTTCATCAACCCCTCCGGCCAGAAGATGATCGGGAGGGAGACCGGGGTCCCGATCTTCCGGCACGCCGAGGTTTACGGGTTACGCCGCGACAACGGCGAGGAGCTCGATGCGCGCGAGCTGCCGGCGGCGCAGGCGCTTGCCACCAGCCGCGCGGTGAACGACATGACGATGACGATCGTTCGCGAGGACCGCGAGATCGCCATCTCCGTGAGCGCGGTGCCGCTGTTCGAGGATCGCCGTGTCAGCGGCGTGGTCGTCACGTTCCGCGACGTCACCGAGCGCCGCCGTCTCGAAGAAGAGATGGCGCAGCAGGCGCAGCGCGCGCAGACCCTCGCCGACGCCGGCGCGTTCTTTACCAGCAACATCGATCCCGTCTGGGTCACGCAGGCGATCGCGGAGCGCACCGCCGAGGTCCTCGGCGACTGGGCCGCGGTCATCTTGAAAAGCGACGAAGCGAAAGAGCTCCGCGTTGCCGCCCTCTATCACCGCGACATGGCCTCCCTCGGGTTGGCTTGGTCGTACATCTACCGCCAGCCGTTGACGGTCGGTGAGGGGATCATCGGCCAGGTCGTCGCAACCGGCTATCCCTCGCTCACCACGAACGTCGGTGCGCCGCAACGCGGCGAGGAGTACAGCGTCGCCGGCGCGGCGAGCGCGACGCCGATGACGCTCGCGTCGCTCCTGATCCTCCCGCTTCGCACCCGGCGCGAGATGCTCGGCGCGCTCATCATCGCGGCGAACGATCCGGAACAGGTGATGACGGACGAGAACCTGCCGCTCGCGGAACTTCTCGCCGAGCGTGCCGCGCTCGCCATCGAGAACGCGAAGCTCTATACCGAGCAGGTCGAAGCGCGACGGAAGGTGGAAGACCTCTCGCGTCTGAAGGACGAGTTCCTCTCAATCGCGTCGCACGAGCTCCGCACGCCGGTCACCTCGATCAAGGGCTACACGCAGCTCGCCAAGACGCTCATCCGCGAGGGCGATCTCAATACCTCGGAGGAGTACCTCGAGGTCGCGCTCGACCAGATCGACCGCATGTCGCGTTTGATCCTGGAGCTCCTCGACGTCTCCCGCATCGAGACGGGGCGACTCGAGATCCGCCGCGAGCCGATTCACTGGCCGGGCTTCGTGCGCGACGTCGTCCATCACCATCACACGTCGGTCAGCGATCGTCGCTTCCATCTCAACGTTCCCGACAAGAGCCATCGCATCGTCAACGGCGACCGTGATCGCCTCGAGCAGGTGCTCGGCAATCTCCTCGAGAATGCCGTGAAGTACTCGCCGGAGGGGAGCGACATCTATGTGGTCGTCGAGGATCGCGTCGATTCGGTCGTGACGGCGATCTGCGACCGCGGCATGGGCATCCCGGCGGACGAGATCCAGCAGGTGTTCGAGCGTTTCCACCGCGGTCGCCAGGTATCGTCGACGAACTATGGCGGCCTCGGACTCGGCCTCTACATCACGAAGCAGATCGTGGAGCGTCACGGCGGCTCGATCTGGGTCGAGAGCAAGGAAGGTTCGGGAACGACGTTCTTCTTCTCGCTGCCGACTGAGCAAGTCGTGAACGCCGAGCCGGCCGAGCAAGCGCATTCGCTCGTTCGTTCGTAACATCAGCAAATGATCCCCCTCCTCCTCGCCGCGATCGTCGAACTCCGCCTCGACTACACACGCGTCTCGCTGACGAAGACCGTCCGGCACTACACACAATTAGTGGACGGCGTGGAGGTGGCCGGCGGCGAACGCATCGAAGAGAACGGCCGCGTCACCTACGACCGCCTCGGTGTAGCGCCGCCGATTCGGCGGCGGGTTACACCCGCCTACGTCAACGTCGCCGGCACCCTCCGCCCCGCCAAACGCGTCGTCGAATTCGCCCGCCCCATGGAACCGTACGAGCGCTGGTACGACAGCGAGACCGGCGCACTCCTCCGGGAACGTCCGATGTTCTACCGCGGCAAGGGCCGCGTTTTCGACGTCAACCCGGTCGCGAAGCTGAACGATCCTTCCCTGCGCGATCAGAACGGATCGGCGGCCGCCGTTCCCGACGCCGCGTATTCAGTCGTCGATCTCCCTGACCTCGCGCCGTCCGCGCCGCTCGCCGGCCCGAACGCACGGATCGTCGACGTCGAGGCTCCGTTTACTGTTCATGCGGATCCGACGAAGCCGCTCGACACTCTCAACCGTAGCCAGCCCGAGTTCCAGGAAGTCAACGCGTATTTCCAGATCGATCGCGCGCAGCGCTACCTGCAGTCCCTCGGCTACGCCGGCAACCGGCGCCTGGTCGACTATTCGCTGCCGATCGACGCGCATGCCGCCAACGGAACCGACAACTCGTACTTCGTGGAGTCGAACCCCCCGGGGCACGGCACGCTCTACTTCGGCGACGGCGGCACGGACGACGCCGAAGACTCCGACATCATGCTCCACGAGTTCATGCACGCGGTCCACAACTGGATTGCGCCAGGAGCGTTGAGCGGCGGGTCGTCGTCGCAGGCGGCGGCGATCGCGGAGGGGCTAGGCGACTACTGGGCGTTCTCGTCGACCTACGACGCGACCCGCGCGTCCGGACGCGACCCCGCCTGCATCGCCGACTGGGATGCGCGCTGCTTCGGCGACGCCGATTCGGAGAACTGCGCCTACCCGGAAGGTGCCGACTGTCTGCGGCGCGTCGACTCGACGAAGACGATGGCCGACTTCAAGAGCTCCAACGATCCCGGCACCGAGCACCTGAACGGCGAGATCTGGTCGTCGGCGCTCCGCGACATCTTCCTCTCGATCGGGAAAGAGAACACCGACCGCATCGTCCTCGAGTCGCTGTTCGGCGTCCCGCCGTCGCCGTCGTTCCACGACATCGCGCAACGGATGGTCGAGTCGGATCACGCCCTCACAGGCGGCGCGAATGTGAACGTCATCTGCACCGCGATGACCGTGCGCGGAGTCTTCGCGGCGGGGGAATGCGGCGCGCCGCTGAAGGGGGAGTTCACCTCGCATCCGGCGCCGATCAGCGTGACGCCGATCCCGGATGGCGGAACGCCGCTGACATCGTCGATCACCATCAACGACGCGCGCGCGATCGTGAGCCTCGGCGTGCGCGTCGATATCCGGCACCCGCGGCGCGGCGATCTGGTGCTCACGCTCATCGCACCGGACGGGTCGCAGTACGTTCTGAAACAGTCGTCCGATTCCGATCGGACGCCGGACGTGCACGCCACCTTTGGCCTCGACGCCGCCTCGCTCACGTCCTTGACCCCGCTCATCGGGACGAGCGCCGGCGGGACATGGACCCTCGTCGTCGTCGACAGGTTCCCGATCGATACCGGCGTGCTGGAGTCGTGGAGCCTGCTGCTGAAGCTCACCGGCGATACGACTTTCACGGCACGTCCGCAGTTCGCCGTCCGCAAGGTCGTTCCCGCCGCCGGGCACCTCACGGGCGCGCTCGGCCGCCAGTACGTCAGTGACCTGTGGCTCTACGCCGCGGGCGGCGGCACAGTGACGCTCCTCTTCACGCCGAGCGGCGCGGATGGAACGACGACATTTGCCGCGATGCCGGTCGCGATCTGTGCCGGCTGCACGATGCGGCTCGACGACGTGATTGCGCAACTCGGTACGACGGGCCTTGGACAACTCGAGCTCACGAGCGACTCTTCCTTCATTGCGACCTCGCGTACGTACTACCGCGACGCGAACGGCACGCACGGCGACCGCGTAGCGGCGGTCGACGTCGCCAGCGCCATCACTGCAGGACTCGTAGCACGCAATTACGGCGCGTACTGGAACCTCGGCTTCGCAAATGTGACCGGATCAAGCGGCGTCGTTCGCGTGAATGGAACTGACTACGCGATCGGGCCGTACAGCCACATACAGTTCGCCGACAACACGAATGTCGGCGACTTTCAGGTGGTGAGCGGCGGTATACGAATCATCGGCTACGCGTCAGTGGCGGAGAACGACGACTTCGCCGTCTATGGCGCACAACCGCGCGCGACTACACTCGACGGTATCGTCTCGCCGGGCCACTCGACGGGACCCTGGAAAAAGGTTGTTTGGGCCGTCGACGCGCAAAATGAAATCGTTCCGCCCGTGTTCATCCCCGGTACACCGTTTCTGAGTCGTGAAGGAGCGCCGGTCGGTGGCGCGATCTTCGAGCGTTTCTCACACTCCGCCGAAACCGAGAGCGTGCCGCTCCCATCATCGGAGAGCGGCCAGATGATCGGCATCGAAGTTTCGAGTGAAATGCGGGCAAACGCTGGCTTCGCTCTGGCCGGATTCGGTGACTTCGCAGTGTTCCGTTTTTTTGATGCGGCTGGAAATCTGATCGGACAGGCTGATGCAAGCGGCGGCGGAGCCCCCGGGACCGACGACGTCATCCTTCCGATCGGCGATCCCCGCGTGGCGCGAGTTTCAGCTACGGTTTTCTTCGGCGGAGGTACGTACGTCTCCGTGATCGACAACCGCTCCGGCGACGCCACATTCATTCCGGGGCAATAGTGTTATCGTCCCGCGCCGGTATGTCCGTAACGCTCCCCGAACCGCTCGAGCTGAAGGCGCTTCCCGTCAAGCACCTCGAGGAAGTGCTCCGTCAGCTCCGGTCGACGCGCAACGACATCATGCGCTATGGCGTCTGGAACGTCCGGAACCTCACGGACGACGAGTTCAACCGCACCGACGACCGCAAGCTCCTCGGCTATTTCCGGCAGGACCTCCTCGAGACCCGATTCCTCTCGAAGGGCCGCCGCATCGACATCATTCAGTTGTGGAACTGGTTCGACGACCAGATGTCGGGCACCGAGCCGCTGCTGATCGAGCGCGAGGAGCTCTTCCTCAATATCCAGGACAAAGACCTCGACAAGGTGCGGAAGCGGATCGCCGAGATCGAGTCTTTCCTCCCGACCCTCCGCGGCGACGACCTGGAGGCGTTCAAGCGCGTCAAGTACAAGCTGCGCCGGACCGTGATGCGCCTGACCTACGACCTGCACCACCTCTTCAAACGCCTCGAAAAGTACCGCAAGAACTACTTCACCGGCGGCGCCGACTCCCTCCCGCGCGCCGAGCGCATCCCCCTCGAAGCCGTGGTCGACATCCCCGAGCTGCCGCCGATCGACGAGGGCGAAGAGGAGTAGGTTCTCTGTCATGCGTTCCGCCGGGATGCTCCGGTGATCCCGCGCTGACGCGCGGGATCAACTGCAAACCCTAAATCGCCGCCGGTACTACAACCCCCTCCGCCACCGTCACGGTCACCGTATTGACCACCGCGCCGTTCGCGAGCACCTGCAACTGATACGTCCCCGGCGCGATGTTGGTGATCGTGTTGTTCGTCCCTGGGATGGCGTACGTGGCATCGGGGGAGAACGGACGCGCGTAGACCGCGCCGCTCGCGTCGATGAGGCGCGCGCGGCGCGTGTTGTCGGTGTTCCTCGCCGTCACGACGATCGTTCCGCCGGGTGTGAGCTGGACGGTTTGCGACGACGGCGACGTGAAGCTGACCGTGCGCGGCGCGTAATTCATCGCGGCGACCGTCGCCGTGTACTGCCCCGGCGAGAGCGGGAGCGGCGTTGAGGCGCTGCCGGCCGCCGCTCCGCGGAAGATCGACTGATAGACGTTCCGGCCCGATGAGTCGAAGACATTGATCGCCGGGTTGAGCGGCTGCCCATCGCGCGCGTCGACCACCGTCAGCGTCACGCCGTCGTTCCTCGCGATCGTCAATTGAACCGGCGGCGCGCCGCTGTCGGAAACGGAGACGTCGCGGACGTCGTTGCCATAGCCGTCCTTGTCGGCCGTGACCGTGTACGTCCCCGGCGAGAGGGAGTCGATCGTGAAGTTGCCGCCGTTGTCGGTCGAGGCGCCGCGGGTGGCGATCATGCCGCCGACGCCGGCGTCCTTGCTCTTCACCTGGATGCGGGCGTTGGCGACCGCTTCGCCGCTTCCGGCGTCGGTGACGTGGCCGGTGAGCGGCGTCGTCCTGATGTTGATGTCGAACGTCGACGATCCGTGGACGTCGTACTTTTCCGAGAAAGGACTCATCCGCTGCGTGTCGAGGACCATGACGCTGTACGAGCCGTCGGAAAGCCCCGCCGCGGCGTAGTTGCCGCCATCGTCGGTGGTGACCGAGGCCTGCGCGCCGGCGCGGTCGGAGGGGAAGAAACTGACGTTCGCGCCTGCGAGCGGAACGCTGTCGCGTGTCACATGGCCGCGCACGATCGTATTCGTGTTGAACGTCAGGTCGACCTGGACGGAAGCGCCCGGCGTCACGTCGATCGTCTGCGGGTCCGTTGTCTGCGCGTTGCCGAGGCTGCGCATTAGGTCTGCGGTGACACGGACGGTGCCGGTTGGGGCGCCGACGATCCGGTAGTTGCCGGAGGCGTCCACCGGCGACTCGCCGTTGCCGTTGTTGTTTCTCGCGGAGACGTTGACGTGCTGCAGATCGTCGGCGCCGAGGCCGGAGACGTGGCCGTAGATCACCCCGCCGGTCTTGAGGGCGATGCGTACCGGTGCGTTGCTGCTGACGTCGAAGTCGGTGACCGAACCGTCCGCATAACCCTGCTTCGACGCCGTGAACGAGTAGTGGCCGGGCGCCACGCTGTCGAACGTGAAGGCGCCGCTCGCATCGGTCTTCGTGGCGCGGAACCCGCCCGAAGCGCTGACGGCGCTCGACGCGCGGATGTCGGCGTCCGGCACGGGAGCGCCTGCGTCCGTCACTACGACGCCCGCGACGTGCAGTCCCGAGGAGAGCTGCGCGTCGAGCCGCGCCTCGCGGCCCGAGAGGTCGACGCTCTTCGACGCCGGCAGGTAGCCTTCCAGCGTGAACGTGAACGACTTGTTCCCCGCCTCGAGCTGATCGATCGAGTAGTCGCCGTTACCGTCCGTCGTTGCGGACGTGCCGTCCCCTCCGCCGACGGAGATGGTGCGCACCATGCGCATCCCGCCGCCACCGCTGTCGGGACGCACCGAGACGCCGCTCAGCGGCGTACCGTCGGCGCTCGTCACGTGGCCGCTGAGCTTCACGCCGATGTCGAGATCGAGCTCGATGTTCTCGACGCTCTTCCCTTCCTCGATCGTGACGTTCGACTGCCGCGCCGTCGTGTAGCCGGGCGCCGAGGCGACCACCTGCACTGTTCCGGTCGGGACGTTGTCGAGCGAGAACGAGCCGTCGTCGCTCGTGAAGCTCTTCATCATCGGCGGGATGTCGATCTGCATGCCGCCGCCCATGCGCGCGACGCTGACGCCGGCGTTGAACGACGTCACCGGCTGATGCGTGTTCTTGTCGAGGACGCGCCCGGTGATCCGGCCGCCCGGCGGCAGCTCGATGTTGACGTTGTTCGCCGGGGCGGTGAGGTTGCGCATCTGCTGGATGAATTCATCCTGCTTGTTGAAGACGACCATGTAGGGGCCGGGCGAGAGATCGCCGACGGTGAAGCGGCCATCCGGTCCTGTCACCGACATCTGGGGGCTGTCCGTCGACATCACCGCGACGTTGATGCCCTCGACGCCGTTGCCGGCGCGAGTGACGCGCCCCGTGATCTCGACTCCCGGCTCGAGCGTGACCTCGATCGGCTTCGTCGTCGCGTTCGCCACCACGGCGCGGACGCTCTTCGTCGAGAACCCTTCGCGCTTGAAGGCGACGTCGTACGTCCCCTCCTTCACGCGCGTCGTGAACCTGCCATCCGTCCCGGTACGCACCGTATCGTCGTCTTCGGCGACGCCGCGGACGGCGTTGACGATCATCCGGCGCATGCCGCCGGCGAGCGGACTGCCGCCTTCGTTCTCGGACGCGTTGACCGCGACGCCTGACAGCGGCTTCCCTTGCTTGTCGGTGACGATGCCGCTGATGGCGACGCCGCGCGGCATCACGATCGTGACGCCGCTCTTCTTCTCGCCTTGCGCGAGGTGCATGGCGCTCGTTTTCGCCGAGGGGAGGCCTTTCTTGGAGGCCTCGAGCTCGATGTCGCCCTGGGTGTCGGTGCGGAGCGAGAAGCGGCCGTCGGGACCACTGAACGCGGAGTGCGAGCTCGGAAGACCAGCCATGAGGCGGCGGATGTTCCGGGGGAGGCCCATCGGATCGCGGCTGACCGTGTCGGCGTTGATGCTCGCCGCTGTGACGGCGCGCTTGTCGTCGTCCACGACCGTTCCACTGATCCGTGCGCGCGGCGACACGACGAGCGGCTTCTGCACGCGCGCGCCGGCGGTGAGCGAGACGTTCGACGGCGCCGTGGTGTAGCCGGGATGCGACACGAGGAGCTGGTAGTTCCCCGGCTTGATGCCGGTAAGGCTGTAGTTGCCTTTCGCGTCGGTCACCGTCGACGCCGCGGCTCCGCGGCCGCGCTGGCCCGGCACGTTCGCAGGGAGCGATACGGTTGCTCCAACGATCGGCTGCTGGTGGGCGTCGCGCACGACGCCGCTGACCGAGGCGGCGGCGGTGAGCTTCAGCGTCGCGGCGTTCTTCCCTTCGCGGGTGCGGAAGGCGATGCGGTCGCCCGCGCGAACGTCGAGTGATTCCCACCTGCGCGGGGCGTGGGCGATCGTGAATGAGCCGTCGTCGCCGGTCGTCGCGACCGGCCAGGTGTCGATCATCACGGTTGCCTTCGGAGCCGCCGAGCCGTCGCTGCCCGCGACCTTGCCGGTCAGCGGGACACCCGCATCGAGCGAGAAATCGAGCGGCAGCGCCTTCACGCCGCGCGTCTCGTCGAAAAGCGCGAAGTCGGGATGCTGCACCATGACGCGTCCCGCCCACTTCGTCGGATCGGGCGCGGAGTAGTGGCCTTTGTCATCGGTCGTCGCGACGGTTTCGCCGTCCTGCCCGAGCCAGACGACATGCGCGTTCGCGAGCGGCTTCCCGTTTGCGGTGATCGTTCCCTGCTTCACCGGCGCGGCCGAGAGCGCGAAGACGAGGCTGTCCTCGTCGTGCTCGATCTCCATCGTGTGCGGCGCGTAGCCGGCGGCGTCGACGCGGATCGAGACCACCGGATCCTTCGGCGAGTCCAGCGTGAAGGCGCCCTTGCTGTTCGTCGTCGTCGCAGCCAGCGGCGTCCGGTCCGCGTTCGCGGAGACGAGCCGCGCGCGCCGCGCGTCAGCCGACTCGAACGAATAGACCGAGACCTTGGCGCCGGCGAGCGGCTGCCCGTCGCGGGTCATGACGGTTCCGGTGATCGATGCAAATGCAGGCAATGCTGCGAGCACTGCGAGGACGGCGAGAAAGCGAGCGCGCATGGAGAAGCTCCTGTTGTGATGCGTTATCCGTTATCAGTTATCCGATATCCGTTGTCCGAACCAGGCGTCACCCACGGATGACGGATGACGGATGACGGATGACGGATGACTGATAACGACCTTACGACCTATAGATGGTGCCTGTTGAGACGAAATCCCGAAACAAGTGTTTTCGTTCCCTTCCTCATGCGGAAACGGCCGGTCTCGGACGACATCTTGCGCGCGCGTCTCGACGCGCTGGTGGCGACGTTCGACATCTCGACGATCGAGCCCGATCCGCTGCAGGTAGTGCATCGTTTTTCCCAACCGCACGACCAGGAGATCGCGGGGCTCATCGCCGCCGCGTTCGCCTATGGCCGCGCGAGCATCGTCGTGGCCAACGCCGGAACGGTGCTCGCGCGTATGAAGCCATCCCCTTATGAATATCTCGTGAAGTTCGATCGCGCCGAGGCGATGAGCCGCTTCGCCGGATTCGCGCATCGATTCCAGAAGACGCGGGAGCTGGTCGATTTGCTCGAGCGGATGGCGTTCGTGATCCACGCGTACGGTTCGATCGGCGACGCGTTTCGCGCGTGCTATGACGAGCGCGACGCGGACATCGGGCCTGCACTGACGCGCTTTGTCACGCTCGTCGTGGGTGCACGCCCCTCACCCGGCGCTCCTCGCCACCCTCTCCCAAGGGAGAGGGAGATGTCCGCCCTACCATCTCGGCCCGAAGGGCCGGGTGAGGGGCGTGCACCCACGACAAGCGTGGCCACCAAAGCGCTCGAATACCTGATGCCGTCGCCGGAAAGAGGCTCCGCGTGCAAGCGCATGAATCTCTTCCTCCGCTGGATGGTCCGCCGCACCTCTCCTGACCTCGGCATCTGGACGTTCGTCGATCCGGCGAAGCTGCTGATGCCGGTCGACACCCACATCCACCGCATCGCCACATTCCTCGGTCTGAACACGCGCAAGTCCGCCGACTGGAAGGCCGCGCGCCAGATTACGGATGCGCTCGCCCGCTTCGATCCGGTCGATCCCGTCCGTTATGACTTCGCGCTCTGCCGTCTCGGCATCCTTGACCTCTGCAGCCGCAATCGCCGGAAGGAAAACTGCGACGTTTGCCTCCTCCGCGATGCGTGCAGATTTCCGGTCGTCAAATCCAAGCGAATGAACAAACCCCGACGCCGCACGGAACCCGCCCGGCAGCGGGCGCGTTTGTAACCAAAGACTTACGAGCAATTTCCGCGCGGCAGCGGCGTTGAATAAGCCGTAGACCCGCTGCCATGCGCCGGTCCATCGTCACGAACGCCCTCATCGGGTTGCTCACGGTAGCGACCGTGATCGGCGCGTTCGCGTCGTTCCAGCGGAAGCGCTCCTCCTTCGAGCGCATCGACTTCCGCTTCGAGCGCATCAACGGCGTCATCGCGGTCAAGAGTGTCGACTCCGGAAGCCGCGCCGAGCGTGCCGGCCTCCGCCCCGGCGACCAGATCTGGCTGATCGGCGACACCCCGTCGACCGAGATCGAGGGCTTGCAGAAGACCCTCCGCCGCATCGGCCAACGCGTCCCGATGCTCGTCGCGCGTGGCGGCCGGACCATGACGCTGACGTACGAAGTCCCCGAGCTGAAGATCGACTACTCGTACCTGATCCTCAGCTTCATCGGCTTCCTCTACCTCGCGATCGGCCTCTTCACGTTGTTCCGCGGCGAGACGAAGGAGAGCTCGATCTTCTACTTCGTCATGCTGCTGTCGTTCACGGTGTACGTCTACACACCGGCGGGCGACATCGACACCATCTACAAAGTCCTGCAGATCGTGGAGGAGATCGCGACGATCGTCCTCCCACCGCTGGCGCTGCACTTCTTCCTCCTCTTCCCGAAGCCGGTCCTGAAGAACAAGCGCGCCATCGCGCTCCTCTACGCGCCGCCGGTGCTCCTCGCGCTGTGGGACCTCGACCTTCTCGCGTTCGCGAACAGGTTCGCGATCGCGACCGCCTACCGTTCGTTCGACATCATCCAACGGTGGGAGCTGATCGACTTCGGCCTCTACTTCACCGCCGCGATGATCGCCCTCGGCTACACCTTCCGCCGCGCAGCGCCGGTCGGCAAAGCACAGATCAAGTGGATCTTCTTCGGCGTCGTTCTCGGGTTTCTCCCGTTCGTCGCCATCTACATCGTCCCGTACGTGCTGACGGGCAGCGTCTCGTCGCTCAACACCACGATCGCCATCGTCCCGCTGGCGCTGATCCCGCTCGCCTTCGCCGTCTCCATCCTCAAATACAAGCTGTGGGACGTCGAGGTCGTGATCAAGGAGACGCTCGCCTACGCGGTAACGCTGATCTTCGGCCTGATCGCGTTCTCGACCATCAACCTGCTCCTCTCGCACGTCATCGAAGAGGCAGCGGCCGTCGAGCGCAACTTCCTCGCCTTCACCTCGGGACTCCTGATCGCAGGCGTCCTAATTCCGGTGAAGGGGCGCGTGGAGTCAGTGATCGAGCGCGTGCTGTATCGCGAGAGCTACAAGCACCGCCGCACTCTCGTCGAGTTCGCGCAGGAGCTCGCGACGTTCCACGACGTCCACGAGCTGATCGCGATGATGCGCGAGCGCCTCCGCGCGGCGCTCGAGATCGAGAAGATGAACGTCTTCACGCGCGAGGGAACGACGTACGTGGTCTACGATCCCGAAGCCGAGCTGCCGAAGCGCGCGTTCGCCGCCGACTTCGGCCAGATGCGTGGCACCTCGCCAATCGTGCTCACCGAGCCGCGGCTGCCGGACGCCTCCGAGGTTCCGTGGCAACTACTGCGCGCCGGCTATCGCTACGTCTTCCCCCTCCGGAATCGCGGCGAGCTGCAGGGCCTCCTCCTTCTCGGCCAGAAGCGCGGCGAAGAGCCGCTTTCGCGGGACGACCTGCACCTACTGGAATCGCTCACCGCGCCGGTGGCTCTCGCGATCGAGAACTCTCGGTTGTACGGCCGCCTACGCCGGCAGCTCGACGAGATCCGTGCGCTCAAGGACTACAACGAGTCGATCATCGAGTCGTCGTCCTCGGCCATCGCGGTCGTAGCCGACGACGGCACGGTGCTCACCGCGAACAAGGCGTTCTGGGAGCTCGTCGCCAGCGAAGGCGGCTCCGAACCGATCGCGTCGCTCTTCCCGCCGTACGACGAACTGCGCCGCGCGAACGCCAGGTCGATGACGACCAACTTCATCAACCGTGACGGCGTGGAGAAAGAGGTGACGATCACCTCGAGTCCCCTCGCCGCCGACGTCGCGGACGGCGCGCGCGTGCTCGTCATCGGCGACGTCACAGACCGCGTCCGCCTCGAGCGCGAGCTGCAGGACAAGGAGCGGCTCGCGTCCCTCGGTCTCCTCGCCGCCGGCGTGGCGCACGAGGTCAACACGCCGCTCACCGGCATCTCGTCGTACGCGCAAATCCTCCTCGCCGAAACGGCGCCCGACGATCCGAAATACCGCCTCCTGAAGAAGATGGAGCAGCAAACGTTCCGGGCATCGAACCTGGTCAACTCGCTCCTCGACCTCATCGCCAATCGCCCCCGCACGCGCGAAATCGTCAGCGTGCCGCAGCTCGTCAACGCGACGGTGGTGCTGCACGAGGACCTCTTCCGCGCGAAAGACATTCGCGTCCACGTCGACCCCGTGAGCGACGCCGCGGTGCGAGGGAACTTTCACGACCTGCAGCAGGTTGTGACCAACGTTCTCCTCAATGCTCGCGACGCCGTGCAGCCCGGCGGCAACATCTGGGTACGCGTCGTGGAAGAAGGAGATCGGGTCGTCATCCGGATCAAAGACGACGGCAAGGGGATCGCGCCGGATTTGATCGACCGCATCTTCGAGCCGCTCGTGACCACCAAGCGTGGTCAGGGAGGGACGGGACTTGGGCTCGCCATCACGCGGCGCATCCTGCACGCGTCCGACGGCGAGATCACCGTCGCGAGCCGGCCCGGCGACGGCGCTGAGTTTTTGATTGCGTTACCGCGAGTAGCGTTGAGCGGCGGCCTTCAGCCCGCCGAACGTAGTACGGTGCGATAACGGATAACGCCTTATGACCGAACGTAGCTTGCGCGTGATGATCGTCGACGACGAGGAAGTCCTCCGGGACGTTCTCGAAGTCGTGCTGCGCCGCGAAGGCTTCGAAGTCGTCCTCGCCGCGAGCGGCGAAGAGGCGCTCAACCTCCTCGATGGCGAAGAGGTCGACCTCATCATCCTCGACGTCATGCTTCCCGGCATCAGTGGCATCGACACCCTGCGCGCCATCCGCATCTCGAATCCGACCCTGCCGGTTGTCGTCATCACCGCGTTTTCGTCGATCGACGGCGCGATCGAGGCGATGAAGTTCGGTGCGTTCCACTACATCCCGAAGCCGTTCAAGAACGAGGAAGTCGTCTTCACCGTCAACAAGGCGCTCGAACAGCGCCGCCTCTCGCGCGAGAACGAGCGCCTCAAGGCCGAGCTCTCCGAGAAGTACTCGTACTCGAACATCATCGGGAAGAGCGAGTCGATGCGGAAGGTGTTCGACCTGATCCGCCTCGCCGCTCCGTCGCGCTCCAACATCCTGATCACCGGCGAGTCGGGCACCGGCAAGGAGCTCGTCGCAAAGGCGATCCACCACGCGTCACCGCGCGCGAAGAACGCGTTCGTCACCGTCAACTCAGGCTCCCTCCCGCCGGAGCTCCTCGAGTCGTCGCTCTTCGGCCACCTCAAAGGCGCGTTCACCGGCGCGATCGCCACGAAGCGCGGCCTGTTCGAGGTCGCCGACGGCGGCTCGATCTTCCTCGACGAGATCGGGAACATCAACCTGGAGACGCAGGCGAAGCTCCTCCGCGTCATCCAGGAAAAAGAGTTCATGCGCCTCGGCAGCGTCGAGACGATCCGCGTCGACTGCCGCATCATTGCCGCCACGAACGCCGACCTCATGAAGCTGATGGCCGACAGCCGCTTCCGCGAGGATCTCTTCTACCGCCTCAACGTCATCACCATCCCGCTCCCGCCGCTCCGCCGGAAGCGCGAGGACATCCCGCTCCTCGTCGCGCACTTCATGCAGAAGTACTCCGAGGAGAACAAGCGGAAGGTGAAAGAAGTGACGCCCGACGCCATGCGGATCCTGATGGACCATGCCTGGCCCGGCAACGTCCGCGAGCTCGAGAACACCATCGAACGCGCCGTCGTCCTCTGCACCGGCGACCGCATCACCCCCGAGCTCCTCCCCGACTCGCTGCGCTACCCGGTCAACACCGACCAGCCCGCGATGGTCGTCCCAACCGAGGGCCTCTCGCTCAAAGACGCCGTCTCACGGTACGAGCGCGCGATGATCCTCCAGTCGCTCGAGATGGCCAACGGCGTCCAGAAACGCGCCGCCGAGTTGCTCCAGGTCAAGCCCTCGACGCTCAACGAAATGATGAAGCGCCTCGGCATCCACTCCAAGTCGAACATGCTCGACGAAGAAGTGGATGTGGGGGTCGGCTCTTAGCCGACCCCGGGCCGGCTGAGAGCCGGCCCCCCACACAGTGAACTTCTGATAGTTTTCCAGCGTGCGCAAGCTGATCGTCCTCGCCGCTCTTCTTCTCGCCGCTACTTCCGCGCTCGCCCAGAACGCGATTCCGACGCCTGACGAATACCTCGGCTACACCCTCGGCGATCGATTCACGCCGTGGAACCGGATCGTCGACTACTTCAACGACTTGACGCAGCGGTCGCCGCTGATCACCGTTCAGAAGATCGGCGAGACGTACGAGCATCGCCCGCTGATCATTGCCGTGATCACGTCGCAGGCAAACCGCGCGAAGCTCGACGCCATCCGCCACGACGTCGCGTCGCTCGCGAATGCCGAGGTCGACGCGTCGCGCGCGCAGGACATCGCGCGCAACACGCCGGCGATCGCATGGCTCGCATTCGGCGTGCACGGCAACGAGTCGTCGTCCGCCGAGGCGGCGATGAAAGTCGCCGCGACGTTGCTGCGCGATCCCGAGTCGCAGAAACTCCTCGACAACCTCGTCGTCGTCATCGATCCGCTGCAGAACCCCGACGGCCGCGAGCGGTACGTCCAGTGGTTCACGCGCACCGTCGGCGCCGAGCCGAACCCGAATCCAGAGGCGTACGAGCACGCCGAGCCGTGGCCGGGCGGCCGCTACAACCACTACCTCATCGACATGAACCGCGACTGGGCCTGGCAGTCGCAGCGCGAGACCCAAGCGCGCGTCGCGGAGTACGGGAAGTGGAACCCGCAAGTCTTCGTCGACTTCCACGAGATGGGGTCGAACTCCACCTACTTCTTCCCGCCGGACGCGAAACCGATCAACGCCAACCTTCCGAAGGATGTCGAGAAGTGGCTCGACGTCTTCGGCCGCGCTAACGCGCAGGCGTTCTCGCAGCGCGGCTGGCCGTTCTTTGTCGCCGAGCGCTTCGATCTCTTCTATCCCGCGTACGGCGACTCATGGCCCGCACTGCACGGCGCGATCGGCATGACGTACGAAGTCGCGGGCGGCGGCCGCGGAGGGACGGTGGTGCGCCGCGAGGACGACAGCGTGCTCCGTCTGGCGTTCCGCATTGACGAGCACTACACCAGCGGCATAACCACCCTGCGCACGGCGGCGGCGAATCGCGAGGGGCTGCTGCGCTACTTCTACGACGCCAACCGCGCCGAGGTTGAGAACGGAAAGAACACCTACTTCATCCCGAACGGCACGCCGAACTTCGACACACTCATCGCGCGCTTGCAGGGACAGCAGATTCGCGTCGGCGAGCTGAGAGCACCGGTCACCGTCCACGCGACCGCCGTCGGCGGCGCGAGCGCCGACAACCACACCTTCGCCGCCGGCACCGCGGTCGTCTCGACCAAACAGCCGCTCGGCCGCCTCGCGGAGACGCTCCTCGAAAAGTCGCCCAAGTTCTCGCCGGGCTTCCTCGAAGAGCAGCAGACGAAGACCCACGCCGACGAGCCGGACGACTTCTACGACCTCACCTCCTGGTCGATGCCGCTCGCCATGAACGTCCCCGCGTTCGTCACGAGCATGCCGGTGATCGCGGATGTGAAGCCGTACGAGCACGCGGCGCACGCCCCCTTCCGCGCCGCGACGTATGGCTACATCGTCGACGCGCTCGATCCGAACCTCTACCGCTTCGCCGGCCGCGCGCTCGAGCATCACGTCAACTTCAGCGTCGCCGAGCACGAGGTCGTGATGGGCGACAAGACCTTCCCGCGCGGCTCGCTCATCGTCCTCAAGGGCAACAATCCGACAGACGTCGACAAGACCCTCAGCGCGATCAGCCTCGACGTCGACATCGCGCCGATCGAGTCCGGCTGGACCGGCGGCACCGCGCTCGGTTCCGAGGACATTCACTACGTCCGCGACCCGCGGATCGCGCTCGTCGGCGGCAACGGCATCAGCGCCACGTCGTACGGTATGCTGTGGCACACCCTCGACATCGACACGCCGCTCCCGCACACCAACCTCGACCTCGCGTCGCTCCGTAACGTCGACCTCAGTCACTACCGCGTCCTCATCCTCCCGAACGGCGGCGGCTACGCCGGCGCCCTTGGCAAGTCCGGTATCGAAAAGCTGAAGACCTGGGTGAACGACGGCGGCACCGTCATCGCCATCGACGCCGCGAACAAGTTCCTCCGCGACAAAGACGTCGAGATCTCGAAGCTCAAGCCGTGGGAAGCGCCGAAGGCGAAGAAAGATGACGACGAAAAAACGACCGATAAGGCGTCGCCCAAGGAAGAGCGCTACAACGAGTTCCGCATCCCCGGCTCCACCTTCCGCACCCACATGAACGAGCGCTCCTACCTGACCTTCGGCCTCCCGTCATCCCCCGCCGTCCTGATCGAAGGGACCGCCGCCTACCAGCCCGTCACCCACGCCGTCGACAACATCGTCACCATCGACAAAGACAGCCCCCTCATCTCCGGCGTCGCCTGGAAGGAGTCGATCGACAAGATGAAAGGCGCCGTCTACCTCGTCTCCGAACCCTACGGCCGCGGCCAGGTAATCACCTTCGCCGACGAGCCGCATTTCCGCTCGTTCTGGCGCGGCACCCTCCCGCTGTTCCTAAACGCCGTCCTGTACTCCCCCAGTTTCCCGCGGGAGTAGCTCGGGTTCCGTGTGGCGCCGGCAATCCTGCCGTCGCCCGGTGTCCTCTTTACGCCAAAGCTCCAAATTGAAGGCGGAGCCCGGATTCGCCCCGCCGGTCACTCAATGGGCGCGTGCCCGCGTCAACGCCAGACAGATCACCAGAAATGCGAGACGCTTCTTCATGTCTCCTCCTTGCTTGGTGCCACTCGCCAGCACGCGCGAGCATATATAGCGATCCTTCCATACGTCAAGAAGCGTTGAGACTTGGGCGGGCGTCCGTCGATCAGGCGCGACCGAAACGATTGGCCACACGTCCAACCAGTCGGTACCGAGTCCCGTCTTGCTATGAACCTTGCATGACCACCCGCCCACCCGCCGTCGCCGGGTCGTTTTACGAAGGGACGCCTGAGCACCTGAACGCGCAGGTCAGGGCCTGCTTCGCGGAAAATCCGGAGACGGGAAACACGAAGGAGCGTTTCATCGGTGCCGTTGTCCCCCACGCGGGCCTGATGTACAGCGGCCACGTGGCCGCAGCGTTCTACGCGCTTGCGGAGCTGCCAAAGCGGTACATCATCCTCTGTCCGAACCACACGGGGCTCGGGCACTTTGCGGCGATCAATCGGAGTGGGGCGTGGCGGACTCCGCTGGGGGAGGTTCAAGTCGACGCTGCGCTTGCGGAGAAGCTGATGGCGCACTCGAAGCTGCTGGCCGACGACGCGCGCGCGCACGCGAAGGAGCACTCGCTCGAGGTGCAGCTTCCGTTTCTGCAGCAGCTCCTCGGCGACTTCACGTTCGTTCCGATCTGTCTCGGCGCGCATCGGTACGACTACGCCGAGATGATCGGGAACGCGATTGCGGATGTGGTGCGCGACGAGGATGAGGACATCGGCATCATCGCCAGCAGCGACCTGAATCACTACGAAGACCAGAAGACGACGCTACGGAAGGACCAGGTCGCGATCGACGAGGTGCTGAAGCTCGATCCGCAGGGGCTGTGGCGCGTCGTCGACGAGTTCGACGTCTCGATGTGCGGTTTCATCCCGACTACCACGATGCTCATCGCCGCGCGGAAGCTCGGCGCGAAGAGTGCGCGGCTGATCAAGCACGCGACGAGCGGGGATGTGAATGGGGATTACGCGCACGTGGTGGGATACGCGGCGATGATCGTTAGCTAGAACGACTCCGCAAACTCGCCATCGACTGGAATGCTTCGCCGAAGTTCTTCGCGAAAGCACCTCCGAGGTTTGCGGGAGCTTCGTCGAAGCTTCGCGGAAGCTCCGGCGACCTTCGCGGAAGCTCCGGCGATCTTCGCGGAAGCTCCGGCGACCTTCGCGGAAGCTCCGGCGACCTTCGCGGAAGCTCTGCGACCTTCGCGGAAGCTCCGGCGATCTTTGCGGAAGCTCGGCGATCTTCGCGGAAGCTCCGGCGAGCTTTGCGGAAGATCGAACGATCTTCGCGAAAGGTCCGCGGAGGTTATGAAAAGGTCGGCGGAGGTTGGCGAAAGATCCGCGGAGGTTTTCCAAAGGTCGCGAGAGGTTTTCGAAAGCTCTCCGGACCTTCGCGAAAGGTCCGCGGAGGTTTGCGGGAGCTTCGTCGAAGCTTCGCGGAAGCTCCTGCGACCTTCGCGAAAGCTCCGGCGATCTTCGCGAAAGCTCCTGCGACCTTCGCGGAAGCTCCGGCGATCTTTGCGGAAGATCGAACGATCTTCGCGAAAGGTCCGAGGAGGTTATGAAAAGGTCGGCGGAGGTTGGCGAAAGATCCGCGGCGGTTTTCCAAAGGTCGCGAGAGGTTTTCGAAAGCTCTCCGACCTTCGCGAAAGGTCCGCCGAGGTTTGCGGAGCCTGCCGCGATCTTCGTTGGAAAACAGCACGTCGCCTCGCGGGCGCCCGATCCTTCGTCCCCTTCGCTGCGCTCAGGGTCCTCGGGATAGAGTGAGAGGATTGTGAAGATCCTCTTTGCTACCGCCGAGGTGGCTCCGATCGCGAAGACCGGGGGGCTGGGCGACGTTTGCGGGGCGTTGCCGAAGGTGCTCCGGGCGCTGGGGCACGACGTCGTGGTCGTGACGCCGTTCTATCGGCAGTCCCGGGAGTGGTTCGAGAGCAATGGCGTCATGCCGGAGATCGCGTCGCCGGCGACGGCGATCACTTGGGCGAACTGGTCGGCAGAGGCGCGGTTGCTGCGAGCGACGCTGCCGGGGACGGACATTCCCCTGATCCTGATCGAGAACGAATTCTTCTTCAATCGCGACCAGATCTACGCGCCGCGGCTTGACGGCGTCGACGATGCGTTGGACCGTTTCACGTTCTTCTGCCGCGCGGTCATCCACGCTGCCGACTTCCTCGGGTTCGCCCCGGATGTCCTCCATGCGCACGACTGGCACACGGCGCTGCTGCCCGTGTACCTGCACAGCGGCCTGCGCGGGAATCCCAACTTTCGCCACACGCGCTCCGTCTTCACGATTCACAATCTCAACTATGAGGGGGAGGCGGCGGGATCCGCGTTCGGGGTGACCGGCCTGCACAGCCGCTATTGGGCCCCCGACGCGCTCGAGCACTTCGGGCAGGTCAATCCGATGAAGGGCGGGATCATCTTCGCGGATCAGGTAACGACCGTCTCGCCGACGTACGCGCGCGAGATCCAGACGCATGAGCTGGGGGCGGGACTCGACGGAATCCTGCGCAGTCTTTCGTTCAAGTTGACCGGAATCCTCAACGGCATCGACGTCGACGAGTGGAATCCGGCGAGCGACGCGAACGTCCCGTCGACCTACTCGCGCGAAAAGCTCGCGGGCAAGAACCTCAGCAAGCGCGCGCTGCTCCGCGAGCTGAAGATGAAGCTGAAGGCGAAGACGCCGCTGCTCGCGGTGGTCTCGCGGCTCGTCGATCAGAAGGGCTTTCAGATGCTGACGCCGATTCTCGGACGCCTTCTCCGCGCCGGCGCGCAGGCGATCATCCTCGGCAGCGGCGATCCGGCGATCGAAGCGGCATTCCGCGCCATCGCAGCCGAGGAGCCGGAGAGCTGCCGCGTCGAGATCGGATTCGACAACGCGCTCGCGCATCGCATCTACGCCGGTGCCGACATTCTCCTGATGCCGTCGATCTACGAGCCCTGCGGCCTCAATCAGATGTACGCGCTGCGCTACGGCACGGTGCCGGTCGTCCGCTTCACGGGCGGTCTCGCCGACACGGTGATCCCGTTCGACGGCGTCAACCTCGACGACGCGAACGGGTTCGGATTTCTTAGCACGTCGCCGCGCGACCTCTATGCCGCAGTTTGGCTCGCGATGCTGAACTACCGCGAGTCTGCGACGTGGAAGCGGCTCCAGGCGAATGGCATGGCGGCCGACCACTCGTGGGAAAGCTCCGCGCGCGAGTACGAGCACGTTTACGCGCGGGCGATCGCGGTATGAGCACCACTTTGAACAGGCGCGAAGCCTACGAAGAGAGCCTGCGCGAAATCCGCGCGATTTGGAGCGACGAAGGGGGCGTCTCGCTCGACGACATCGCGCTGATGGCGACGATCAACTCCATCCTCACGCAGCATTTCGACTACTACTTCTGGACCGGCTTCTATCGCGTGTGCGGCGATCGCCTCGTCGTCGGGCCGTACATCGGAACTGTCGGATGTCTGCAGATCGAGTTCGGCAAAGGCGTCGTCGGCACGTGCGGCGCGAAGCGCGAGACGATCATCGTCCCCGACGTGAATCAATTTCCCGGCCACATCGCATGCGATGCAAACTCGAAGTCGGAGATCGTCGTGCCGGTCTTCGATCGGGATCGTGAGCTCATCGCAGTCCTGGACGTCGACTCGGATCGAATCAACGCATTCGACGAAGACGACCGCGCCGGTCTGGAAGCGATCGTCGCGCTATTCGCCGAGTAAATCGAGGATCGCGGCCAGCTCGCGCTTCACGTCGAGCAACGCAGCGCGTGCCTTGTCATCCCGAGCGGAGCGAGGGATCTGGCCGGGGGCCGGCGCGCTGACCGAAGCCACCTGCGCGGCAGGAGGCGCCGAAAGCTCGCCCTCCAGCTTCTTCTTCGCCCCCGCGATCGTGAAGCCTTCCGAATAGAGCAACTGTTTGATCCGGAGGATGATGTCGATCTCGCGTTGCGTGTAGAGCCGCTGTCCGCCGCCGCTCTTGTTCGGCGCGAGCGCGGCGAACTCGGTCTCCCAGTAGCGAAGGACGTACGGCTGCACGTCGGCGACGCGGCATACCTCGCCGATCTTGTACAGCCGCTTTTCCTCGGCCACTTCCGTCATCGAAAACGATTATAGGACCGCATCGCGCAACGACCGGCCTACGCGCGGCGGACGAGACGTCCGCTCCCCATGTCGCTACCGCACGATGTGCCGCACGATGACCGGCTCGCGCGTCTCATCGACACGGGCGACGCCGTCGACATCCAGGAGGCCGATGGCGGCGTCGTAGACGTCGTCGACGGTGATGTCGCGCATGCAGCGGTGGTGTCCGAGGGGGCACTCGCGGGCGTAGCACGGCTGGCAGTCGACGGAAGCGCGAACGACATGGCTGGCGCCTGGAATCACGGTGCGTTGCGGGTCGGTCGGGCCGAAGATCGAGACGGTCGGGACGGCGAGGGCCGCCGCGAGATGGAGCGGACCGCTGTCGTTGGTAATGACGGCGGAGCAGTGGGAGATCGCGGCGGCAAGCTCCAGGACGTCGCCGCTCTCGCCGAAGATCGGGACGCCGTTGCACGCGGAGGCGATCGCCTGCGCCTGATCGCGCTCGCCGGGGCTGGTCAGGAGCAGGACTTCGAAGCCGTCGGCGCGCAGCCGTTCGGCGACCTCGACGTAGCGCGAGTCGCCCCAATGCTTGGCGCGTCCGTACAGACCTCCGGCGTGGATGCCGAAGAGCGGGCGGTCGAGACGGAGGCCGCGTCCGCGGAGGCGGCGCCGCGCTCGGTCGCGCACGGCGACCGGGAGATGCACCACCGGGAGCTCGTCGACGACGTGCGGCGCGTTGATGGCGGAGAGGAGCTGCGTGTAGTCGTCGAGCTGGTGGCCGCGTTCGCGAACGTGCGCGACGCGATTGGTCAGAAGCATCGAGCGGAGGTCCGTGTCGTAGCCCCACCGTTCGCTGATGCCGGCGGCGTAGGCGACGGCGGCGGCGCGGAAGGAGTTCGGAAGGATGATGGCGCGGCGGAAGTTGCCGCGACGGAGCGCGCTGACGCGGTCGCGGGTCTTGTTGTTCCAGGCGATCACACGCCGCGAGACGCCGGCCGCGCCGAGGAGCGGCGCCACGTTTTCGGGAGCCGCGATCGCGATCCCTCCTTCATGGCGGAAGCGGTGGTGGAGCGCTCGATAGGTGGGGAGGGCGAGGACGTTGTCGCCAACCCAATTGAGCCCGATGACTACAGTTTTCTCACTGCTCATACCACTGTGCTTTCGCCCGTCCCTTTCCAACGATCGTGCATCCACAACCACAGCTCGGGATGGGCAGCGATCCGTCGTGAGATGACGTTGTTGATTCGTTCTGTCAGAGCTGTTGGATTTCGTTCGCTCTCGTTCAACTCGTCGACGACGATCGGCCCTTCGAACTCCAGTCGATGCCTGGTCCGGTCCGGTATGCAAAAAGCGAACACAATCGTCGCACCGGTCCGAAGGGCGAGTTTCGCAGGGGCATCGGTCGTCCACGCTTTGCGCCCCATGAAAGGAACGAGCACCCCCTCCCGCGGCTGGACCGCCTGGTCGGGAAGGAGGACGATGACGGCATTTTCTGCCAGTCCGCGCATGAGCGCCCGCGCCGCGCGCCGCCGGTCGACGACCTCGGCGCCTGTCCTCGCCCGGCTCGCCGCCAGGTCGCGCTCCAGGAGCTCGTTGTCGAGCGGCCGCGCGACGGTGCGGACGTCGTTGACATGCGCCATCAGCGCCAGGCCGCCGATCTCCCATCCGCCGTAATGGGCGCTGATGAGGATCGTTCCCTTGCCGCGGGCACGCGCGGCGGCGAGGATCTCGGCGCCGAAAAAGGGGCAACGCTCGACGAGCTCGTCGAGCGAGTAGCCCTGCGCCCGAACGAACTCGAGCATTTCCCATCCGAAGTCGCGCCACGACTGATCGAGGGTTTCCCTCAGCTCACGCTCGCCCTTGGATCGGAAGGCCGCGCGGAGGTTGCGCATGGCGAGGCGGTCGCGGGAGCGGAGCACCCGGCGGCTGAAGGCGCCGAGGCGCGCTCCCCAGCGGTAGACGCGCTCCTCGGACATGCGCCGCACCGCGCCGGCGATCAGCCGGTAGACGATGTATTCGAGGCGCTGAAGGACCCTGTTTTTCTTACGGCGAGCCATGGGCGACGGCGGCGATGCGCTCGAGCACCGCGGGCTCGACGACGAACTCGATCGCCACCGCGATCATGTCACGGCCGCCGAGCTTCACCGCGTCCTTTTCAGTGGTGACGACGACCTCGGCGCCGCGCGCGAGCTGTCGGATCACCGCGGTTTCGCCGGGGGTGTAGACGTGATGATCGGGGAAGCCGCGCGTTCCGACCAGGTCGACGCCGTTCGCGCGCAGCATGTCGAAGAACTGCTCGTTGTTTGCGAGTCCTGCAAAGGCGAAAACGCTCTTCCCGTGCAACGCGGCGAGGTTTTCGGGCTGGATGCAGCGCGGGATCACGACGTCTGCATCGCGCAGCGCGCCGCGTCCTTCGCGATGGAAGCGCGCATCCGAAACGTCGATGACGACGTCGAGGTCGCGGTGGAGTTGGAGGTGCTGGAAGCCGTCATCGAGCAGATAAACGTCACAATTTACGTGTAAACCATTTCCGTAACGATTTTTGCCGGCGACGACGATCGCTTCGGGAACGCGTTTCTTGATCAACACCGGCTCGTCGCCGAACCGCTCGGCGTCGAATGTGTTCACTTCGCCGCCGGCGCCGCGACGTCCGTAACCGCGGGTGAGGACGCAGACGCGGAGGCTGCGCGCGGTGAGGAACTTCGCGACGGCGATGACGCACGGTGTCTTCCCCGCGCCGCCGGCGGCGATGTTGCCGATGGAGATGACGGGCTTCTCGAGCCGCTTCGCTTTCAAGACACCTCGCCGATAGAGAGCCCGCCGAGCGCGGTTGACGGCGTGATAGAGCGCTTCCAGAAAACGGATCACGACAGCAACTCGACGATCCGCCGCGCCGTGCGTGCCGAGGCGCCGCGGTTCTCGGCGACTGTGTTACGTGCGCGCTCTCCCCAGGCGGCGCGGAGTGTGTCGTCCGAGGTCATCACCTCGACGAAGGTCGCGAACTCTTTCGCGTTGTTCACTTCTTTGGCCGCGTCGTTCGTCAGGAACGCCTTCGCAACGTCGCGGAAGGCGGTCATGTGCGGCCCGAAGCAGACCGGAACGCCCGCCGCCGCCGGCTCGATCGGGTTGTGGCCGCCGTGGGGCACGAGCGAGCCGCCGACGAAGGCGACGGTTGCGTATCGATACGCGCGCGCCAGCTCGCCGATGGTGTCGAGGAGGAGGATGTCGGCCTCGCGCTGCTGGAACTGGCTCCGCCTCACCACTTGGATCGCCGCGAGCAATGCCGCCACCGCATCGAACCGCTCCGGCTTCCGCGGCGCGATGATGAAGAAGAGGTTCCGCTCCCGCACGAGCCGCTCGACCTCGGGGAGGAGCATCTCGTCTTCCCCTTCGAAGGTCGAGCCGAGGATGACGCACTTGCGGCCGGCGATGAGCGCTTCGATGTCGGGGAGCGGCGCGTCGTTCGGCGTGTAGTCGAACTTCACGTTGCCGGTGACTTCGACGTCATGCGCGCCGATGGCGAGGAACCGATCGCGGTCGAGCTGTTCGCGCGCGAGTACGCGGTCATACGAGCGGAGAAGCGAGGCGACGATCGGCCTGAAGAATCGGTAGCGCGGGAACGACCGGTCAGAAATGCGTCCGTTCGCGAGCAGGAGATGCATCCCGCGGTCTCGCGAGATCCGCGTCACATTCGGCCACAGCTCGGTCTCCATCGTGGCGAACGCCCTCGGCGAGTGATGCTTCAGGAACCGGCGCACGGCGAAGCTGAAGTCGAACGGGAAATAGGTCACGGTCGCGTTCGGATAGAGCCTCTTCGCCTGCGCCTGGCCGGTGATCGTCGTGGTCGTGAAGACGATGGAGGTTTGCGGCCTCAGCCGGAGAATCTCCTCCACGATCGTCTTCGCTGCCAGCGCCTCACCGACGCTGACCGCATGGATCCAGAGGTCATGCGCCTTCGCGTGCGGCCGGTAAAACCCCATCCGCTCCGGAAAGTTCGACACCCACTTGCCGCGAGCGAGGCCGAGGATCAGAAAGAACGGCAGTCCGACGATCAGAACGAGGTACAGCAGCACCTCGTAGAGGAAAAACATGCGGGGCAGTTTAGCGGCTCGGGATGACAGAAGAGATAAACTAGCGCGGACCTCAGTGCCTGAGAACACCGTCACCGTTGGACTCATCCTTCCTGAACTGACGCGGAGTGTCGCCGAGGAACATCTCGAAGAGCTCGCGAAACTGGTCGAGAGCGCGGGGGGGAACGTGGCGGCGACGGTCGTCGCCAAGCGTCCCGCACCCGATCCGGCCACGTATGTCGGCAGCGGCAAAGCGGAGGAGATCAAGAAGATCGCCGGCGAGAACGGCGCGACGCTGATCGTGTTCGACGACGACCTCTCGCCGGCGCAGGTCCGCAATCTAGAGAAGATCGCCGGCGTGAAGGTGATCGATCGGAGCGCGCTGATACTCGACATCTTCGCGGCGCGGGCACGGACGCGGGAGGCACGGACGCAGGTCGAGCTGGCGCAGCTCGAGTACATGCTCCCGCGCCTGACGCGCGCCTGGTCCCATCTCGAGCGGCAGGCGGGCGGCATCGGGACGCGCGGCGTCGGTGAGACGCAGCTCGAACTCGACCGCCGCATCGTCCGCACGCGCATCAGCCGTCTCAAGGACGAGCTGAAGAAGATCGAGCAACATCGTCACACGCAGCGGAAGGCGCGGCAGCAGGCGTTCACCGTGGCGCTGGTCGGCTACACGAACGCCGGAAAGTCGACGCTCTTCAACAGACTGACGCAGGGGCATGTCGAAGCCGTCGACAAGCTGTTCGCCACGCTCGACGCGAAGACGGCGCGGATCGATGCCGCGATGCCGCGCGAGACCGTGATGGTCGATACCGTCGGTTTCATCCGCAAGCTGCCGCATCACCTCGTCGCGTCATTCCGTTCGACGATGGAGGAGGCGGTAGCCGCCGACCTGGTGCTCCACGTCATCGATCAGTCGCATCCGCTCTTCGAAGAGCAGCGCGAGATTGGCGAGGACGTTCTTCGCGATCTCGGCGTCGATATGGCGAAGGTCGTCGAGGTCTACAACAAGGCGGATCGCGTCGAGGACCACTTCCATCCCCACCGCAAGAACGCGGTTTCCGTGTCGGCGCTGACGGGGCGTGGTGTCGAAAAGCTGACCGAAGAGATCCGGAAGCGCGAGCTGGAAGGCGGCGAGATGACGCACCTCGCCATCCCCCACGGCGAGTCGCGCGCCGCCGCGCGCCTGCACGAGGTTGCCGAGGTTTACGAACAGACCGACAACGGCGAGGCGACGCTCTTTACCGCCTGGGTGCCGAAGGGGCACATGCGCGAGTTTGCTCCGTTTCGAGTCCGCCTCAAGGCCCGGAAGACGGGCTGATGAAAGTCAGACCCGCCGAAGAGCGAGACCGCGAACGCATCCGGCGAATACTCATTGCTACCGCGCGTTTCAGTGAGGAAGAAGTAGGCTGGGCCATGGATCTCGTCGATCAGTCGTTCGATCAGCCGGAGAAGGCGGAGTTTCTCGTCTACGTGCTCGAGGAGCCCGACGGCGGCCCCAATCGTGCCGTGCAGGGTTACGTCTGTTATGGCCCGACGCCAAAAACGGACGGGGTGTTCGATCTCTACTGGATCGCGGTCGATCCGAAGCAACAGGGGCAGGGATTCGGACAGATCCTGCTGCGCTTCGTCGAAAACGAGGTGCGGCGCCAGAGCGGCCGGATGCTGTTGATCGAGACGCGGTCGCGGTCCGCCTTCGAGCCGACGATCCGCTTCTATCAACGCAGCGGGTATCAGGAGATCACGCGCATCAAAGACTTCTACCGGATCGAAGACGACAAGCTGGTGTTTTGTAAGAAGCTGGGAGCGGCATGACGGCCTCGCCGAATGTGACGCTGTACATCGCCCTCGGACTCTACGCAGTCGGAACGTTGATCGCCTTAGTGTCGCTCTTCCGCAACGAGATCGTCCTGCAGCGTGCCGGGATGGTCGTGATGGGGGCCGGCTGGATCAGCCACACGATCTGGATCGGGACGATCTGCACCATCACGGGACATCCGCCTCTGACCAACCTCCCCGAGGCGTCGTCATTCGTGGCGTGGACCGTGTTCGCGGTCGAGATCGCGCTCTTCATCCGTTACCGAGTCCACGCCGCGTCGTTCTTCGTCCATCCGCTGGTGTTGATCCTCCTCACGATCACCGCCGTGGTGCACGAGCCGTTCGCGCGCGTGACGCCGGAGACGCGCTCGCGCATTTTCACGGCGCACGTCCTCTTCACCACGGTCGGGATCGCGGCGCTCTTCATCGGCGTGGCGTTCACGTACCTCGCGATCGCGCAGGATCGGGCGCTGACGTCGAAGCGGCGCGGCGCGTTGTGGGAGTGGATTCCGAACCTACGCGTCTGCAAGGTCGTGAGCCAGCGGGCGCTCGCGATCGGCTTCTCGATCTACACGCTCGGAATCCTGGCCGGCGTCCTCTGGTCGTATCAGACCGAGGCGGCGTTGATGCAGCTTCGGATCAAGCAGGTCGGCGCGATCGTGGCGTGGGTGCTGTTCGCCGTGCTGCTGCAGTCGAGCATCGCCGGCGCGTTGCGTGGCCGCCGCACGATCCTCGTCTCGGTCGGCGCATTCGTGGCGACGCTGGTCGCAATCCTGGGGATTCACCATGTCTGAGGCGAGGTGCATTCTCCTCGTCGGCGTGAATCATCGGACCGCGCCGGTGGAGCTGCGAGAGCGGCTGAACGTTTCGGAATCGAAAATGTCCGAGATGATCCAGTCGCTGACGTCGCTCGCCGGCGTCGACGGCGGGACGGTGATCTCGACCTGCAATCGCGTGGAGACGATCGTCTCCTCGTCGAGCGAGGACGTGATCGAGAGCGTCGTCGAGTGGATGGCCGAACGCGCCAACACCTCGCGCGAGGATCTCGAGAAGCACCTCTACATTCTTCGCCACGGCGACGTCATCCAGCACCTCTTCCGCGTCGCGTCGGGCCTCGACTCGATGATCGTCGGCGAGCCGCAGATCGCCGGCCAGGTGAAGTGGGCGTTCAGGAAGAGCCACGAGCTCGGAACGCTCGATCCCCTCCTCAATCAGGTCTTCGAAAACACGATGCGCGTCGGCAAGCGCGTCCGGACGGATACCGGCATCGGCGAGCATGCGGTCTCGATTCCGTACGCGGCGGTCGAGCTGGCGAAGAAGATTTTCGGTGAGCTCCGCGGCCTCCGCGTGCTCCTCCTCGGCGCGGGCGAGATGGGGGAGCTGACGGCCGAGCATCTTGCGGCGCATGAGGTCGAGCAGATCTTCGTCGCCAATAAGACCTACGAGCGCGCCGCCAGCCTCGCGGAACGGTTCGAGGGGATGGCCGTGCGTTTCGACGAGTTCCAGCCGTACCTGGACACCTGCGACATCGTCATCGCCTCGACCGCCGCACCGCACTTTTTGATCGAGCCGGAGCAGATCGAAAACGCGCTGCAGGCGCGAAGGCAGCGCGGCCTGTTCCTGATCGACCTCTCGGTGCCGCGCAACATCAATCCCGACGTCGGGAAGATCGAGAACGCATACCTCTACAACATCGACGACCTCCAGCATGTCGCCGACGCCAACCGCGAGTTACGCCAGAAGAAGGCGGTGCAGGCGGAAGAGATCGTCGTCCGCGAGCTCGACGCGTTCCGCAAGAAGCTGATCGCGCAGGATGCGGTGCCGACCATCGTAGAGCTGCAGAAGCGGATCGAGGAGATCCGCGCTGCGGAGTTGGACAAGTGCCTCCGGAAGCTCGGGCCGATCGACGCGGATCAGCGTGCCGCCATCGAGCAGCTCACGACCCAGATGGTGAACAAGATCCTCCACTACCCGATCCTGCAGCTCAAGGAAGCCGAGGAGCCGCAGGAGCGCGAGTCGTTACGGAAGACGATTCGCAAGATCTTCGGACTGCGATGAGTAAAGTCGTTCGCGTCGGTACGCGCGGCTCGCAGCTCGCGCTTTGGCAGGCGAACGAAACGGCGCGTCTTCTGACCGCTGCCGGGTATCAGCCGGAGATCGTGACGATCAAAACGACCGGCGACAAACGCGCCGACGTTTCGCTGGCGTCGATCGGCGGCAAGGGACTCTTCATCAAGGAGCTGGAGGAGGCGCTGGAGGGCGGCGCAATCGACGTCGCGGTCCACAGTCTCAAGGATGTGCCGTCGATCATTCCGGAACGTTTCGTCCTGGCTGGTTTCCTCGAGCGCGCCGATCCTCGGGATGCCTGGCTCCATCCCCAACGGATGTCCCTCCGTGACGTGCCGGAAGACTCCGTAATCGGCACGACCTCGCCGCGCCGCCGCGCGCAACTCCTCGCGATGTTCCCGCACCTGGCGATCGAGCCGATCCGCGGGAATGTCGACACGCGAATCCATAAGATGAACGCCGGGATGTACGCCGGGATCGTCCTCGCGAACGCGGGAATCACACGCCTCGGACGCGGAGCCGAGATCACATCGCTGTTCGATATCGACGGGATGGTCCCGGCCGCGGGACAAGGCACCGTCACTATCGAGACGCTTCACGCGAACGCGTATGCGCGGGATGCGGCCGCCGCGATCACGCACGACGCCAGCGCCCTCGCGGCGAGATGCGAGCGCGGCGTGCTGCAGAAGTTCGGCGAGCGACTCGACTGCTATTCCTGCATCGCCGTTCACGCCACCGCGGCCGGGGGCGACATTACGATCCGCGCGTTTCTCTCCGACTACGCAGGATTGACGCCCCTTCGCGTCACGCGCAGCGGTACCGATCCCGATGCTGTGATTGACGCCGTAGCCGACGAACTGATCGCCCGCGGCGCGATTGAGCTGTTGCGGATGAAGGCCACATGACGAAAGGGAAAGTGTTTCTCGTCGGCGCCGGTCCCGGCGATCCAGGGCTGCTGACGCGGAGGGCGCTGGAGTTGTTGCAGTCGGCCGACCTCGTCGCGATCGATGCGCTCGTCTCGAACGAGATCGCCGCGCTCGTAGCGCCCGGCACCGAGGTCGTACACGTCGGCAAGCGAGCGAGCGCGCACACGTTGCCGCAGGAGCAGATCAATCAGCTCCTCATCGACGAAGCGAAGACGGGAAAGCGTGTCGTCCGCCTTAAGGGGGGCGATCCGTTCGTCTTCGGGCGCGGCGGTGAGGAAGCGGAGGACCTCGTGGCGGCAGGCGTCGAGTTCGAGGTCGTCCCCGGCATCTCGTCGTCGATCGCCGGTCCGGCGTATGCCGGCATCCCGGTGACGCATCGCTCACACGCCACTTCGCTCACGATCGTCACCGGGCATGAGTCGGAAGGGACCACGGGCGTCAACTGGCCGGCGCTCGCGAAGCTGAACGGGACCATCGTTTTCATGATGGGCTTTGCAAACCTGCCGCTGATCGTGAAGAAGCTGACCGAGTTCGGCATGCCGGCGTCGAAGCCGGCCGCGGTGATCTCGAAGGCGACGACGCGCGAGCAGCGGACGGTCACCGGGACGCTCGAGACGATCGAGAAGCGTGCGATCGAGGCGAGCCTGCCGACGCCGGCACTGATCGTGGTCGGCGACGTTGTGACGCTGCACGAAACGATCAACTGGTTCGAGACGAAGCCGCTGTTCGGCAAGCGGGTCGTCGTCACACGCGCGCGGGAGCAGTCGAGCGAACTGAAACGTCTCCTCGAGGACTCCGGTGCGCAGGTGCTGCAGTTCCCGACGATCGAGATCGGAGCGCCGGAGTCGACGACGTCGCTCGACGGTGTCATCGGCGCACTCGGCGAGTACACATGGCTCGTTTTCAGCTCGACGAACGGCGTGAAGTTTTTCTTCGAGCGGCTCACGCAAAAGGGGAAGGACACGCGCGCGCTCGCAGGCCGCAAGGTGGCCGCCGTCGGCGACACGACCGCGGCCGAGCTCCGGCTGCACGGCGTGAACCCCGATCTGACTCCCGACAAGTTCCAGTCGATCGCGCTCCTGCCGCACTTTGAAGGCGATCAGACCGGCGTGCGGTTCGCCGTGATCCGCGCCGCCGAGGGGAAGGACGATCTCATCGAGGCGCTGCAAAAACGAGGCGCGCAGGTTGATCTCGCGGTCGCCTACGAGACTCGCGCCGCCGACTTCGACCTCGCGGAACTGCGGGAGTGGATCGCAAGCGACTCGATCGACGCGGTGACGTTCACGAGCGGCTCGACCGTCGATCACTTTTTCGCGAAGCTCGCGACGGAGGAGCGGGCGAAGGTGAATGCGCACGCTGTACTGGCGTCGATCGGGCCGGTGACGAGCGAGGCGATCCGCCGCTACGGCAAGGCGCCGGACGTCGAGGCGGCGAACGCGGGCGTGCAGGCACTGCATGACGCGGTCGTGGAGCGGCTCGCCCCGTTTGGGAGATCGGGGACAATGTCGTCCTGATCAGCGACGCCTCCCTCCACGCGCACCTGAACGAACGAGCCACCGGCGACCGGCAGCGCGACTGGATCGCCGGCTGGGCCACGCGCTACTTCATCGGCCACTCCCTCCGGGCGCTGGTGATCGACGGCGACGACTGCGGCATCCACGAGACGATCGCAAAGTGGCCGTTCGTCGAACGCGTCGACAGCGAGGTCGAAGAGAACGCGTTCGACGTCGTGATCGCCTGCCGTGCGTTGCGCGGTCTGTCGTTGGATGCGATCGAACGCGCGATGAAGCCGCGAGCCGTTCTGCTGGTGAACGACGCGGTGTCGTTGCCGCTGTCGGAAGACTTGGTGGAGATGATCCGTCCGTTGACCGGTTTCCAGGTTGGCGGGTTGCCGCGGAAACCCGATCACCCGGCCGCCTCGCTTCTTCAGTCCCTCTTCGCGCGCTTCGAAGTCATCGAAGAGAAGAAGCTGGGCGGCACGTTGTTGCGGCATCTACTCGAAGACCCGCGGCCGAGCGTGATCCTCGACATGCTCTGCACCTTTGAAGCGGCGTTGGTCGATGCCGGCGTGATTCCGTCGGAGTGGAACCTGATCGCGGCGCGCAAGAAAGGCGCGAGCGTCCGCGCGGTCAGCCGTCCGCTTCCGCCGACGGATCAGAGGCGCGACCCCGATCCGCTCCGGATGCGCAGCCGCTGGCGGACGCCGCCGACGCGGCTCACGCGCCTCGAGGAGTGGCACCTGCGCTTGCTGCGGATCGCGCTTCACTCGACGACCGGATCGGAGCTGTGGTTCGAGGAGCAGCCGATGCATTCGGCGATGGAACGCTTCCGCTATGCGGTCGGGAACGTGACGGCGTTCGAGTGGATCATCAGCCGCTACCGCGCGTACGGCGCCGACCGGGCGATCCTCGACCTCCTCGCTACATTCGATACACTCGCGCCGCAATGACGACGCGGCAGCGACCGCTGACCGAGCGGATCACGGCGGCGCTCCTCTGGCTTGCCGCGTTCTCCTATGCATGCGGCGTCTTTCTGACGCTGACGATGCTCACGACGTCGCTGCCGGCGACGGCGCCGACCGCGATCGGCGCGGTGACGATCGCGCACTATTCGAAGCTCCGCGACTACGTGAACGCGGCGCTCTTCTTCGTGCTGGTGCCGCCGCTCACGCTGTGGTTCAAGAGGCTCGGCTCTCGGTGGGGCGGCGGCTCGCCGCCGCACGGCGGCGAGGCCGCC